>CAWGRQ010000026.1:0-235722 GCA_963824985.1 Terriglobia bacterium
GTCCGGCAGCACGATCCGCCGCGAACCCACCAGCCGCGGTACGCTTGCCTCCGATACGTTCACAGTAATTGCATACCCGTCCGGGCTCCGCTGCACACTCCCGTTGACCACCAGGCTCGAGCGGAACATCTTTCCCGCTTCCGCCACCGTCTGCAGTCCGTACTTCCGGACATCGCTCGACGGCATCACCCACACGACGTTTCCAAACCGCTCGGCCCGGCTCAGCAGGCTCGTCACCTCCTCCACCAAACCCTCGCAAAACGCATTCTGCGTCGCATCCCCGCTCAGGTTCTCAAACGGCAGCACCAACACCTGCCGCGCCTCCGCCTTGCCGCTCTTCCACCGCTCCCGCAGGCCGCCGATATTCAAACCCACCAGAACAAGCGGTATGGCCAGCAGCGGCGCCGCCAATACCAGCCAGCGGCGACGCGCTACCTTGTAACCACCATCCCCCCGGGGAGCCGCCGTCCCGGCCCGGATTGCTTCCAGTGCCGCCCGCACCTCGCCCACCTGCTGGTATCGCCTGCCGGGCTCCTTCTCGAGGCAACGCGCGATCACAGCCCCAAGCGCTGTTGGTACCTGGGAAGGGAGTGGCCGGGCGGCCTGGTTAATAATCGCCGAAATCAACTCAAACCCATTCCGGCCGCAAAACGGTCGCGCGCCCGCGGCCATTTCATACAGCGTTACGCCCAAGGCCCAGATGTCGCTACGGGCATCGGCCTCCTGGCCGCGCAGCTGCTCCGGAGACATGTAAGCCAGCGTCCCCACAGTGCTCCCGTCTAAGGTCAGAGTGGTAATCGTGTCTTCCGCATTCTCCATTCCCCCGGCCGGAACCAGTTGCTTCGCCAGGCCAAAGTCCATCACCTTGGCGTGGCCCGTCCGGGTCAGCATGATGTTCGCGGGTTTGATATCCCTGTGGATGATCCCTTTTCCGTGCGCCGCTTCCAGGGCTTCGGCCACTTCGATGGCGATTGGCAGCGCATCCTTCGGCAGCATCAGGTCATGCATCAGCCTGTCTTTGAGCGACTGGCCGTCGACGTATTCCATCACAATGAAGTCCTGGCCCTCGGATTCACCCACTTCGTTGATATGACAGATGTAGGGGTGGTCCAGAGCCGCCGCGGATCGAGCTTCACGGATAAACCGTTTGTGGGCGACGGCATCCTGCTGCATCACCGGGGGAAGGAACTTCAGGGCGACCTTGCGATGAAGCGATGTATCCTCGGCCAGGAACACCTCTCCCATGCCACCCTGGCCGATTTTTTCGAGAAGGCGATAGTGGCCCAGGATTTTGCCGATCATGGGGAATCCACGCACTGGTATTTCGCGCACTGCAATCAGAACGACCCGAGATTGTTGCGATTATAGTCGACCGGCCCGATCCTGGATAGGTGAATCTGCGGCACTTGTCCGAATATTGGCTAATCTCAATTGGGGACTGGATACGGCAAACGCTCTATTACGTCCGGAACATGGTGCTGGCGGCGTTGGGACATTGGATTGTGGCATCGGGGACTGGAGTGATCGACGGCTATTCGGGCGTTGGTGTCATTGACACCAACGCCATACTGTGTCAATGTGGCCACAGGGAGGTTAACACAAATGGCGCGACTCATGAAGCGGGAGGCCAAACGGCCGCGAATTAGCCTGGATGTTGCCCCCGCCGTACGCCGCCGCATCCGGTTGGCGGCCGCAAGGCGGGAGGTGAGTGTCCGGCAGTACCTTCTGGATGCAGTCCGGGATCGGTTGCGGGAAGATCTGGGAGACGACGGAGAGGAACTTGTTGCCTTGAATGCAAAAGCGGATCCTGTGCTCGCATCGCTCTGGAACAACGACAAGGACGCAGCCTATGACCGCTTATAAGCGGGGAGACATGGTACTCGTCAGTTTCCTGTTTTCCGATGAGTCCGGCCTAAAGCACAGACCGGCCGTGGTGATCAGCTCGCCTGCCTACCACCGAAACCGGCAAGAGATCGTTGTGGCCGCTGTCACAAGCAATGTCGACCGCGTGTTGTTTGGCGATCACTTGTTAGCTGCATGGAAAGAAGCCGGATTGCTTTTCCCTTCCATGGTAACCGGAATCATTCGCACAATTAAATCGCAGATGATTCATCGAAGGCTGGGAAAGATACCGCTTCGTGAAATGACTTCCATCGACCTGAATCTGCATAAGATCCTGGGCTTCGAGATACGGCGGGGCGAAGCCGGTCCAGGTCGAACGGAGCTGCCATATTGTTTAGCCAAATCAATGGATGAAGAAGCAAAACGCAAAGACGCAAAGGCGCAAGGACGCAAAGACCGACACTGAGCAACAGGCGTGGGCGCAGCGCTTCGCGCTGGCGCATCCTCGGGCGAGCCGCGGGAGAAAGCGCAATCCTCCTGAGTAGCCGCTGCCCGCGCTTTCTCACGCGGCTCTCCCAAGGATGCGGCCGAAGGCCGCCCATGCCCGCGAACCGAAAGGAATCTCCTTGCGTCCTTGCGCCTTTGCGTCTTTGCGTTCTGCTGTTCAGCATCGGCTAAACAGTTGCGTTTCCTCTATCGGGTCGGGTTTCGTCAAAGTCTCCGGCTTGCCTCCGTCGGCAGAAACTCTCGAGAGCCCAGTATCATGGCCCACTGGGAACTAGATCTCGTTGTCTGAACTCCAACTGAACCCAAAGGGGAAGTTAACATCACACAAAGGTATCGGTGATCGTCTCGCCCTGAAATGCCCTCTTTCCCGTGAGGCACTCGAAAAGCACGCAGCCAAATCCCCAGATGTCCGCCCGCTTGTCGACCGGCTTTCCCGTGGCCTGTTCCGGGCTCATATAAGCCGCCGTCCCCAGCACCGTTCCGGGCCGGGTCATCGCTGCGGTGATCGCCGGTGAGTGCGCTTGATCCGCTCCCGATGGGTGATCCTGAAGAACCCGGGCCAGGCCAAAGTCCAGAATCTTCACCTTGCCCTCCGGTGTGATCTGGACGTTCGCCGGCTTCAGGTCACGGTGGATGACTCCCCTCTCGTGCGCGGCTTCCAGCCCTTCGGCGATCTGGCGGCAGACTGCCAGGGCTTCGTCCAGGGGCAACGGCTTCCTGCCTATACGCTCTGCCAGTGTTTCACCTTGGGCTAGCTCCATCACAAGGAAGCGCTTTCCCTCCGTTTGTTCCAAGCCGTGGATTGCAGCGATGTTGGGGTGATTCAGCAACGCTAGTAGTTTGGCTTCACGCTCGAAGCGGGCCAGCCTCTCCGGATCGCCGCTGAAGATGTCGGGCAGCAGCTTGATGGCTACCCGGCGGTCGAGCTTCGTGTCTCTGGCACGGTAGACCTCGCCCATGCCGCCGGCGCCGATCTTCTCCTCCACGCGATAGTGCAGCAGCGAGCGGCCCGAGAGGTCCGCCTCCCGACTCTGCTCCTGCGCCAGCGCGCGGGCCGCCGCATCCAGGGCCGGAGATTCCATAAACTGTTCCGCCCCCGGACGGCAGGCGAGCAGAGATTCGACTTCCTGCCGCAGCAAATCGTCACCGGCGCAGGCCTGCGCGAGAAAGGCTTCCCGTTGCGGCAGGTCAAGCTCGATCGCCGACTGATAGACCTGCTTCGCCCTATGCCAGAGCTCCTGTTTCATGACCGTTCTCCGTGTTTCAATTCGCGCAACAGCCGGACCTTCGCGTGTTCCCAGTCGCGCAATACCGTCTTGGATGAGACTTTCAGCACTTCGGCCGTCTCTTCAGCGCTCAGGCCGCCGAAATAGTGCGCTCCACCACCTTCGCCTCCCTGGGATCGACCTTGGCCAGGCATTCAGCACATCATCCAGGGCGATCAGGTCCCCTCATCGCCGGAACGCGACTAACCCACTCCCGGTTCAGCAAGGCCGGTCACGCAAGTGAGCCTCCGAGCTGCAGCAGATACTCAGCTACGGGCACACATTGAATTCCGTCAACCTTGAGTCTATCCCTGCCGCGATAAAGCAGGACTGGTTCGCAAAGCGGGTAATCAGCCGCAAAGGCCTTCAGTCCGCGGAGGTCTTCCGGCCTAACACGTGCGGCATTCTTCACTTCGATGGCTTGAAAAGCATCCTTGCCATAGACAACGAAGTCGACTTCCACGCCGGAGCGCGTTCGCCAGTAATGCAGCGCAGCATTCGCGTTAGAGTAGGCCAACCAGGCCCTCAGATGCTGTGCAACCAGTCCCTCCAGTGCGGCGCCCTCGATTTCCTCGGGGCGATCGAGGAGGCCGGCAGGCCGGAGAGAGCGGTAAATTCCCGCGTCGAACAGGTAGAACTTCGAGTGCATTGCTGTTTGGCGGCGTGCGCGTTTGGTGAACACAGGGACCTGAAAGCAAAGCAACAAGTCCTCGAGTATCGCAACATAGTTGGCAACGGTCTTGCGCTCGATGCCGCATTCTCGCGCGACGTTGCTCACGTTGAGAATTCCGCCATGAGAAAAGCTGATTGCCTCGAGAAAGCGGGCGAAGTTGCCGACATTCCTCGTGAGCCCCTCTGTCTGAACTTCCTGTTCCAGGTAAAGGGTCGCATAGGCTTTAAGGGTCTCGCCGGGTTGGCGAGCGCCGAGCACGAGCGGCAGAAGACCGAGTGTAAGCGCATCCTCAAGCCGGAAGTGGGCCAGTTCGGAGGCCATGAAAGGATGGAGGGCTCGCGTCAATGCCCGGCCGGCGAGCAAATCGACACCTCCGCGGCGCAGCTTTCGGGCACTGGACCCTGTGAGCACAAAGCGCCGATTCCTGTCGGACTCGAGGAGATCATGCACCACGTTCAGGAGTTCGGGGATTCTCTGGACTTCGTCCACCACCACAGTGTCTCTTCCTGGATTCCCCAGGACCAGTTCGCGCAGTCGTTCGGGGCGGGCGCTCATTTCACGGAAGGACTCCGGCCGGAGCAGATCAACGAACAGCGCATTTCCCAACTCGTGCCTGAGCCAGGTAGATTTGCCGGTACCCCTGGGACCGAAGAGGAAGAAGCTTTGCCGGGGTATGCGAAAAAGGCGACGGACAAATTCCATTTTGCGACTCACTTTGGAATGTATGATTCCATAATGTATCATCGCTCGCCATCGAATGCAATCCGGGTGGCGCAATAAAAATCGAAGAGCATCTCGAACCGGCGCAGGTTTTGAATCTTGGAGATACGACCCTCTTCATGGCGGGCAAATAAGAATCGCTACTTGCCCGTGGGCGCGAGACGCTTGAGTTCCTCGAACCAGTTCTGGACCAGGATCATTTCGGTGACGGGGGTGGGCTTCCTTTGCTCGAGCTTGACCATGAGGAATCGCTGTCCATCCTGGGACAGATCATAGTCGCGTATGGGACCTGACCAACCCATATCCGGGCCGCTCAAAAAGCAGGCGCGGCTTGCTGGTCCGAGAAGCCGCCGTCAGTCCGGACGTCCACAACCCACACTTGATCTTCCCATCGGTAGAAAAGCTGTTTCCCATTTCTTGCCCACAGCGGCTGGCCGCCCCCCTGGCTGGATACCTGGTGTTTGCATCCCTGGCCCGGGAAACGGCCGCACGTAGACCTCGATCCGCTTTGACTCATCAGATGCATAGGCTATCCAGCGACCGTCGGGCGAGAATTCGGGAGCCATCTCATTGAACCGCGAATTCAGAAAAGGCTGCACGCGCCCTGAGCGGGCTTCCAGCAGAACGATGTCGTAGCCGGTATCATGGTGCCATTCCACCAAAGCGAGCGTTTGCCGTCCGAAGATGAAGACCATGATCCAGGACTATTGTCCGTATTCGCTTGTTGTAAGACGTTCCATCGGCGAGCTTCCATCGTAAGGTTGCCAGAACAGGTTCGGAACCAGCGGATTTTGCCATGAGAAGACGATCCGTTTACCGTCGGGAGTCCAGATCGGCCAGCGAGCCCTTCCCTCGGTGGTCAGCCGGCTGTTCGTGCCCGTATTCAGGTCATATACATAGACCTGCCATTCTCGCCCCAAAGTTACGTAAGTAATTCGTTGGCCGTCCGGTGAAAGACGCGGAGCGAAAAAGGGCATCTGCAAGGGCGTGACAGGCTGCTCTGCGCCTCTCTGATCCACCCAGACGAGCGAATTCTGCGTGTCCGGAAGTATGCCGCCCGCTGCATAGATTAGCGCCCCTGAGTCAGAGACGCTGAACTGGCCGGCCCCCGTGTTGATACAGAATGTTCGCGGCAAAGGCTTGCATGACGTTTTCCACGAGGGGAGACGGTTGGCCGATGACCTCCAGCCTGGCCGGGTCAAATCGCACCGCCATGAGCGTGCCCTGCTTCAGGAACACCAGATGTCCCGTGGGGACATACCTGGCATCAGCGGCGTCTTGCAGCAGGACATGCCACTCGCGGGTATCGAGTCGAAGCAGGGCAAGCCGGGGCTGTGAGTCATAGGCGGTGTCTCATTACGGTGAACAGCACGGCTTTGCCATCGGGGAGCCAGAATGGCAGGCGGTGGCTGTATTCCTCCCGCTTCGGGTCAGGCGTGGTCAGGCTCTCCGGCTTTCCGCTGTCCGCCGAGACTCTTGAGAGACCAACGTCGGGTCCATCTGCAAACACAATGCTGTTATCGGGACCCCAACTTGCGCCAAAGATATCGTCAGCGTCGCACAACACAGTTGGCACGCCACCTTCGACAGGGACCTTCTTCAGCTTTGCCGTCTGCCCAGAATCCCACCCAGCGGTTGTCGGGTGACAGGAAGGGGTTGATGCCACCTTCTGTCCCCTCTGATAGGTTTGGCTTCCGCTTGATCCATTCTCCGCAGATACAACTGAGGCTTCGCCTGAGGGCCGGGATTCTCGTCAATCGCGCTGTAGACAACGAACCTGCCGTCGCCGGAAATGGCCATGGCGGTTCGGCTCGGGCGTTGCTCCGTCAGCAGGACCCAACGTCTGCCGTCGAGCCAATGGCCCGGCTCCACCTTGATGGTCGACGTGATCACTGATGCGCGGAAGAAGCGGGCTGAAAATACTTCGTCAACAACCAGCCGACGAGGATGCCGACGAGAAGCATGACAGCCGCACTCGCAGCCAGCCAGATGATCGGAAATCGCCGAGGGGCGGTGAGGGATTCTGTGGAGGACTGCCGGCGCTTCCAATTCGAGCCAGGCATCGCCGATGTCGCGGAGGCGGAGGCCAGGGTCTTTCTGGAGGCATCGGCGCAGCACAGATCGCACCATCGTGGGGGTCCCGGCCGGGAGCAGAGTCCAGTCCGGTTCGCTCTTCAAGACCGAAGCGACCGTTTCGGTGATCGACTCGCCTTGGTACGGCCTCTTTCCTGTGAGGCACTCGAACAGCACGCAGCCGAAGGCCCAGATGTCCGCCCGCTTGTCGACCGGCTTTCCCGTGGCCTGCTCCGGGCTCATGTAAGCCGCCGTCCCCAGCACCGTTCCGGGCTGGGTCATCGCTGCGGTGATCGCCGGTGAGTGCGCATGATCCGCTCCCGATGGGTGATCCTGAAGAACCCGGCGCCAGGCCAAAGTCCAGAATCTTCACCTTGCCCTCCGGTGTGATCTGGACGTTCGCCGGCTTCAGGTCACGGTGGATGACTCCCTTTCTCGTGCGCGGCTTCCAGCCCTTCGGCGATCTGGCGGCAGACTTCCAGGGCTTCGTCCACCGGCAACGGCCCTTTGGCGATACGCTGCGCCAGCGTCTCGCCTTCCACCAGCTCCAGCACCAGGAATCGTTTTCCTCCAGCTTCCTCCAGTCCATAGATCGCCGCGATGTTGGGATGATTCAGCGATGCGAGCAGCTTCGCCTCACGATCAAAACGGGCCAGCCGTTCCGGGTCATAGGCGAATGAGTCGGGAAGTATCTTGAGCGCAACCTGGCGATTCAGTTTCAGATCTTGCGCCTGGTACACTTCTCCCATCCCGCCTTCTCCGATCTTCCTCATGACGGAGTAATGCAATAGCGTGCTGCCCGTCAGGTCGGTGCGGGATTCATTCGATCCGAAAGGGTCCGGAGCCGCCATTTTGAAGGCAGGGGACTTCAGAAACTCCTCCGCCGCCGGCCGGCATTCGAGAAACGACTCGACCTGCTGCCTGAGGGATTTGTCCCCGGCGCACTTTTCATCCAGGAACCCGCTCCGGCTCTCGGGAGCCAGTTCCAGGGCCGACTCGTAGATCCGCTTGATCTCCTGCCATCGCTTCGCTTCCATTTATATCCTTCTCTATCCTTTATGCTTCAGCTCGTGAAGCAGCCTCACGTTCGTCATTTCTTCAGATCCGCAGCCCAGTTGACCACGACGTTTAACGACGAAGGGGCGGTCTCTCGTATCTGGGTGACGAAGATAAAGCGCTGGCCGTCTGCCGTAACGGCAAAGGTGTCATTAGCTGATAAACTCGCCGTCGAGAGATCGAACAGCGCTTTGGGAATGCCGGGCTCGAAAGTGCTGCCAGTCCTTACCTCCACCGCCATGAGCTTGCGATCGGCAGAAATAAAGAACAGCTCTTTTCCGTCGCCCCGCCATTGTGGAATGCTACCGCCCTTCGTTGAGACCTGCCACCTGCCACCCGAGGCGGGTAAGGTCCGGACGTATACTTCGGGCTCCCCGGACTCGTCTGCCGCGTAAGCGATCCATCGCGTATCGGGCGAGAAACGCGCCCAACGCTCATTGGACGGCATCGATAATAACGGAAAGGCCTTGCGGTCTCCCTCCAGTGGCCGGACCCACACATCGAACTTGGTTTTCGGATCATCTCGTTCATAGAGGATGAATCTTCTATCCGCAGACCAATGGGTAGGAAACAAATCAACATCTGACTTGAACAGCAACTCATCCTGCCAGGCGCCGCTCGCCGGCTTTTGATAAAGTTCGTAAGTCCCCCCCCGATTCGAGGCCCAAACGATGCTGCTCCCATCGGGCGACCAGATCGGATCGATATCTCCGGCAGAATCAAAAGTGAGTTTCCGGCTGGAGCCCCGCTCCAGATCTATCACATAGATATCGTAAGTTCTGGTCTTTGGATCTCGGCACTCCACCGCAACTCGCTTACCGTCGGGGGAGAGACTGGGCGCGGAAAAACTCCCAACCGCACTGATGGGGCCAAGCAGCTTGCCTGCCCGATCAATCCATTCGAGTTGCTGGTTATCGACATAATCGCCACGCGGATCGTAGATCAGAGTAGCGTTGTCCGAAACGGAAAAGTTCCCCCGGCTGTTAGGACTGACTCGTACCTGATCGGCGACGTGAAATGGCTCGCCCGTGAGCGCGAGGCTGGCCGCATCAAATGGTTGTGCAAACAGTGCTCCTTGGCGGGCGAAGAGCAGATAGCCCCCACCCGGCGTCCATGCCGCATAGATCGCACTGGAGTTCGCCGCCAGCAGCCGCTTCGTCTCTTTTCCATCAAGCGAAGCGAGATAAACCGCCGACCCCTGGTTCGCCGTCATGACGAGATATAGGAAGTGACGGCCGTCAGGCATAAAAGAGGGCCAGCGGTAACTAACGCCCGGACGCGGCTGGTCAAGCCCAGGCACAGGCGTCGGCTCTCCACCCGATGCGGGGACACGATAGATGATCCTGCCTCCGGAGAAGAGAATGGTACCCTCGCGGTTCCATGTGCCGCCAAAGGCGACGCCGATTCTTGTGCCTGGGACATTGCATAGCGTTTGCTGCTTCATATCTGCAAGGTCCATCTTTTTGAGCTTGCCATCGGCGAGAAATCCGATCGACCGGCTATCCGGCGACCAGAACGGATAACCCGTTACATCCTCCGTGCCGGGAAGCGGTCGCTCGGTGTCAGATCCAAGTGGGCGCAGCCACAGCTGATTCTTGCCTTCAACGTCGGCACCGAACACCAGGCTGCGGCCGTCGGTAGAAACCGCTATTGGGCCAAAGGTGGCCTTCTCCGGTGCAGAAATGGCAAATCGCACTGCGACGGCTTCCGCTGGTGGTTTTTGGCGGAGATACGATATGGTGAAAGGCAGCGAAATCAGGAGGCCCAGCAACAAGACTGCAGCAGCAGTCCATGCCAGCCGCTCCCGGATTCTGCGGTGAGCGACTGCAGGGTGAACAGGCGCCGCAGCTATTTCCAGCCAGGCATCCGCGACATCACGGATTCTCTGTTTGGGATCTTTTTGCAGGCAACGCTGCAGGACGTTTCGGACACTTGCGGACGTTTCCTGCGGCAGCATCTTCCAGTTGGGTTCGCTCCTGAGAATTGAAGCCAGTGCCTCCGTGACGGTTTCTCCCCCAAACGCCCGCTCCCCCGTCAGGCATTCATACAACACGCAGCCAAACGCCCAGATGTCGGTGCGCCTGTCGACCGGCTTTCCCTGGGCCTGCTCTGGGCTCATGTAGGCCGCGGTGCCGAGAATCACTCCGGCGCGCGTCATCTGATTCGTCAGCGTCGGCGACTTCGATGTGTCCGCCGGAGCGGCTTCGCCCTGAAACGCCTTTGCCAGCCCGAAGTCCAGGATTTTGACCTTGCCTTCCGGATTGACCTTGATGTTTGCCGGTTTCAGGTCACGGTGGATGACTCCCCTCTCGTGAGCGGCTTCCACCCCTTCTGCAATCTGGTGGCAGATTTCGAGGGCTTCATCCATAGGCAGCGGCCCCCTGGCGATGCGCTGCGCCAGCGTCTCGCCTTCCACCAGCTCAAGCACCAGGAATCGTTTTTCTCCAGCTTCCTCCAATCCATAAATCGCCGCGATGTTGGAATGATTCAGCGATGCGAGCAGCTTTGCCTCGCGATCAAAACGGGCCAGCCGCTCCGGGTCATAGGCGAATGAGTCGGGAAGTATCTTGAGCGCAACCTGGCGATTCAGTTTCAGATCTTGCGCCTGGTACACTTCTCCCATCCCGCCTTCTCCGATCTTCCTCATGACGGAGTAATGCAATAGCGTGCTGCCCGTCAGGTCGGTGCGGGATTCATTCGATCCGAAAGGGTCCGGAGCCGCCATTTTGAAGGCAGGGGACTTCAGAAACTCCTCCGCCGCCGGCCGGCATTCGAGAAACGACTCGACCTGCTGCCTGAGAGATTTGTCCCCGGCGCACTTTTCATCCAGGAACCCGCTCCGGCTCTCGGGAGCCAGTTCCAGGGCCGACTCGTAGATCCGCTTGATCTCCTGCCATCGCTTCGCTTCCATCTATATCCTTCTCTATCCTTTATGCTTCAGCTCGTGAAGCAGCCACACCTTAGCCAGCTCCCAGTCACGCATCACCGTCTTGTCCGATATGCCCAGCGCCTCGGCCGTTTCCTCCACCGTCAAGCCGCCGAAGAAGCGCAGCTCGACCACATTCGCCGCTCGTGGATCGATGGCCGCGAGGGCGTGCAGGGCGTCATCGAGCGCAATCAGGTCCGCGCCCCTCCCCAGGCACGGGATAACCTCCTCGATCAATTCTATCCTTGTGAGATCGCCCCCGCGCTTGTGCGCACGGCGGGAGCGCGCGAATTCCACCAGCACCCGGCGCATCATCCTGGCCGACACGGCAAAAAAATGAACCCGGTCCTGCCACTGCACCCGTTTCAAATCCACGAGGCGCAGATAGGCTTCGTTCAGCAACGCCGTGGTCTGCAGGGGATTGCCGGCCTTCTCGCGCACCATGTACTTGTGAGCCAGCCGGTGCAGTTCCCGGTAGACCAGAGGCATCAGCTGGTTAAGCGCCCCCTGGTCGCCGCGACGCCATTCGTGAAGCAGTAGTGTGACTTCTCCTCGGGAACTGCTGTTCAGAGAACCCTCTCCAGTGAGATGTGAATTAGGATTGGTCAGATTATACATCCAAAGCCGGACAAAAATAAATTAAGAGTGCGTGGGAGTATTTCGAAGCCAGTTTCGCCTTAGGGGTCGTGGGCGGCAATGAGCCGCCCGGAGAGGAGCGGCCCCATGGCACATCGCATCATCCTGGCGATTGTCGTCTTCAGCGGCACTGGCACTGTCCTTGACCTGCACATGCCTGGCACAAGAACTTCAACAAGAGGCACGGCAAACCTAACGGGGATTGTTACCAGCCACATGTCACGCGCCCAGCTTCGGGTCTGGAGATCGATCCTTGACATCGTTATGGCAGAAGACAAGGATGGCCGGCGTCTGCACCCGACCTTGTACGGGCTCTATCGTCAGGCCGAGACGAGCGGTCATCTGATCCGCATCGAATTCGCGAAAGCGGAATCTTCCAGCCGGGCGGGCCAATTCAGTATCGAAACGCCGGATCCCAAAGGCGCCCGGCACGTCACGACGATCCGGCTCAACCTGGCCACAATAGAACGGGCCTATGTCGGAGAAAGCACCCGCTATTCCAACGGACTGATACCTTTTTCCGGACTCCGCACCAAACATCGTTATGCGGAAGTCCTGGGACATGAACTGGCTCACGCGGTGGCAGTCTTCCAGGATGCCGGGTCGTTGCGGCTTTATGAGCAGCTCGAAAAGGAGGCGGCGGATTTAGAGGCAGGCGATTTAATTGATGCGCACCGTGATTGGGCTGTGAAGCTTGAAGGCGTGAAACAGCTCATGCGGCAAATCGAAAAGCTGGCTGAAGCAGCCGAGCTGGAGATCTGGCGCGAACTTAAAGGGGCACTTCACTGAACCCGCGGATTCCGATGGGCCGGCGGCATGATAGCGTGATGAACCTGTTTCAAACTGTCATCGAGGATTTGCTTTTCTTCCAAACCCTGGATTAATCTCAGAATCTCTCGGAATCCTCTCGCGACTCTTGCCAAGAAATCCGCAAACCGGGCGCAGCCTGGCCTCGAATGAATTAGGATTTGATTTCATCCTGTTCTTATAAGTTATTGCGGGATTTTGGTAAATTGGAGCGGGAAACGGGATTCGAACCCGCGACTTCAACCTTGGCAAGGTTGCACTCTACCACTGAGTTATTCCCGCCCCCACCTTGAGGCTGTGAGATATTAGCAAAGCGGAGAGACAGGGGTCAATGTTTTTAAGCCCGGAGCCGATCCGTGTTCTTCCGTGTCCTGGTAATTGTTTAGCCAAATCAAATGGATGAAGAAGCAAAACGCAAAGACGCAAAGGCGCAGGGGCGCAAAGATCGACACTGAGCAACAGGCGTGGGCGCAGCGCTTCGCGCTGGCGCATCCTTGGGCGAGCCGCGGGAGAAAGCGCGGGCAGAGTGGCTACTCAGGAGGATTGCGCTTTCTCCCGCGGCTCGCCCAAGGATGCGGCCGAAGGCCGCCCATGCCCGCGAACCGAAAGGAATCTCTTTGCATCCTAGCGTCTTTGCGTTCTGCTGTTCAGCATCGGCTAAACAGATGCGTGTCCCGAGATGCCTTGCGATCCTGGCTTCGTGAGCAAGGCGGGGCAGGGTCACGCCCGGAATGGTGCTCAGAAGGCGTTGCGGTAGAGGGCAACTTCCTGGCCGGCGACGCCGGGGGCGATCACGGTAATCACGTCAAACCGATAGGCGTATTGGCCGAGGTCATACCTCGAAATGAACTCCTCACCGGCAAGCCTCAGGCTCTGCTGCTTCTGCCAGTCGACGAATTCCGAGGGGTCGCCGAAATCCCGTGAGGCACGGGTCTTGACCTCGACAAAAACCAGGGTGCTCTCGTCCAGGGCGACCAGGTCCACTTCTCCACGGCGCGCCTGGAAGCGCCGGGCCAGAATGTCGAAGCCCGCCTTCATCAGGAAACGGCAGGCGATCCGTTCGCCCTTTCTACCCAGGAGCAGATGCGGTGCCGTCATGCCCGGGTAGTTTCCGCCGAAGGGGCGATATTTCAGCGGATGCGCTTCCAGCGCACCCCTTCCTTGGTGTCTTCGAGCTGGATCCCCTGCTCCAGCAGCCAGGCGCGGATCCGATCCGATGCCGCGAAGTCGCGGCGGCGGCGCGCCGCCTGGCGGTCTTCGATCCGCTGTTTGATCTCTTCGTCCAGCAACTCGGGCTTCACCTGCAGCACCGCCAGGACGCGGTCAAACTCCTGCAGAAGCTCCAGTGCCGCGCGGGCATCGCCTCCCGGCAGATTGCCCTGCTCCTCCCGCTGGTAGACCACGCGGACAAAGTCGAACAGGACCGCGAGCGCCGCCGAAGTATTGAGATCGTCGTCCAAGGCTTCGATGAACCCGGCGCGCGTCGCCTCGTTCAAAGATGCGCCTTCGGCAGTGGCCGCTCCGGGGGCCGATTTTTCACGCATGCGCTGCAGGAAGTCGTCGAGGCGGCGCACCGAGGCCTGGGCCTGGTGGAGGCCCTCAGTGGTGAAGTTGAGTTGCCGTCGGTAGTTTACCGAAAGGAGGAGGTAGCGAATCGACTCCGGGGAATGCCCCGCGGCCAGAAGATCGCGCAGGGTGAAGAAGTTCCCCTTCGACTTGGCCATCTTCTCCCCTTCGACCAGCAGGAACTCCGCGTGCACCCAGTAACGCACGAACGGCTGACCGGTTACGGCTTCGCTCTGGGCGATTTCATTTTCGTGATGGGGGAAAATCAGGTCGACGCCGCCGCTGTGAATATCAACCGTGGCGCCGAGATACTTCATGCTCATGGCCGAGCATTCGATGTGCCACCCGGGCCGCCCCGGGCCAATCGCCGTCTCCCAGAAATCCTCCCCTTCCTTGTGCGCCTTCCAGAGCACGAAATCCCGGGCGTCGTCCTTCTTTTCATACTCATCGCTGTCGACGCGGCCTGCCGCCTGCATGCCCGAAAAATCCTTCCGGCTAAGTTTCCCGTACCCGGGAAATTGCGAGATGCTGAAATAGATCGAACCATCCTTGCGATAGGTAAATCCCTTTTCTTCGAGCTGCTGGATCAGCTGGACCATTTCGGGAATGTGGGCCGTAGCCCGCGGCAGGAGTTCGGGCAATTCGATGCGCAGCGCACGGGCATCCTCTATGAACGCGGCCGTGTATCGGTCGGTATACTCCGCCAGGCTCGTCCCCTGCGCTTTGGCGTTGCGGATCGTCTTGTCGTCGACGTCGGTGATGTTCATGACGTGCATCACCCGGTAGTGGCGGTAGCGCAGATACCGGATCAGCAGGTCCTGGAAGACAAAGGTGCGGAAGTTGCCGATGTGCGCGTAGTCGTACACCGTCGGGCCGCAGGTGTACATCCGCACCACCCCCTCCTCACGAGGATGAAATTCCTCCTTCCGGCCGGAGAGCGTATTGTAAAACATCAGCATTTTGGGCCTCCCGATCACAGGCGTAGCAGGTTACTCCGGCGATCTTTCAGAGTCAATGAGCCACCCGCCCTCCCGCCGATCGGTTCCGTTCGCCCGACTCGCAACACCCCGTAGGGGCGACCGGCAGGTCGCCCGCGTATCGACAAGCCAGACATCGAACAAATGGGAGCGGATCTTCGGGCGACCTGCCGGTCGCCCCTACGGGGTTTTGGGGGTGATGCGGAGCAGGCGGAGACGCCCCTGTTCGCCAAGGAGGGAGACGGAGACGCCGGCCAGGCTCTCGAGCTCCAGGACCCATCCATCCTCGGTTACGACCAGCAGGCCGGCATGCTGCCGCACCATGGCGATCAGAGTGGGGGCGTCGACGATGTTGGCGGCGATGCGATAGCCCGAATAATAGTGAAGCGTGTGGTGGAAATAGTGGTACGTGACGATCGGCTCATCCTGGCGGCCGGCGGCCAGCGCCTGCCGGGCGATATCCCGCGTCGATTGAGAGGCCGCGAGGGCCGGGAACCCGAACTGCGTCACTGCCAGCACCAGCATCAAGCCCTGCACCATGGCGGCGTATACGGCCGCGCGCAGCCTGTGGCGCCACAAAAACCAGAAGCTCAACAATGCCGGCAGCAGAACGGCAGCTCCGAGGGGGAATCCCAGGCGCCACTCCAGACCGTGGTTTTCATCCAAGACAAGAGGAGCCGCCACCGCCACTGCCATCGACGCACCCAGGCATACCCATCGGGTGACGCGGAATTTCCTGCCCGGATCCGGATCCTGAATGAATCCGGCCAGCCGCCGGCCCAGCAGCAGCGCCAGCGGGGGGAGGGATGGAAGGACATATCCCGGGAGCTTCGAGGTCGAGAGGGAGAAAAACAAAATGGGAAACACCGCCCAGCAGCCGAGAAACAGGGCGCCGCGATCCCAGGATCGCCAGTTGCGGATTGCGCCGCTCAGCGATCCGGGAACCAGGGCGGGAAGCAATCCGCTCCAGGGGAAAAGAAGGCCGAGCACCACGGGAAAGAAATAGTAGAGCGGCTGCTCATGGTGATGGAGGTCGCTCACATAGCGCGCCAGGTTATGATTGATGAAAAAGACCGAAATGAAGGTAAACCCGTTCTCCCTGAACGCGAGCCAGAACCAGGGGAGCGCCACTCCCGCCGCAATCGCGATTCCCGGAAGCGGCAGCACCCGGCGGAGGCTCCCCCCCTGTTCGTCCAGGACCCAGAAGACAAGCAGGATGCCCGCCCCGAGAATCAACCCCACGGGGCCCTTGGCCAATACGGCCAGGCCCAGGAAGGCGTACGCACACAGGATCTGCCACCGGGCCAGCCCGCCCCGGACCACGGCAGTTGCCAGCAAGGCCAGCGCCGCCGTGCAACAGGCGGTAAAAGGCATGTCCGGACTGGCGCTGCGGCCGAACGCGGATACGCCGATTGAAGTAAGCAGGATCATGCTTCCCAGGACGCCGGCGCGTCGCGACCACAACCGCGAACCGAGCCAGAGCACGATCGCGGCCGTAAGGAGCGCGCAGAGGGCGGGACCGATCCGGGCGGCAGCCTCGGAGACGCCGAAGATCCGGTAGCTTGGAATGGTGAGCCAGTAGTAGAGCGGCGGCTTTTCGAGCCACGGAAATCCCTCGAGCAGGGGCGTGACCCAACGCCCGGCGGCGCTCATCTCTTCGGCGATCCGGGCATAGCGGGGTTCGTCGGCGCCGATAAAGGGCAATCCCCCCAGGCGGAACCACAGGGTGCCGAACGAGGTCAGAATCAGCAGCAGGTAGGGGCCCGCGGCGCTTCGGAATATTCTGGCTATCACGGTGCCTATCATACACCAGTCTGTCATGCGCCGGGGCTCACCCGGTGACGCATGAAAATGTTTTGTGCTCTCATCGCGCGTTCTCTGCGCCGCCCTTTCAGGGCTGTTGCCAGCTCTCCCGTTTTCCCAGGGCTCACGCCCTGGGCTTTGTTGCACCATCCCTTCGGGATTATGGCAGTCGTGAACTGCCTGACCCTTCGGGATTGTTGCAGTCATAAACTGCCTGACTCTTCACGATTGTTGCGGTCGTGAGCGGCTAAGCCCTGAAAGGGCGCAATAGCACAGCCCAGGGCGTAAGCCCTGGGTTAAGGTGCCGAGATTTCAAGCCCTGAAAGGGCGGCACAGGGATGGAAGAATAAATTGGCGCCACATTCGGTCTGATTTTCGGAGCAGGGACGGAAAAGACAAAGGGCTCCGGCGCGCGGCCGGAGCCCTGATAGTGTGAAGCGGGCCAGGGGCCCGAGAATGACCGGGAGAAGGACGGGACTGCCCCTCCTCCCGGCGCAGAAACCGGCAGTTAGTACATTCCGCCCATGCCGCCCATGCCGCCGGCCGGAGCAGGAGGAGTCTTGTCTTCTTCCTTGATGTCGCAGACCAGGGCTTCCGTGGTCAGCAGCAGGGCCGCGATCGACGCCGCATTCTGCAGCGCCGTCCGGGTCACCTTCGTCGGATCGATCACGCCGGCGGCCACCATGTCTTCGTATATCTCCGTCTCGGCGTTGAACCCGTAGTTCGCGTCGCTGCTCTGGCGCACCTTCTCGGTCACAATCGCCCCTTCATGCCCGGCGTTGTTCACGATCTGCCGCAGCGGTTCCTCCAGCGCCCGGCGCAGAATGTTGCACCCGATCGCCTCGTCCCCGCCCAGTTTCAGCTTTTCCACAGCCGGCACGCAGCGCAGCAGCGCCACCCCGCCTCCGGGCACGATCCCTTCCTCGACCGCCGCGCGGGTCGCATGCATCGCATCCTCAACTCGCGCCTTCTTCTCCTTCAGCTCCGTCTCCGTCGCCGCCCCGACCTTGATTATCGCTACGCCCCCGACCAGCTTCGCCAGCCGTTCCTGCAGCTTCTCACGGTCGTAGTCCGACGTCGTCTCTTCGATCTGCACGCGCAACTGCTTCACGCGCCCTTCGATGTCCGAGTGCTTCCCCGCCCCCTCGATGATCGTCGTGTTGTCCTTGTTGATCGTCACCTTCTTCGCCCGCCCCAGATCCTCCAGGCGCACGTTCTCCAGCTTGATCCCCAGGTCTTCCGAAATCACCTTGCCGCCGGTCAGAATCCCGATATCCTCCAGCATCGCCTTTCTCCGGTCGCCGAACCCCGGCG
The DNA here is from genome assembly GCA_963824985.1 of Terriglobia bacterium. Taxonomy (GTDB): domain Bacteria; phylum Acidobacteriota; class UBA6911; order UBA6911; family UBA6911; genus JAFNAG01. The sequence goes on from CAWGRQ010000026.1 coordinate 18,166, forward strand.
CCTTCACCGCCGCCACCGACAGCGTCCCGCGCAGCTTGTTCACCACCAGCGTCGCCAGCGCTTCGCCTTCGATGTCCTCGGCGATGATCAGCAGGGGCCGCCCGCCCTTGGCAATCTGCTCCAGCAGCGGCAGCAGGTCCTTCATCGAGCTGATCTTTTTCTCGCTGAGCAGGATCACACAATTGGCGAGTTCCGTTTCCATCCGTTCGGCATCGGTCACGAAGTAGGGGGACAGATACCCGCGGTCGAACTGCATCCCCTCGACGACTTCCAGGGAAGTCTCGATCGACTTGGCCTCTTCCACCGTGATCACGCCGTCCTTCCCCACCTTCTTCATCGCCTCGGCTATGATCCCGCCGACCGTCCGGTCATTGTTGGCCGACACCGATCCCACCTGGGAGATCATCTCGCCCTTCACCGGCTTGCTCAGCTTCTTCAGTTCCGCAACCGCCGCTTCCACGGCCTGTTCGATGCCGCGCTTGAGCGCCATCGGGTTCGAGCCCGCCGCCACGTTCTTCACGCCTTCGCGGTAGATCGCCTGGGCCAGCACGGTCGCGGTGGTCGTGCCGTCGCCGGCCACGTCGGAGGTCTTCGACGCCACCTCGCGCACCATCTGGGCGCCCATGTTCTCGGTGCCCTCCTTGAGCTCAATCTCTTTCGCCACCGTGACGCCGTCCTTCGTAATCAGGGGCGATCCGAATTTCTTGTCCAGGACCACATTGCGACCCCTCGGGCCGAGCGTGATCTTGACCGCATCCGCCAGCTGATTCACGCCGCGCAGCAGCGCCTGGCGTGAATGCTCACCATGAATGATCTCCTTAGCCATATATTTTCGCTCCTTCCCAATTCTTCAGTTTCTATGACCCGATTCTCCGGATCCGCTTACTTCCCTTTTGCCAGCACCGCCAGGATCTCTTCCTCGCGCATGATGACGAGTTCCTGATCGTCGACCTTGATTTCCGTGCCGGAATACTTGCCGAACAGCACCCGATCTCCCGCCTTAACGTCCATGGGTGACCGCTTGCCATCATCCTGCAGTTTTCCCGGGCCGACCGCGATCACCTCTCCCTCCATCGGCTTTTCCTTGGCCGTGTCCGGAATGATGATCCCGCCCTTAACCGTTTCCTTTTCCTCTATCCGTTTCAGAAGCACGCGATCGTGCAAAGGCCTGACAGACATGAGCTCAATCTCCTTTCGCCAATCCGTCTTGTGTTTACTATGCTATTTATTTTCAACAATTTGCCATAACATTTTAGCACTCTATCTAATCGAGTGCTAAACAATAGCGAACCCGCGGCGCCAAGTCAACCCCCGAAGCGGCGCCGGGTGCAATCGGAAGCGGGAGTCGGTGGCTTTCAGCGTGAACCCGGACAAGAAGCAAAAACGCCACGGATTACACAGATTACACAGATTTAATAAAACCTGGAGGGGGCTATCTGGCATTTCGGCGGGCGGTTCTTGCCTTGTACTGCGTCATTTTTTTGGCCAGAGTGTTACGGTGAATTCCCAGATGGTCGGAGGCGTGTATGAGATGCCCGTCATTTCGCTTGACGACTTCGGTGATGAAGCATTGCTCGAATTGCTCAACCGCCTCGGCAAACAGGATTCCCTTATCGATCATTTCGAGGCAAATGCTTTCCAGGCGTTCCTTCAGACGGGGCTGCAGTTTGGCCGCTGCGTCTCTCATACCGCGCTCCTGTTCTGGTTCCAGCTCTGCAATATCTTCTGGTATTCGGCGTTGAACTTGAGTCTCAGTTCCTGCGGCACCATGAGAACCGCGGCCCGCGCCCCGGCCAGGAGGTACGGAGCCAGAACCGAGCGCGCGAGCATATCCTGCTGCACCGGGAAGGCGACCAACGCGAGGGCGATGACAGAGGCGATGGCCCATCCGCGGAGCAGCCCGAAAACTCCCCCCATCAGGCGGTCAACCCATTCGAGAGACGCCATCTTGATGAATCGGTTGACCAGGAATGCCGCAATCGCCCCGACGATGATCACAGCCAGGAAGATCACCATGAACCCGATCAGATCTGCGATCGCCTGGGTTCGCGCCAGATTGGCAAACCAGCCGGCCGGGACCGGGTAGTACCACGAAGCCAGAAACAATCCTCCGAACAACGCTGCCAGGCTGATCACCTCGCGCGCCAGCCCTTTCATCAAAGCAAAGGCGATTGACAGAAGCAGAATGGCGACAAAGACGAAATCAATGATGGTCCACTGCATGCCCTTCGCCCCCGATCCCTTCACGTGAACTCTTGCGCCCGGCGCCGCGATACCTCCGTCGAAGACAGCTGAAGCGTCTGTACCCGCGACTCAGCCTACCTGATCGGCGGTGAGGTTTACCTGCTGCCACCATACCGGACAGAGGATCACCTTATAAGATCACCGGTCCGGGAATCAATTCATTTTTAGTTTGTGTTTTCGGGCAGGGGGCAGCGGTGCCAGCATCCTGGAGGGTAGAAGAGACACTCCCCTGATGGTAGTGCCCTTAAAAAATCAGTGTAATCCGTGAAATCCGTGGCCGCTGTTTGCTGCCTCTGACCCTATGCCCAACCAGTCACCAAAAGCCGATAGCGATAGCGATTCCGACCGCGACGAGCGCTCTGGAATAAGCAATACTTCTTCATGCGTTGCAGGGTGCTCCCCGGCGCATGAGGGACTGCTTCAGGAAATGCTCAGGCTGGACCCGGTCAACCGGTGGTAGGCCTCCAGATATTTTTCGGTAGTTCCCCGGACTACGGATTCAGGGAGCTCCGGTCCGGGTGGCTGCTTGTTGAAGTGAATTTCTTCGAGATAATCGCGCACGTATTGTTTGTCGAAGGAGGGCTGGCCGCCCCCGGGCCGGTAGCTGTCCAGCGGCCAGAAGCGTGAGGCATCGGGGGTCAGGATCTCATCGCAGACGATGATGCGGCCGAGATGCAGGCCGAACTCGAACTTGGCGTCCGCGATGATGATGCCTTTGGCCAGCGCATATTCGGCAGCCCGGCGATAGATCCGGAAGCTGAGGTCGCGCAGCTGGGAGCCAACCTCCCAGCCGACGATGCCGGTCATCTCGTCGAACGAGATATTCAAATCGTGGCCGCTCTCGGCCTTGGTGGCCGGCGTGAAGATCGGCTCCGGAAGGCGATCGCATTCGTGCAGCCCGGCGGGCAAGGGTATGCCGCAGACGGCGAGATTTTCGCCATATTCCTTCCATCCGGAGCCGGCCAGATACCCACGCACCACGCACTCGATCGGAAAGATTTCGGCTTTTACCGCCAGCATGCTGCGCATGCGCAGCAGGTCGCGATATGGCCGCAGCTCTGCCGGGAACTCATCCACTTCGGTGGTGATCAGGTGGTTCGGAACGATATCCGTCATCATGCCGAACCAGAAGCGGGACAGCTGGGTGAGGATCGCGCCCTTCATCGGAATGGGGGTGGGCAGAACGACGTCGAAGGCCGAAACCCGGTCGGTGGCGATCATCAGGAGCCGTTCGCCGACTTCATACACATCGCGCACCTTGCCGCGGCGGAACAGCCGCAGCCCTGTGAGATCGGTCTGGATGCAGGAATCCATGATGGGCCTCCTTCTCAAAGCAATCCGCGAAGATTCCAAACCCCGAGGCTTTCCATCACGGGAGAATCTGAGATCCTCGCTGCGTTCCGCGTCCATGCGCCGCTAGCTGGCCAGCGCCTCGTCATGAGTGCGGAAATCGACGCTTACGATTTTGGATACACCCGGCTCTTCCATGGTGACGCCGTACAGAGTCCGGGCGATTTCCATCGTTCTCTTGTTATGGGTGATGAGCAGAAACTGCGTGTTCGCGCTCAGCGCGGAGATCAGTTCCGTAAACCGGACGACGTTGGCATCATCGAGCGGCGCATCCACCTCGTCCAGGACACAGAAGGGGCTCGGCCGGTATCGGAAAATCGCGATCAGCAGGGCCAGGGCCGTAAGCGCCTTTTCGCCGCCCGAAAGCAGCAGGACATTCTGCAGCCGCTTGCCCGGCGGCTGGGCGACGATGTCGACGCCGCTTTCCAGGAGATCCCCTTCATCCAGCAGCCGGAGGTCGCACTGCCCCCCTTTGAAGAGGAGTTGGAAGACCTCGATAAAATTCTCACGGATGTTTTTAAAGGCCTCCTGGAACTGCTCCACCGAACGGCGGCTGATCTCCGCAATCGCCTTTTGGGTATCGGCGATGGATTGTTCGATATCCGCGCGTTGGCTGCTGAGGAACTGGTATCGTTCCTCGAGTTCCTGGTACTCCTCCAGCGCCCTCATGTTGATGGCCCCGAAAGCTTCCACGCGTTCGCGCAGCGCCTCGAAGGCCTGATGCACTTCGGTATAGTCCCGCTGCCAATCGGTATCCTCGATGTGCGTCACGAGTTCCTCGATGGGCGCATGAAACTCCTCCTCGCAGTTGCGCCGCAGGTGGCTGAAATCGGTTTCGATCCGCGCCTTCTCGATCTCGAGTCCGCCCCGGACCCCCATAGCCTGCTCGCGCTCGGCATGAAGCCCGCGCAGCTGCTCCTCGAGTGCGGCCAGGGATTTGCGTTGGGCTGCGAGTTCCTGGTGCCGTTCCGCGAGTTCGGCTTCGGCCCCACCGATCCGGCCGGTCATCTCGGAGATCTGCGTCTCGAGTTCCGCCCGTTCCCGCTCCAGCATTGAGATCCCGGACAGTGCCTGGGTCTTCTCCGCCTGGTTGCCCAGGGCGCGTCTTCGTACCTCCTCCGCTTCCCGCCCCAGGCGCTGCCGTTCCCCTTCGATACCGGACAGCCGTTCCTGTTTGACGGCGTGTGCGGAGGCGAGCGCGGCGATTGACTTCCCCAAAGCCTGAGTTTCGGATTTCAACGATTCCAGGCGGGCGTTCAGTTCATTCAGTTCTTCGCCGCTTATCCGGCTTCTCTGCTCGATCTCTTCCATGCCGGCGGCGGCTTCGGCCAGCCTGGCCTCGAATCCGGATCGCTCGGCCAGGAACTGGGCCAGCTCGAGGCCCGCGACATTTTCCGATTGCTCGTTCTTCTGGAGCTCGCCTTCCAGACGCTCGCGCTGGTGATGGAGCACGACGGTTTCGATATCGAGGCGGCGCGCTTCGGCAGTCAGTTCCTTGAGGCTCTCCAGCACCGAGGTCTGTTCTGACTTAAGCCGCGCTGCCTCGGCCCGCGTGCTTTCGATCCGGGTCCGCAGAGCAGTCAGGTTCCGCTGCAGTTCCCGCTTTTCGCGCTTCAGGGCCAGGAAACCGGCCATCGATTTCCGTTCTCCGACCGCGGAGAGCGTCCCCTTGGGGGAATACGCCTCCCCTGTCAGGGTGAGGAAGTTCATCCCGGAATGGGTCTCCGCCACCCGGAACGCGGTCGGCAGGTCCGACACCATGACGGTAGCCGCGAAATCGGGGAGTACGCGTTCGAACGCATCCTTCACGTCGTCGCGCATGTGCAGGAGCTGGTCGAGGTATCCAATCACCCCCTCACCGGCCAGGGCGGGGCGGGGCATCGCCGTGTGATGCGTATGCCCGTTGCGCAGCGTCATGAACGTGCACTTGCCGGCGCCGATTCGTTTGACCCGTTCCACGCTCCGGACGGCGTCCTCAAGTCCGCCCACCAGGATATATTGCAGCGGGTCGTTCAGGTAATCCTCGACTGCGGATTCATAGACCGCATCGGTGTCCAACAGGTCTGCCAGCGTCTGCGCCTCGATGGCCTGTTCACCGGGCACCCGCGTGGACAGGTATTTCTGGACCCCTTCCGAGTAATTGGAACGCCGCCGCTCCACCTCTTCGAGAGATGCGAAACGGTGCTGCATGATGCTGTGCTCTTCCTGCCGCCCGGTAAGATCGGCCGCAACTTCCTCGATGCGCAGCGCAAGTTCCGCGGCCCGTGTCTCCCGCTCCGCCTGGCTCTCGGCGATCTCCCGCGAACGGGCCGCAGTCGCAGCCGTCCGGGCCTGCAGTTCCGCAAGCTGTTCCCGGAGGCGGTCCCGCTCCCCGGCTTTTTCGGCACGTTCGGCTTGAATCCGCTCCGTGGCGGCGGTGATCCGCTGCAGGTTTTCCAGGCATCGGGCGTGCTGGTTTTTCAGGTCGGAAAGCTTTCCGGCCCGGTTGAGCAGGAAGGTTCGGGTGGCCTCGATTCCGGTTTCAGTGGCGCGCATCGCCTCCTGCAGGACCTCGCTGCGCGCCTGCTCGCCATCGAGGGCCTCGGTCTCGGCAGCAATTTCGGACGCAAGCGCCGCGGAGGTTTGTGCCAGGCGTTCCTGTTCACGCTGCACCAGCTGTTCGCGTTCATTGATGGCTTCCAGCTCTCGCTCCAGTTCCTTCTGGCGCTCTGACAGGCTTCGGATCTGGGCTTCCAGGTTTTGCCGGCGGCCGGAAGCGCTTTCAGCCTGGAGGCGCAACTCAGCCAGCAGTTCCCTGCTTTCGTTCAGCCGTTCTTCCTGGACGCGGCAAAGCTCCTGGCCTCCGGCCCGCGATTCCTCCGCGCTCGCCAGCGCGGTGAGAATGGTCTGCTCCCGCTCCCGGGCGGCGTCGAATGCGGCCGTGCACTGTCCAAGCCTGGCTTGCAGGTCGCGCTGTTCCATTCCCAACCGCAGTCGATGCAAGCCGCGCAACTCCTCACGCATACGGTTATATCGCCGCGCCTTGGCCGCCTGTCGCCGGAGCGAGTTCAGCTGCCGGGTCACCTCCTGTACGATGTCGTTCACCCGCAGCAAGTTCTGCTGCGCCATTTCGAGCTTCATCTCCGCCGAATAGCGGCGGCTCTTGAAGAGGGTGATGCAGGCGGCTTCCTCGATCAGGCTCCGGCGATCCGCCGGCCTGGAACTCAGAATCTGCCCGATCCGCCCCTGCTCGATGAGGGCATAGGAATTCGGGCCCAGTCCGGTTCCTTCCAGCAGGGTCTGAATGTCCTTGAGGCGGCAGCGCCGCCCATCGAGGTAATATTCGCTTTCTCCCGACCGGTAGAGCCGTCTCCCGACCGTAAAACCCTCCGGGTTCAGGTTCAATCCCTCCGGCAGCGCCGCATGCGACCGCAAACTCAACGCCAGGGTCACCTCGGCAAAACCGGTAGCCTTCCGGGTTTGGGTGCCATTAAAGATCACCCCTTCCATTTTGTCCGTGCGCAGGCTCTTCGCACTCTGTTCCCCGACCACCCAACTGATGGCATCGGCAATATTGCTCTTGCCGCACCCATTGGGCCCGACAATCGCCGTGCATCCCTCGTGGAAGATTATCTGGGTCCGATCGCAAAAGGACTTGAATCCGACAATTTCCAGTTTTTTTATTTGATTCATATGCCAATCCCAGTCCCCAGTAACCGGTCGCGTCCAATTCCGCTTCGAATCTGCCGCGCTGCGGATCAGGGCCATCCCCCAAGCCGGAACTGATTTATAATCAGATCTTTTCCTGTACTCCCGGCACGCCGGGAACTCACACGGAAAGCGCACTTCCCCAGGGATTGATCCTCGGGGCCAAATATAGCACAGGGGGAGACCCGGGCAAGCGAAAAATCACAATATGCGGTACTGTCTGCGTCCCAAGACACTACATATAGTAAACGCTGTCCGCATTTCTCACCAACGTGCAAGGCTGTAGCCCTTTAGGCTGCAGGCTACAGCCACAATGCAAAAGGTAAAGCCTGCCAACCACATTCATCATCAGCTTCTGCCATGTCGCGTTGGATCGGGAGCCTTGACGGACCGTCAAGCATGCGCGACTGTCCGTCAAGGCTCCCAATAGATCGAAAGTTGATCCGTACCTACAGCCTGCAGCCTAACCGGTTACAGTCTTTTAAGATACGCCTCATAATCTTCGGGGGAGTTCAGGTCCACCAGGTCGGCATCGCAGAAGTCCCCCGACCCGGGGGTTACGACCCGGATGCGCAGGTTCGGATTCTCGACGAGGTTGAGCATGCGGTGCTTGCCGCACCTCAGATAAGTCTCGACGAAGGGGAGGCAGGTGCGGCCATAAACGGCGCAGACCGGGTGCAGAGTCCCATCGGAAGTTGATGGAACGGCCGCATCGGATCCGGCAGCCTGATCGGACAGGAGTCGGAGGAGGCGGGCAGGGACATCGGGGATGTCACAGGCAAGGACCAGCACCCTGGGGCGCCGGGTGTGCAGCAGCGCAGCATGAAGACCAGCCATGGGCCCGCATCCGGGGAAGAGATCGGCGACGACCGGCAGACCCAGGAAGTCATAAGCATGGGAATCGCTGGTGGAGAGCAACACCTGGTTGGTAATTGAGCGCAACCGATCGGCGGCCCGCTGCAGGAGCGGCTGCCCGCCGATCGGCAGCAGGGCCTTATCGGTCCCCATACGGCGGCTTTTGCCTCCGGCCAGGAGAACCGCGGCCAGTTCTGGATCGAGCTCGGGTTCCTGGTTGGGTAAGGGATTGGGCACGGGGGAACACATTATCAGCATGATCGCCGATTGGCAACGCCGGGCCGCCAGATGAGTGTACTTGGAGGTGAGAGTCAATTCTGGGAAAACAAAAACGCAAAAAACAAAAACGCCACGGATTTCACGGATTTCACGGATTTGTCAGAAAATTCTCGGTATCGCAAAACCCCACGCGCGAGCGATGGATTACCCGACCGTCATCGCAGTCCGGCCGGCGCTGCTCCTCAACCTCGACGCCAGGTCACTCCAGTCAAACGTGTGATCCGCCAGGATTGTTGAATCTGTGGAATCCGTGTAATCCGTGGCGTTTTTGCTTTTTCCCGCAATTCATGCCGAAAGCGGTACCAAGCTATTTGAATCTGTGCAATCCGTGTAATCCGTGGCGTTTTTGCTTTTTTGCCGCAATTCATGCCGAAAGCGGTACCAAGCTATTTGAATCTGTGGAATCCGTGTAATCCGTGGCGTTTTTGCTTTTTACCGCAGTTCATGCCGAAAGCCGTGGCAAGCAAATGGGGCCAGACTGACTTGACCGCCTTGGAAGCGGGGTTCTATACTATCACTCTGTTGCTCCTGATGGAGTTACCGCGGAGTTCCCTCGGAAAGGTGCCTCTTGCAATGATAAAAAAATGGTTATGGGCGGCAGTGCTCGGTATTCTGCTGCCGCTGCCTGGAAACGTCTGGCCTCAGAATTCCTTTTATCGCATCGAGGATCTGAGGCCCGGAATGAAAGGGATCGGCAAGACCTGTTATCAGGGGAACACGCCGGAAGAATTTCAGGTCGAAATTCTGGGAGTGTTGCGCGGGCTGAATCCCGGGTCGGATGCCGTACTGGCCCGCTTGAGCGGCGGGCCGCTGGCAGAGGTTGGGGTTTTCGAAGGGATGAGCGGGAGCCCGGTCTTCATTGATGGCAAGCTGCTGGGTGCCGTGGCCTTTTCCTATCCTTTTGCGAAGGAGGCGATCGGGGGAATTACGCCGATCTCCCAGATGGTGGACGCGTTCGCGGAAGGGATAGGCGGAGAAAGTTCGGGCTCGAGGGTGATCATAAAGAAAAGCTCGTTCTGGAAATACCAGTTGCCCGAACCCGGCGGCCCGAGCCTGATGGCGGGGCCGGTGGTTACCGAATTGGATGCGCGCCTGCAACCTCCTCTGGCCCCTTTCGCCGGGCATGCCCTGTTGCCGATTGCGACGCCGCTGAGCATGGGGGGGCTGAGTGCCGAGGCGTTGCGGCTCTTTGCGCCGCAGTTTCGCGCGCTCGGGTTTTCGGTCATGCAGGGCTCCGGTGCCGCGACCCTGCAGGCCGGGGGATCGGCGCCGAGAGGGGAGCCAGTGGCCGATGACACGCCGCTCGTGCCGGGATCCAATCTCATCATACCGCTCGTGCGCGGCGATCTGGACGTGTCCGCGGGAGGCACGGTTACGCATATCGACGGCAAAAAGCTGTATGCCTTCGGGCATCCGCTTTTCAACCTCGGATTCAGCGAGCTGCCGATGTACAAGGGGAAGGCGATCACGGTCTTTCCGAGCCTGCAGAGTTCGTTCAAGATTCTGGAAGCCACGGCACCGGTCGGCACGCTGCGTCAGGATCGCGGGCTGGGGGTGTTCGGCCTACTCGGGGAAAACCCGACCACGATTCCGATGCGGGTGCGCACGACCACGAGCCGAGGCGTTACCAAAACCTTCCACTATGAGCTGGCGCGCGACCGCCTGTTGACTCCTCTGCTGATCAACCTGACCCTGTTCAACAGCATCACCGCCACGGAACGAACCATGGGTGTTTCCACCATCCGGGTGAAGGGGAAGATCCTGCTCAAAGGCGAGGAGCCGATCGAGCTCGAGAACCGGTTCTCTTCCCAGGGGAGCTCGGCGGCCAACGCGGCATTGTCGATTGCGGTTCCGGTAAATTTCATTTTCGCCTCCGGCTACAAAGATCTCGATTTTGAGGACATTGATATCGAGGTTTCTTCCGTGGAGGATGACCGGCTCGCGCAGTTGGACTCTCTGCGGATCGACCGTTCGGAATTGAAGGCCGGAGAAGCTCTCCGCCTGGACATTTTTTACAAAAAGTCAACGGGCGAAATCGTCCAGGATGCATACCCGGTAAGGATTCCCGAAGAGATCACTCCCGGCCCGCTTTCGGTCCTGGTAGCGGATGGGACCACCCTCATGACCATGGACGCCAGAGAGCAGGGAGATGATCTGATCCCGCGGGATCTGTCGCAGCTGATCAAGTTCATCAACAACCTGCGCAAGAACGACCGGCTCTACCTGCGCATGTTCCGGCGTGAGCCTGGAGCGGTGGTCAATGGGGAAGGTCTCCCCGGGCTGCCGCCTTCAATCCTCTCGATTCTCAAGTCGGAGCGCAACACCGGCAGCATGACCCCGATCCAGACGATGCCCCTGATGGAGTTTGAGCTCCCTCCCGGCGACTATATCGTGAGCGGGTCCAGGATCATGAATCTCGTAATCAAACCCTAACTGGGAGGCGCTGTTGCCGGTTCCCGGCAGTCCAGACCCGGCCGGGCGGCAGGCATCTTCCCCGCATTTCGACAATCGGAGCCATTCATGCGACACCGAGGCCCACTTCTCTTTCTGACCTTATTGGCAGTGACCTGTGCCCTGCAGGCGGTCTCTCCCCAATTCTGGGAAAACTTCACCCAGGATGAGCTGCTGAAAGGAACCCTGACGCAGGTATCCCTGGGTTCAGACGGTAGACTCTCCCTGGCTCCGGCCTATGACCTGTACTACGACACCGGCCAGGCATTCATCTTTTCGATGGTGCGCGACAAGGCGGGCAACCTGTATCTGGGGACGGGGCATGAGGGAAAGGTCTTCAGGGTCGATCCGCAGGGGAAAGGGGCTCTCTATTATCAGTCCAAGGAACTCGATGTATTTGCCATGGCTCTTGATGCCTCCGGCGTCCTTTATGTCGGCACCTCGCCGGACGGAAAGGTGTACAAGGTGACCGGACCGAACCAGGCGACCGAATTCTGCGACCCGGAGGAAAAGTACATCTGGTCAATGCTCTTCGATGATGCCGGCAATCTCTACGTGGGGACGGGGGGCCACGGCGCGATTCTACAAGGTCACCAGCGGAGGCGCCAAATCGACCTTCTACACTTTGGAGGACAGCAACGTCATGTGCCTGTTGCGTGCGGAGGGGGGTAACCTGCTTGCCGGCACGTCTCCAGGCGGCCTGCTTCTCGAAATCAATCCAGAAGGGAAAGCTTTCACGCTGCTCGACTCGCCTCAGGAAGAGATTCGCGCCCTGGCCATCGATCGTTTCGGCACGATCTATGCCGTGGCGGCCAGTTCAAGGGCGGGGGCCAAAGCCGGGCCCACCGCCGGCTCGAGTCAGGCTTCCGGAGGGGCCCTGCCGGTAGCCGCAATTCAGATCCTGGCCAATCTCGCGGACAAATCGCAGGAAAAGCCCTCCTCCGTGTCGGCTCCGGGGGGAGAGAAGGACTCGGACGGGGCCAAATCCTCGATCATCGCGGTGGCCAAGGGGGGGAGCATCGAGACGATTTACAACTCGGACGACCGGATGGTGTACGACCTGCTGGTGCGCAGCGACAACAGCCTGCTGGCGGCCAGCGGCGGCAAAGGCCGGCTGCTGTCGATCAATGCCGCCAAGCAGGTCGAGGTGGTGACCGATTCTCCCGGAAGAACAGATGACCCGGCTGGTGGCGGCCGGCGATGTGGTCTTCGTCGCCGGAAGCAACCAGGGGAAGGTGTACCGGCTCCAGGCGCAGCAGGCGTCGAGCGGCACCTACGAATCCCGTGTTTTCGATTCCAAAATCGTGAGCTCCTGGGGAAGGATCGCGTGGCGGTTCGCCAATCCCTCGGGGGGGATGCTCGAAGTTGCCACCAGGACCGGCAACACCGACAAGCCCGACAACACCTGGAGTGACTGGAGTGCGCCGCTTTCCGCATCGGGCGAACAGATCACGAGCCCCAAGGCGCGGTTCCTGCAGTGGCGGGCTACGATCAATCGCGGGACAAACGCGGCGGCCACGGACTTTCTGGAGCGAGTGCAGATACCCTACCTCCAGGAGAACCTGCGCCCGCAAGTGGTCAGCATGACCGTGCTCCCTTCGGGGATGGCCTTGCAGAAAACCCCGATGCTGTCCTCGGGATCAATGAGCCTGGGCGTCTCGTCCACAACCAGCGACGGCCGGTCGTTGAACTCTCCGCGGCAGCGCGGCAAGAATGACACCCTTCTGCCGCCGCGCCAGTCCCTGGAGCCCGGCGCGCAGTCCTTCACCTGGAAAGCCGAGGACGACAACGAGGACACCCTCGCCTATTCCATCTATTTCAAGGGAGAAGGCGAATCGGACTGGAAGCTGCTGGCCAAGGATCTGGAGGACACTTTTTATACGTTGGACGGCACAGCCCTTCCCGACGGCGTTTACTCCCTGAAGGTGGTAGCGAGCGATGCCGGCTCGAATGCCTATGGCAAGGGTCTGATCGGCGAACTGGTGTCCCGGCCGTTCGTGATCAGCAACGCAACCCCGGTGATCACCCTTACCGGCCAGCAGATCAATGGGAAAAGAGTGGACGTCTCGTTTCGCGCCGTTGCCGGAGCGGGCCGGATTGCGAGCGGTGAGTTTTCCATCGATGGCGGAGAATGGTTCCTGGTATTCCCCAAGGACGGGATCGCCGATTCCGCCGCCGAGGAGTTTCAGTTCGTGACTCCGGATCTCGCTCCTGGGGAGCACCTGATAGGGGTACGGGCCAGCGACGGCAACGGCAGCACAGGCACCACCAGGGTGATCGTCAAGATCCAGTGATCGAGTAGTCGCGGAGGAATAGCAACCCGCCGCTCCGAACATGACCTTTTTAGATAATACTGCCGAAGTATCCTTGGAGATTTCCGGTCCCTTCACAGACCCCAGCGCCGAAGACATGGAGCTATAATCACGCGGTGCGCGCGACATCTGCTATTTTCATGCGTCACCGGATGCGCCACGGCGCATGAGGAGCTGCTCCGAAATAAAGGCAGAAAGCCCAGAAGGTCGGTATCGGAATCGTGGCAGCAATCGCAGTCCCGTTCGGCCTTCCCGGTCCGAAAAAGCCGACGGCGATAGCGATAGCGATTCCGACCCCCACAATTGCCAACCAGAGAGGCGTCATCTTTTCATGCGTCCCAGGCGCGCCCCGGGCGCCTGCGCGGCGGCACCGGAATTCGCTCATAACCGCAGGCTTTCCGGACCCGGACCAATCCGGGACGCAGAGCCAATCCGCGTTCGTCAGTATCCTGTGTCCGGCGACACCTGCTTGATGCCTCATGAATCATGGGTCTTCGTGACAGCCGCGGCGGACCGGCCGGCAGCATCATCGGCGCGGCCCTGAGACTCCGGAGATCGCAGGACAGAGCGGGCCCCCGCGCCCCCCGAACTCCTGACGGCTGCGACCTCGGCGGGCGTCAGGGGGCGGAACTTGCCGATCTCCAGTCCTTCCAGGGTCAGCGGGCCGATGCCGGTGCGCACCAGCTTCAGCACCTGAAAGCCCACCGCTTCCATCATCCGGCGCACCTCCCGGTTTTTCCCTTCCTCCAGGACCACTTCAAGCCTGGTGTACCGGCCTCGATCTTCCATGCGGTGCACTTCCCGGGGGCGCGCCCAGTCTCCGCGTTTCATCCTGACTCCCGCAGCCAGCGCCGCCATCGTCTCATCGTTCATCAGTCCATTCAGTTTGACCAGGTATCGTTTGCCAATCCGTGATGACGGATCCGTTACGTGATTGGCAAACTCGGTGTCGTTGGTGAGCAGGAGGAGCCCGGAAGTGTCCTGGTCCAGTCGCCCCACCGGCGCCACCCACGGGACACTCTTGTCCAGATAATCATAAATGGTGGCGCGCCCCCCCGGATCTCCATGACTGGTAATGACTCCACGGGGCTTGTAGAAGAGCAGGTAGGTTTTTCGCACCTGCTTCAATCGCCCGCCGTCCAGGTGCAGAATATCCCGATCCGGCTTTACCCAGACATCGGGATCCCTCACCACCCGACCGTTGACCTTTACCCGCCCCGAGGCGATCATCGTGCGCGCCGCGCCGCGGGAGGCCAGGCCCGATCGCGACAGCATCCGATCAAGGGTCATGACGCTTTTGTCCTTCATATCTTGGGTGTACCACACCCCGGGGCCTCCAGCGACAACAAAAAATGTAAAGGACACGATTCGCAGAGCCGGTTTGGCGCAACTCCAGGAACCGGTCCGGAGCGGGCGCGTTTACGGGAGGCCAATCAGTCTGCTCTATTCCTGAAGAAGGGATCGAACAGCACATCTCGGGACACGGAAAAACGCGGATGAACACGGATCGGCACAGCGTGCAGAGCTTTTTCCGCCCTTTGGGGATCCGGGTCGGGCCGCCGGATTTCGTTTGGTTCACCCGGAATTCCCCGCCATAATGGCTCTACGCCGGGGGCAATCGTGCCGCACCGGCCGGGGGGCCCACCCGACCGGCGGACCCGCAGCCGTTGCGGCCCGCCACACCGTTCAAACCCGCCGCGTACGCCGGGAATGGTTTCGGAGAGGCTCCGACAAGCCCTGAACCGGGGATCGGGGGCGATGGACTTGGGTATGATTCCGGGAATTCCGATAGCCGCAAATGATCTGCTGCACATTACCCTGACCCAGGCCGAAACAGCCGGATCCTGGGAGAGTCGGGTCGAGGACATTGCGGCAGGCGAACTGCTGATCGTCTGGCCCAAAGAGGGCGGAAAACTCATTCCCATAGATCCTCAGGAGATGATTACCGTCACGTTCGGGCGCCTGCGGCAGGTTTACGAATTCGAGGCCATCGTGGCCGGTTTGATCCGGGAGCCCGTTGCCCTGCTCGCCGTGCGCCCGTCGGGCGCCCTGCGCAGTTTTGAACGCCGGTCCGACGTTCGGGTTCGGGCGCTGGCCCGCGTGGAATTGTCCGCCAAGGTGGTCAGGCTGGCGGCGTTCAGGAATACCAGGAGCAGCCATCGCATCAGGACCCAGACCCTGAACCTGAGCGCCGGAGGCTTCATCATTCATCATCACTCTGCAATCCCCATCGGAACGATATTTGCGGTCACCCTGGCGCTCCCCGGCGAACGCCGGCAATCTATAACCATGAGCGCCGTGCTGGTGCGCTGCCTGGCACTCGCCGATCCCGATACACAGGCAGAGGGGTACGAATTAGGGTTTCATTTCGAGCGCATCTCCGAAGCCGGCCGCGCACGAATCCTCAGGTTCATATTCGGAGTGCAGCGGGAGGAAAAGAACGACGAGTAGCAAAGCCCGGGGGGAGCATGGCCATGAGCGAACCGGAAAATCGGGTCATATCACCCGACCGATTGGGGAAAATTGCCTGTTTCCACCCTGCGGCCGGGAATGGGAAGCGACGGGTCATGCTGTATTTCTCTACAGTATTTATTCCCCTTCCGCGGGCCTTGTGGAATCGTAAATTGTTCATATGATGAAAAATATAATATATCCGGGGAAAACACCGGGGTTACGATCAGGTCGGCGGGTGGCAACGGCGAGCGCTGAATATTTCAATGGTTCCGAACGTGCTTACATGCTCTGTTCGCTGGAATGGGTAGGGGTTGGTGTGTGCTGTGACCGAGACGGCGCTCATGGGAGACGGTTGTCTCGGGTAAGGGGCTGTAAAACCTGGCATGAGATTCAGAACTAAGCTGTGGCTGGTGATGGCGATCATGAGTTTTCCCTGGAGCGCTGCGGCGCAGAAGGTGGAAGACTGCATGATGTGCCATGAAGACAAGACCCTGACGACGAAGAGGGAAGGCCGGACGGTTTCCCTGTTCGTCGATGCCGGCAAGTTCGCTTCGTCGATTCATGGATCGCTTACGTGTGTCGATTGCCACACTGACCTGCAGAACAAGGAGTTTCCCCACGAGGCAAAGCTGGCCAAGGTTGCGTGCGGCACGTGCCACACGGAGGAGGAGCAGCAGCATGCGGGATCGCTGCACGGGAAAGCGGTCGCGCGCGGCGACGTCCTGGCGCCGCGCTGCAAGGACTGCCACGGCAACCACGATATCCTGCCGGTGAAGAATCCGCTCTCGGCGGTAGCTCCGGGCCGCATTCCCTATGTTTGCGGGAAGTGCCATTCGGAGGGGACGCCGGTACAGCGCCAGCGGGAGATTCACGAGTCGAACATCATCGAAAATTATTCGGAGAGCATGCATGGCGAGGCCCTGCTGAAGAAGGGGCTGGTGGTCGCGGCCACCTGTGTTTCGTGCCACACGGCGCATCAGATCCTGCCGCACACGGATCCCCGCTCCTCGATCGCCAGGAGGAACATCGCCGCAACCTGCACGAAGTGCCACGCGCAGATCGAGTATGTGCACCGGAAGGTGATCAAGGGGGAACTGTGGGAGAAGGAGCTGCACGTGCTCCCGGCCTGCGTCGACTGTCATCAGCCGCACAAGGTCCGCAAGGTTTTTTACGATCAGGGAATGGCCGACGCGGATTGCCTGCGGTGCCACGATCGCATCGATATCAAGTCCTCCAAGGACGGCCGGTCGTTGCGCGTCGACGCTTCCGAGTTCGAGCCATTCGATGCATGTGAAGCAGTCGTGCAGCCAGTGTCATGCCGGCGTCAGCACCTCGAGCCTGCGGCCCTGCGAGACGATCACCCAGAAGGTGGACTGCGCTTCCTGCCACGCCGAGGTGGGTCAACAGTACCAGCAGAGCACTCACGGGCAGCTTTTTGCGAAGAACGATCCCAACGCGCCCACCTGTCTGGAGTGTCACGGCACCCACGGTGTCCATGGGAAAAAGGATCCGGCCTCCGCCGACCTTTCCGACGAATGTTCCGGTCCTGTGCGCCAAATGTCATCGGATCGGCCAGAAGGCGGCGGTCCGCTATACCGGGTCCGGAGAAGGAAATCGTCGAGCGGTACACGGAGAGCATTCACGGCAAGGGTCTGTTGAAGAGCGGGCTGGTGGTCACGGCCATGTGCACCAGTTGCCACACGGCCCATCGTGAGCTGCCACACGACAATCCGCAATCGAGCGTCAACGTCAACAACGTGCCTGCGACGTGCGGCAACTGCCACAACGGGATCGAGGAGCAGTTCGAACACAGCGTGCACTCCGGGACCGTTTCCAAGAGCGACAAGCCGCTTCCGGTGTGCAACGACTGTCACAGCGCTCACACGATCCGGCGCACCGACGAACGAGGGGTTCAAGCTCACGATCATGACCCAGTGCGGCCGGTGTCACGAGGCAGATTGCCAAGACCTATTTCGACACCTATCACGGCAAGGTATCGCAGCTCGGGTACACCAAGACGGCGAAATGTTATGACTGTCACGGGGCGCATGACATTCTGCCGATCTCGGATCCGCGCTCGCATCTGAGCCGGACCAACGTGGTGGCCGACCTGCCAGAAGTGCCACCCGGGCGCCACGCGCCGGTTCGCGGGCTATCTGACGCATGCGACCCACCACGACCCGGCGAAGTATCCCGTGGCTGTTCTGGACCTTCTGGGGCATGACGGGCCTGCTGATCGGCACCTTTACGATCGGCGGAGCGCATACTCTGATGTGGCTGCCGCGGGCGTTCATGATGCGCCGCGCGAACGGCCGCGCGCATGTCGGCCGGGGACACCGCCGAGTATCGAGCGCTTCACGCGGCTGAACCGGCTTCTGCATGCCGCGATGATCGTGAGCTTCATGAGCCTGGCCCTGACCGGCATGACGCTGAAATTCTCCTACACGACCTGGGCCTCGACGCTTTCGCGTTTACTGGGAGGGTTCGAGTCGGCGGGCTACATTCATCGCCTGGCGGCCGCCATCATGGTCGGCGTGTTCATCACCCACATCGTCGACCTGGTGCGCCGCAAGCGGCGCGAGAAGCGGTCCTGGATGGGCCTGATCTTCGGGCCGGACTCGATGCTGCCGAATCGCCGTGATCTGACCGACTTCATCGGCTCGATCAAGTGGTTCCTGGGGATGGGCGAGCGCCCGCGGTTCGGCCGCTGGACCTACTGGGAAAAATTCGACTATTTTGCCGTATTCTGGGGCATATTCGTCATCGGCTCCACGGGCCTGACGCTCTGGTTCCCGGAATTGTTTACCCGGATCATGCCCGGCTGGTTCCTCAATGTGGCGACCATTATCCACAGCGACGAGGCGCTTCTGGCAACCGGATTCATTTTTACCGTGCATTTTTTCAATACCCACCTGCGTCCTGAGAAGTTCCCCATGGATATCGTGGTCTTCACCGGACGCATGCCGGTCGAGGAATTCCGCCAGGACAAGCCGGCCGAGTACGAGGCGCTGGTCCAGAGCGGAGAGCTCGAAAAGTATCTGGTGGAACCCTATCCGCCGATCGTGGTCCGCACCATCCGCATCTTCGCCTGGGGAGCACTTGCCCTAGGCTTCAGCATGGTGATCTGGATCGTGTACGCGATGTTATTTGCCTACCGGTAATTCATCCCGGCGGCGGTTGCCGGTTACGGATGGAATCACCGGCCTGTTCATGGATAAGGGAATTATGAAAGCCGTCCGTTACGGTCTTATTCTATCGATTCTGCTTCTGCTCCCTCCCGCGGTCCTGCTGGCCCAGGCCAACGAGGAGTGTCTGGGTTGCCACAGCCAGCCCGGCATGACGATGACGAAAAAGGGGCACGAGGTTCAGCTCTTTGTCGACCCGGGCATCCTCAAGCAGTCCGCGCACCAATCGCTCGGCTGCGTCGACTGTCACCAGGGCTTTAACGCCGGCAACATCCCGCATGCGAAGTCCATCAAGCCGGTAGCGTGCCAGACCTGCCACGATGCCGGGACCTACGATAAGAGCGTGCACGGGATCGCGCTCGGCGCCAACGGGTGCTCCGATTGTCACGGCAAGCACAACATTCTCGCCCCGGCGAATCCCGACTCTTGGGTCAATCCCGCCCACATCGTCAGCACGTGCGGCAAGTGCCACAAGGACGAGGACGACCGCTACTCGCGCTCGAAGCACGGCACGGCGCTCGCGGCCGGGGCGCGCGGAGCCCCGTCATGCTCCGATTGCCACGGGGCCCACTCGATTGTGCCGATCACGGACCCGGAATCGGTGCTGTACAAGACCAAGGAGCCCGCCGTCTGCCTGCGCTGCCATCTGGACAATCCGCAGGTGCGCCGGGAAGTGGGGATTTCCGCGGGCTTCATCGCCGACTACAAGGCGAGCATTCACGGCGTGGCCCTGGCCAACGGGGATCTCAAGGCTCCCAGCTGCAGCGATTGTCACGGCGCGCATGACATGGCACTCGGCAGCAATCAGAATTCTCTGGTGAGCAAGTTCAAGGTCCCCGACACGTGCGGTAAATGCCACGGCGATATTGTGAAGGTTTTTTACGATAGCATCCACGGAACCGCCCTCCACGCCGGGAATGAGGGGGCTCCGAACTGTACGGACTGTCATGGCGAGCACCAGATTTTCGCCCCGACGGATCCCCGGTCGCGGGTCTCGGGGAAGAATGTCTCGGCACGCGTCTGCGCCGTCTGCCACAGTTCTGTGGCCTTGACCGAGAAGTACGGGCTGGCATCCGGACGATTCGGCTCCTTCGAAGACAGCTATCACGGCCTGGCATCCAAGGAGGGCTCGGTCCAGGTGGCGAATTGCGCCAGCTGCCACGGCTATCATAATATCAAGCCGTCCTCCGACCCCACCTCCACCATCAACAAGGCCAACCTCCCGACCACGTGCGGCAAGTGCCACCAGGGCGCCAACGAAAACTTCACCAAGGGCGCGGTGCATCTGGTGATTGCGCCGGCGACGGAGCCGATCCTATATTGGATCAAGATGTTTTACATCGCGCTCATCGTGGTGACGATCGGCGGGATGCTGGCCCACAACGCAGTGGATTTCGTATACAAAGCGAAGCACCGCTTCGCGCTCCGCCGCGGACTGATCGCCGCGGAGCGCTTCAGCCCGAACCGCTATCTGCGCATGTCCCTGAACGAGCGCATCCAGCATGTCACGCTCGCCGTATCGTTCATCCTCCTGGTCATCACCGGCTTCATGCTGAAATTCCCGGATGCCTGGTGGGTGATCCCCATCCGCCGGTGGAGCGAGAGTCTTTTTACGGTGCGCGGCCTCATTCACCGCATCGCCGGCGTGGTGTTGATCTGCATCAGCATCTACCACGTCTACTACATCCTGTTCGTGACCCGGGGCCGGAGGCTCATACGCGATCTGCTGCCCAGGGTGCTTGACGTGCGCGAGGTCCTGGGTGTGCTCAAGTATTACGGCGGCCTGTCCAAGGAGTGTCCGAAATTCGGGCGCTTCTCCTACATCGAAAAGGCGGAATACTGGGCTCTGATCTGGGGCGTGATCGTCATGGGGGGGACCGGAATCATTCTCTGGTTCAACAACTATTTCATCGGGGCGTTCACCCTGCTGGGCTGGAACATCGCCGAGGCGATCCACTACTATGAGGCCTGGCTGGCCACGCTCGCCATCATCGTTTGGCATTTCTACTTCGTCATTTTCAATCCCAGCGTCTACCCGCTGAACACGGCCTGCATCAACGGTTATCTGACCGAAGAGGAGATGGCGGAGGAACACCCGCGCGAGCTGGATGAGATGCTGTCGGCTCAAATGGAACGCGGCCTCGAAGGGGAGACAGCCGCGGGCCGCAGCGCGTAATACGAGAACTTGGGGACGCTCCACGCCAAAACCCAGAGGCGAAAATGGGGAGCGTTTCCCATTTCCCCTGTCTCACTCTTCAGAAAACAGGATTCGCCCGCCGTGAATTGCAGCAATCTGAAATGCGGGTAAAATATATCCGCGCGGCCCTTCAACTCGAAGGCCCGTGCTGCCGATCGGGCGCATCCCCTGATCTGTAATTGTTTAGCCAAATCAAATGGATGAAGAAGCAAAACGCAAAGGCGCAGGGGCGCAAGGGCGCAAAGATCGACACTGAGCAACAGGCGTGGGCGCAGCGCTTCGCGTTCTGCTGTTCAGCATCGGCCAAACGGATGCCCTGAGCTTGCGTGCGGATCCGCCCTCTGACAGATCCCGGAGCACTGAGTATGCGAATCCTGGCAGTCGAAGATGACAAGAAGGTAGAAGGCTGCTGGTGGGCAACTACGTTTACAACGAGGCGAACAACCGCGCCGTGGCAGTGCATACGGCGGGAATGACGGAAGCTCTGCGAAGGATCTACGATGCCGGGGCTCTGGCCGATGAACTGGAGGGGACCCGGCGCTAGCCCTTTTTCGGGCTAGTTGAAGACGTACACCTTGCTGAACGTGAGCACCAACCGCGAATCCACGGCCCTGCCGTTCTGGCTGGCGGGCCTCCAGCCTGCCGATGTGATCATGTCGGTGAATTCACTCAACAGGGACTCATCGTTGGGATATTCCAGGATATTCTGAACTGTGCCGGAGCCGCTGCGATCGATTACGGCAACCACCGAAACCGTATCGTTGTCCGCGGTGCGCGACGTACTCTGGCCCAGATTCACCAGGTAAAGCGGGTTGATCTTCGGATTGCTCGAACTGATCGGACGCTGGGCTTCCCTCGGAGTCATGCCGAGATTCGACAGGAGCCGATTCTGCAGCGAATCCACCACGCTGATGGGCAACTGGGACCGCGTCGACTGCGATACTCCCGCGGGCACAGGCAGGGGAGAGCCGAACTCAAGATAGATCGGTTTGATTGCAGCCGAAATCGCCATGAACAGCACGATGGTCGCCATAGTGCCCGCAAGCCGGGTGAGGTACCAGATGCCCTCAAGCGTTCGAATCCTGGACCACTGAATTTCAAGAAAACCCCTCAAGCCGACCAGCCAGGACTCACTGTGGGCCGTCACGATTCTCATCTGCACCAGGCTGCGCAGGTATGCCGGCGCTCTCTCCGGTCTCATGCTCATCAGAGCATGCCGCAGTCTTCTGGTGCGCTCGTACTCCCGGCTGCATTCCGCGCAGTCTCTCAGGTGCTGTCTGATCCCGGCGGCAAGCGGATCTTCGAGCATCTCATCAACAAATACTGACATGTGGCCCAGCACTTTCTCACATCGCATTTTCATCCTCCGGACCGGTCATCCCAGACAACCATTAAGACGAAGCTTCAGCTCGTTGCGTCCCCGCGCAATGCGGGACTTCACCGTCCCGAGCGAGACATGCAGCAATTCAGCGATCTCTTCGTATGAAAAACCCTCGACATCCCGCAAGACCACTGCGACCCGCTGTGCAACAGGAAGGCGAAGCAGGGAGCGCTCGATCTCGAGACGCATTTCCCGCCGCAGCAGCGCATCCTCCGGCGAAATCCCCGCATCTTCCAGAGAATCCGAAATCGTACGGCTGTCATTCCGGCTCAGGTGATCGTCCAGCGACACCGTCCCCCGACGCCGCAGGCGGTTCCACCAGCGGCAGCGGTTGGACGCTCGATTGATCGCAATCCGGTATATCCAGGTTTTGAGTGACGACTCGCCCCGAAAGTGCGGCAGCTTGCGATAAATCGATAAAAACACCTCCTGGGACACGTCTAACGCTTCCTCACGATCCACGAGAATGCGGCAGGTAAGGTTGAAGACCATAGGTTGATAGCGGTCAAATATCTCTTCGAACGTCGCCCCGCCCCGCGCATCACTCTGCTCCCGGTCCAGCAGGACCCGATCCTCTTCATAACCAGGAAATGTAAGTTCGTCCGGAAAGCCAGTGTTCATGCCAGCATCCGCCACATTTTAGGTTTATCGACCAGCGTCAGATGTCCCTATATTATTGGACAGCATCCGACGCCAAAAGTTTCGCAAATGTTCATAAGCCCGGAGCTGGAGCGACCGGCTGAGCGGCCATCAGGCGCTCAAACTCGGCCGGAGTCAGCTTTTGAACCTTTTCCAGATAATTAGATAATGATAATAATTTCAATAATTTATCGTCCGCCGGAGTGGACGCCAGAAACTCCTCGAAGCGCTCTTCAACACTCTTCGGGCTCAAATCTACGGGGGCTTTCTGCATCAGGGCGTGCTTGACCACATACGCTACAATCGAGGGGGAATAATGGCGTCCCAACCCGTAAACACCCAGAAATATTAAGACCGCAATGGCCAGCACGATGAAGCGACGCATCATGGTTCCGTTCATGTTAACTTCAGTATAGCAGATCGGAATCGAAAGGAATCAATGAAGTCCCGGGGTCGATCAACGGCATCCGGCGCCTGAATTGAAGCTTGTGCTATACTTGGTTCGGTTTTTTTGATATCTTCAATCGCGCCTATGCATTGCCAAAAGTGCCAGAGTATCGAGATCGATGATGACGGAGTTTGCCTAGTGTGCGGTTTCCGTGCTGAGGAAGGCGCACCCGCCGGAGATGGAAGCGACGCGATCCTTGAACTGGAAGATGGCATCATCGAGGAGGGCGCTTCCGCCCCGGGCGGGGAGCCGGCGGATGAGAGCCTGGAGGGACAGGCGGAGCTCCCGGAGTGGCGCCTCGAGCTTTCGCGGCGCCTGCAGGAGATCAAGTCGAAGCGCGAAGGCAGCGGGATCAATTCGTCACCTCCCCTGACCTCGCCGCACGGCAATTTGTCCGCGCCCGGCAGGCCGCTTTCCGAGCGGCAGGATTCGCTCCTCGACAAACCGTCACCGCCTCGCAGGCCACGACGTGCGGCGCGGCCGGTCATCCCGGTTTTGCCGCTCGATCGCGATGCGGCACCAGAGCCGGCGGTTGCGTCCGCCCCGACACCAGCATCGGCCCGGCCTGAGCCGGTCGAACCGGGAGGTTTCGCGTTACCGGAAAAAGCACCCCAGGCCCAGCGGGAGGAGCCGGTCCCGGCCCCCCTGCCCCCCGACGTCATCCGTGATATTATTGACAAAGCGATGGTCCGGCCATCATCTGATCCTCAGCCGGCGCCTCCGGCGGCCGTGGTCGATGCCATCCCGACCGACCGCACGTTCGTTGCCGGCGGAGATTCTCAGCCCAATCCGGAAGTCCGGGAATTCCTGCCTCCTGAGGAGGACTTGCCGGAGGGAAAGTTCATCCTCTTATCGAGAACTCTTGCGGGTCTGGTGGATCAGATCATCGTCCTGATATGCGCCAGCTCTTTCGTCTTCGCGGTCGACGTGCTCGAGGGGATCGACGTCTTCGATGGGACGAGCCTGCTTCACTATTTTCTGCTGTTGCTGGCGACCTATTTCGTCTACTCCGTCTTCTTCCTCAGCACCGGAAGACAGACGATCGGGATGATGCTGACGGATCTGCGATTGGTCGCCCCGCCGGGACGAAGCCTGAAGATGCCCCAGATCCTGGTTCGCTGTTGCGTATTTCTGCTTGGATCTGCGTTTCTGGGAGTCGGGCTGCTCTGGGGGTTCTTTGATCGTCAGGCCCGGTGTCTGCACGATCGGCTTTCCCAATCACTGGTCGTGAGAGTCTCTCTCCGCCAGTAGGGGCGACCTGCCGGTCGCCCGAACATCTCCGGAAGCATAGCATTTTCAATTATTTGTATCCATTCATTTGAGACTGAGCTTGTCGGTCGGCGGGCAACCTGCCGGTCGCCCCTACGGGATATTGCGGGAACACGGATCGGATCCGTGTCCCGAGTGGTTTTGCGACCTTTCTTCGTGGATCAAAGCGGGGCTAGCGCCTGCTGAACCTATCCGCCAGCGATTCTGGCACTCCAAGGATCAGGCGCACGCTCGATACGCGGCGCCGGATCAGGTGGCTTTCCCCTCCCGAAGTAAGCACGAAACCATCATCGGATTCGGCGGACTTCTTCGCCTGCGGGTATCGGCGCTGGAACCAGGCAGAGAGCGCAGTGAAAAACCGATCGGCGCTTTCCTGGCTATCCCAGACGGTTTCTGCGAACAGCGCGGTACGCTCTCCGTTCCCCTGTTCCACCAGAACCACTTCGTCGCCGCCCCAAC
Organism: Terriglobia bacterium; assembly: GCA_963824985.1. Taxonomy (GTDB): domain Bacteria; phylum Acidobacteriota; class UBA6911; order UBA6911; family UBA6911; genus JAFNAG01. Next base: position 43,376 of record CAWGRQ010000026.1, read on the forward strand.
CGGAGGCGGCGCTCCTGGCCTGTTCTTCGGGCAGGTGGAGCTTCAGCAGCAGGAAAAGTGAAAATTCCCCCAGCACATTCCGGTACACGGTCTTCCAGTCCTTGCCCAGATCCGGTGCGGGGTCTTCCAGGTGCACGGCGCGCGGGTTGTCACGCGTGCCGAGGTATTTTTCCGGGTGGATGATCTGTTCGGTGGATGCCGGAAGATCCGCATAAATCTTATCCACCGCGGACCACGGCTCCTTGTTGCCGCGTACTTTCTGCATAAAGGCGGCGCCATACCCGTAAGGGAACAGCAGGGTTTCCCTCATGAATTCCGGGGCGCTCTTGAGCACTTCAAACTGGTTGTTCATCAGCATGATCTGCGATCGCATCACGAAAACCATGTCCGGAAGATCGACAAATGTGCGGCCGGTCGGCTGCAGGATGTAGTCGAGCATCACCGCTGTGGCATCCCCTTCGGCAACCGCCAGGTGCGCCATCATACGATCGTCATCCCGGGCTTTTCGGTCGCGTTCCAAAATGCCGTTGAGATCGAAATGCTGATCCTGCAGGGCGTGCGTCAGTTCATGGACCATGGCAGGTTTCTGCAGATCGGGGGCAAGCCATCCGGCGATATAAAAAGATTTGCTTCGCGAATCGTAAAACCCTCCCACCTGCTCGGTCAGCAATTTGATCGAAAAAGCCTCATAATCCAAATCCTGAGGGATCAGGCCGAGCTTCTTGAGCACAAGCCCTTCTGTTTTTACTTCTCCCGGCTCCGTCTGGCGATTCACCTCCTCGCCGATCATGCGCGAGATTTCCTCGCGGCTCTTCACCCCTTTGGCGATGGGACCTTTGGGCTCCAGGCCGCGAAGCCGCGCCACGACCGGGATGAGTTCATCGGCCACTGCCAGAAGTTTCTCCTGTGGGGAGGTCTCCTGGAACAGAGCCCGTGCATTGCCTCCGAGGAGCAGCAGGGAAAACAGGATCAGACAGCAGGCCAGCCGCCACCGATTTTTTTGCATTGAATGCACCCCGAGATTTAAAAACGTCATGGCCGCCCGCCCGGGGGCAGCCGCCCGTTCCGCGCCCCCCCAACTTGACCGGCTGCAGGAATTATCCCGAAAGCCGCCCGTCGGTTGACGCACATGCCGAATCCAGAGGATGATATTCGCAGGGATTGAGCCAGTCAATGCCCGGTCAGGCCGGGGTTGCGGTCCGGACGGCAACATAAACCCTAAGCTATTGAATGAAAGGATCTTATGTTAGAATCATGATTCTTCCGGGCGCGCTTTTTGAATTGATTTTCCGATGGCTTGAGTGTACATTGCCCACTTTAAGTCCCTGGAAGAATAGAAGGTACCGCCCCCATGAACGAGATGATTCCCATACTGATTATGGCACTGTTGGCCGGTGTCATTGCCGGTTCTTTCATTGCGATATCGGTCCTGCTCGGCCCCCGGAAACGCACCCACATCAAAGACCAGCCTTTTGAGTGCGGCCTGCCGTCGGAGGGGATGAGCCACACCTCGGTTCCCGTCCGATTCTACCTCATGGCGCTGCTCTTTATACTTTTCGATGTGGAGCTGACGTTTCTCTTTCCCTGGGCGGTGGTTTTCCGCAGCCTGGGGATATTCGGATTCATTGAGATGTTGGTCTTTTTCCTGGTTGTGGGCGTCGGATTTATATACGCCTGGAAGACGGGGGCACTCGAATGGGAATAGAAATCCCTTCTGCTCACTCGCAAGAACTTCCCATGTCGCTGCAACTGCTGCGCGAAAGTTTTCCCGACGAAGTCCGGGAAGCGCAGATTGCAAATGGCGACGCGATGGCTCTGGTTGAAGCCGGCGCGCTGCGCCGGATCATGGAATTTCTGAAGAGTGATACGCGGCTGCTCTTCAACGTCCTGGTCGACATCACCGCCGTTGACTATCTGGGGCGGGATCCGAGATTCGAGGTCGTATACCACCTCCTGTCGCTGCCGCACAACCACCGCCTGCGCATCAAGGCCGGGGTTGGGAGCGATGCCCCAAAGCTCGCATCGATGACCGAACTGTGGGGGAGTGCCGACTGGTTGGAGCGTGAGGTTTGGGACATGTACGGCATCGAGTTCCTCGGCCACCCCGAATTGAAGCGCATCCTGCTGTATCCGGAATTCGAGGGCCATCCCTTGCGCAAGGACTATCCGATCCGCCGGCGGCAACCGCTGATCGGTCCGAAGAATTGAGGTAGCGGTGTCCGAACAGGAAACGGTCAGTTTTACCATCGACGGGAAAGCGGCGCAGGCAGCGAGGGGAACTACGGTTCTGGAGGCGGCCCGGGCCATGGGGATCGAGATCCCGCACTACTGTTACCATCCCGGCTTGTCGATCGTGGGCAGTTGCCGGATGTGCCTGGTGGAGATCGAGAAGATCCCCAAGCTCCAGCCCTCCTGCGCAACGCCGGTCACGGAGGGGATGGTCGTTCGCACCCGCACTCCCGAGACTCTTCGCAACCGGCAGTCGGTTCTGGAATTCCTGCTGCTGAATCATCCCCTGGATTGCCCGGTGTGCGACCAGTCCGGGGAATGCGAACTGCAGAACTATTACATGGACTTCGGCTGTTACGATCCGCGCTTCAACGAGAACAAGAAAAAGCGCAAGAAGGCCTGGCCGATCGGTCCGCACGTGATACTTGACCAGGAGCGCTGCATCCTCTGCACCCGATGCGTGCGGTTCACGCAGGAAGTGACGCGGACGGCAGAACTGGCGGTGCACGACCGCGGCCACCTGAGCGAAATCGCCATCTTCCCCGGTCAGGAACTGAACAATGCTTATTCCGGGAATGTCGTCGATCTCTGCCCGGTCGGCGCCCTGACAGATCGGGATTTCCGATTCCAATGCCGGGTCTGGTTTCTGGGCCGCACGCTTTCGATCTGCCCGGGATGCAGCCGCGGCTGCAACATTGAGATTCATTACAATGAGCGGTTCAATCCCCGTTACCATGACCGTCGCGTTCATCGTCTCAAGCCGCGGTTCAACTCTGAGGTCAACGGCTATTGGATGTGCGACGAAGGCCGGTACGCATATCATGCCATCGACGATCCGCGGCGTCTGCTGGCCCCCTCGGTGAAGCAGGGGAGCGAGCGCCGCGCAGCGTCCTGGGATGAGGCCTTGGGGCAGGCGGCGGGCGCGCTGAAGCAAACCCTGGACAAGCATGGTCCCGGGTCCATAGCCGTGCTGGCCTCGCCGCAGATGACCACCGAGGAACTGTTCCAGCTCCGCCGCCTGTTTCACGACGGCCTGCGCGTGGAATCGCTGCGCTATCGTGTCCCCCCGAGTCCAGGGGGTTCCGCCGACGCGTTCCTGATCACTTCGGACAAGAATCCCAACACGCGGGGGGCGGAGGTTCTGGGCTATTCCGAGTCCGGGTCCGAGGACCTGCTCCGGGAATGCTCTGCGGGAAAGGTCCGGTTTCTTTACCTTTGCGGTCACGACCTCACCCGGGCGCACGACGCCGGACAGGTGCGGGAAGCACTGTCCAGACTCGATGCGTTTGTCTATCAAGGGGCTTTCGATCACGCAACCGCCGCACTGGCCGATGTTCAGTTGCCCGGCTCCGTGTATGCCGAGAAATCGGGGACGTTCATCAACTGCCAGGGGAGGGTGCAGCGCATTCAGGCCGCGATTCCGCCCCTGGGACAAGCATTGCCGGATCTTGACATTCTTGCCCGGCTCGCCGCGGCCTCAGGTTCACCGCTCGCCGGGGCATCAGCGGCCCAGGTATTCCTCGAGATGGCATCCCGGGTGGAGGCCTTCGCATCCATGAACTATGATGGCGTGGGCGAGTCCGGGCAATTGCTCAAGTTGGGGTAAATCGACTTATGTGGCTTGATATGCTCATAGTACTGGTCAAAGCGCTCTTTTTCCTGATCTGTGTGCTGACGCTCACTTCCCTGCTGACCTGGATGGAGAGGAAGCAGTCGGCGGTCATGCAGGACCGACTGGGGGCCAACCGCGCGCCGATCTTCGGTATTCGCGCTTTCGGCCTGCCCCATATCCTGGCGGACGCCCTGAAGATGTTTTTCAAGGAAGATTACGTGCCCCCCGGCGGCGACCGGCTGCTGCATGCGATGGCTCCCCTGGCGGCACTGTTTTTCGCCTTGATGAGCTTTGCCGCCATTCCGTTCGGAAACACGCTCCAGATCGCCGGCAGAACCATCGAACTGCAGATTCTCCCCCTCAACGTGGGATTGCTGTTTGTCTTCGCCATGATGTCGATGGGGATTTACGGCACGTTTCTGGCGGGCTTCTCCTCCAACAACAAATATGCGTTCATGGGGGGATTGAGAGCCTCCAGCCAGATGCTCAGCTATGAAATAACCATGGGCGCCACCCTCGTGGGCCTGCTGATGATTTTCGGCACGCTCGACCTTGCCCAGCTGAACCGGGCACAAGGGGAGCTTTTGTGGGGCTGGCTTCCAAAATGGGGGATTTTCCTGCAACCGCTCGGATTCATCCTGTTCCTGGTTGCAGGCTTCGCGGAAACCAAACGTGTCCCCTTCGACCTGCCCGAAGGGGAATCCGAAATCATCGGATATTTCCTCGAATACAGCAGCATGAAGTTCGGCGCTTTTTTCATGACCGATTTCGTGGAGACCATCCTGATCGCCGCCCTGCTGGCGACTCTGTTTTTCGGCGGATGGCAGGTCCCGTATCTGCAGGCGGATGGATTCCATTTTCCCTGGGGATCCGAGTGGGCGCTCTCAGCTTTGACCGTAACGATCCTGCAGATTGCCGCCTTCGCCTTCAAGGTGTTCTTTTTTTGCTGGTTCCTCCTGCTCATTCGCTGGACGCTGCCGCGTTTCCGTTATGATCAGCTGATGCATCTGGGTTGGAAGATTCTGCTGCCGCTGTCGATCCTTAACATATTTGTCACGGGATTTGTGCTGGCGTTTTTCCTGTAGAATTGGGAAGAAATTTGAGAAGCAATCGCCGGTCCGGTCGCAGCCTCCGCCGGCCGTAACCGGACCCCCGGCGCCGGAGATTGGCTTGGAATGATAAAGTTGTCATGGGCTTTCCCGGGGATCCCGGCCATCATGAATTTCGGTTTCCGGAGTTCATCCGTATTCAGATGCTTGTAATTCGACACAGAAAGGGAGCCAAACCTATGCGCATGAGAACTTACCTGATGTTGGCCTTAGCAATGATCGTTGGCTGTGGAACCGTCCTGGCACAGGATGAGGTGCCACGGGTGGAGCTTTTCGGAGGACTCTCCTATCTGAGGACCTCCGGCAACAGTAATGTAAACGGGATTAACGGTCAGGCGAACATCAACATCAACCGCTGGGTTGGTATTGCCGCGGACCTGGCCGGGCACTTCCAGACTTCTGCGGATGCCGATCTGACGCGGCGCACCGGCGCCCGACCCTCGGCCAATGCCTATTCTTTCCTGTTCGGGCCCCAGTTTTCGGAACGCGCCGGGAGAATGAGGGGATTTGCCCACTTCCTTGTCGGTGCGGCGAGGCTGCAGCAGGGATTCAAGGCCGGCGGTGGAGGCGTCCCCGCCGACAGCACCGTATTGTCCTGGGCGGCGGGCGGCGGCGTGGATCTTAAGGTGACCGACATGATCGACGTGCGGGCGATTACCGTGGATTATCAATACATCAAGAGTCCTGATATCCCTCTGGTGCCGGTCGGCGCGATGAAGGGCGGCCGAAACAATATTCGGGTCGGCATTGGCCTGGTGTTCAAGCTCAAGTAAGGCAGCACCTTAAAGACTGTAGCCTTTTAGGCTGTAGGCATGAATCAACTTTCGCTCCGTTAGGAGCCCTGACGGAATATCACGCATGCCTGACAGTCCATCAAGGCTCCCGATCCAACGCAACATTGCAGAATTTGATGATAAATGCGGTTAGCAGGCGTCCACCTTTTGGCTATGGCTGTAGACTTGCTTGGTTGTGTCTGCAGCCTACAGTCTAAAAGGCTATAGCCTTGCATGCGGGCTAATCGTTTCCGATCAGACCGGCAACGGCAGCCCGCAGCCGTTCCGTGTCCGCCCCATACGGATCATCGCGCATCTCCTCCCCCGGAGGTATAGGCGCTCCGAACTCAACCGTCACTCTGTGCAGGCGAATGCGCCGCCGGTCGCGCGGCCAGACCTCGTAGGTGCCGCGGATGGCGACCGGAACCATGGGAACATTGAGTTCGCGCGCCAGAATTGCCGCACCCTTCTTGAACTCGCCGAGCCGGCCGTCGAATGAACGTGATCCTTCGGGGAAAATGCCGAGAATCCGGCCGCTGCGCAATCCATGGGCTCCTGCCTTCATGGCGCGCAGGAGATGAGCATCCGGGTCTACCGGAAAGACGTTCGCGACCCGCGCCACCAGGCGCATGAAGGGGTTGGCGAAAAAGGCGCTGTCCCCGACGAAAAAGACCCGCTGGAGAACGCGGTTGGGGAGCTGAGCCAGCATTACCAGCGCGTCAAGGTAGCTCAGGTGATTGGGGCAAAGCAGGTAGGGCCCGTCATGGGGCAGGCGTTCCAGGCCGCGTACCTTCAGCCGCAGGAGGATCCGGAACCAGAGGCCGAGAAAACGCACCACGGCCCACTTCAAGAGCGCCGGGCCGGTCCCGGAAAACGAGTTCTGCCATTCGGCTTCCCGGTCCAGCGACTCCGCCGAAAGGATGGCCCCCCAGCTCTGCCGCGTGCCGGAACCGCCCCCGGCGGAGGCTCCGATCTGCTGCTGCAGTCCCGAGATAAGGTCGCGCACCGTGTGGATTTCGGCGCCGAAATCCTCAGAAAGCTTCAAGCCGAGCGCCTGCTCCAGGCTGGCGAGAAACTCGACTCGCTCCATCGAATCGAAGCCCAGGTCGAGCTCGAGATTCATTCCTGCGCTGACGGGCTTGTCGCGGTGGTAGGAATGGCGCAGACAGGAGAGCACTTCCTGCCCGATGGCGGAATCGAGCAGTTCACGTTCCGAGGCCGACGCGGAGAGGGCGGCGCCGGCCGACTCCGTGTCCTGGAGCTTGCCGCTCTCGATCGCCTGTTTGATCTCCAGCCGCTTGATCTTGAGCGTCGTGGTCCGGGGCAACGGTCCCTTCTGGATCTGGTAACTGAGAAGACGCTTGTAGTGCGGCAGCGGGTTGGACAGCCGGGCGATTTCATCCCTCAGGATCTCACGGGCGTTCGCAATCCGGTTGGCTTTCAGCCTGTCAAAATCGGGGACCACCACGGCATGCAGGTGTTCGGCCCCTTCCCGGCTCGAATCGGCAAGGCCCACAACCGCGATTTCCTTGATATACGGGGATTTCTCGAAGTGGGCTTCCAGCTCATCGGGGTATATATTTTTCCCGTTGGGCAGAACGATGACCTCTTTTTTCCTCCCGGTAATGAAGAGATTTTTCCGTGCATCCAGCCAGCCCAGGTCACCGGAAAGAAACCAGCCCTCGCGCATCACCTGCGCGGTCCCCTGCGGATCCTTGTAGTAGCCTTTCATCACCACGGGTCCCCGGATCGACACTTCCCCGACGCCGTCTTCCCCGGGATCGAGGATTACAATCTCGACGCCAGGAAGCGGGTGTCCGACCGATCCGATGACGTTGTCTTCCACCCGGGTCACCGTTGCCGCCCCGGCGGTTTCGGTCAGGCCATATCCCTGGAGGATGGTAAACCCCAGATCATGAAAATCCCGGGCTACCTTAGCGTCGAACGCCGAGCCCCCGCTCACGAACAGCCAGAGCCGCTTGCCGAAAGCACGGTGGATGCTCCGAAACATGAGTTTTCCGAGATTGACGCGCAGGCGCCCAAGGCAGAAGCGGTTCAGACCGAGCAGGCCCCGGAAAAGCTTCCGGGCCAGCGGCCCTTTGCGCGCGAGTTCCTCCTCGATACGTCCGTGAAACAGGTAGAAAAACTGGGGCACGGTGGCCATCACCGAGATGCCGGCCTCTTCGAGAGCCGCAAGAATCTCGGCGCGCTTCAGAGTATCGGCGAAGACAATCTGCGCGCCGAGATACAGGGGAATGAGCATGTTCACCACCGAAGCAAATACATGATGCAGCGGGAGCAGGCAGAGCAGGACGTCGTCCTCGGTCACCGTGATCGCAGTGAGACCGGAGGTGATTTCGCTGATGATGTTCTCCTGGGTAAGCATGACCCCCTTGGGCTTCCCCGTGGTCCCCGATGTGTAAATGATGACCATGACATCCGAAGGGTGGATCTCCGGCAGTACGGGCGCGGGGGATTGGCGGTTCCCCTGGTCGATCAAGCCCGCCAGCGACCGGGCTTGGCTCTCTTCAGGGCTCGTTTCGTCGAAGCAGATGACGCGCTCATGAAGCGCTGTACCGCGCAAACCCTCCTCGAGTTTCGGCAGCAGCATTCCGCTGACAAACAGCGCGTGAACCTCGGCGTCTTCGAGCAGGCGGAGCCACTCGGCCGGTGAGATCTGGGGATCGAGGGGGACGGCGATGCCGCCCGCGGCGCAGATCCCGAGGTAGGCGACGGCCCATTCCGGCCGATTTTCTGAGAGAATGGCCACTCTCCCCTGGGGCGGCAACCCCCGGGCGGAGAGGCCGAGGGCCACGCCATGCACCAGCCGGTGAAGTTCCGCGTAGGTAGTGTGGCGGTACCCGGCCGGGGTCTTGTGCTTGATGGCGATCCGATCCGGGCCCCGTTGAACGATCTCTTCGAAGCGCAGGTCGTATGTCGCCGTATGTGTCGTTCCTGTCATTCCCGCAGCATACGATACCGGACCGCCGCCAGACAAGCACGCCGATCCCGTGGAGTGTAATCGGAAGCGGGGCCCACTCCTGGAGAAATCAAAACAAAAACGCCACGGATTCCACGGATTTGCCAAAAAGTCCTCAATCATGAATTGGGGCCGGTCGCTCCAGTTCAAGCGTATCATCTGCTCCGAAAATAGCTCTTTGCGCCCTCGCGCCCTTGCGTCATTGCGTTAAAAAAGATCAACGCAAGGACGCCAAGACGCAAAGTCGCAAAGCCAAAAGATTTTCATGCGTCACCGGGTGCGCCATGGCGCATGAGGAGCTGTTAGGTTTATTGAATCTGTGGAATCCGTGGTGTTTTTGCTTTTTGGCCCAATTCGCTCTGAAAGTGGCGGCAAGCACCTGAGTCCCAATCCCAATTGCACCCCTCTGATCCGGAAGGCTGGAATTATGCCCCAAACCGCGGTACACTGGGACAAATCCGTGCTCTATCCAAGGACTGGATTCTGAATCGCACTGCGGCTGCGGGAGGTGCGCACCCTGCCATGTCGGACAACCTTGCCAACACCGAACAAGAATCGACTCTGCATACGCTTCGTAATCTCGAACAGCGAATCGCCAGGCTCGAATCGCGACTCGGCCTGCCGGCCGCCGGAATGGAATCGGCGCGGGAGGCCACATTCCCTGACCTGACCGGCGGCGACAAGACCGAGCTGGAGATGAAAATCGGCGAGTTCTGTCTGCCGTGGGCAGGAGGCATCGTATTCCTCCTGGGGATCGCCTTCCTGATGACCTACACGCTCAACCAGGGCCACAGTCTGTTGTCCGCGGTTATCGGGTACTGTGCCGGCGCCGGACTGTATGTCCTGGCCCGTGCCTGGCAGCAACCTTTCCCATACCTGGCGCGCCTGCTCGTGTGTGCAAGCCTGTTGTTGTCGTACTACACAACCCTGCGCCTGCATTACTTCACGCAGATCCCGCTTCTTGAGAGTCAGCTCACGGCGCTCCTGCTCCTTCTCCTGGTGGTCGCCCTGCAGTTGTTTCTGGCGGTGGTGCGGCAATCCCAGCTGCTCGCGGCCCTGGCCGTCTTTCTCGGTCTGCTGTCGGCGCTCCTGAGTGATGCCACACATATCATGCTGATGCTGACGGTCCTGCTCTGCGCCTATGCGGCGGAGCGGGCGTTGCGCCGCGGTTGGTGGCGCCTGCTGAACCTGACCATCGTGCTTGTGTATCTTGCCCACGGGGTCTGGCTGATCAATGATCCGATTGCCGGCCATCCGCCGGGAGCGATCGGCGCCGGGCAATACCCGTTGGCCTATCTGTTCGTCTGTGCCGCCGTCCTGGCCTGGCCGGCGCTCTTTTACGATCCGGAGGCGTCTGAGGACGTCGCGCGCGCCAGCGCGATTTTTCTCAACGGCATGGGCTTCTCGGGAGCGATATCTCTGGCCGCGATCATCGTTTACCCCGGGACCTGGGCTACGGTGTATTTGGCCGCCTTCGGCCTTCTGCTCCTCTGCTCCATAGCCCAGTGGCTGACGACGCACCAGCACTTCGCCCCGTCGGTTTTCGCCTGCTTCAGTTACCTGTCACTGACCATCGCGATCTACGGATTGGCACGGGTTCCCGAAGCGTTCCTGTGGCTGGGGCTGCAGAGCTTCCTGGTGGTCTCCATGGCGCTCTGGTTCCGCTCCCGGGTGCTGGTGTTCGCGAATGCCGTCATCTATTTCAGCATCCTGATCGCCTACTGGATCACCTCACCCCGTTCGGATCTGGTCAATTTCGGCTTCGCGCTGGTGGCTCTCGGAAGCGCCCGGGTCATGAACTGGCAGAAGGAGCGGTTGACGCTGCGAACCGATGGGTTGCGCAACGTTTACCTGGCCATTTCTTTCATACTTATTCTCTATTCGCTGCATCATTTGATGCCCAGTTCCTATGTGGCCCTCTCCTGGACGGCCTCGGCGGCCGCATATTTTCTTCTGAGCCTGCTGCTCCGCAACATCAAGTACCGATGGATGTCATTGCTGAACCTGGCGGCAACCGTAGTGTACCTGTTTCTGGTCGATCTTCCGCACCTCGACCCGAAATTCCGAGTCGCCGCTTTTCTCCTTCTCGGACTGATGGCGGTCGCCTTATCGCTGTTTTACACGCGGCTCCGTCGACCGGCGCGCAGGAGCGGCAGCTGAGCCGTTTCTTGCCAGAATATTTCCTTTGCCAAGTTCTTTTGCATTAGATATCTTTGGTGTCCTCAACCAAACTTCAGGATCGAGCTGCCATTATGATGCCAACGGAACAGCCGACAAGCCGGCGCAACGTCCTCAACTATCTTCTGGGCACGGGGGCTTTTGCGTCTCTGGGCGCCATTCTGTATCCAATCACGCGGTTCATGATTCCGCCGCGAATCGTGGAATCGTCCGCATCGAGCGTGGTTGCAGGCACGGTTGCGGAATTGAAGCCGAATGAAGGCAAGATCTTCAAATTCGGCAGCAAGCCGGGCCTGCTGATTCAGACGCCGGCGGGCGAGTATCGCGCCTTCAGCGCGGTCTGCACACACCTGGATTGCACCGTGCAGTATCGCTCCGATGAGAAGCTGATCTGGTGCGCATGCCACAACGGTCGCTACGATCTGACGGGGAAGAACATCTCCGGACCGCCGCCGCGGCCGCTGGAGGAATTCAAGGTGAACGTGCGCGGCGATGAGATCGTGGTTTCGCGGGGGTAGCAAGATGAAGGCGCGGATATCCAAATGGGGCGACTGGCTGGAGGAACGGGCGGGCTGGCGCGCCGTCCAGGAACTGATCGAACACAAGGATGTGCCGAGGCACCGCCACAGCATCTGGTACTACTTCGGCGGCATGACCCTCTTCCTGTTCGTCGTTCAGGTGTGTACCGGCATTCTGCTTCTGCTCTATTACCGGCCGAGCGCTGAGACCGCGTTTGAGAGCGTCCAGTTCATCATGACCGAAGTGCAGTTCGGATGGCTGATCCGCTCCGTTCACAGCTGGTCGGCCAACCTCATGATCGCGGCGGCCTTCGTGCACATGTTCAGCACCCTGTTCCTGCGCTCCTTCCGCCGTCCGCGGGATCTGACCTGGGTCAGCGGCGTTCTCCTCCTGTTCCTGTCGTTGGCGTTCGGTTTCAGCGGCTATCTGCTGCCCTGGAACAAGCTGGCCTTTTTTGCCACCAAGGTGGGCACCGATATCGCCGGAGTGGTGCCCGTGATCGGGTCCTTCCTGCTCCGCTTCCTCCGTGGCGGCGACGAAGTCACCGGAGCCACGCTGACGCGCTTCTTCGGTTTCCACGTCGCCATCCTGCCGGCGGTGACGACCGTGATTCTCAGCGTGCACCTCTACCTGGTGCAGAAGCACGGCATGAGCACGCCCCCCTCGGTCGATGCCGCCCGGACGCCAAGAATGAAATTCATCCCGGATTTTCTCCTGCGCGATCTGGTCGGCTGGCTGGCCGCCATCACCCTGTTGGCGGTCCTGGCCGCGGTTTTTCCCTGGGAATTGGGGGAGAAGGCTGATGCGTTCGCCCCCGCTCCGGCCGGCATCAAGCCTGAATGGTACTTCGTATTCATGTTTCAGACTCTGAAGTACATCCCGTCGAGGATCCTCGGAATTGACGGAGAAATACTCGGCATCCTGTTCTTCGGCCTTCTCGGCCTGTTGCTCCTGGCCACGCCTTTTGTTTCACAGTCGGAGCGGCCTGCGAAACGGCGGAGCCTGCTTCCCGTCGTGGGAATCGTTGTCATCGTGTACATCGTCGTGCTTTCGGCGATGGCTTATCGAACTTAGGGACGGCCCCATGTGGCAGCCATTATTGCTTATCATGCTATTTGCCCCGCCGCCGGCACAGGCGGCCGCAAAGCCTGTCGAAAACACCTGCGTCCGATGTCATCAGCAGATGGATGATTCTCCGCAGGGACCGGTCAAGCTCTCGGCGCAGGACATCCACTTTCAGCAGGGACTCTCGTGCCAAAGCTGCCATGGGGGCGACCCCACGCTCGGGATCGAGACCGGAAGCTCCGCCGATTCGATGAATCCGCGCAAGGGGTTCGTCGGCCGCCCGGCGCGCAAACAGATTGCCTCCTTTTGCGCAACCTGTCACAGCAAGCCTGACTTCATGCGCAAATATAATCCGCAGGCGCGCGTCGACCAGTTCAGCGAGTATCTGACCAGCGTCCACGGCATAAAGAATCAGGCGGGTGACGTCAACGTGGCCACCTGCATCGACTGCCATGGCGCCCATGGGATCCTCGCCGTGAGCAACCCGAACAGTCCCGTGTATGCGCCAAATGTGGCGTCGACCTGCGGTCGATGCCACGCCGATGCCAAGCTCATGGCCCCCTACCAGATCCCGACCGACCAGATGGAACTGTATTCCAAGAGCGTTCATGGAGAGGCTCTGATCAAGAATCGCGATCTCTCCGCGCCCACGTGCAACGATTGTCACGGCAACCATGGCGCCACCCCTCCGGGAGTGGATTCGGTAGCCAACGTCTGCGGGCAGTGCCACGCCAGTCAATGGGATCTTTTCGGCCAGAGCCCGCACAAGACCGCCTTCGCCGCGCAGGGATTGCCGGCCTGCGTCACCTGTCACGACAACCATCTCATCGTGCGCACCTCCGACACCATGCTCGGCGTCAAGGAACCTGCCAGGTGCCCCCTGTGCCATGATCCCGGAAGTGCCGGATACCTCGCCGCCCAGCAGATGAATTCAAAAATCACCGAATTGAAGGCCAGGATGGCGACGGCCACTGAGGTCCTCGACCGGGCCGCGCGGGCCGGCATGGAAGTCAGCGGCCCGATCTATCAGCTTTCAGAAGGGCGGGACCGCCTGGTGCTCACCCGGGTGGAGATCCACAAGTTCAATCTGGCCACGCTGCAAAAGACCCTGGACGAGGGGATGAGCATCGCCAACGCCTCGGAGCAGAGCGGATGGAAAGCACTTGCCGATCTGGCCTACCGGCGGAAGGGCATGGCCGTATCGGCCGTGATCCTCCTGTTTATGATCGGGCTGCTCCTGCTGAAAATCCGCCAACTGCGGACCTGAGAATCGGGAATCCCGACGCTTCGCACCGAAACCTGTTCCGAAAATATCTCTTTGCGCCCTCGCGTCTTGGCGTCATTGCGTTAAAATAATCAACGCAATGACGCCAAGACGCAAAGTCGCAAAGCCAAAAGATTTTCATGCGTTACAGGGCGCGCCATAGGCGCATGAGGAGCTGTTCCGAAAATAAGCTCTACATCCGCCAGACATCGGGGTCCGAATCGGGATCGGGGTCGCAATCGCTATCGATATCGAAAACGATCCCGATTCAGATTTCGATGGCGATACCGACTGCTACTCCTCTGCGGCCCATCTTTTTCATGCGTCACCGGGTGCGCCCCAGGGAGCATGAGAGGCATGTGAGAAATACAGATCAGCGGACCGGCGACGGGATGACAGCCCGCAGGCTCACGGTCACCCAGCGGCCGGGCATATCCACTCCTTTGATTTCCTGGTAACGGCTGTCGAGCAGGTTGGTGAAATCAACCCCGACCGTCAGCTTCCAGAATTTCCGTTCCACTCGCCCGTCCAGCAACCAGTAGCTGCGCCCGTCGGACCGCCTCCGGAAGCGCAGAGACTGCCCCGCGACCAGGGAGAAGGGGAGGCGGAGGCTGCCGAAGGCGGCCCAGGAATGGCGCGGATAATCCAGAACGTACTTCGAGGCGAAGCTGACGTCGCCGGCGCCGCTCTCCAGCCAGCTGTAGCGCAATCCCAGGCTCGCCGCGGCGGCAAAAGAGGCGCTCGAGACCGGCCTCAATGCCGCGTGTCGTCACCCGGCGGATGTTGGCGGTCCGCCACCTTTCCTCCGGGGAGTTCCGTATCCAGTCGATCACGTCGCGTTCGCGACGGGCGAACAGGTTCAGCGATCCCAACCAGTTCCTGGCCGGAATCAGATCGCAACCCGCGTCGACCGCCCAGGCAGACTCCGGTCGGATGCGCGGATCGGCCTGGTTGTTCGGATCATGATAATAGAGCTCGGTGAAGGTCGGAATCCGGAAGGCGCGGGAAACCGACGATCGCAGGCGCAGTCGCGGTGCAATCCACCAGCTTCCACTCAGTGACGGGCTGACCGCAGAGCCGAAATTCGAGTAATAATCGAGCCGCACACCGGAATAAACAGCTGCCGATTTTCCAGGTTTCCATAGCAATTCACCAAAAATGCTGGCCCGGGCATAGGCATGATCGCCCAGATTGCTCGATGCGATGACGTCTCCCCCTGCCTCGCCCCCCAGGCTGAGCGACAGGGCCTCCGTGAGCGACCATTGCGATTTCAGCAGTCCGCCGGCCGCATGGGTCCGGTGGCGGTTTTCATACAGGTCCGGCGTGCGGATGTCGTAGAGAAACCGATCGCCGTGGGTCCGGTAGTAGGCCTGGAACAGTGTCTTCGAGTCCGGCTGCCTGCCAAGCTTCGTCTCGAAGGAGATCAGGGTCTGGTTGGTCCACTCTCTTGAAGGCGACGGTCCGTAGAACTCCGCCGCGCCGAACTCACGGTTCCCATAGGAAAGGAAAACAGACGTGCGGTCTCCAATCGCGGTGCGCCCGCTTACCGACACGCTCTTGAAGTCCCGGTCCTCCATGAAACCGGAGGATCGATCCGCAGAGACGCTCACCGACTGCGCCACCGACCCCTTCCTAAAGCCCGCGTGAAAATCCCCTGCGAACAGGCCGAACTGCCCGGTGGATACCGAAGCCGACAGCCGCTCGCCCGTCCGCCGCGTGATGATGTTGACGATGCCGCCCAGGGCATCGGCTCCGAAGGGAGCTGCGCCCGGGCCGCATAGAACCTCGATGCGCTCCACGTCCTGCAATTGTACCGGGAAGTCGGCGTTGTGATGAGCGGTCTGCGCATCGTTGATCCGCACGCCGTCCACCATGATCAGCACCTGGGAATAGGCCGACCCGCGCACCGAGATGTCGGCCTGCTTTCCCAACGGGGCGCGCGATCGCACATCCACCGATGAGGCATAGGAAAGCACATCGGCGATCGACCGGACCGGAAGCCGGGCAATGTCGGCCCGGGTGAGCACCGTGACCGTGCGTGACAGGTTGTCGAACGGGACCGGATACGGGCTGGCCGTGACAATCACCCTCTCATCTGCGCCTTGTGGGGCGGCATGGCCGATGGCCAGCCCGGCCAGCCCCCAGCCCAATAATGTCAATGCCTGCCCGAATTCTCTGCCGGTCAATGCTAGGCCCCTCCCAGATCCCGAGATTGATCAGAATTGCAACGCAGCATACGCGAAATCGGATCGCAGATGAATTGAAGAATGCGGGCCCGCAAAAGCCCCGCACACAGAGCCGATCTGTGAAGTCCGCGTTCATCCGCATCCTGCGACATCTTGTTCCGAAAATGACCTCTCTGGATAACACTGCCGAAGTATGCTTGGAGATTTCCGGTCCCTTCCTGGTCCCCACCGCCGAAGGCAGCCCATGCAGCGGCGGGGAACGCTCCCCACGCGGATTCGCTCCATCCCAATCCGCGCGTGTCAGCGTTCTTCCGCGTTCAAACATTCTTTGCCTGTTCGCCGCTGGCGCCCCCTGAGCCTCACTTCCCTCTCAGTTCCTCAGGCCACATTTCCGGATTCAGCAGATCGTTCAGGAACGGCTCAATGTGCTCGAAAACAACGAAACGGGTCCCCGCGGGGAGACTCTTGAGCATCGTCTTGAGCTCGTAATTGGAGTGTTTCTGGAGGTAAGAGAAGTAGGCCGTAAACCCTGCCCGCAGGAACGCGTCACCGTATGAGTCGCCGAAAAAAACGGTAGTCGGCAGGAGTTTCGTGGTATCAGCCAGTTTGGTCCTGTATGTCCACTCATTCGCTTCTTTGCTGAGCGTGTACTCCCCCACCCCGGTGTCGATGCGGTCCTGCTTGAGAAAGAGCGCATCCTCCACGATCGGCCTCATGAGCCCCAGGGATGCGTTTTCCCCCCTGAACCCATCTTCTGAACCTTCATCTCGATGCGAATATTCCACAGATCACCTTTGCCGGCGAGACGCCCGAGCGTATTCACCAGATCCCTGGCCACGTAAGCCCCGGCGGGATCGGTCCAGTGGAAATCGGTCTTGTGAAACACCTGGAACGATTTTTTCAGTTCCATGAGTGTCGGATAGGCATCGATGGTCACAATCTCGGGATGATCGGCCAAAAACCGACAATACCGGTCAAAGGCATTGGGCACCGGCCGCCGCGGTGCGGTCGCCGGGAGCATCTCGGGGTACACCGTGTTCTTCATGGGGCAGGGGATGATGATGAGGGTAATCCCCCGGTCGGCCAGGATCCGGTTCAGTTTCAAAAACCGGTCATACATCGGGGGACACAGCTGGTCGCACGTTTTTTCCAGCAGAATCTGCATGTCTTCAAGGATGTTCTTATAGAAAAGCCAGTGGTCAGGACCGATCACAATCTTTTCCGACTTGCGGAACAGGCGGTAATCGAGAGAGTTTTTGGCGCGAATCAGCAGGTCGCGCAGCCCATAGTTGTCGTTGAAATACTCCTCATACTTTTTGGCGAATGGGGTTCCGGTTTCAAACATCGTCCGCCAATCAGAGGGACGGGGAATTTTCAGGCGATTTTCGGTCAGGGAACGATACTTGAACAGGCGAAGGTGCTCCTGCGCGAAAGGGGACACGATCACCATGGCAAAGAGCGTGACTATCGCAATCCTGATCGCCTTGATCATAGTCAGAAGCGAAAGTAGATGAACGGGTTGAATCCGACCGTCGACAGCACAATTGCCGAATAGGCAATCAGCGCCAGGGAAGTGAGTCCCGCCAGCGCGACGCCCGGGGCGGATTGCCAGAACCGCCGTCGCTCAAAGCGTTCCACGGGCAGCCAGGCGAATATAACGGCCAGAATAAGGCAGAAGACCACGTCGCGCGGCAGATAATAGCCGATCGGGAAATAGCGGAAACCGGCGCTTCCGGACCGAAGGCCGAACAGCAACCGCAGATAATCCCAGCCGGCCGGGAGGTCGGGGCTGCGGAAGAACACCCAGCCGATCATGACCATTCCCATGGTGTAGAGATTTCCCAGAATGCCGGAGAACTGAAAACGGAATCGATTGCGCAGGAAGAGCTCGAAAACCAGGAGCACTCCGTACCACGCCCCCCAGATCACAAACGTCCAGGCGGCCCCGTGCCAGAATCCGCAGAGCAGGAAAACGACGAACAGGTTGAAGTAGGTGCGCCACGCGGATTTGCGATTGGCGCCCAGGGGGAACCAGAGGAAATCCCGGAACCACTGGGACAGCGTAATGTGCCAGCGGCGCCAGAACTCGGTGATGTTCTTCGACCGGTAAGGCTGGTTGAAGTTTTCCGGGAAGTGAAACCCGAAAAAGCGTCCCAACCCGATCGCCATGTCGGAATACCCTGAAAAATCGTAGTAAATCTGGAACGTGTAGCACACCAGCCCGAGCCATGCCAGGCTGGCGTCGGTTTCGCCCGGGGGGAGGTTGAACACCTTGTCGGCGACAAATCCGAGGTGATTGGCGATCAACACCTTTTTCCCCAGACCCAGTCCGAAGCGGGTCAGCCCGCTGAAAAAAAGCTCGACGGTGACCGTGCGATGGAACATCTCACGGCTCACGTCCGAGAAGCGTACGATGGGGCCGGCGATGAAATCCGGGAACATGGCCAGCCAGGCGCCGAAATCGGTCAGCTTCCGTGGCGGCGTTTCCAGACGGCGATACACTTCGATCGGATAGGACATGGCCTTGAAGACGAAAAACGAAACCCCGATCGGCAGCGCGACTCGGAAACCTGGCTGCCAGCCGACATGAAAAAGACCGAGAATGGAAGAAACCTGGTCGGAGAGAAAATTGAAATACTTATAGTAGACCAATACCGAGAGATCGAGCACCAGCGTGGTCGCAAGGATGATCCGGGCTCTGGCCGCGGGAGCGTTGTGGATCCAGTGACCGGCGTAATGGTTCAGGACCACGCAGAGAAGAAACACAAAGATGACGGGTCCGCAGCCCCAGAAATAAAAAAACAGGCTGGTCACGAAGAGATAGAGGTTGCGGAATCTCGTGGGGGTGAGGAAATAGAGGGCCAGCACCAGGGGGAGAAACCCGAACAGGAACAGATTGGAACTGAAGACCATGTCACTCCCCGAAGGCATCGTCCGGCGGCGGACATTGCCGGCGGACGGTTCCCGGTCGTCAGACGCCGGCGGCCAGCAGCGCCCCCCAATGGAATCCGGCTCCGAAGGCCGCCAGAATCACCGGCACCCGCGGGGTAAAACCGGTCGCCTCCTGCCATTCGGCGGCGGCGATCAGCATGGAGGCCGAAGATGTATTTCCGTATCCGCGAATATTGCTGAAGAGCTTCTCCCCGGGAACATCCAACGCGCGGGCCACCCGGTCCAGGAGGTTCTGATTTGCCTGGTGGAGCACGAAGACCCCGACGTCCGAAGGTTGGATCCGGTTCCGGGCCAGCAGGTCCGTAATGGCACGAGGCATCTTGCGTGCCGCCTGCAGCATCACGGACGGACCGTTCATACGGAGCGGTTCACCGAATTCAAGCCGCAGGTCCTCGCTGTAAGTGCCGTCCGAGCACAGGATGCTGTCGCGAATCTCCGCCGGCCCCTGATCGGGATGCACCAGGCAGGCTCCGGCGCCATCGCCAAACAGGATCGCCGTATTCCGGTCCATCGGTTCCCGCCGGATGATAGCCGACATGCGTTCGGAAGCAATCACCAGAACGGGGCCCTGGCCATCGGCGAATCTGGCCGCGAGCGCGATTCCGAATAAGGCTCCGCTGCTCGGCAGTGGGAGATCGATCACCGGTATTCCGGGAATGCCCAGCCGTGCGGCGACCTGAACTCCCGGACCCGGAAACTGGCGGTCTGCCGAACCGCAGGCAACTACGATCATCGCCAACTGGGAGAGTGTGGTGTCGCTCCGTTCCAGGCAATTCACGGCAGCCTGGAGCGCGAGATCGACAACCGTCTCCGTCTCGGCGGCATAGCGCCGCTCAAGAATCCCGGAGGCGCTCTCGATCCATTCCGGCGTCACCCCCAGCAGGGCGCCGAGTTCCTGATTGCCGACGACCCGGGCCGGCAGGTATTTGCCAAACGCGTTCAGAAACGCCATCCCGCTACTCCTGCAGCCGGGTGGCCAGGTACTGGTCGATCCGGGCTATCGAATCGAACCGCTGCGGAATTAGGTCGGAATCGGGAATATTGACGGCAAACGCCTGTTCCAGCGCACTGACCAGATCCACCAGCGCAAACGAATCCAGCAATCCGGATTCGAACAGGGAATCCTCCCGGCCCACCCCGATCGGTTTCCCGGCAACGCCTTCGATGATCGTACGAATCCTCACGTCTCTATCCATGCCCGTCACCTTCCACGCACCAGCCCGGTTCACTGCGGCCGTGCGGCCCCCGGTCCGGAAAAGCCCCGAGATGAAAACGTATTTCTATATTGAGAGCGCCTCCGGAGCAAGGGAAATTAAGGCTCGTGCGGAAGTTTGGGGTATCGCCTTTCCCACTATTTTCGGAACAGCTCCTCATGCGCCGGTGGCGCACCCTGTAACGCATGAAAATCTTTTGGCTTTGCGTCTTGGCGTCCTTGCGTTGATTATTTTAACGCAATGACGCCAAGACGCGAGGGCGCAAAGATATATTTTCGGAGCAGGAGTTTCGCCGCGGGGCGCCTCCCCGGCGCCGGCGTGGGACGACAGAATATTCCGATGAGTTGAATTTATTAATCCTGCTGATCCGACAACCTTTATAATTGGAGGGCGGAAAGGAGAAGCCAGCCCATGCCGTATACATTTGAGCAGCTGAAGGAAAAGACAGTCGCGGAACTGCGCGAAATCGCCGCCGGGATCGAACACGAAGCCGTGAAGGGATACACCCAGCTTAACAAGGAACATCTGCTGGTAGCGATGTGCAAGGCGCTCAACATCGATATGCACGCGCACCACAAAGGGAAGGCTGCCGGCGCCGGCAAGGCCGGCATCAAATCGCAGCTGAGGGGATTGAAGCAGCGCCGGAATACAGCTCTGGCGGCGCACGACAATGCCCGGCTGAAGGCCGTCCGGCACGAGATGCACGAACTGCGGCGCGCCCTGCGCCGGGCCGCAGCGACCGCAAAAAAATAGGGGTCGTACCCGGAGCGGCACCCGGGCTCCGACGCTCCAGGGTTGAGAGCGCGGCGTCGCCTCAACATCCATGAAGTCGTGTGCCAGATGGCGAAATCAACCGATGCCCGATCCGAGCCTTGAAGCGCTGCCCATCGATGCCGTGCTCCCCGATATCGTGGCAGGGCTGAGAGCCGCCTCGGGATTGGTCGTACATGCGCCTCCGGGGGCCGGGAAAACCACCCGCGTGCCCCGCGCCCTGTATGATGCCGGTTTCGCCGCAACGGGTGAAATCCTGATTCTGGAGCCGCGCCGGCTGGCGGCGCGCCTGGCCGCGGCCCGCGTGGCGGCCGGGTTCGGGGAATCGCTGGGGCGCACGGTCGGATTTACCATCAGGTTTGAAAGCATCTCCGGCCCCGGCACGCGGATCCGGTTTGTCACCGAGGGGATTCTCTCCCGCCGCATTGTACGGGATCCGCTCCTGCAAGGGATTTCGACCGTCATTCTCGATGAGTTCCACGAGCGCCACCTTCCCGCCGATCTGGCCCTGGCGTTTCTGCGCCGGCTGCAGCAGGAAAGGCGACCGGACCTTAGGCTCCTGGTGATGTCGGCAACTCTGAACGCGGAACCGGTCGCGGACTTTCTCGGCGGCGCCCCGATCGTGCGCTGCGAAGGCGCGAATTTCGATATCGCGCTCAGCCATGCAGAGCGCGAGGAAGACCGGCCTTTGCACGAGAAGGTCGTCATGGCGGTCTCGACGCTGGGGAATGAGCCCGGCGGGGATGTCTTGATATTCCTCCCCGGCGCGGCGGAAATCCGGCGGGCGGCGGAAGCCCTGCGCGGCCAGGCGGCGAGGGCGGGTCTGGGGATTTTTCCGCTGCACGGCGACCTGCCGGCGGCGGCCCAGGATCGGGCCCTCCAGCCGGCCACACGGCCGAAGCTGATCCTGGCGACCAACGTAGCGGAGACCTCGATCACGATTCCGGGAATTGCGGCCGTCATCGACTCCGGGCTTGCCCGCGTGGCGGGTTATTCGTCCTGGAGCGGCCTCCCGATCCTTTCCCTTGCCAAGATCAGCAAAGCGTCGGCCCGCCAGAGGGCCGGGCGCGCGGGCCGGACTCGGGCCGGGAGGGTTCTGCGCCTTTATACGCGTCGTGATTTCGAAACCCGCCCCGAACACGACCTCCCCGAAATCAAGCGGGCCGATCTCGCCGAATCGGCCCTGACGTTACATGGAGCGGGGCTGCGCGACCTGCGCTCCTTTGCCTGGTTTGAGCCGCCTGCGGAGTCCGCCTGGAGCGCAGCCGAAGACCTGTTGCGGCAGCTGGGCGCCCTGGATGCTTTGGGCGCCATTACTCCAACGGGCAGGAAGATGGCCGAATTTCCACTTCATCCGCGCCTGGCGCGCCTGGTGATCGAGGGGGAGCGGAGGGGAGTGGCGGCGCAGGCGTGTCTGCTTGCGGCCGTGATCGCCGAGCGCGACATGCTTCTGGACGCGCGGAGCCGGATGAGCGACCTACCCCGAACGCCAAGAGGCTCCGTCTCAGAGTCTTCCGACCTGCTAGAGCGCATGGAGCGGTATCACGCCGCGGAAAGGTCCGGCTTCACTCGGGATCGCATGGCCGCCCTGGACCTCGATCCCCGTGGGGTGGAAGCCGTCAATCGTGCGCGCAGGCAACTGGTGCGGCTGGCGGGCCGCGGCTCGCACCTGGCCGCCGAGCCGGAAGTCGAGGAAGCTCTCGGCATCTCGATCCTGGCGGCTTTCCCGGATCGCGTCGCCCGGCGGCGCGCGCCGGGCGGTTCCGAGTTTCTGCTGGCCGCGGGCGGTTCCGCCCGGCTGGCCGAATCGAGCATCGTCCAGTCGGCGCCCCTCATCACTGCCGTCGACGCTGAAATGCGCACCGGGGAAAAAGGAACCCGGGATGCGTCCGGGGTCCTCATTCGGATAGCTTCCGCGGTGGAACCTGAATGGCTGGCCGGACTCTTCCCCGAAGACATCAACCGTCAGGTGGCCTGCCTGTGGAATGAGCAGGGCGGAAGAGTTGATGAGACGGTGCAGACCAGATACCGGACCCTGGTGCTCGAGGAGTCCACCAGCCCCGCCCGGCCATCGGAGGCCGTCTCCCGGATATTGTTTCAAAACGCCCGGGGAAAAGGGCTGGCGGCCTTTCGCGACGGCGATCGGGTCCCGGGGTTGGTGGCGCGCGCGGCGCTCCTCGCAAAGCACTTTCCCACCGCCGCATTGCCAACCATCGATGAGGAGGGCATCGCCGCGGCCTGCGCCCAATGCTGCACCGGACACAGGAGCCTGGTCGAGCTGAGCCGGGTGTCCCTGGCCGACATGCTCCAAGCCCGGTTTTCATCTCAGCAGAGAGATCTGCTGCGGCGGGAGACACCGGATCACTTCACCCTCCCTGGCGGGCGCAAGCTCCCGATCCACTATGAGCCCGGCCGAACCCCCTGGATCGCATCGCTGCTGCAGGATTTTTTCGGCATGAAGACTACTCCAGCCATATGCGCCGGCCGGTTGCCGCTTACCATACATCTTCTGGCTCCCAACCGGCGCCCGGTCCAGGTAACCCAGGACTTGGCCGGATTCTGGGAACGGCATTACCCCGACCTCCGGCGCCAGCTGCAGCGCCGCTATCCAAAGCACCGCTGGCCCGAATGACGCCGCCGGACCGCAACCGGTTCGGAAGATCTTCCGTTTCAGCCGGGCGCAAGCGCAGGTGGGATTCAGCAGCCCGCCCCTGCCTTCAGTGTGCATCGGGGCCAAAAAAACGCCACGGATTTCACGGATTACACAGATTTTTAAAAGCACTGCCATCAGGGGAGTGCCTCTTGAACGCTCCAGGTTGCGGGCCAAGCCGAGATTATCCGGCTCATTTCGATATCCGATTGCCTTATGCATCTGAATCGGTGGAATCCATGGCTGCTTTTAAAAGGCCAAATAATTGCGCCCGTCGCTTGCCAAAGGCAAAAACGCCACGGATTCCACGGATTCCACGGATTTTTCAAAGCACTGCCATCACGGGAGTGCCTCTTGAACGCTCCAGGTTGCGGGCCAAGCCGAGATTATCCGGCGCATTTCGATATCCGATTGCCTTATGCATCTGAATCGGTGGAATCCATGGAATCCGTGGCGTTTTTGTTTTGATTTCCCCGGGATTGACTCTCACCTTCAATTACCACCATTTAAGCTTGCGCATCGAGCGCCGTCGCGGTAGAAATAGCGGCATTCATCCGGATCGCCCGAGGTGCTGTGGAACTGCTTATCATCGACGGTTTGCGTACCATCAGGATCGATCTCCTGTTCACCCTGGCCCTGGCCGCGTTCTTCCTGTATATCGGATCCGCGCTCGTTTCGCACACCGCATGGCTGCGGCGCTTCAGCATTCCGATGCCGGTCGTGGGCGGCCTCCTGTTTGCCCTTCTGACTCTGGCCTTGCGGGATCACCTGGGAATGACGGTCGACACCACGTTGCGTGCGCCCCTGCAGGTCGCCTTTTTCACCACCATCGGATTCAGCGCCACGCTCAACCTGCTGCGCGCTGGAGGCCGGACAATATTATGGTTCTGGGCCATCGCCACCGGCACCGGCATTCTGCAAAACCTGGCGGGGGTTGCAACCGCCCGGCTCATGGGAGCCGCTCCGCTGCTTGGGGTGATCTGCGGAGCCGTAACCCTGACCGGGGGACCGGCAACCGGCTTGGCATTCACCGACACTTTTGTGAATCTCGGCATTCCCGGGGCCGGCAGTTTGATCATCGCTTCGGCGACCTTCGGCATCTTCGTGGCCAGCCTGGTGGGAAATCCCGTCGCCTGCGCGCTGATCCGGCGGCGGCAATTGCGAGCCCCTGCCGGTCAGAGCGGGCCGGCCCGGCCCGTGCCCTCCGGTGCCGCCCGTGGACCTACCGGGGGGATGCTCCTGCACAACCTGATTCTGCTGCTCGCGGTCATGGGAATCGGATCGGCTTTGGGGATCGCGGTTCAGAGGTCGGGGTATATCCTTCCGGCGTTTATCTTCCCGATGATTCTGGCCGCAGCCATACGACTGATCGACGACCGGCGAGGCTGGTTCCGGCTCAATGAAGCGTCCATGGAAGCCATCGGCTTCCTCTGCCTGAGCTTTTTCCTCGTCATCGCGCTGATGGATTTGAAACTCTGGCAACTGGCCAGCCTGGCGCTTCCCATGCTGGTGATCCTCATGGTTCAAACCGTGGTCACCTCGCTGTACGCCGTGGGGACCACGTTTTGCCTGTTGGGGCGCGACTATGAGGCGGCCGTGTCCACCAGCGGTCACATCGGATTCGGCATGGGGATCACACCGAACGCGATCGCCAATATGCAGGCCCTGGTCGATCGTTTCGGCCCCGCCCCCCGAAGTTTTCTGATCGTACCCGTGGTCGGAGCATTTCTCATCGACCTTACCAATTCCCTCGTCATCACCCTCTTCATCAACTTATTACACTGATCCCGGCTAGAGGCAAGACGCATGAAAATAGCAGATGTCGTGCGCAGCGCCATTGAATATTGCCAGAGGGCGCAAAGGAAACGGCGTAGTCCCCCGAACCATGCTGGTTGTTACTCGCGATTTGCCGCAATTCCACCAGGCGGTTGCGGCCGAAGGGATTGTACATGGGAGTGCCAACCATTCCCGGGTCGCCGTCTTCCGCGCAGCAGCTGAACCACGGCCCGTTCACATCGGCCAGTCTATGGCCGTCCCCTACCGCCTTGTCCTCCCGGATCAGATAGCGGATTACTTCGACTATATCAAAGCCTTTCTCGACGTCTGCTCGCTTCACCACGATGTCGCGCAAGCCCAACACGTGCATCCCGACTGTCCAGATGTCTCTCCTGCCTCGGACGATGCCGACAAACGCGAAACTCAAAGCGTCGGCGCCGCCGTCTTCGGCCATCTCGAGCCAAAGCTCGCCGCCATGAGCCAGCGCGCTGTTATCGATGAATACACCCGCCCCGCCAGCCCGCACCATGGCCGCCCCGGCTTTCATTATCGCCCGCGCAGCTTCCATCGATCCCCCATTGCCGCTTAGCGTCACGTTGACCGTGTAGCCGTCCGCCGTGGGCAGTTCCTCCTCGGTCGGCGCATCGGTGGCCATGAAGCTGGTCGGGCACAAGACCAAAAGCATTTACCGTCGTTACGCCATTGTGGCGCGCCAGGATCTCGTGGATGGACGGAAGCGGCTGGCGGATTACCGCGCCACTCTGGACAAAACCCCGGCGGCGCAGAAAGTGGTGCCGATCACGAGCGCGATGTTGTGATCGGCATTGGGGCCGCCGGCTTACGCTCTGCGCCTGCGGGCATGGTCCAGCATGGCAGAGCGAAGGATTTGATTAATGCGGGTTTGATATCCCTTTCCCTGGGATTAAGCCACGCAAGGACATCGGCATCGATCCGGAGCGTGAGCGGCTTCTTGATGGGACGATAAAACTTGCCGACCACCGCGCTGTCCCAGTCGCGCACTTCCGGATAGAAATGCTCATCTTTCGACATGCCCTGGTTGCCGTGCTTTGGCTTCAGAGAGCGCCGACATTCCATTCAACATGAATGTCCCGATTCGAATATTTCGTGTGTTTCGTGTATTTCGTGGTTCAAGAAAGCGGCATGCCGCACTCCACAGTGGATCAGGGTCGTGGTACCGCGCGGATTGTGACCCTCACGGCCGGCGAGGCGACGGGCAGCTGAATGCGCTGCTGTTCCGGGCCGCCGGATATCCGCCCGAGCGATTTCCCGTCCAACGAGATTTCGTATGATCCGGATGGCAGTCCCACCAAGCGCATTTCCGTTGTGTGCGGCTTCGCCTGATTCGGAGAGCGGTTTTCCATGCTGAAGGAGATCTCGCTCAGGTTCTCGGCGGCGATTACAGGCTGGCCTGCGGCGAAGCCGTCACGGTCCAGCCATAGATGAAACCGCGTGCTTTCGCGCACCCAGTGAAAGCGGCGGCGCACGCCGTCCAGCGGCTGAACTTCGATGCGGCCGCCTGTTTTCTGGATCTGGCCGCCGTATGCGATCCACCCGAACAGCGGATCCTCGGCGACGATCGCAGCCGCCGTGCGCAACGCGGCGCCGTAACCGAGTTCGATTTCGCCGCTGTAGGGCCACGGGCCGCGCGGCTGCTGGATGCCGGCCCAGTTGGACCCGTACGCAGCCCTGATGAAGGCGCTTCCCGCCGCGCCGTCGTTGTCTTTCCCGGGATACCAGTAGCCGTAGTTGGTTTCCTCCGTTCCCGAACTCATGAGCGCCCAGGAGCTGAGGTACGATGCGTAGCCCAGCCGCAGGAACGGGAAGGGATCTTTGGCATAATGCAGCGCGTAATCGAGTATTGCCCACCCCCCCATCTGCGCGGTGTAGCGCATATCCCCCTGGACACCCAATTCGTGAAATGCGGTTTCCAGCCAGCCGCGTGTGGCGATATTGCCTCCCATCGATTCCTCCATAAAGGAGGCGGCGGCGGCACCAGTGACCTTCAGCGTCGCGGATTTGTTTTTGACCGCTTCCGCCGCGTACCGGGCGAAGGCATGGTGCGATTCGAACCCCGTTGGATCGAAGGTCATTTCGGACCAGAACAGGTTCGGCCGCTCGTTGACAAAATGTTCGACCTTCCCTTCCCACTGGCGCCGCAACTGATCCGCCTTGTCTTTCCAACCGGCCGCGTCGAGTTCCGCGACCACGTCCGCGATCACCAGTTCGTCGTAGTTGCCGACCTGATAGGCTGACCATTGCCCGGTCTTGAGCGGTACGGTGTAATACGCCATGGCCGTGCCGAACGCGCGCTGCAGGTAGCCGTCCTTGTCCAGATAATGCACCAATTCCGGATAGTGCTTTGCGATCCGGTACATGTTCCAATACAGGTGGACCACGTGCGGATAGTCGAACACGCGCCAGACGTGCTCCGTCCAGCCGTTGCGGTCCTCGGGTTTGCTGTCGCGGTTGATCTTCCAGTTGTCGATGCCGTAGACGGCGTAGGGATATTTCTCCTGGTCGGTCATCTGGAGTTTCCCCCAGACATAGTTTTTCAGGTAATATTCGACCGCTTCGATCTCCTTCGGATCGGGAAACTCTGCGTTCTTACCGGCGACAAAGGGCGCCTTGCACAGCCCGGGGTCGTCGCTGGCGACCATGTAGTCGTGCATACCGCCGGTGTCATCCGGGCCGCGCAGAATCCTGCCGCGCGCGTCCCAGTCGGAGAACAGGCCGTTGTACCACTTGGACGGATCCCGGTGCTGCTGTTTGGCGACGATGAAGGCGGACCGCTTCTTGATCAGGGTTTCGAGGGGTTCCGAGACGAAGAACTCGAGAATCATGGATTGATCCCGGCCAAAACGGACCGTCAGCTTGTTCTCTCCCAGGCGCATGAATTTGATTTTGTACAGGTGCGTGTCCTTGGACTTTTCGCCGGCATAGCCGATCTGGGTCTGTTCGGGGAATTCCGGCGCCACCGCGTGAATCCTGCTGCGAGAGCGCAGGGAAACCATCGCTTCGAATCCCAAGGGGACGGTCATTCCGGGAACAACGTGGACATCGAAAAGGCCCTCTTCATAGAGCACGTCACGCGCGCCTTCGTAATCCTCGGCCCAGCGGAATTTGAACGTATAGGTCAGTTCGTCGTTCGGAGTGAATTTGGAGGAAAGGACATGGCTCGTCTGGGGCTGGCGCCAGTTGCCGCCGCGCTCTTTATCCTCTTCCGCTTTAAATGCGGAGTGAATATAAAGTCCCGCGCCATCGGAATACTCGAACTTGGCCGGCGCAAAGTTCCGTTCCAAGGTGTTGGGTTCAAACAACGGGCAGACGGCCACGGGAGTCATCACGAGATACGGACCCTCCGTGTTGGGGCGCATCCAGAAAAGAAACGACCCGTGGCCCGAAATAAAATCGTGTTGAACCAGGCGCTGGGTGGTGCTGATCTCCTTGTCCCAGCGCTTTTCCATGTTGAAAGGGAGAGGGAGGACGACATCGCCCAGTTCCAGGGGCTTGTGGGTCGGATTCTTGAAGTGAATCGTCCAGTAAAGCGCATTGTCCTGCACCCGGAATCTCTCCGTCAACTCTATGTCCGCAAAGTAATCGTCCCAACCGGATTCGTTGTAGATGACGTTGTACTGCGGCGCGGGATCGGAGGCATCACCGCGCACCTGGCGGAATTTATTCTTGCCGTCGGCCGTGGAGAACTGGCGCCATTCGTTTTCCCCCATTTTATAGCGGATGTTCAAGTGACCCAGCACCCGGTTCCTGGCGATATATTCGGTGTCGTATTTGTCGTTCGCGCGCTTCAGGCTCAGGATTCCAGCCTGGCCGAACTGCACCTTGAAAGTGCCGCCGCTTGTGGGTTCCTGGGCGGAGAACAGGTAGCAGCTCAGGAGAAAGATGAGACCGCAGGATAGTGAGGTCGGCAATTTGCGTCGATTCATTTTTTTCACACTCCGATGCCTGGGGTTATTGAAACCATAGTTTCGCGGAATAGCGCGGGAAAATCAAAGGATTAGCGCGCGGGAAACTTGTCTATGGCGAATTCATGTATCGACCGATCCTACGGGTGACCGCGCTGCCCAAATCAGACGAGTCATAACGGCGAAGAGCCGTTGGTGGCCGGCGCTTCCTTGAGATCGCTGATTGTGCCGGAATCAGGGGAGCTTGCTGTGGAAGTACATCGGGCCGCACGGCGAGAAAACAGGTGCAGCCGAATCGTGGGGAGCACGCCCGATCCGCGTGCTTGACCATCAATAAGTATCGGCTTATGTTTCATGCATGAGCGCGGCCGTGGCCGAAAACAAGATCTTCCAGGCGCTGGCGGACCCCAGCCGCCGGGCGATCCTCGAGTCGCTCACGCGTGGCGAAGCGGCGGTGAAGGACCTCACGGCGCGCTTCGACATTTCGCAGCCGGCGGTCTCGCAGCATCTCGCCACTTTGAAAGACGCCGGCCTGGTGAACGGCCGGCGCGAGGGGCGCTGCGTCTACTACCGGGTGGAGCCGCGCGGGATGAAGGCGCTCATCGACTGGATCGCGCACCACCGCGCCTTCTGGCCGGAGCACGTCGATCGCCTTGAACAACTGCTGGAGACTATGGACGAATGAACCCCATCGACAAGACCGCCCCATCGCAAACCGAATCCATTTCATTCGAATTCGATTTGCATCATTCGCCGGAAAAGGTGTGGCTCGCGAAAAACATTGAGGGTAAAGCTGTCTTTATTGGCACAAGCGAGGGACGCGTGGTCCTGGAAGGCAGATTTGATGGAGGAAAACGCATCATAACCTCTGCGATATATCTTGGCCTCGACAGGGAATGGAAGCTTACAAATAACGTTTATCTTGTGCAGAAAATCTCGACCGGCGAACTTGGAGGAACGAAAACTCATTGGCGACCAGGATCCTTCGGGAGGCCGGACTTGATCTGGACGGCGTGCGGCGGAAGTTGGGCGGAAACTGATGCCGAACCGCAAATCGTTTGCCTTGACAAATGCGGACTGGTCACCAATACTGGTCATATGAAAATCACCGCGACTGAATTCAAGGCGAAGAGCCTGGCGTTGATCGACCGGGTACACGAGTCAGGGGAGCCTGTCATCATCACCAAGCGTGGGCGGGTTGTGGCACGTCTGATTGCCGACGGCGAGAGTGAGGCCAAGCCGTGGCTCAAGGTGCGGAGATCGGCCCAGTGGTTTGGCGATCCCGTAAAGCCTGCCATCGATGAATCCGAAGTGGAGGCCTTGAAGTGAATTCGGCGCCGCTCCTGGATACCCACGCGTGGATCTGGTGGGTGGATCACGACCCACGTCTCGGACGCAGATTCCTCGACGCATTGGATGGATTGCCTGCTGAAATTCGCCCTGCCATAAGCGACATCAGCCTGTGGGAGGCGGCTACGCTGGTAGAGAGAGGACGGCTCCGGTTTCGCGTCCCCTTTGGAGAATGGCTGCAAGCTGCCGCCCATCCCCGCACTGTGCTCGTGCTGCCGATAACGACTCTGATAGCCGAAGAAATCGCTTCGCTTCCCACCAGCTTTCATCGCGATCCCGCCGATCGTGTGATCGTGGCGACGAGCCGCACGCACAAATTGCCGCTTCTGACCCAGGATCGCATGATTCTGGCATCCAGGCTGGTCTCGCGTTGGCTGCCTGGTCATAGTATCCCGATGACAAGAGGGACACGATAACCAGGCAGAGAGGAGGGACAGCCACCGGTGTCCCTGATGATCCGACTCCTCCTGATCCTGCTGCTCGCGGTCATGGGGATCGGGTCGGCTTTGGGGATCGCGGTTCAGAGGTCGGGGTATATCCTTCCGGCGTTCATCTTCCCGATGATCTGGCCGCAGCCATACGACTGATCGACGACCGGCGAGGCTGGTTCCGGCTCGATGAAGCGTCCATATACGCATCTTGCTCGCGACAGGCAAACTCGCTGGAGGCGGGTGCCGGCCCTTGCGGGCCTCATTTCTCAACCACTCCCTTCCCCGCGCTGACGCGCGGGGCCAGGTACTGCCGGCGCTTCGCGCCTGGATTTCGCGACCATCGCGGCATGGCTCCTGATTTTGGCCACAGGTGGTGCGGGCGTTCGATTGATCCATGGACATGCATGCCCGTGGCCCGAGGGGCCGGCAGTACCTAGGCCCGGCCGTAAGGCCGGGAATGGGATGGCTCGGGATCGAGCGCCGACGGCGCGGCACAAAAACTCTTGTTTTTCCCAGCATGAAGATGCGTATAAGGTTCAGGCCACGGCGCCGCCTTCCAAGTAGGGAATGGCAAAAGCGGCGTCATGCCATGGCGCCTTCGGCGCTGGGTCTGTGAAGAGACCGGAAATCTCCAAGGACACTTCGGCAGTTTTATCCAAAAAGGCCATTTTCGAAGCTGGTAACGATATTGAGGTCGAAGGAAGAGAAGGGTGCGGGAAAAACGCAGGAGTAGATGGAAGCTGGCGGGCACAGGCAGGCTGGATGGCGCCGCGGCCTGACCTCGCCACGGCGCCAAAGTAACCGACTCATGCCCCGGGGAGGGCATCAGATTTCGAGTTTGTCTTTCACCACCATATTGGCCAGTTTGAACTTGAATTTGTAAACTTTGTCCGCAATCCGCATGATGAGGGTGACTTCCTGATCTTCCGCCGTCAGGGTCGGCTTACCGTCAATTTCCCGGGCAAACTGCAGAGTGGTAGCCGCGTTGCGATTGGCCGGCACCACAAGGTTTGCGAGCGGGATCTTCTCGTTGTTTTTCTTCTGAAGGCAGGTTTCCTGCTTGAATTTCTCCAGTTCCGCGTCGCCGCCACCGCCGCTGCTGCTGCCGCCGCGTCCTCTCCCTCTCGTTGCCGGCGAAAAGCCGGTTACAAGCAGTTCCATTGCCTGACCGCTGCGATTCAGGATCCCGTCGAGCTGCTGCTGAGTAACATTCGGGTTTTGCAGCATCAGTTGCCGAGCCGCGGCTTCACGGGCGGGCCGGGCGAACCAGTTGACGATGATCAGGGTCGAGGATACCGAGGAGCCGCCACCGCCGCCGCCCCTCGAACTGCCTCCGCCACCACCGCCGCCGCCGCCACCCGGGGATGAATCGATAAGCAGTGTCTGGGTCCAGGGCGAATTCTTGAGCAGGAGCTTCTCAACTTCTTTGGCGCTCCAATCGGTATAGGGTTTGAGTTCCCAAAAATCCTTGGGCCCGGCATATACGAACAGGGCAAACAACAGACAGGCACCAATGATGGTTACATATCGCAAATGACGAATGGTCATTCCTTCCTCCTCGCGCTTCGAGCGCGTGCTCGCCACGCGCCTGCCGCATTCTAACATCGAACCCGGGATCTCAATCAAGAAGTTCAAGGGTTTGAGAACAGTTCCTCGCGCAAAAGGCAAAAACGCCACGGATTTCACGGATTCCACAGATTTTAGAGAGCACTGCCATCAGGGGAGTGCCTCTTGAACGCTCCAGGTTGCGGGCACATGAGACGGCGTCATTGGCTGCGCTTCCATGCGCGCATGCCCTATGCCTCTGTTTTCGAGGCTGCCAGCCCCGCCAGGAACCGGTCGATGTGTCGATCGAGGTCGGAAAGATTCCCATAGGTGTGCACTTGCAGGGTGAGAGCAGGATTGCCGGTAATCATTTTGGAGATCGAGAGCCCCTCGCGGTACAGGCACAGGACCGGTTTGCCCAGCTGCAGCCCCAGGGCGATTTCATAGCCGACGCCGAGAGAAGGAGTGGAGATTTCGGCGATCATGACCTCGGCTTGCCGCAGCCACGCCTGATCGCGTTCGTAGACCGCGGGCGGCGTGAAGGCTTGTTCCTCGTGGAGCACATCCGGGCTGGCGACATGCTGTGTCGGCACCGTGTGCCCCTCGGCCTGAAGGCGGCTTACTATGTGCCGGTACACGGTCAGGTAGTCGCGGCCTCCGGCAATCGCCCCGCAAAAATAGATGTTCATCGGTCGTTTGACTCCCTCGAGGTCGAAAGTGAAATTCGCGCCCCAAATGCCGGCGGGGCTTGTCAACGCTGGAAGGAAAAGTGTAATATTTCCCTGCCACTTAAGACCGCGGAGGAATGGCCGAGTGGTTGAAGGCGGCGGTCTTGAAAACCGTTAGGGGGGTAACTCCCTCGTGGGTTCGAATCCTACTTCCTCCGCCACCAAACTCTGTAAATTACTGATTTCACGCATGATAAAGCAGAAGTGTTTAATCAGGGCTTGACCATATTCTTGTTATCTGCAAGTATCCCCTGCTCGATTGATTGCACAAATCCAGAGCCGAAAATCCAGAGTGGAGATTTCGGCCAGGCTGAATTCAGACCTGTAGATCTCATACGGAGCGGGCTTATGCGAACTCTAATGTGCGCCTCCACAATCCTGGTAGCCCTCGCGTGCCACCAGCCATGCCAGGCGCAACTCATTTCCAAGGACTTCAATGCGGCCAAGCAGGTAGTGAAGGGGACCTATTACCTGAGGATCGATCTTCCCTGCCATAACTATCATCCCTCCTCCGGTGGTTTTGGCGCCACCGCCATATCTATTGCACGCTCTATCGCCACGCAGGTGGAGTCGATGGTCGAGGTCTCGCCTTTGGAAGCGCGTGTCCCCTCGGCCCTGCCGGACCGCCTCTCCGAGGACGTCATGTGGCGCTTCCGTCCCAACGACCCGGTTCGGTACGGCAAGTTGATCGACAAGGGCGGTTCGATCGATCTCTCGATGGAGGGCCTTCCGCCCAACGACAACGAGGTAATCGTGACGTTCGTCGGCCTCAAGACGCTTGATGATTTCAAGGCTGCTTTCGACCGGACCTTTTCGAAGGTTCCTTTGCAGGACGAGCACCCCGAGTGGCCGGCCGAGATCCGCAAGGCCGTTGCCGAGCGACGCGTGGTCCCGGGGATGACGCCCGAGCAGGCCTATTGTGTTGTGGGCAAGCCGGTGCGCGAGGAGAAGAGCGAGCAGGGGGGTCCGAAGGTCGAGACCTGGTATCCGCGCCAGGCCGTACACCACAGCGTCGACCCCAAGGCCCTGATACCCTCGGACTTCCCCGCGTCGATCATGTTCGTCGACGGGAAACTCACCGAGATCGGCGACAAAGCCAAGCTCGAGCCCCTGGCGAAATTCCCCGAAGAATTCCTCCAGCAGGCAAAGAAGATGTTACAGGCCAAGCTGTACCTGCGGATCGACGTGCCCTACGTGTATGAAGTGCGAGGGAACCCGCTGGTCGAAGTCTCGCCCGAAGGAGCGTACATCCCCAGCGCCGCGCCGGCGTACACAAACTGGTACACATACTGGAGCATGCGTGTGAACGACCAGGTGACCCCCGATACGGTGCGGCAGTCCGGCGGCGCCCTGGAAATCCGCAAGGGAGGAGGCAGATCCAAGTTCATGCTGCTGTTTGTCGGCATCAAATCGATGGACGACTTCAAGGCGGCCTTCAACCGGACGTTCTCGGCCGTCCCCTTGCAGGACGAGCACACCGAGTGGCCGGCCGAGATCCGTCAGGCGATCGCCGCGCGTTCCGTGCTGCCGGGAATGACTCCCGAACAAGCCTACTGTGTGGTGGGCAAGCCGAAATCGGTCGAAAAGCGAGACGAGAATGGCGCCAAGGTCGAAATCTGGAGCCCCCGGGAACGTGCCAAGGTAGGACGCGATCCGAAGGGGAAGACTCCGGCCGGTTTCCCGAGCGCCCTTGAAACCATGGCATTCGTGGACGGAAAGCTGGCGGCATCCGCCCCGCCTCCCGCCAGGCGCTGACGGCGGACTCTCATCCAAAATCATTCGGATCGGTCTATGTGGACCACGAAGGCGGCGCCCACTTTGTCAGGCTGATCGATGCGGATGCGCCGGGCAAGTGAGGCGGCTTCCTCGACGCTCCCGACCCTGCCGACCAGGACGCGCCACAGATCAGGATCCCCTTCCCGTTTCACGATCTGAGCCGATCCGTAGCGATTCTCCATATCCTGGCGCAGAACGTCGGCCCGATCCCGATCCTGGAAAGCCCCCACCTGTATGGCGAAGCTGTCTTCCGCTGCGTCCGCAGGGATGGAAAGCAGCTGGAGACGAACCTGCGCGGTGCCGGGACCGACCATGTCGAGGGCGCGGGCGGCAGCATGCGACACATCGATGATCCGGTCCTTGACGAAGGGCCCGCGGTCGTTGATGCGCAGTTCGACGGCCTTGCCATTCTCGAGATTTTCGACGCGCACCCGCGTTCCGAATGGGAGAGTCCGGTGCGCCGCCGTAAGCACCTCCATGTCGTAAATCTCGCCGTTCGCCGCCCGCCGGCCATGATACGGCCGGCCGTACCAGCTGGCGATGCCGATCTCGGTCTGGCCCGGAACCATATCCGAATCCGGTGCCTGCACCTGAACATGTTTCCCGCACGCGGAAAGCGCAGACGTCCCGATCAGCAGCCAGGAAACAAAACCCAGGCCAGAAATCTTCAAGACCAAGCTCCAGTAGTTTCCGCAGAAACCGGGGGATAGCTGTGAACGCAATGGATTGTATGCAAACGAGGGGGCAGCCGAAAGCAAAATCGGCATGAAGTGAGATGCCGGCCGCTGATGGGGTCAGGCCAGGGGAATTGCCGATGTTTTAGCCCCTTCAAAAGCAGCCACTGACAGATATTCGATGTCATATTCCACGGAGATTGTCCCGATCATTTCTTTTTCCTCCGACAATCCCGAACGCCGGCCAACACGCCCGTCCGGTCGAGGTGTGCCCCGGCTCAGAGCTGCTGCGCTCGCGAGCTCGACACACGGAGCAGGCAGCGCATTGCCGGGCAGGCAAAGCGATGTTTGATGGCCAGGGAGCCCGGCAATGCGCTGCCTGCTCCGTGTCTTCCTTTCCGTTTCCCTCCTGCCATCCCCTCTCCTCACCTTTTTTCTCCTTGCCCTCCCGGATAGAAATGCTTATAAGACTGCCCTCACGTAAATATCCGCTCAAATCGGCTGTCAGACAGTTAGATGGGTAGCGGCCTTCCGGCCGCGGGAGGCTGATTCATGGGAGAGGTCTACCCAAATCCTGCCGCCTACCTGCCCGAGGAAATCCCACCCGGCTTTTGCGCATTGGTGCCTGCTGAACCGGATCTCATTGTTTGTGAAAGCGTTGGGACGTATATACCCCGCAATCCAGAAAAGACGGTTCTCTATGGTGTTGTTGCAGGCCATCTGGAGACCTTCCTGGCCCGGCAACGGAAGCGAGACCGGGTGGTGCCGCGCTTCGTGGAACAGGAGCTGCGAGCATTTCTGGATTGCGGCGTTTTGGCCCGAGGTTTTTTGAGGGTTCACTGCGATGCCTGCGGACTGGATCGGCTTGTCCCTTATTCATGTAAGGGAAGGTCGTTCTGTCCGTCGTGTGGTGGGCGGCGCATGGCCGACACAGCCGCGCATCTGGTGGATCGTGTTTTCCCCGAATTGCCGGTCCGGCAGTGGGTGCTTTCCGTCCCTTATGCGTTGCGCTATCGCCTTGCTTACGACTCATCCCTGGTCAGGGATGTATTGCAGATCTTTGTACGAAATATCTTTGCTTCCATTCGCCGCAGGGCGGGCATTCCTGCCTCGAACCGCCAGGCTCGTTGCGGCGCCGTGGCCTTCATTCAACGCTTCAGCGATGCGCTGAACCTCGATCCTCATATCCATGTCCTCGTTTTGGATGGCACCTATGTGATGGACGGCAAGGGCGTACCGGTGTTCCGGCGTGTCTCCCCGCCGACGGATAAGGAAGTTGCCCATGTGACGGAGCGCATTCATCGCCGTGTTGCAAGGCTCATGGAGAAACGCAGTTTGGGTTCGCAAGCGGATCCGGACGAGGCAGATGGCCTTTGGCGTGACGAACCGTTGCTCGCCGAACTCTACGGCGCCTCGGTCTCGGGGCGCGTGGCGACGGGACCGCGCGCCGGCATGCGCATCACAAGAGTGGGGGACGAGGTGGATCCCGAAGATGGCGCCCTCCCGTCGAGCCCCTGCTGTGCGTCGGTTTCCGGCTTCAGCGTCCATGCCGGCGTCTGCGTTCCTGCGCGCGACCGGGTCCGGCTGGAAGACCTCCAGCCAGACTACAACCAAGTGGGGCCAGACAGGGTGGCGCTCAACCATGATCGTGCTCGCGGTGCATCCATGGCACAGCGAGGAAGTAGCAGTGCTGCAGAGTTTCGGCGATAGAGCGGTTTTGGTGGAACGTGAAAATGGTGACCGGCGAATCATACCGGTTTCTTGGACATCGTTGGTTCCGCTCGCCTCGGGCCGATTGTCTGACGGGAGGACGATCCGCATTTCGCCGCAGGCAGCGATCGACCTCAGCCGCTGGGTTTCAAGCAGGCTCGATCGGAAGCGCGGGGTCGAAGCATGATCTCGATTTTCTGCAACTTTTTTGACCTTCCCTCCGGTGCCACTGTTCGGAATCTGGTAGTCTTGGCGTTGAAGTGCGATCCGGTTGTGTGGAAGGCGAAGTCGGGCGCGCATCGCAACTGGGATGGCGATGGAGCATTCAACCTGGGAAAAGCTGGAAGCGGCAACCGTGGAGCGGATCCCCGGCGGCATCCGGATCCGCGGCCGCACATTCACGCCGGAAGAACTCTCCAGAATCAAGATGCTCGTCGAGACCTCGCCCGAGGAGCATCGATTCGCGCTCTCGAAACGGGTTTGCAAAGAGCTGGGGTGGATTCAACCCAATGGGCGGTTGAAGGACCGCTCCTGCCGCGATGTGCTTGCGCGGCTCGACGAGATCGGATTCATCCGTCTTCCACGCCCGCGGCGTCCATCCGTGAGAAGGAGCCCTGTGGCGATCACGGAGCGATCCGCACCGCGGCCGTTGGCATCCTTTGGTGCGCGCGATATCAAAGCAGCCTCGTTCCGGATCGTGAGCGGAACACGCAATCTCGAACAAGAGAGGTTGTGGAACGAGTATGTGGAACGCTACCACTACCTGGGATACGGCGTGCCCGTGGGGCCACACATCAAGTACTTTGTAACCCTCGCTGGAGAGCCGATCGCCTGCCTTTGCTTCGCGGGCGCAGCGTGGCGAGTGGAGGCGCGGGATCGCTGGATCGGCTGGAACTTCCAAGAACGCGAACGGAACCTTCGCTACGTCGTGAACAACACACGTTTCGTGATTTTCCCCTGGATCAACGTGCCCAATTTAGCGTCACGGATGCTGGCGCTAGCCGCGAAGCGGATCGCCTCCGATTGGCAGCGGCTGTACGCATATCAGCCTTTGCTGCTGGAGACCTTCGTGGATTCGGAGCGGTATGCAGGCACCTGTTACCGTGCCGCGAACTGGCTCCTGGTGGGCTATACGAAAGGCCGCGGCAAGCTGGATCGCCAGTGCAAGGCCAATCTGTCCAAGAAGGCTGTCCTGCTCTATCTACTGACGAAAGATGCCACGAGACACCTGCGAGGCTGAGGATCAAGGCTGCTGTGGTTCGTCCGTGCGCTGCGAACCGCAGCGGCTGCTAGTGTGGTGGGCCAAGCTGGTTCATCAGATTCTGGTTCACGAAGCGATGAAGGCCCGTTGGGAGAATCGTGATGAGAGACAAGATACAAGCACTGCACCTCAAGCGCCGGGCTTACGTCTATGTCCGTCAGTCGACAGCGACGCAGGTCTTTGCGAACACCGAGTCAACGGCGCGGCAATACGCCTTGGTTGAACGCGCTCGCGCGCTGGGCTGGCCGGAAGACGCTGTCGACGTGATCGACGAAGACCTGGGACGAAGCGGAGCGACGGCAGATGACCGGAATGGATTTCGGCGTCTTGCCGAGGCCGTTGCACACGGCAGGGCAGGAGCAATCTTCACCCTGGAAGTTTCACGGCTGGCGCGCTCATCGCAGGACTGGCAGCGCCTGCTCGCTTTGTGCGGCGTGGCTCAGGTCGTGGTTTGCGACGAGCATGCCATCTACGATCCACGCGAGGCGGATGACAAGCTGCTGTTGGACTTCAAGGGGACGATGTCGGAAGCCGAACTCCACTGGCTGCGTCTGCGGCTCAATGGGGCGCAGCGTCGCAAGGCTCAGCGCGGCGAACTGCATTTTGCCGCACCCACGGGCTACGTTTGGGGCGACGGGGGGTTCGAGATGGACCCGGACCTGGCTGTGCAGCGGGCGATGGGTATGATCTTCGAACGTTTCGCGACTGAGCCGACGGCAAATGCCGTGATACGATGGGCACGCCGAGAGGGGTTTCGAGTACCAACGCGGCGCAGCTTCGCCGACGGCACGACCGCCCTGACGTGGAAGCCGCTGAGTGTGAGCCGGCTGAAGGAGATCCTGAAGAGCCCGATCTATGCAGGTGCGTATGCCTACGGCCGCCGCCGTGAGAAAAAGATACTCGTCGATGGCGAAATACGTACGGCCCGTCAGTCTCAAGCGCGGCAGGAGTGGATCTCACTGATTGAAGGATCTCACCAGGGTTTCATTACGTGGGAGACGTATTTGAGCAATCTCGATAAGCTCGCGGACAACGCCGCTCGCACAACCTCACGCGGAGCGCCTCGCGAAGGCCACGCCCTGTTGAGCGGCATTTTGCTTTGCGGCCGTTGTGGGCGCCGCATGCGGACGGTCTATTCCGGCAAGGCCGGCAACCGCTGGATCTACATATGCCATGGTGAGCAGGACCGCGGCGCGCGTGTATGTTGGATGGTGAGTAGGCAGGCCATCGATGCAGCTGTCGAAGATCTCCTGCTGCGGATGATCGTGCCCACCGAACTGGAACTCTCGCTTGCCGTCGAGCGCGAAGTCGACGCTCAGGCCGATTCGCTGGAAGAACAGTGGAAGCTTCGTTTCGAGCAGGCCGAGTACGAAGCGCGGCGAGCCGAGCGGCGCTACAAGGCCGTGGATCCGGACAACCGGGTCGTCGCCCGCACGCTTGAGAGCGAGTGGGAAGCACGGCTGCAGGAGCTCGCGGAGGTCCGCCGGCGCTTGGAGAACGCAAAACGCGAACACCGCGTGCAATTGAGCGATGAAGATCGAAGTCGGATTCGTGCGTTAGCCCGGGATCTACCCGCGGTCTGGCGCGCTTCGACCACGACGCCAGCGGATCGTAAAGCGATGTTGCGACTCGCCATCGAGGCCGTGACAATCCATCCGATTGACGTACCGCAACGCCTCACCCAGATCCGTGTGCAGTGGAAAAGTGGCGCCGTCGATGAATTCAACGTCGACCGTCCAGATAACATTCGCACTCCGAGCGCGGCTGTTGAACGTATTCGCCAGCTCGCATCACTCAGACTATACGATCACATCATCGCTGAAAAGCTCAATGCCGAAGGTGTAAAATCAGGGACGGGGCGCGCATGGACATCGAGCGCAGTCAAGCATGTGCGTTTGAACCACAATATTTTGAGCTCCACAGCCGTGCTCTCTCGACGCAACCCATTGCCCGATCGCCATCCCGACGGGCGATATTCGATCCGCGGCGCCATGAAGCGCTTCGGTGTTTCGCACCGGCAGTTATTGCGCTGGGTTGAGTGCGGCATGGTGCAGGGCACGCGCGAGGATTTCGGAGGATACCAAAGTGTCTGGTGGCTGACAATAGCTCCGGAGACGGAGGCGCAAATCGAAAAACGGAAGATTGGAAAGCGATCACAAAATGCCAGGGTATCGGGCGAAGGAGATGCATTATGAGCGGAGCTTCGAGCGATTGTGCCGCTATGCGGGCCGTCCTCCGGTGGCAACGGAGCGGCTGTCGCATTTGTCGGACGGCAGGCTGCTCTATCGGCTCAAACGGCGCTGGCGCGATGGAACCACGCACGTGATCTATGAGCCCCTGGAACTGATGGAACGGCTCGCAGCGCTTGTACATCCGCCCAGGTTTAATATCACAAGGTACTACGGAATGTTCGCGCCTGCGGCAAGCCTCAGGCCCCGGGTGATTCCGGAGGCAGAAACTTCACCTCCGCTTCGGCATCGGGGCTGTCAATTCGCAGTCGAGGCTCCAGCAGCCGATCCCGAAAAGACCAAGGGAAAACGTGGCTGTCAACCGAGAAATTACCCATGGGCAACACTCATGGCGCGTGTGCTCGAGTTGGACGTTCTCGCTTGCCCCCGCTGTGGCGGTCGCATGAGAATTGTCGCGGCAATCAATCCACCGGATGCGATCAAAAAGATATTAGCCTGCCTTGGCCTCCCCACGAGGGCCCCGCCCATAGCTCCTGCGATATCGGATCCAGAGTCGGCGTACGAATGGTAGCCGAGCAACCAATCCGCGCTGCGATTAGGTGTGCGTGTGCCCAAATGGCAGGGCGAAACTGCTAATCCGCTCTGCAATTAGGCACACCTGCGTCAAAAAGTCGGTCTCGGAACAAAAATTTTGGCCTTATAATGCTGCTTGGCAGGGGCAAAAGCTCTTACATAACCAGGAATCGGAAGTTGACGCAACGATGGGCAGCGGTTGCACCGGGAGGTTTCGCCGAAAATTCAGGCAGCCAATTTTACCTATCCTTCAGTTGTCAAGGTCGGGCTTGAACATCGCATTCTTCATGGAGGTAACCATGATTCGAGCGATATCTGTTCTCGTCTTCTGCTCCGTTCTGATCGGCCCCACGGTCCGGCCAGTCAAGAAGGAATCGTTGCAGGCAAATTCCGCCTCATTGCCCGGCATTGCAGTGACAGGCGGAGGCGGATTCTTATACACCTCCGCCGTTACCGGGGCGAGAAATGCAGCGAGTCTTGCGGGAAGCGACATCAGAGCCCAGACTCGCGGCGTCCTCGACCGGCTGGCCTCTGTCCTCAAGGATGCCGGATCCGGCCTCGATCGTGTCGTCATGGTCAATGTCTATCTTCGAAATACCTCGGATTTCGCGGCCATGAACGAGGTCTACCAGACCTACTGGCCTAAGGATCCCCCAGCAAGAACGACCGTGGCTTCGGACCTGGGCGCTACGAATCTACTGGTGGAGATGTCGGCAGTTGCAGTTCTGAACGTGATGCCGCGGCAGGTCGTGCAGCCGCCGGATTGGATCAAATCTCCGAATCCATACAGTTATGGGATCCTTTCGGGCGACACAATGTACCTGGCGGGATTGCTTGCCCGCAACGGTAAGGACAACCTATTTATGAAAGGGGACATCAAAGCCCAAACCAAAGCGATCATGGAAAACGCGACGGAAATTTTG
The DNA here is from genome assembly GCA_963824985.1 of Terriglobia bacterium. Lineage (GTDB taxonomy): Bacteria > Acidobacteriota > UBA6911 > UBA6911 > UBA6911 > JAFNAG01. Next base: position 85,755 of record CAWGRQ010000026.1, read on the forward strand.
AAAACCGGAGGCATGGCTATGTCGGATGTGGTCGCCACCCGGATCTACATCACGGACACCGCATTCTTCCAGGATTTAAATGCAATATACCATCTCTATTTCCCCAAAGATCCGCCGGCCGGCTCAACAGTCAAATCGGCGCTCATGAGTCCGGATGCGGTCGTCGAAATCAGCTTCATCGCCGTGAAAGCCGATGACAGACAAACTATTAATGTGAAGAATCCGGACGGCAGCCCCGCGCAACCGAATCCGAACTTCAGCACAGCAATCCGCGTCGGCAACCGCTTGTTCGTCTCAGGGATACTCAACAATGACGTTACAAACAGAGGCAACGTCCTGGCGCAGACCAGTGCAACTCTCCAGCGCATCAAATCGATCATCATGGTTGCTCGATTCGGATGGCATGATGTAGTAGAGTCGCTGGTTTATGTGACCGATGCGAAGAACATGCGAACTGCGTATTCCGAGTACAAGATCTTTCTCGACAATCCGATCGCTGTCCAGACGGGACTACTGGACCCCGACGCGCTGGTCGAAATCATATGTATCGCAGACAAAAATAGAACTCGTTAGCAAACTCTGTGGGTCCATTCCAGCTCCGATAGCGCGCCAAGAGTATGATTGTTAGTGCCGGTTTGAAAGGGATCCATTCTTACCGGAATAAGATGTTGCCACCTTTAGCCCGGACATAGGTTGCCGTCCCTGTCTCTGCATCGCAGATACGATTCCCCCCCCAAGTTTGATTTCAAAGGCACATTACAGCATCCGGCTATTCTCCTGCGCGGTCAGGATTCGCTTGGGCTCTGGGTCAAACCCTGTTTTTGGCGTCCGTCTTGACCGATTCGATCACCAGGTAGAGCTTGTCGGCACTGTTGACCTTGCCCCACACGCACCACAAGTGGTCTGGCGTGATCTGTGGACACTGTTCCAGGAGTTCCCGGATAATCGGCTTGAAGGGATCCAGTTTGCTGCTGCGGGGTTTGCGGGCGATCGGCTTTGGCAGGGGACAGTCCAGGTACTTCCGTACCGCCTTGCGGGATACATGAAGCTGACGGGATATCTGCCTGACCGAAAGCCCATGTTCGTGACTCATTCGGTAGATGGCTTCGATTGTTTGGGGATGCATCACCATGGGTTCATTCCTCCCGGTGTGATCCCTCTATAGCGCCAGCCGAACCGCGGTGCCAAAGCGTTGTTCTTTACAATCTCACCTGGCACCCCCTCCGGATTCGCCAAGTGTCTGGAAAATCATGACTTGGGAAATAGCTAAGTTGTTCTTTACAATCTCTTCCAGCCCGGGGCCCGTCATCCAAACCCGCGCGGGAAGCTGCTTCAGGTCGATAGCCAAGTTGTTCTTTACAATCAGCCCAAGGCGACGCTTCTGGTTCCGCTGCTGCTGCTTCTGGCGGTTTTGCTCGACATAGGTCTCGTGCGAGGAACGGTAGTTGCGTTGGTAGTCCGGATGGTTATCCCGCCATTTCTTCTGGCTCTCGAGACATGCCTGGTGGTATTCGGGGTCAATGGTGATTTTCTTGCGGTGATGGTTGTGTCGCCGCGGTCGCTGGCATTCAGGAGAACCGCAGACGGTTTGCCTGGGATGGAATGGAGAAGGATCGAAGGTTTGATGGCAGTAGGGACAAGAAGGCTTCCTGGCGTTCATCTCGTGCTCCGCGCCGTGATTGGCCCGACCATTGTTGGTCGAGCAGATCAGGGTAGGAACCGAAATGTGCCCAGGATCTATATATAGAAATTGTTTATAGAGTTTTTACCGCGTCCCCGCAGATTGTCTCATCTAAAGATGGCAACATTTTATTCCGGTAAGAATGGATCCCTTTCAAACCGGCACTAACAAATGCCCTCTTCATCAATTCACCCAGGAGTAATTCCTGGGCCGGGACCCGCTTTTCCCCTTCCCGATTCCGGCCGGTTTCCCAGCCGGGCAGCCGGCATGAGTCCGGGTAGGATTCAGCTCACGTTCCGGAATCACCAGGGGCCGGATCGACGCCGTCGACGCCAGCACCCCATGGTACCTGACCATATGGAACCGTGGTGCCGGAACCAAGGCGGCAAGCCGTTCGATCAGATCGAGCGGTTCGAACACCAGGGCAGCCGCTCGGCAGAAGTCTGCCCGTGTGCATAGCCGTCCGTGCATTGCCGAGGAACTAAAGGGATAACCCGGTCCTTTTTCTCCTCAGCATCCGGAATGCGTCCGTCAGTCTATCGAGATCGGACGAAAATGTTCCGCCATTCTGACCCCAACCTGCGGAAATAGCGCATTTGATCTACGGCGGAGAAAATTTCACCATACGCGATCAAGCTCGCCCTGGCGGACATCGAACACATCCGCCGCGGCCTGCGCGGAGGGTATGCCGGTGAGAAGTTACAGGTGGGCGAAGCGGCATGCGCCTCCTGCGGATTCGTCTTTCGCGGCAGGTCGCGCCCGGCCGCCCCTTCGCGCTGTCCCGTCTGCAGGAGCGAACGGATCCGCGAGCCTGAATTCATCATCTCCGGCGTCCCGAGGCGGGGGAATGCACGCAAAAGCGGAACCGAAGAGTGATATCCAAACTGAGGAACTAAAGGGATCCCCTGAACTTCTCGCCGCCCGAAAATATTCCCGTCGCTCGATACACATGAATTCGTGTATAATACACATTGGAGGCTAGGAAATGCGCACCAACATAGTCATTGACGACCGTCTGATGGACGAGGCCATGAAGAAGGCCGGTCTAAAGACCAAGCGGGCGGCTGTGGAAGCCGGATTAAGACTTCTGATCCAGGTCAAGTCTCAGGCTCGCGTCCGGCGTTTGCGGGGCAGGATTCGCTGGAGTGGCGACCTGAATGAGATGCGCGCGGGCCGCGTCCGGGAGATCTAGCCGCCATGGTAATCGTCGACTCCAGCGTGTGGGTGGATTACCTGCGAGGCGTTTCCACTCCGCAGACGAATTGGATTCATCGAGAAATCGACGTCCAGCGCCTGGGCATCCTGGACCTGATCCTCTGTGAAGTGCTGCAGGGTGTTGTCGAGGATCGGAAATTTGCCGAAGTGCATCGAAGTCTGCTGGCGCTGGAGGTCTTTGCCACAGGCGGCATCGAATTGTCCGTGGCAGCGGCACAAAACTATCGAGCCTTGCGGGCCCGAGGAAAAACGGTCCGGAAGACTGTGGATTGCCTCATCGCAACATTTTGTATCCTCAACGATCATGTCCTCCTGCATGCCGACAGCGATTTTGACCACTTCGAGAAGGAGCTCGGATTGAAAACCCTTCATCCCGAGCATGCATAGGTCCGGCGGGTCATAAGACGTAAAACAGTGACAGGCTACTGGAGTGCGCCCCAGCAGCCTATCGCTCGCATCGAGGGAGCACTGGCAAACCTCGGCCACGAGATCTCAGATTCTACCGTCGGCACCATCCTCAGAGCCCACGGCATCGACCCGGCACCGGATCGAAGACGACAGACTACCTGGAGGAGCTTCCTCAAGGCATGAAAGCCTCAGTTTCGTGCAGCACTTGCCGGCCGGATTTCCGCCTCGGACGGAAGCAACTCGTAGTATGATTCAACCTCGTTGAATGGCGCGTTTCCGGCCGCCGGGAGACGCGCTCACATGGCCGGGCCAACGATGCTAACGCGGTCGAGCTTCCCACTTGTCGTGCAGCTGGTGCGTGACGCGGGAGGGGACGACAGTCATCAGCCGCGGGACCGCCGGATCGGCGACTCTCCGTACCTATTGATTTCAGACGAGCTTTTTTTAAGGAGATGTCATGCGTCTGTTTCGTAACCTCCGGGCACGAACGTGGGAGCGATGGCTCTTTCAACTCGCGGGGCTGGCAGCATTGATCTGGTTCCTTCTCCGCGTTATCGAGAAACCCAGCCGCGCCTTCTACCCTTGCCAGCGCGCCGCCTTCCCTATCGCCTCCGCCTTCGTCATCAGCCTGGTCAGCGGCCTGACCGCCTCCGCCCTCGCGTTTCGCCGCATCTGGGGCTTCGCCGCCGTCCTGATGATCGCTGGCGCGGGCCTGTTTTTCCTCGGGCAGAACCTGAGCGTCACCGCCCAGACCGCCGCTCAGACCGCCTCCGAGCAACCCGCATCCTGGACCCCCTCCGACCCTCCCAATGCGCCCATCGGCGACGCCAAGGGCATCTTCCCCGGCCGCGTCACCTGGATTCGCGACCTCCGCGCCACATCCTGGGACGGCCAGACCGGAAATTGGTGGGATGATAAGAACATCAACCAGGAGGTCCTCAACGGCATGCTCGTCAAATCCCTTCGCGCCCTGGCCGGCGCCCGCAGCGAAGCCGCCGCGTGGGATAAATTGTTCCGTTCCTACAACAAGACCCACGGCCGTGGCGACAAGGGATATGCCCCCGGGGAATTGATTGCCGTCAAGATCAACCTCAATAACTCGTCGCGTGTCGAGGACGTGGACAATGACAAGGACGCTCCGCCGCCCATGATTCGCGCCCTGCTTGAACAACTTGTCAATGTAGCCAAGGTCCCGCAGAAGCAAATCGTGATCTATGATGCCACCCGCGTGATTCCGAACCGCATCTACGATCCGCTGCACATGGAATTCCCGGAAGTGCGGTTCATGGATCGTACCGGCGCCAACGGCCGCGAAGCGCCGCAATGGGTCGCCAATGCAATTACGTACACCTCGCCGGACGTCAGACTCGGCAATTCCCTGCCCCAGGCCGTCGTCGATGCCACCTATCTCATCAACCTGGCGTTGCTCAAGGGCCATGAAATCTCCGGTGTGACGCTGTGCGCCAAGAATCACTTTGGTACCATCCAGTATCCCTCCCGCGGCCACGCCGATGTGGCCAACGAATACGCCCATCCCATCGGCAGCTACAGCGCGTATGTGGACCTCATGGGCTCCCCCAATCTCGGCGGCAAAACCATGCTGTATCTGCTGGACGGTCTCTACGGCACTTACACAAATGTCGGCCAAGTTACCGAAAAAGACCGCTGGAAAAATCTCTTTAACAACGAATGGTCGGCCAGCCTCTTCCTCTCGCAGGACCCCGTCGCCATCGATTCGGTCGGCCTTGACTTTCTCCGCGCCGAATGGGGCTTCGATCTCGGGTTCAGCGGCGCCCGGGCGTACCCTAAGGGTTCCATCGTCAACAGTGATGATTACATGATCGAAGCCGCCTCCGGCACGAACAACTCCCGTGGCGCCTACAAACCCAACGGCAAGGAAATCGGCAGCCTCGGCGTGCACGAACACTGGAGTAACGCGAAAGACAAGAAGTACAGCCGCAATCTCAAGTCCAAGGGAAAGGGCATCGAACTATTCACCGTGGCGCCGAAATAAATCCTGCGCGCCGTTTTGTAAGTCAAGACGCTGGCCATGATCGAGGTGATGAAGGAGGCGGGTGGCGGTTACCTGCGCGGGGAGGTCCCGACGGTGGGTAGTGTGTGGTGGTTTCCTTTGACTCAATGACAGGAAACACTCCCCTGTTGGTAGCGCCATTTAAAAAATCAGTGGAATCCGTGAAATCCGTGGCGTTTTTTCGCTGCCTCTGACCCCATGCCTGACCCGTTATCAAAAGCCAACAGGCTTCCCACTCCCCGATCCAGGTCCCGGATAGAGCCCTGTTCGATTCCGACGCCGCTCCGTCTTCCACCAAGACGCTTTACGTCACGGATCAATCTGAAATCGGGGAATGGGAAGCCTGTCCTCCTGCTCCCATACCACATTGTGGTATGATATTATTTTCCAGGTCGAGGGGGATTGTCAACAGAGTTTTTTCGTTTGCGGAATGGTCGCAGGAGGATTCTTCGGGGAACCTCGCATACTTGATCCCTTTCGCGGTGTGTTAGGATTTGGCGGTTGGGTTCCGAAGTGCCGGGCAGAAAACGGAATCGTCCGGGACCTTCATGCGACGACAATGGGCTTCCTCCCCGAGCGATTACTAGTTGGGGAGCACGTTTACGGTGACGGTGCAATCTCATGCAGATGAATGCCGCCAATCGAAACAAGGGTCGGGAATGAAAAAACAGGAATTTTCGGAATTCCGCCGCTATCTGGGAAAAACGCAAGTCGAGATGGCACGTCTGTTGGGCACCTCGCTGAAATCGATCCAGAGTTTCGAGCAGGGTTGGCGAAACATTCCGGTTCACATCGAACGGCAGCTCTTCCTGCTTCTGGCCATGAAATCGATCCCCTCCCGGAAAGACCGGCCATGCTGGGTTGCGCAGCGTTGCCCGCCTTCCGTCCGGCAGGATTGCCCCGCCTGGGAGTTCCAGGCCGGACACCTGTGCTGGTTCATCAACGGAACCATCTGCCATGGTCAAACCCAGGTGAACTGGAAGATGAAAATGAAGATTTGCCGCGAGTGCGCTGTGTTTCGGGGCATGCTGCCCGTGCTCGCTGAATAAATTCGTCCCCTCCGCGGCGTACATTTGGGAGCATTTCGTGTGGTCCAGGTATATCAACTAACCGTGCCCTTTGCCGGTGGCATCGGGCCGCAGACTAACAACCCGGGTCCCGGGTAGAAAGAGCCTCTCCATGAATTCAAGTACCAGGTGTTTCACTGCCGTGGCCGGATTAATCCTGCTGGCGTTGATGGTCGCCGCGCCGATCGCCGTTTCGCAATCCGATGAGGTCCTGAAGCCGGGCGCTTACACAGCCAAGGTGAAGGCAATTGTCTGCGGCGGCTGCGGCCCGTTGATCCAGAAGACAATGACGGGGATGAAGGAGATCGAGTCCGTATCCGTCGATCAGGCCAATAAAACCGTCAAGTTTGCCGTTAAAAAGGAAACGACGCTCAAGGTCGCGGAACTGCAGAAGGCTCTCAAGGCGGCCGCCGACAAAATGGGAATGGGCGCGGATTATACGCTTTCCGAATTAAAGGCCACCAAGTAGAATCGCCTGGGCGGGAAACAGCGCATCAAAGCGTTCGCGGCATAAGAATGGGGTCTCAGGGCATCAGGTTCGCGAGGAAGCGTGCAGAATGCCCCGAGTCGCAAGCGGGCCCGTATTTCTCACCAGTCTTCAACCGCGGCTGCGGATTCGGGCATGTCTACTGCATTGCGCCCGGTCGGGCGCCCCGACGTACTATCAAGTACGCGTGCGGCACCCTCCGGTCGCGCGCCTTGTATCCATGCCCGTCCGCGCCGCCTCGCTCCGAAATCTGGTGAGAAACGCGGGCTAAGGATTTTGCCCGCTTCGCGGGGCAGCCCGGATCATTCATGAAAATCGCGAGCCGCGGAGAAGCCGTGTGCGGACGCAATCGCATGCTCCGGGGCCTGTGAGCTCTCGGGCGCGGAATCGGGTTCGTATCTTTGCGCGTGTTTCCGTGTCCCCGAGTGCTCAAAGAATCATCAGGATCAGTCATATTCGGGGGAACCATGGATACCTTCAGGTTGCGCTGGACAGGGATTTGTGTGATTTCGCTCGCGGCTGCGCTCGGCGCGACGCTGCAAACAGGAGCGGGACAGGGATCCGGAACTGAAGCCGTCCCGGCGTTGCCGTCCTTCTCGGAACCCGCGATCTCGCCGGATCGGGGCGAAATCGCGTTCGTTTCGGGCGGGGACATCTGGACAGCCCCGGTGGGGGGCGGCGAGGCGCGGCTGCTGGTATCGCACGCCGGCCGCCGATTCGCGCCCGCTCTACGCGCCGGATGGCAAGCGGCTGGCCTTCGTTTCCAATCGCACGGGGGGAGGCGACATTTACGTGCTGACGCTCGCGACCGGAGAGCTGAAGCGGCTGACCAATGACGACGGCAACGAGCACCTCGACGCCTGGTCGCGCGACGGCAGGTGGATCTACTACTCGTCCACCAGCCGTGACATCGGCGGCATGAACGACATTTACCGGGTCAGCAGTGGCGGGGGCACACCGATGCAGGTGAGTGCCGACCGATATGTGAACGAGTTTTTCGCCTCACCATCCCCCGACGGGCAGAGTGTGGCCTTCAGCGCCCGCGGCAACGCCTCCTCCCAGTGGTGGCGCAAGGGGCATTCTCATCTTGACGAAGCGGAGATCTGGGTCATCCGCTTCGGGGCACGCCGGTCTATGAAAAGATCAGCGCCGGCGACGCCAAGGAGATCTCACCGGTCTGGAGCGCAGACGGCCGCAGCATTTTTTACGTGTCCGATCGGAGCGGCGCGCAGAACATCTGGGTGCGTGCCCAGGGCGGAACCCCGCGGCAGGTAACCCAGTTCAAGGATGGACGCGTGCTCTGGCCGGACATATCTTCGGACGGGCGCACGATCGTATTCGAGCGGAATTTCGGCGTCTGGAAGCTCGATACGGGCAACGATCAGACCGCCGGGTCACGATCTCGCTCCGGGGCACATCCACCGAGCCGGTCATGGAGCACCTGAGCCTGACCAACCAGTTCTCGGACCTGTCGCTGTCACCGGACGGCCGCAAGATCGTCTTCTCGGCCCGCGGCGAGATTTTCGCGGCGTCGGCTCGGGACGGCGGCGATGCGGTCCGGGTGACGCGCAGCTCACGCGCGCGAGTCCCAGATCGAATGGGCGCCCGGACAGCCGGCGCATCGTCTATGTTTCGGAGCGCGACGGCGAGGCCGCACGTGTTTCTGTATGATTTCACCACATCACGCGAGACGCAGGTGACGCGTGCGGACGTCGGGGACGCGGCGCCCGGCTTTTCGCCTGATGGGAAGCAGCTTGCTTTCATTCGCGACGGCAAGGAGCTTCACGTGATGGGCGCCGATTTCAAAGAGGACCGGGTGATCGTTGCCGGGTTTATGGGGCGCGGGCAGCGGGGCCTCGCCTGGTCGCCCGACAGCCGCTGGCTGGCCTACGTCGGTCTCAACACGAAGTCGTTCCGGAATGTGTTCGCGGTTCCGGCGGCCGGGGGCGAAAGCCGGATCCTCAGCGCGGTGCCCAACGGAAGCACGGGCAACCTCTCATGGAGCCCCGACGGCACCTATATCATCTTCAACACCAACCAGCGCACAGAAGAAGCCCAGGTGGTGCGCGTCGATCTGATCCTGCGCACGCCGAAATTCCGCGAGGATCTGTTCCGCGATCTGTTCCGTGAAGAGCCGCCGCGCACCGCGGGACAGGCGGCTGCGGGCGGAGCCGCGCGCGAGACGCGCCGGCCGGAACCGAAGCCGGTCGAAATCGTCTTCGACGACATCCGCCAGCGCTCCAGTTTCCTGTCCGTCGGAGTCAGCGTCAACTCACAGATCATCAGCCCGGACGGCAAATGGTTGCTGCTCACGGCCAGCGCGGCCGGGCAGCAGAATCTCTATACCTATCCCCTGGATGAGACGGCGCGCGGGCCCGCGGTGGCCCGGCAACTGACCTCTTCGGCCGGATCCAAGTCGGAAGCTCAGTTCTCGCCCGACAGCCGCGAAGTGTATTTCCTCGAAGGGGGGCGCATCAGCGTCATCGGAGTCGACAACCGCCAGACACGGCCGGTGAAGTGACCGCCGAGCTCGATGTCGACTTCGCACAGGAGAAGATGGAAGTCTTCCGCCAGGCGTGGACCTACATGCGCGACGGCTTCTACGATGACAAGTTTCACGGAGCCAACTGGGATGCGGTGCGCACGGAGTACGCGCCCCGCATCGCCGGCGCGCAGACCCCGGAGAAATGCGCCGGCTGTTGAACCTGATGGTCGGCGAGCTGAATTCGTCGCACATGGGGGTCGTCCGGGGGACGTGGCGGCGGCGCCGGCGGGGGGCCGGCCGTCGGCAGGCTGGGACTTCGTTTCGATCGCTCCGAGTACGAAAGCGCTGGGCGTCTGCGGGTGACGGAGGTCGTCACGCTCAGTCCTCGCCGATATTTCGAAGGACATCCGGTCCGGCGACTATCTGCTGGCCGTGGACGGGGTGAAGATGAGCGCCGGCACCGACCTGGATGAGCAGTTGGCCGGTAAGACGGGACGACGGGTATCTCTTTCGGTTTCTTCCGCCCCGGACGGCTCCGACGCGCGCGAGGTTGTCGTGCTCCCCGTAAACCAGGGGACGGAGAAGAATCTTCTCTACCGCCAGTGGGTGGAATCGAATCGCGCTTACGTCGACAAGGCCAGCGGCGGCCGGCTCGGCTACGTTCACATGAACGACATGAGTGAGAAGTCGCTCACCAAGCTGTACACCGATCTCGATGCCGACAATCGCGCCCGGGACGGCGTCGTCATCGACATCCGCAACAACAACGGCGGCTTCGTCAACGTCTACGCGATCGATGTGCTGGCCCGGCGGGGCTACCTGACGATGACGCCGCGCGATCTCCCGGCGGCCCCGGCCCGCTCGGTTCTCGGCCAGCGCTCGCTCGAACTCCCCACCATCCTGGTCACCAACCAGCACTCGTTGTCAGACGCCGAAGATTTCACCGAAGGTTATCGCACGCTCAAGCTCGGCAAGGTGGTCGGCGAGCCGACCGCCGGCTGGATCATTTTTACCGGGAGCCAGAGCCTGGTGGATGGGTCGAGCATACGCATGCCGGGGACGAAAATCACCGACAACCAGGGCGTGGACATGGAGCTCAATCCCCGCCCGGTCGACGTGCGCGTGACCCGGCCGATCGGCGAAAGCCTCACCGGGAAGGACAGCCAGCTGGATGCCGCCGTGGCCGAGCTGCTCAAGCAGCTCGGCCCCGCCGGGCGGAGCAAGTAGCGGCCGTAAGCTGGATCAAGATTCGGCAGGAAGCCCCGCCGCGGCCTGCGGATCCGGATCGGGGGGTGCGGCGGCGGGAATGCCGCGCGCGCCGAGTTGGCCGCAGGCCGCAAAAATGTCGGCGCCGCCGCTGTACCGCTTGCGCGCGCTGAAGCCCTCATCGTGCAGGACCCGCCAGAAGGCCGATTCCCGGGCATCATCCGACCTGCTAAAAGGCTCCCGGCCCGCAATGTCGATCGGATTATACGGAATCAGGCGAATCTGCGGCCTCATGCCGGTTCGGTTCAGGAACGTCCTTGCGCAGGCTGCCAAAGCTCGGGCATCTTCCCGTGTATCGTTGACTTCGGCCAGCGGCGTGACCGCCCACATCGGCGCGAGTTCCGTCAGCCGGGTATGTTCGGCAACCGCCTCCAGCACGCGCTCCAGAGGGTGGATGCGGGCGATCGGCATCAGCCTCTGCCGCACTTCGGGGCGGGCGCTGCCGATCGAGATACCCAGACGCACCTTGGGCGCTTCGCGGGCCAGCCGCAGGATTCCTTCAGGAATGCCGGCCGTACAAACCGTGATCGCGCGGCTGTCGATGGCCAGCGAACTCGGTTCGCAGAACACACGGATCGCCTGCAGCACGTGGACGAGATTCGCCAGCGGTTCCCCCATGCCCTGGAAGACGATGCCGTGCACGCGCTGGCGCTGCGTCCGATCCAGATCGCGCCGGATCGCGAGCGCCTGATCGATGATTTCCCAGGCTTCCAGGTTGCGGAGCAGGCCCATCTGCCCGGTAGCACAATAGCCGCACCCCAGCCCACACCCTGCCTGAGAGCTCACGCACACCGAAAACCTGCCGTTCCGCTCCAGCGGGATCCGAATGGTCTCGATAACATGCCCGTCGTACGTCTTCAACGCATACTTCACGAAGGGATCAACGCGGCTCCGGTGCACGGCACACACATCGAGGCGGCGCAAAACTCCGGCCGCGCGCACGGCATCCAGCGTCGTGCGCCGCACCATTCTTACCGAGGCCGGCAGGCACTCAAAGCGATGCACCGCACCGACAATCTTCCGCGCTTCGGCCAACGATACGAGCGGAATTGCCTCACTGAGAGCATCCGGGGTCAACGCCTGCAGATGAATCATCCTGTCTCCTGCCTAAGCGAGGATACCATGAGCCGGAATCCGCATGTACGAAATCAGGACGAACCGTGCAGGAAATTCCAACACTTTTTCTTCAGGCTCGGATCGCCTGTGGGGATTGACTTATGTATGTCATTGATAATAAAAATGATACCTGACGAGCGAGAGAGGATCCCGGCTGGGCGCGCTCTTTGCTTCAGTAAGGAAGGCGGAAACGGTTGATGGAGACAGTTGTCACCCAAGGATGGCTACTATGACCTACCTGGCCGATTTGGAGACATTCTGGCTCAATATCACCAACATTGCGCTTGGCTTGGCTACTCTTGTTATCATAGTGCTCATTGTGACGGTGGCGTTCCGGGAAATCTGGGAACGCATCCGGAATCGTCAGAATAGCCTGATCAAGTGGATCAAGATGGATATGTGACGGTAATGGACACGTCGCGGTGATGTTGAAACATCTGGTTTAGCGGGAGAACCTCGGGCATGCCATGACTGAGGTTTCCGGCCGCACTTGATTTTTTCCCTCCCCCCGCCGTAATTCCTACCAGATTTAAAAGGGAACATTCCGAATTTCCTTTTGGGCAAAGTCAAGACCGAAAGCAAAATGGAAATTCGGAATTTCCTCTTTTTGATCCGCGGGGGCCGGCATCTCCGGCAGATGATTAGCGATTGAGTTCGCGAACCGGATCGAATAGTATCGCGGCAATGTCGCGGTGCACGGCAACAAACTGTTTGACATAAAGAGTGGGAATCTCCCGGACATATATGACGGAGACTTCAGGAAAGAAGGAAGCGCAGCAGCGTGTCGATCGTATTCACGCGTTCCGGCAGGAATTGGAAGAGCTTGCACGCGACGGCGTCCTGGTGCTCACACCGGAGCAGAAGGGACAGCTTGACTCCCACATCGAGACCACGCTTGCCGAGCTGGCGGGCCGGTTCGACGTAGACATCAGCTCCTCCCAGAAGCGGATTTCCCTGGCGATGCGCATCTCCTCGGCGCTGGGCGGTCTGGCGCTGTGTGTGGCGGTCTATCTATTTTTTTACCGGTACTGGGGAATGATGCAAACCCCCTTCCAGGTCGGCATCCTCATCGCGACCCCGATCCTCCTGCTGGTGGCCGTCGAATTTGTGTCGCGCCGGGAAAAGACCTTGTATTACACATCGCTGCTGGTTGTGGTGGCGCTCGGCGCATTCATCATGAACCTCGGGGTGCTGGGGAGCATATTCAACATTGTCCCGGCGCCGGGCGCATTCCTCGCCTGGGGAATGCTTGCCCTGATCCTCGCTTACGGCTATCGTTTGCGTCTCCCTCTTGCCGGCGGGCTGGTTGCGCTCGTGATTTTTGTCGCCGCCTGGATCATCGTTCTGGCGGGCGGTTATTGGGACGCGATTCTGGATCGCCCCGAGTCTCTTCTCCCTGGAGGGCTCGCCCTGCTGGTCGTCCCGTGGATCATGCGCCACCGCGGGGATCCGGACTTCGCAGCGATCTATCGCATGCTTGGTCTCCTGGTGGTCCTTCTCGCGCTGCTGGTGCTTGGCAATGAAGGCCAGATGACATTCCTGCCGCTGGCGAAGAAGGTTGTGGCAGGGATCTACCAGGTGGCCGGATTTGGCGCCGCCCTTCTGGCCATATGGGTCGGCTTGAGGCGGCGATATCCCGAATCGATCAATCTCGGGTCCGGGTTTTTTGCCATATTTCTCTTCAATCGCCTCTTCGTCTGGTGGTGGGACTGGATGCCGAAATATCTGTTCTTCCTGATCATTGGGATCATCGCTCTGGTTCTGTTGGCGGTGTTTCGCAGGTTTCGGGCCGGAACCGGAAAGGCGGTGGCAGCATGAAGAAGGCATCCCTGATAGCCGCCATCGCGTTGGTTCTGGCAAGCAATGGCATCGCCTTGATCGGAGTGGCCCGGAATCGAGCGGGCGAACCGGTGTGCGCGATTGAACTCACGGAGCGCGAATTGCCTTTGCCCGGAGTCAATCAGGACAATACCGGCATTGACCTGAGAATCAACTGGTCCCGCCCGCTGCCGCCGCGCCCCGATAGCGTTCTGGATCGTGCCCAACTGGAGAAGATCGGCTTTGATTTCCGGACCCCTTCGGGAATGCAGCCAAACGAACTGGCGCTTCTACCCCGGGAAGCGTTTGTGGCGCTGGAGTACCAGGGTGACGTCTGGAAACAATGGCTGATGCGAATCGAAGAAGAAAGGCGCCAGAATCCGCCCGACGCCCTCGCGGCGCGCGAGCCTATGTTCGAGCCGCGGCTGTTCGTCGTCGATGCTTCACCGAGCCTTGAGGAACTGAGCGCCCGATATCCCGATATGGGCAAATTCCTGATCGTGCGCGGCGTCGTGCGCGCCCGGGTGGAGGTTGCAAAGGGCTTGCCGATCGGCGCTCCTGAGTTCAGGTATACCGGGTTTGTGGCGCAAATCCTACCCGCGGTCATTCATGTCCCGCTGCCGGATGCCGCTATTCTCAGACTTCTGGGGCCGCGGCGGCCGGGGCAGGAAGCCCGTTATGCCGTTACCCTTCAATTCGGCCGCCGGCTTGAGCCTTGGGTCGCGGCCGTGCGCCTGCGCCAGTAGCCGCCGATGATGGGTTCCTGAACATGGAATGTGACCGGCCCCGGCAATCAACGCTCCGGGCGGCCGCGGCTCGCCCGTTCCCCTCTTTTCGCTTGAATCTAAAGAACGATTATCTTAGCGTGCTAGGTGTGAGCCGAAGTGTGTTGATCGTGTCTGAGCCTTCGGCGATCAGGTATTTTTGATTCCACATATTTCGTACCTCACGACCGGGTCGTATTGGGCACGCCCCGGCACTGGAAACGGAGTAGCACCATGAATATCCTGAAAACCAAGGATCTGCGGCGCCTGGCATTCCTGGCGATTCTGGTGGTGGTTACGGGCCTGTTTTCGATTTCGGCGCAGTCGCCTGTAATCAACACCCAGGAAACTGAAATCCCCGATGGGTGTACCAGCATCATGGTGGGCCGTCTCGCCACCACGGATGGGTCCATCATCACCTGCCACACCTGCGACGGCAACTACCGCAACTGGCTGAATATCGTACCGCACCGGAAGAATCCCAAGGGGGCGACCAACAAGATCTATTGGGGAACCCTGCATACGGAAACCATTGACGATCTGCGCGGCAAGATTCTCAAGGGCGAGATTCCCGAAGTGGAAGAGACCTATGCGTTTCTGAATGTTGCGTATCCGGCCATGAATGAAAAACAGCTGGCAATCGGCGAAACCACGATTGGAGGCCGACGCGAACTGGTAAACGACGACGGCTTGTTCCTCATCGAGGAACTGGAACGTATCGCTCTGGAACGTACCGCGACCGCGCGTGATGCCATTCGCCTGATCGGCGAACTGGCCAAGAAGTACGGGTACGGCGACAGCGGTGAATGCATAACCATCGCGGATAAAAAAGAGGTCTGGCAGCTGGAAATCTTCGGCGAAGGACCCTCCAAGATCGGCTCGGTGTGGGCTGCGGCGCGCATACCGGACGACCACGTCGGGGTGTCGGCCAATATTCCCAGAATCAGCGAGATCAATCCCAAGGATCCCGACAACTACATGGCCTCGGAAAATGTCTATTCGGTCGCCGAGGAGATGGGCTGGTGGAAAAAGGGCGAGCCGTTCAAGTTCTGGAAGGCGTATAGCGGCCGGAAGCCGTTTTCGGATCGCGAGCTTTTCATTTTGAGCACCATGGCTCCCACGCTCGGTTTGACCCGCGACCTCGAGGAACTCCCCTTCACGGTGAAGCCGGCTAACAAGCTGTCGGTCAAGGACATCATGAAGTATTATCGTGAGACCTACGAAGGGACCGACATGGACATGACGAAAAACCTCATGGTCCCAAGGGGCGGACGCGGAAGATCGGCGGCCGCAGGCAATGCCGAGATCGTGAAGAGCCCGGTCGCCAATCCCTGGATGGGAGGCGACATGGTCAGCCTGCTGAACACCCTGAAACCCGGAACCGTGCAGCAGCAGCGAACCATCGCAATCGCCGGGTGCGCCTACTCGCAGATCATCCAGGTGCGCGGCTGGCTGCCGGATGAAGTCGGCGCGATTGCCTGGTTCTCATTCGACAACCCAGCGCAGAGTCCGCGGATTCCGATCTTCTCCGGCGTCTTGTCCCTGCCCAGGAGTTTCGAGGTCGATTCCCAGAAGAAGTTCCGCCTCGATTCGGCCAGCTGGGCCTTCCGCAGAGCCAACCGCCTCGCTACGGTCCGATGGGGGGCCACCCGGAAGCTGATTGAGGACGGGGTTGCTGATTTCGAAGTACGGGCGTTTACCGAATTGCCGGCGATCGAGAAGATCGCCATCGATATACTCAATGATGACACTTCGGAAGCGGGGCGTAAAAAAGCCCAGGAATTCCTCACCCGCTACACCAATGACTTCGCCCGCGCGGCCATCGACAAGTGGACGGAGCTGGGCGACACGTTCTGGGGCATGTTCGCGCGCGGGTTCTGACCGCCCCTTCGACAGCCGGGAAATGGACGGGACACGCGACCGTGCATTTCCCGGCTCCCTTTTGATACAGGCGCTCCGCTGCCATGCGCACGCTCCTGCCATGCCTGTTGCTGTACCTGCTCTTCCTGGTCTGGGAGCGCGTCTCTCTCCGCCGGTCTCTGGATCGCATCCCCCTGCGCATCGCCGTAACCGGCACCCGGGGGAAATCGAGCGTGGTAAGCATGCTGGCCGCGGTTTTCCGCGAGCACGGGCGCCGGGTGCTGGCCAAGACCACCGGGTCTGAAGCACTCCTGACGCTTCCGGACGGCAGCCGGGAGCAAGTGGAACGAACCGGCATCCCATCGATTCTCGAGCAAAAGCATCTGGTCCAGAAGGCAGGCCGGCTGAAGGCGAACTGTCTGATCGCCGAGATAATGAGCATCCACCCCGAAAATCATTTCGTCGAATCGAGGCACATCCTCCAGCCACATGTCGTGGTCCTCACTAACGTCCGGAGGGACCACACGGAGGCCATGGGGGAAACCGAGGATCAGATCGCGTCGGTGTTGAGCCTGGCCGTCTGCCCCCGGTCGACCGTGTTCCTGCCGGAAGCCGAGAACCGCACGTCCGTGCGTGCGGAAGCGGACCGGTACCATGCGACCGTGATGCCGGTGGCGGTGGGGGTCGCCGCGCCGCTCCTGCAGAACTCTCCGGATCTGGCCCGGCGGGAGTTTGCCGGCAATCTCGATCTGGTTTTCGCGGTCGCCAACCACTTCGGAATCCCGGAACCGGTTATTATTAGCGGTATTCGCAGGGCGCAGCACGACATCGGCGGACTTCGGATCTGGAGCCTCCCTCCGGGCATCACGCCGTCGGGCTGCTACCTGGTTAATGCGTTCGCGGCCAATGATCCGGAATCGACGTTCCAGGCCCTGGCGCAGGTGACGGAGAGCTACCCGCAGGCGGCCGGCAACATAATCGGCATTCTTAATCTGCGCGCGGATCGTGCGCCGCGGACCCTGCAGTGGATCGCGGCGCTGAAGAATGGGGCTTTGCGCCGATTCCGGCGACTGTTCGTAACCGGCGGCCACGCCGCCGCCGTCAGGCGGCGCTTGCCCGGGGCAGTTCTGCTCAGAGGGGGGTCCCCGGAGCAAATGATGAAGACTGTGTTCGCCGAAGTCGATGAAGGGGCGCTTATTCTGGGATTTGGCAACATAAAAGGGACCGGACGGATGCTGGTCGAGCATTGGCAGCGGATCGGGATCCCTTGCAGCTAGAGGAAGGGACGGGGATGGGACACCCGTCAGTCTCTCAGGTGCCCAGTGGCGCACCCGATGACGCATGAAAATGTTAAGCTCCCATCGCCCTTTCACTGTGCCGCCCTTTCAGGGCTCTGGCCAGGTTGATCACCAGTCCCCAGGGCTCACGCCCTGGGCTTTGCTGCGCCGCCCCTTCGGGGTTTTCCCATGGGCGAGATGCTCAGCCCTGAAAGGGCGTTATAGCACAGCCCAGGGCGTAAGCCCTGGGCTGAGGTGCCAAGATCTCCAGCCCTGAAAGGGCGGCACAGAAACAGATCGGTTGATCGGCACCGGAATTGGCTCCATTTTCGGAGCAGCTGAAGCAGACTGCATGCGCTCTTGGTGTTGGCTATGGAATATGAGGCTTCGTTCCTGGGATTGATGATATCCCTGCTCTTCATCGGACTGACCGGTATTTACCCCGGCGGTGTGATCGTGCCCAGCTACCTGGCGCTCTTTCTGGACAGCCCGGGGCGGATCGCCGGCACCCTGGTCGTGGCCCTGTTGACGTTGCTTTGTTACAAACTGGCCTCCAATTACCTGATCCTGTTCGGAACCCGGAGATTCGTTTTCATGGTGCTGGTCGCCGGCGCATGGACTCTGGCGTGGTTGCGCTGGTTCCCGTCCCTCCTCCCCGGATCTCTGGAATTCCGTGTGATCGGATGGATCGTGCCCGGATTGATCGCCAACAATCTGGAAAAGCAGGGCGTCCTGGTAACGACCGCCTCTTTGGCGACGGTTACGGTCGTAACCTATTTCCTGATGCAGGTGCTTTACCTGATCTGGGGATGATGCCGGAATGCCCGGGCGCGCGAGGCCCCCGGGTGAATGGGAAGCGGTCGGCCCGGCGCCGGAGCGCACCCGGTGAGCCCTGAAAATGACAGATGTCGCGCGCAGCGCTTTGGACTGCGGCGGCATGATGCCGCTTTCCAGGATCGGAATGGCAAAAGCGGCACCGTGGCTTGAACCTTACACGCATTTTCGCAGACTGGACCCCTCGCCGCGGTGCGGCGCCAGCGGCGAACAGGCAAAGAATGTTTGAACGCGGAAGAAAGCTGACACACGCGGATTGGGATGGAGCGAATCCGCGTGCGAAGCTTTTCCCCCCGGGTCCGTTCATCCGCGTCCAAAATGGGTTTTTCCCAAAACGTCTTGTTTGCGGTATCGGAATCCGTGTAAGGTGCAGACCGTGGCCCCGAACTCCAGCGGGCCTTCGGCGGTGGACCCCAGGCTGGAACCGGCAGTTCCAGAGCGTGAGTGAAACCTTGAAACCTTTCTCCGCCAGTCTACGCATCCTCGCCGCCGGCGTTCTCAGCCTGGCGGCATTCGCTGCCGTTCGGCTATTGCCCCTCGGAGCGCCACCCCTTTGCGCGGAGGCTATGATCCGCGCGGCGCGCATCATGGAACAGGCCACACTCGCCATCCGGAATGCACGGGACCACACAGGCATCGGAATCGACCTACGTGCGGATCCGAATCGAACCGGCTTGATCGGCCCGGAAATCGGACCGCTCATGACCACCCTCGGAGATCTGGAGGCCAAGAGGAGCACGACCAATCCCAACATCGCGGGACTTCTCGTCTATATGTTGGACCGGGCCGGGGTGCGGCCCGGCGATACCATCGCCATCGGCAGTTCCGGTTCCTTTCCGGCTCTGCTGGTGGCATCGCTGGCAGCAGCGAAAGCCCTGGACATCCACCCGGTGACCATCCTGTCCCTGGGCGCGTCGTCTCATGGCGCGACCGATCCGCATTTCACTCTCCTTGATATTTATGACATCCTGCGACGGGAAGGGATCTGTGACGCTGCTCCGGCGGCGGTATCGTTGGGAGGGGACCGGGACATCGGATTGGAATTCGAGGCCGGAATAAGAGAGTCTCTGGCAAAGAAGATTCGCAATAGCGGAAACTTCCTCCTTTATGAACCGGACCTGGTCAAGAACATATCCGAACGCATGCGGCTCTATGAGAGGGATGCTGGGGACCGGATTTCCGCCTTCATCAACAGCGGGGGAGGCTATGCCAACCTGGGAACGAGCCTGCAGGCCCTGGACGTGCGGCCGGGGTTGAATCGAACCCTGGCCTTGCCCAGACCCTCAGAGCGCGGCGTCCTCTTTGAAATGGCGGCACGCGATGTGCCCGTCGTCCACTTGCTCTTCATCAAGGGGCTGGCGGCGCAGTCCGGCCTCCCCTGGGATCCGATCCCGCTGCCCCGACCCGGACGCCTCCACATCCCGGAGACGAAGCACACCTCCGGGTTCTGGATTCTGGCCGCCGCATACTTCTCCCTGCTGTCCCTGTTGGCCGCCTGGCGGAGATAAATCGCTTGATTCGACGGTCGTGGATCATTACTGTGGACCCGGTGGCAGGGAGTAACGATGTCATTTTGGATCCGCCGAGAACCGCAAGACAGCCGCCCGGCTGATCGGCGACTTCACGGCACGGAGCAATATCCATGAGAACGCATGCAAGACTCATAAACGTAATCGCAGCCCTCTTTTGGCTGCCGCTTCTGCTGGGCGCAGCCCATGTCCCCGCGGCTCCGCAGCAGAAGGCCGGCCTTCCCGTACTGGTCACTTCCTGCGGGCAGAGCCCGGGACCGGTCAGGTTTCAGTTGTTCTTCAAGAAGCTCGGCATCGACCATGTGTACAATCTTCAGGCTTCGGCCGCCGATCTTGTGGCCAAGGCCAAATCCGGATCTCCGTTCAAATCGATCGTCATCGTGACCGGGGCCAGCCTGAAGGGCATGGGAGCCGCCGGCGTTTCGATCAGCGATGAGATTTCCCGAATCAAGGGGCTGATTGCCGAAGCCAAAAAGCAAAACATCAAGGTCATCGGCGCCCATATTGAAGGGATGGCGCGGCGCGCCCAGGGGGCGGCGGAGGGGGACAATTCCGACGAGCTTTCGATTGACGCGGTCTGCCCGCAGGCTTCCCTGCTTTTCATCAAAAAGGAAGGGGACGAGGACGGCCGGTTCACCACGATCTCCAGGGACAGAAATATCCCGATGATCTCCTTCGAAAAGAATCTCGACATGGAGACCGTGCTGAAAGAACTGTTCGCCAAATAGGTCGTGATCCTATGAGCATGTTCTATTATGCCGAGCTGGTCCTCGGCGTCATGGTGGTCGTCTACATCCTGGCCCGTCTGTTAACGCCTTCGACCGAATTGTCGATGCTGGCCGCAGCCATTGCGGGCGCCCTGGCGGGCGGTTTCGGATTCCCTTACCGGCATATCGCCGAAGGGGCCGGCACCTATCTCGATATCAATCTTATCTTCATCACGGCGACGCTCTTCATGAACATCGTGAAGGAATCCGGGGGCGTCGCTTTCGTGGTGCGAGCCATCCTGCGGCGCTTCCACCGGAACCGGATGTTGCTGCTGCTGCTGATGGCGTTTCTGCTCCTGATCCCCGGGGCCCTGACGGGGGCCGGAAGCGTCACGGTTCTGATCACGGGCGGCATGGTGGCGACCGTTCTGTATTACATGGGGATCTCGACCGTTCGCGCTTCGGCGATCGTGTTTCTCATCGCCGGCCTGAGCGCAGCAGCGCCTCCGGTCAGCCTTTGGGCTATGTTGACGGCCGCTGGCGTCAACATGCCCTATGTCGGGTTTTTCTGGCCACTGCTCATCCCCTGCCTCGTGGGGGCGATCCTGACGGTCTTTATCCTGGGATGGAAGGGGACTTCGGAGGATATCATGAAGGCGCTCGAGGAGTTACCCGAGCCTCCCCGGCATATGAACTGGTTCCGCGTGCTGTTGCCGTTCGGGATTTTCCTGGGCCTGATCTTTTTGTACCGCGTCCTCCCCTTCTCAACGCCGGTGATCGGCCTCCCGCTGATGTTTCTGATCGCCGCCGCCACTTCGTATGAGCTGTCGCCGATAAGACTAAACCTCTGGAAAGTCTCACGGCAGACAATCGAACAACTGCTCCCCCTGATCGCGACTCTGACCTGCGCGGGTATCCTGGTGCAGATCATGACCTTGACCGGCGTACGGGGTCTGCTGGCGGTCACGGCCGTGACCCTGCCGATGGTGGTGGTGTTCGCCACGTTGTTCCTGGTGCTCCCCATCTCGGAAGCGGTCCTGATGTATGCAGCGGCACCGGTGCTTGGCGTGCCCCTGGTGCTGCTTTTCAACACCATGGGTTTGAATCCCATCATTGCCCTGGCCGGGATGAGCATCATCTGGCCGCTGGGCGACGCGCTCCCGCCGACCGCCATCATCGGCCGGCTCACAGTGGAAGTGGTCGGCTACCGGGAATCCTACGTCGGCTTCTTGAAATGCTGCGCCATCCCGGCCATCATCATTATGGTGATCGGAACGTTGATGGTGGTATACAGCGCCAGGCTGTCGTTCCTGACCGGCCTGTAGGCGCGCCGCGACCGTTCCGGGGCCCGCGCGAACCTGTCGGGCGCGGTTTTGGAAGATCACAAAGGAGACGATGGATGTTGGGCTTTTTCGAGAATCTCATCACCATCACTTATTACGCGCTGGTGGCCTATGTCGCGGCCATCCTGCTGTTCAACCTCCTGAAGTCGAAGAGCTGGGAAAAGGAACTGTTGTATGTCGTGGTCCTGATTCCCTTCCTGCTGCGACTGTTCAGGCTGAAGTGAGAATCTTATGAAACTCCCGACACCCATTCTGCGCAAGATGATCATCGGTACCCTCGGGTTGCTGTTTTTTCTGGTGGCCGGCGCCGACTTTTATCGCAGCAGGAATATGAGAGAGGCCGTGGTGCTGGGGCCAGGGGTGACCCGGATGCACAAACTGGGGGACTATTTTTCCGGCATCCAGGGAACCATCAACGACTGCAACGTCTATTTTCTCGAGGGCCGGCAGCCGGGAGCGACGTTCCTGGTTCTCGGCGGCACGCATGCGGAGGAACCTGCTGGCCGGCTGGCCGCATGGATCATAGCGGAGAACGCGGTTGTGGACCGGGGCCGCCTGATCGTCGTGCTTAGCGCAAACCGAAGTGCCACGACCGTCACCCGGGTCAGTGGCGCCTATCCTCCCGATTACACGATTCCTACCTCATGGGGGGGGCAAAAGTTCCGGATGGGGGACCGCTGGTCCAATCCACTCGATCAGTGGCCCGATCCCGAGGTGTATATCCATTATCCGAGCCGGCAAAACCTCGCCTATGTGGATATCCGCAACCTCAATCGCACCTGGCCCGGCCGTCCCAATGGCACCCTGACCGAAAAAACCTGTTACGCCTTCATGGAAATGATTCGGAACGAGAAGGTCGATGTGGTGATCGATCTTCATGAAGCCGAACTCCAGTACCCCGTAATCAGCACGATCGTCGCTCACGAAAAAGGGCTCGACCTGGCCACCATGGCATCCATGGTGCTCAGCGACGAAGAAGGATTCAAGATCGGCACCGAATTCTCGCCCAAGAACCTCCATGGGCTGTCTCACCGTGAGATCGGCGATTTTTCACAGGCGGCTTCCCTCCTCATCGAAGCTCCCGAGCCTTTCCTGGATGCCACCCGCGGGCGGACAACGCGGGAGTTACTCCTATCCGGACAGGACGAATTCATCGTCAAAGCAGGACAGCATGGCCTTCTTTTCGAGAAGATCGATGCCAAGGGCTGGCCGCTTGACGTCCGCGTCGGCCGGCACACGTCAACCTTGTTCACTCTTTTCCAGACCTGGACGGATGCACATGCGGAGAACCCGATCGTTTGCCGAAACCTGCCCCGCTTTGCCGAGGTAATAGCAAAAGGTACCGGATTCTACCTGCAAAACCCTGCCACGCTCGAACCGAGGCGTCTGTCCTTCGAATAGCACAAAAAAATGGGAATTCCGGATTATTCGCTATCCCATTATTTAGCAATGAGATGCGGAGAAATTCAGAATGTCCCCTTTTGGGGTAGTGGTTCAGCTCCTACAAAAGCAGCCACGGATACCACAAATTCAAATGCATGGGGCATGCACGTAACGAGGCGCAATCAATGATGTCGCCGTCTCTGCCTGCATCCTGAGGCTGCAAGAAACACCGCCAGTTTGTAGTGCCTCCATAAAATCCGTGAAATCCGTGGCAGCTTATTGCGGTCTCTGACCGCAGGGCTAAACAGATACCTTTTGGGGGATTAGACAATGATGCGGGGGAGGGCCGGATTGATGCCGGCGATGATCTCATAGTTGATGGTGCCGGTCTTGCCGGCAAACGTCTCGGCCGAGACTGAATCTCCACCCTGGCGGCCAAGCAGAATCACATCATCCTCCAGAGTCGCTTCGGGAATGCTGGTAACATCCACCATGGTCATATTCATGCACACGCGCCCGCGCACGGGAGCGCGGCGCCCGTGAATCAGCACATATCCGATACTCGACAGGCGGCGGTCGTAACCCTCGTAGTATCCGACCGGGAGCACCGCCAATCGGGTATCCTGTGTGGCCAGGTCGGTGCATCCATATCCGATGTATGCGCCTGCGCGCACCGTCTTAACCTGGGAAATACGCGTCTTCCAGGTCAGGACCGGCGCCAGAACGTTCAGTCGGATGCCGGCCTGCAGCGCGCTGATCCGGGTTTCTTTCGATGGCCAGAGCCCGTACAGGCCAATGCCCACGCGCACCAGATCAAAAAATGTCTTGGGAAACAGAATTGCCGCCGCGGTACAGGCCGTGTGCCGGATCGGGACTGTTATGCCTGCCCCTGAAAGCAGTTCACCCGCCTCAAGAAATTTGCCCAACTGGTGCTCGGCGAAGTCGTGCTCGGTCACATCCTCGATGTTGGCATAATGGGTGGACAGCCCTTCCAGGGCAAGGTAAGGGGACCGGCCTACCGCCTGTGCCAGATGCAGAAGCTCCTGGCCGCAGATCCCCTGACGATGAGTCCCGGTCTCGACCTTGATATGCACGCGTGCCGGCCGCCGCAGCCGGCCTGCAATCACGCCGAGGTATTCAATAGTCTCCCGGCAGCTAACGGTCAGACGCACATCGAGCGCCACCGCTTGCTCGAGCGCCGCCAGGGGGACGTAGGCCAGGCAGAGGATGGGAGCCAGGATGCCGCTGTTGCGCAGGCAGGCGGCTTCCTCAATGGAGTTTACAGCCAGCCAATCGGCGCCGGCCTCAAGAACCACGCGCGAGGCTTCGACCAAGCCATGCCCGTACGCGTTTGATTTGACCACCGCGGCGAGCATTACCTGGGAGCCGATATGACGCTTGAACCATTGAACGTTGTTCGTCAGCGCTTCGCGGTTGATTTCCACCCAAGTCGTGTGCCGATCGCAGTTCATGCGCGTAATTATATCTGATTCTCAACAAGAGGGATCCGTTTTGCGCAGCCCGTTGCGGCAGGCCGAGAGACCAAGGGCCTGTGTCCGGCGCAATGACTCACTGTTGGTCTCACTGATCGGGCGGCGGGGGTGGTCCAGGTGATATTGGATGGCGCGATGCCTGACCCAGCGGAATTGAGCTCCGGCCAGGCGCAAACGGTACTCGAGTTCGGTATCCTCGCCGCTGTATCCGATGAAATCCTCGTTGAAGCCGTTTACCTCTTCGAGCAATGCCTTCTCGAGTGAGAAATTGCTCCCCAGTATAGACGGCTGCTTGCGATTGACCCAGGAGTGGAGCGCGCGGTTGGCAAGGATGATTCCCTCATCCCAATGGCTGCGGCAATTGAACATTGCGCCGGCGGGAAACCGCTCCAGCCGGCCCGAAGCAACGTTCCCGGGTGTCAGTCGCACGGAGATCCGGCGGCCGAGATTCACCCGCCGGCCGCATAAAACGGTCCGGGCTTCCCGGTGCTCGAGGTGGGCAGCCACGAAATTCCTGTGCGGAATACAGTCGGCATCGGCAAAGATCAGATAGTCGGCAGCGGTTTCGCGCACCGCCCGGTTCAAGATGCAGGTCTTGCGGTACCCTTCATCCGGCTGCCGGGCATACCGCACCGCGAATGGCGCCTGGCGCGAGAAGCCATCCACCAGGATGCCTATCTCCGGGCCGGAACCGTCATCGGCAATGAACAGTTCAAAATCCCGCGTCGATTGCCGGCCAAAACCTGCCAGCACCAGCTCCAGCAGGCGGGCTGCGTTGTAAACCGGGATTATCACTGCAATATGCTGGTTCATGGTCATCCGCAAATGGAAATCGAATCTCCGATCCCGGGGGTCCGCCGGCGCCGGATTACGCGGGCATGAGTCGCACCGCACCCGCGCATTGTACACACGACTCCTTCCGGCAGTGAGTGAAATCATTGCCTGAAAAAAGGAGTATCACACGCGCCCGGACGCGTGTGCACCCGGATCATTGCTGCGCCTTCGGCGTTTATCCGCGTTTATCCGCGTCCCAAGAATACATCACCGTTCTTGCCTCTCATGGGGGATCCGCAAGCCGGCGGGGACCTGTGATATGATCCCCGCTCGCAGGAGCGCGACGAATTCCGGCGGGCACTCGCCGGCAATTGCATAATTCAGACAGAGCGTGTCGATGGGAACCAACCCGACAGCGAACGAAAATCCGGACCGTAATCCACCAGCCACACCCGTGGCCCGGCCCCGGGAATCCGCCGGCGCCTCCGACCGGATCCGTGGCGGATTGTCCGGCATGATGCAGGCCCCGGCACATTTCGTGCAGGAGAAGGCGACACTGCTTTGGTGGCTGCACAGCGCCTACGCCCTGTTATTCGGGATCGGGATCATCTGGCTCAGTTCCCGAAATTTCTACTATCTCCGGATCATCATCTTCCACATTACATTCATATGGTTGTCCAGCCTGTTCCTGCCGGCACTCGCGAATCGGAGCGGGCTCACCCCCCGGTGGCGAGAGCGTTTGCGCCTGCTGATCAACTATTTCAACCGGAATTTTTATCAACAGCTGCTGTTCTTTCTCCTGCCCATCTATTACGCCAGCACGACCTTCGGATCGCGCAACATGTGGTTTCTGATCCTGCTCACAGGTTCAGCCATTCTCTCGACCCTGGATATCATCTACGACCGCTACCTGTCGGTGCGCTGGTCCCTGGCGTCGCTTTTTTTCATGTTCAACCTGTTTGCCACGATCAATGTAATGTTGCCGGTTCTGTGGGCAATCGGCAATTATCACGCTCTCTGGATCAGCGGTTTCCTCGCACTGGCCGGATTTGCCAGTATGCTGTACCGC
The DNA here is from genome assembly GCA_963824985.1 of Terriglobia bacterium. Taxonomy (GTDB): domain Bacteria; phylum Acidobacteriota; class UBA6911; order UBA6911; family UBA6911; genus JAFNAG01. Next base: position 112,363 of record CAWGRQ010000026.1, read on the forward strand.
CTTTCGGGAGTGCACGGGCACACCGCGCGTATGCGCCTGGTGGCCGCGGCGGTACTATTGCTGGTAATCCTCGAAAACCTTCCGCCCTATATTCCCCCGGCACCGCTTTACCTGGCGAAAGCCGAATTTGGCCGGACAGTTCGTTCGTTGGCAATTGTGGACCCGCTCGCCGCGATCCCGTCCAGCCCGGGCAGGATCGCGGTGCTGACTGCGATCAAGGCGCCCATGGGACTGCAGGAAAAGGTCCGGCACCGGTGGTACCTGGACGACAAGGAAATCTTCGCTTCGAATTACTTTCAGGTGACCGGGGGGCGGCAAGAAGGATATCGTCTGTGGACCCAGATTACATACAAGGACGACCGCGCAGGGCGTGCATTAGTCGTGGACGTCGAGACACAGGGCGGCCAGTTGATCGGACGTGCCCGGTTGGCCAGGTAGTGGAGAGTGGAATATGGCGGAATCAATGGCTGGCGGGACTGATTCCCCTGGATTGGTGCGCCGGCTGGGGCTGTTCGATACCACCATGATTGTAATGGGGGGCATCGTCGGTTCCGGCATCTTCATGAATCCATACGTGGTCGCGCGCCAGGTGCATTCGCCGTTCCTGATCCTGGGAGTCTGGGTGATAGGAGGAATCATAGCCCTGGGGGGCGGATTCGTCTGGGCCGAACTGGCGGCACGCCGGCCGCATGTCGGCGGACAATATGTCTACCTGCGCGAGGCCTTCCATCCGCTGGCGGCGTTTCTGTACGGCTGGGTGCTGCTGCTCGTAATCCAGACCGGGGGGATGGCGGCAGTTGCCGTCACGTTCGCCCGCTACTTCGTCGCACTCACCGGTGCGCCGGTGGCGGATGGAGTCGTGGCGGTTCTGGCCCTTGCCGTGCTCACAGGTATCAATTGTCTTGGAGTTCGAGCGGGCAGCACCGCCCAGAGCATCCTGATGGTTTTTAAGATTCTCGCAATTGTCTCCCTGGTCGCATGCGGACTATGGCTGGCCGGCAAGCCCTCCCCGGAGTCTGCCCTTACAGGCGCGTGGCTCGATCGCCCGGCTTCGTTCGATCTGGTGACCGCGATCGGCGCCGCCATGGTACCGGTGTTATTCGCCTATGGCGGTTGGCAGACCGCATGTTTCGTTGCCGGCGAAATCCGGGAACCGCGCCGGAATCTTCCACGCGGACTTATAATCGGCGTGTGCGGCGTGATCGCTTTATATTTGGGGGTAAATTTCGTTTGCGTGCGCGTGCTTGGGACCGCGGGTCTGGCCGCGACGACGACTCCGGCATCGGATGTCATGCGGGCGGCGCTCGGCGAAACGGGTGAGAAGCTGATCGCGGCCGGCATTGCCATATCCACGCTCGGGTTTTTGAGTCAGAGCATGCTGACGGCGCCGCGCGTCTATTATGCCATGGCCGAGGATGGCCTCTTTTTCAGGAGCGTCGGCCGGATCCATCCACGCACCCGGGTTCCGGCGGTCGCCATCATCCTTCAGGGGGCGTGTGCCATCGTCATCGCGCTCTCCGGACGGTATGAGCAGATCCTGAACTACGTCGTTTCCATGGATTTCATTTTCTTCGGCCTGAGCGCCGCCTGCGTTTTTGCGTTGCGAGGACGTGACGGCGGCAGCCGCGAGGGCACGGCTTCCGGGTACAATATCCCGGGTCATCCGGTCACCACCATCCTGTTCATTGCCGCGTGCTGGCTGGTGGTCATCAACACAGTTTACAAATATCCGGCCAACACGGCCATTGGCCTGGCCATTCTGATCGCCGGCATTCCCGTATATTTCTTCTGGATATGGAGAATCTCAAAGTGAACGTCCCACGCCGTACCATGCACACCGATTACATTGAATGGGCAAAGGAGTCCTCCCACTCGAAATTCAACCTGGCGACCAGCGGCGTGGTGCACTATCCGCTGGTCGAGCTCGGCGTCAATCTGGAAGACATCGAGTTGAGCGGACCCAGCTTTTACGGGTACGAGCCGCTCCAGCAGGCGCTGGCAGCCAGGAATGGAGTGGGCGCCGATTGTGTCGTGGCCGCCATCGGCACGTCGTTTGCCAATCATCTGGCCATGGCAGCCATCATCGAACCCGGCGATGAAGTCGTGATTGAGCAGCCGGCCTATGAACCGCTGCTTGCCCTGGCCGAGTACCTGGGGGCCCGGGTCCGGAGATTTCCGCGCCGATTCGAGAACGGATTCGGCATCGAGCCCGAGGCCGTCGAACGCGCACTCACGAGGCAGACCAAGCTGATCGTACTCACAAACCTGCACAATCCGAGCAGCGCCCTCACCGGGGAGAGCACGCTCCGCAGCATTGGCGACTCGGCCCGGCACGTTGGGGCTCGCGTCCTGGTCGACGAGGTGTATCTCGAAGCGGTGCGCCTGGGAACGCCGGGTGAGGGGATCGCGCCTGCCGGAGCCGGCAGCGCCGTGCGATCGGCGGTTCATCTCGGCCACGAGTTCATCGTCACCGCCAGCCTGACCAAAGCCTATGGTTTGAGCGGGCTGCGCTGCGGCTGGATCCTGGCCGAGCCTGGCCTGGCAAAGAAGATGTGGCGGCTCAACGATCTCTTCTGTGTAATCCCGGCTCATCCGGCGGAGAGGCTGAGCGTGATTGCCCTGGCAAAGCTCAAGCCGATTGCTGCCCGCGCCCGCAACCTCCTGGACATCAACCGCCCGCTGCTTGCACGTTTCCTCGATGCGCGCACCGACCTGGAGTGCGTCCGACCCGAGTTCGGCACCGTAGTGTTCCCCCGGCTGAAGCGCGGCAGCGTGGAACGGCTTTGTTCGCTGCTACGCGATAAACACGAAACCACGGTCGTTCCCGGACGCTTCTTTGAGATGCCCGACCATTTCCGCCTGGGAATCGGTTGCGAGACCGGGATGCTGGCCGCCGGCCTCGAGCGCCTCGCTTCGGCTCTCGATGAGTTGGGGAGCTAGCCAGGCTGTAGCAGTTTAGGCTGTAGGCTGCAGGCTGTTATTATGCGCAGACAGCGGTATATCCAGATATCCAGAACTGTATACTTTAAGTTGGGCGATTATTGCACCATTGGGAAGTTGACTTGAGTTCGCACTTTTGCTAACCTTTGGCCATGGCCTGCTCGATTGAGTATTTCCATGCGCGCGTAAGAGCCGAAATTGAGGCGTGGCCCGTGGACGTACTGGCGGATTACGCACGAATTGTCGAGCTGCTCATCGAGTACGGGCCAGATCTCGGACTTCCGCACTCGCGTGCATTGGGCAAAGGGCTATTTGAGCTGCGCCCTCGCGGTCGATCTGGCATCGGAAGAGCGTTCTGCGGCTTTCTCGTTGGGCGGCGGGTGGTGGTGGTTCACGCCTTTATCAAGAAGACCCAGCAAACGCCAGACCGGGAATTGAAGCTCGCACGCAAGCGAATCAAGGAGATTTTGAATGGCTGAGATGAAGTTCAAACCGGTTGCGCACAACCAAAAGACGTTTCTGAAGAAGGCATCGAAACGCAGAGGTTTCCGCGAGGCCTACGAAGCGCTTGCCGTAGAGTACGCGCTCGCACGCGAAATGCTATCGGCGCGAAGCCGCGCCGGTCTAACGCAAGAAGCGGTCGCCACGCGCATGGGTACCACCAAGAGCGCCGTGTCACGCCTGGAGGCTGCGGGAAAACACGCACCGTCGATGGCATCGCTCAAGAAATACGCCAACGCCGTCGGCTGCAGTCTCAAGATTGAGCTCGTACCGCAGCGCGAGAGTTTAGTCGCCCAACAACACGGTCGAGCGGACGCGCGAAAAACCGCGCGCCGCTCACCGTGAACGTTATCCCGCATTTCCGACTCAAGGAGCGATACAAACATGGCAATGACTCTCAAGGATACTCTCGCGCAGCTGGATTCGACCCCCTCACAAGCCGCGACTTCTCCCACCGCAAGGCATGGCTGGTAGACAGGTTGCGGTTTCTTGCGGCCATCTTCCTTCGGATCCAGATTCCATCTCGCCGCCGGGTTGCTTTCCAGTCTGCGCAAGTTTGCAGATCAACTCGGCAGGCGGTGGCTCAAAGGCGTTGCCACAGCTCGTGCCGCCTTCGCATCATCACCGCCGCAATTGGCCTGATCCCTTACGCGCCCACGATCCAATCTTCTGCCGATTTTGAAAAACCTTCTAACCGCATCGCCCGCTTCTTGCAGCATCGAAGTCACCCTTATGCCAGTGGCCGCCCTACTGCCCTGACCTTTGCCGATCCGTTTCACCCAACAGCTACATCCCTTCCCTCAGTGCCAATTCGCACCTCCCCCGCAGAGGCTCAGACATAGACTGGATAAAAATGGAGAATAATGAGTGTCCACACCTTCTCCGTCATCAAGAAGTTGTACTTGTTTAGCCAAATCAAATGGATGAAGAAGCAAAACGCAAGGACGCAAGGACGCAAAGATCGACACGGAGCAACAGGCGTGGGCGCAGCGCTTCGCGCTGGCGCATCCTTGGGCGAGCCACGCCCGCGAACCGAAAGGAATCTCTTTGCGTCCTTGCGTCTTTGCGTTCTGCTGTTCAGCATCGGCTAAACAGTTGCAAGAAGTTAATGCACGCACCGGATTGCCCATGCATGATATAAGTCAGGACCATGACTTCATTCTTTATCAGCCTGTTCGCCGGCTTCGGCGCCTTTTTCCGTTCCCGTTATAGCCTCGGCCTGGAGATCCTTGCTCTCCGCCAGCAATTGGGCGTGCTCAAGCGAAAACATATAAGCACTCACTCTTAAGAATACCCAGGAGCATACAAATCCCATTCCTGTTGAGCATCTCCTCGGGTATACAACCGGATGCGATGACCTGTCCATTCTGATCAATAAGGATAAGTAGAATTGGCTGCCTTGTCCCAGACCCTTCCTCGGGAATACCCCGATTCATGGGATGCTCATGGCGTCTGATATGAAGAATTATGTCAACTTCACGGGCGAACCCGCGACTGCATCCCCGTCATAACCCAAAACATCGGTTCGGGATAGAGCGATTGGGCAGACCTCTGCTTAGCGGGAGCATAATGTACTATAAGTATATATGTGTAGTAGACATTTTTGGTGAAAGGAGTGTTATGTTAAGGATCGAGCTGCGCGCTCCGAACCGATCCCACATTCGCAGAGTCCTGGAATCGACGATCGAAGAGATCAACGCGATCGAAAGCATATTTTCGGCGTCGGCCTCATGCTGGTTTTGGCCCTGAAAAGTCAAACTTGAACGGCATGTCCTGCAACCCGAATTAACCGAGTTATGAGACAATAAGTAACTCAAGCTACAGTGCATGTACCTCATGGTAGATCGCGGGTCAGTTCAATACAGCTCACGCGGATGGTCAAAATTGTACGCCCCCAGTCGGTGGTGGGGGACTACAGTGCCACGTTAATCATCTCCTTGGCTCTCGAACGGGATGCAGATGCACACGGATGCGCGCGAATTATGCAGGTGCAAGGTTGCTGCTGGTGAATTCGACAACTGAAATCGGTAACAGGGGCGTCATTCACTGATTTTGAAAAAGTGAATGACGCCCCTTTCACCGATTTCCCCAAGTTTGAGTCTTGCTGCTTCATGATAGACACTCTGCCCATCCTTTTCTAAGAGTGCGGCTTTAGGAAGGCTCCAGTACCGCGCAATCCCCCTTAAATGTATACCATCCTTCCGGGGACCTCAGGTTCACGCCCGAGACCCTACTTTTTTTCGAGTTCCATTCCTAATGACCATAATGAGCAGTATTGCTCAAGATATAGGTCAATGTGCGACAGACAAGCAATTTCAATACAGGGACAATGAAAGATGATCACGGTCGAATATCTGGAATGGAATAGATTTCTTTCCCCCAAAATAGACGACGTGATTGACAGAAAACGATGAAGGAGAAGCGCATCTCATCCTGAGCTCGATGGCAACACCAAAAGGTGAGTGTATCGGTGGTGAACGAAAGATCTCTCGGAGGCTTGAAGCATATGTTCAAACGCAGCAGTTGGGTCGTAATCTCACTAGTTGCGGGATTGTTCTCAGTCGTAATGCCTGCGATGGGATCCAATTTCACAACAGGCACTCAGACGGCGCGAAAATTCGGTACGCATGAGATTGTCCTCTCCGGCAATGGAGCAGTCTCCAAACCCTTCGACACGGTCGCAACAGTCACGTTTACACCGCCTTCCGGCCCTGCGAGGGCTATCACTGTGCGCGCTTTTTATGATGGAGAAAATACCTGGCGGGCACGCGTCTATGTCACGGAAACGGGCACGTGGCAGTGGTCTTCAAGCGCGGTCTTCGATCCTCTCCTTAACGGTAATTCTGGATGGTTTGCTGCTGTTGATTCGATTCTGCCGGGAAGGGTGAAACCTCAACCCGGAAACGCGAAAGGGTGGTTGACCGAGGACGGAAGGTCGTTTCTCAGCGTAAGCGACACTGAGTGGCTGCTGCTCAGTCAAGATTCGCAGCTGATTCGGAATTGGCAGCAACTCACTCAGAATGACGCGGCCAGAGACATCAATGTTCTGGGTCCGGTCGCTTTCCTGGAGGACTGGGGTACAGGGGACATCCCCAACCAAGGCAAAAACGAGGCTTGGCCAGGAGAAATCTCGATGGACTATACCCGGTACGATCTCACCAAGTTTCAGAGCGCAGAGAACCGGCTGATATGGATTTTTGATAACTATCCCGACATTTTCATCAGCGCCATGCTTTTTGGAACTCAGGGACTCGATACATGGTTGGGCCTGCAGACATCTGAACAGAACAGCACCATGGATTATATGATCGCCCGTTGGTCCGCCTTCCCGAGTTTGATTTGGCTCGTTAGAGAGGATCAAGACATTCCCAACTCCGTCACATTGGCTTTTAACCGTGAAATAATCAATTACTTTTCCGCCAACGAGCCCTGGAGGCACCTGATTTCCACTGAGCGTTGCCAGGGCGGTGGGTGCGCCAGCTTTGTGCAGATCCACACCACAGCGGGAAACAGCTACGACCTGGCGGGGCTGACGTCGGAAGCGAGCTTAGGCCATCGGATTCGCGCGGTCGACGGCGTCGGCAACCTGAGCACTAGCTACTCCGACGTGGCGAGCACCATGGCACAGGCCGCTACCTCGGGCCTGGTCGCGGCCTATGCGTTCAATGAAGGGGTGGGAACGACAGTGGCCGACGCTTCCGGCAACAACAATATTGGGATTCTCCTCAACGGGCCCACGTGGACGATGGCGGGCAAATATGGCAATGCGCTGGCGTTTGACGGGGTCAATGACCTCGTGTTGATCAGCAGTTCGGCGTCACTGAACCTGTCGACGGGGATGACGTTGGAAGCCTGGGTATACCCGACGGCATCGCAGAGCGGCTGGCGGACAATCATCCAGCGTCAAGTGGATGCATATCTGCTGCATGCCAGCAATGACGAAGGCGCGCTGCGTCCGGCAGGGGGAGGAACCTTTAATAGCGGGCTAGGCTATACTGGCGCGCCGAGCGCCCTTGGGGTGAATACGTGGAGCCATGTGACCCTGACGTGGAACGGGACGACGCTGCAGCTGTATGTAAACGGGACACAGGTGGTGAGCATGAGCCAGGGGGGGACTCTGCAGACGGCAGCGGGCGGAGCGGGTGCCATCCAGATCGGCGGGAACAGTCCATATGGGGAGTACTTTATCGGCCGCATTGACGAAGTACGGATCTACAATCGCGCACTCTCGGCCGCTGAGATCCAGACGGACATGAGTACAACGGTGGTGCCGACAGTGGTGGACACGACGCGGCCGAGCAATCCCACAGGCTTGACGGCGACGGCAGCGGGCGCTTCGCAGATCAACGTGGCCTGGACGGCCTCGACCGATGCCGGGGGCAGCGGGTTGGCGGGCTACCGCGTGGAGCGCTGCCAGGGCGCCTTGTGTAAGACCTTCGCGCAGATCGCCACGGCTTCGGCAAACAGCTACATGGACACAGGGCTGACGGCCGGCAAGACCTACAGGTATCGGGTTCGCGCGGTGGACGGCGCCGGCAACCTGAGCACCAACTACTCCAATGTGGCAAGCGCCACGACCCAAGTGCCGGACACGACGCGACCGAGCAAGCCCACAGGCTTGACGGCGACGGCGGCGGGCGCTTCGCAGATCAACGTGGCCTGGACGGCCTCGACCGATGCCGGGGGCAGCGGATTGGCGGGGTACCGCGTGGAGCGTTGCCCGGGAGCCGGGTGCACAAGCTTTGCGCAGATCGCCACGGCTTCGGCCAACAGCTACGGGGACACAGGGCTGACGGTCGGCGCCGGTTACAGCTATCGGGTTCGTGCGGTGGACGGCGCCGGCAACCTGAGCACCAACTACTCCAATGTGGCAAGCGCCACGACCCAAGTGCCGGACATGACACAGCCGAGCGATCCCACAGGCTTGACGGCGACGGCGGCGGGCGCTTCGCAGATCAACGTGGCCTGGACGGCCTCGACCGATGCCGGGGGCAGCGGGTTGGCGGGGTACCGCGTGGAGCGTTGCCCGGGAGCCGGGTGCACAAGCTTTGCGCAGATCGCCACGGCTTCGGCCAACAGCTACGGGGACACAGGGCTGACGGTCGGCGCCGGTTACAGCTATCGGGTTCGTGCGGTGGACGGCGCCGGCAACCTGAGCACCAACTACTCCAATGTGGCAAGCGCCACGACCCATGTGCCGGACATGACACAGCCGAGCGATCCCACAGGCTTGACGGCGACGGCAGCGGGCGCTTCGCAGATCAACGTGGCCTGGACAGCCTCGACCGATGCCGGGGGCAGCGGATTGGCGGGGTACCGCGTGGAGCGTTGCCCGGGAGCCGGGTGCACAAGCTTTGCGCAGATCGCCACGGCTTCGGCCAACAGCTACGGGGACACAGGGCTGACGGCCGGCGCCGGTTACAGCTATCGGGTTCGCGCGGTGGACGGCGCCGGCAACCTGAGTACCAACTACTCCAATGTGGCAAGCGCCACGACCCAGACGATTTCCACGCAATCGTATGGCCTCGAATGGCCGGGCGACGGTGCTGTGCGCCGTATGCTCTACTGGCACAACCCGTTTCCAATCTACGACGCCACTTACATTTTCAAAGTTTATCCGCGCAAAAAAACGAGCGGGCTGTATCGCTACTACACGATGTTTTTCTGGGGCAACGACGGCACATTCATCTGGGATGGCGGCAATGCCAATACCTACTATGGTGCTCATCCGTATCCCGTTCCCGCGCCCGGCGGTCCCGGTCAGTGGGAGATTGCGGTCAATGGTGGTGATTACCTCACTGGCACCGAGGTCCAGTGGGATCGCTGGTACACACAGGCGTTCCGCGCCTGGCGTGAGTCGCCGTCAATCACGCATCACGAGTTCTACTGGGACTGGCCGGATACGAGTAAGGTCATTTCGCGAACGTACGTCGATTCTGCTTGGGCTAACAGCAATCCTCCGACGCCGGCGATTGTAATCGGGCAAACGCCAGATCTGAGGGGCGAATCGTGGGGAGGGTATCCAGGGTGGGAAGAATTCAACGGTATCATCCGAGGCATTCAGATCTACTCCGGGCTGCTCTCGTTAGCCGACATCCAATCTGAGATTGCGGGGCCGCAATCTACCACCGCCGGGCAAAACCTGATGTGGTATCTCAACGTCGATCCTCGTCCCAACGATGTGACCGACAAGAAGGGTATTGGCGTTGCGCACAACCCGTCGTGGAGCGGTACGACGGCCTTGGAGTGGACCGACCAACCGTCTCCCCCTCCCGACACTACTCCTCCCTCAATCCCCACAAACCCTAACGCTACCTCTGTATCTTCCAGTCAGATTAACTTTTCCTGGACGGCCTCGACCGATGCCGGGGGCAGCGGATTGGCGGGGTACCGCGTGGAGCGTTGCCCGGGAGCCGGGTGCACAAGCTTTGCGCAGATCGCCACGGCTTCGGCCAACAGCTACGGGGACACAGGGCTGACGGCCGGCGCCAGTTACAGCTATCGGGTTCGCGCGGTGGACGGCGCCGGCAACCTGAGCACCAACTACTCCAATGTGGCGAGCGCCACGACCCAAGTGCCGGACATGACACAGCCGAGCGATCCCACAGGCTTGACGGCGACGGCGGCGGGCGCTTCGCAGATCAACGTGGCCTGGACGGCCTCGACCGATGCCGCGGGCAGCGGATTGGCGGGGTACCGCGTGGAGCGTTGCCCGGGAGCCGGGTGCACAAGCTTTGCGCAGATCGCCACGGCTTCGGCCAACAGCTACGGGGAAAGGGGGGAAAGGGGGGACCGTCACCAGTGTCCCTCCTCGCTATCCCCATTCCCGCCTTCTGCGTTCGCCTTGCCTTAGGGGACACTGGTGACTGTCCCCCTTCCTGGGGAATTAAAAGGGGCAATCAAAGCACAACCAGCGCACCAACGAGCTGGCCGCCGAAGTCAAGCAGCTGGTCGACCGGGTGCGTCAGGCGCAGTCGAAAAAGCACGCCTTATGAGCATTGCTATTCGGAAGCGCCAGAATAAGTGTGCGGCGGGAAACCGGGTACTGGACGAATGCAAGGATTACACCGGGCACCCGCCTGAAATGCAAAACCTGCATCCGACAGCGCCACTCCTGGGCCCGGCGGCTTTCCTCAAAAACCGGGTTGCACCCGCAAATCAAATCCTATCAGTAAGTAATCGACGCTCTTCTCCCCGGCAGGCCTGGAACTGAAAACCTGGCACATCGCGTGCAATAGAGCCGGCTGTGATCATCAAGGTCACCAGAAAGGAGAAAACAATCATGAAAGGCATCAAGTACATCCTGGCTCTATCCGCAGCAGTCATGCTCGTGCTTGGGGTTTCCAACACATACTCGCAAGGCAAACCTCAGGTTCCCGTACAGAACCGGCAGGGAGTTATTGACGCGAACGGAGACGGCATCTGCGACATCACCGGTCAGAAGATAGGAACCGGCGCGGCAAATGCCCAGGGGCAGCAGGCTAAGCGCGGGAAACAGAACGGACCCGGTGACGGGACCGGCAACCTGGGGACCCGGCCGCAGGACGGCACCGGATACGGCTCGCTTTCCGGCAAGCGAACCGGTCCGCAGGACGGCTCGAAGGCTCGCATCGGACAGGGTACGCGTCCCGGTGCCGCCGGCGCGCAAATGGGAGGCCGCGGCCGCAAGAAGTAGGCCGAGGAATCCGCTCACCACCTGTCACGGGACCTGGAACCGGGAACCAAACCGGATTCCGCGCCCGGGTCCCCTGACGCTTCCCCGGCCGGCAGTCGGCGCCGGTTCATTGCCTGAACAGGTCGCCGAAACCAACCGGCAGGACTTCATATCAAGAAAAAGGAGCCGACAATATGACCCGCAAAAGATTCAATTTCAGGACCTTCACTTCTCTCCTGCTTACATGGTGCTTTCTCGTCCTTCTCGTTTCCGGCGCCGTGCTGTACGTGGCCCCTCCCGGACGCATTGCCAATTGGACGCGCTGGCAGTTGATCATCCTGACCAAGGAGCAATGGCAGGCGGTTCACACCCTGACCGCGATCGTTTTCCTGATCGGCGGGCTGTTCCATCTCCTGAAGTTCAATTGGAGGGCGTTTCTTGCTTATCTCCGGAGGAAGAGCGGACCGGGTCTGCAAATCCGGCATGAAATGATCGCGTCAGTAATTGTATTCGGCGCCATTCTCGCAGGCACTATCGCGCAGCAATCCCCGTTTCAAAACGTGATGTCGGCAGCCGAGTCGATCCGGGCATCCTGGGAAGACCCATCGACGGTGGCGCCTATACCTCACATGGAGGAGATGACGCTCGATGAATTCGCGAAGAGCCTGCAGATGGATCCAGGCACACTCACCCAGGAACTTCAGGCTCTTGGCTATGCTGCCGCAAGTCAACAGGAACCGCTCCGGCAATTGGCAAGTCGTTACGAACGATCCCCGGTTCAGATCTATACCGCCTTGAAACTTCGGACAGGTTCGACATTGACCGTTGATCACCTGCCGGTGACCGGCGGTGGCTCGGGTCAGGGATTCAAGACCCTGGCACAGGTTGCAGCCGAGGTCGGCCTCGATCCGGAAGCGGCCGTCCGCGGCCTTGCAGGCCGGGGGATTACCGCCAAAGCCGAAGAGCGGATGCGTGACATCGCCGAGCGCACCGGCCGGAAACCGTACGAGTTGATTGAGACCCTTAAGGGCCTCCAGGAGAAGTGATACGCCGGGCAGGTCGATGCGTGTTAACCCAAAGAGCATGCCGCGGATTGCACGGATTACACAGATTGCACTCAAAAAGGGCGATCCGAAGAGATAAGTCTCAGTGAAATCCGTGGCTTGATATTATTGATCGCGCTTGAGTGAACAGCATCGGAGCTGGACCCGACCGCGGCGATTGAATCTCGCCGCCATGACCGGATCAGTTCTTCAGAACCCCGAATATAATTTGCGATGGGTGCAGAGTGGAACCATACACCCGCTGGGTCGCCTTCTGGAAATCGGCCGCCTGCGCCCGGTAAATGTCCACAAACTTCTGCGGGTTGCGATCGATCATCGGGAACCAGGTGCTCTGCACCTGGATCATGATCCGGTGTCCTGCCTTGAAGCTGTGGAGAACATCCTGGAGCACGAACTCGATCTTTGTGACCTGTCCCGGGACGAACGGCTCCGGTTTTGACATGCTGTTACGGAATTTCCCCCGCAGGACATCCCCCCGCACCAGCATCTGATAGCCACCCATCTTGACGTTTTGCGGATTGGGCTCCGGATTCGCAGTATCATCGGGGAAGACATCGATGACCTTTACGATCCAATCCGAATCGGTCCCCGAAGTGGAGACGAACATGTTCGCGGTAATCGGCCCGGCCACGGTGACGTTGCCGGCCAGCGGTTCGGTCCGGTACACGAGAACGTCAGTACGAGTGGCGGCAAAGCGCTGATCCTCGAGCATGAAGGCCGGGTTGTACCAGTTCGTAATTTCGGCGGTATACGGAACCGGGTTGGCGGGATCGCTGACATATTCCCGGTACCCGTCTGCACTCGACGACGGAGCCTCCCAGGTCAAATCGCCGCCGGCGCCGAGGTGGAGAGGCGTCGCGGTCAGGTCCTGAGGCGGCCAGCTGTCCAGCTCCCGCCACTGGTTGGCGCCGGTTTCAAAAACCAGCGCTCCCGGCAGGTCCAAAGGCCCCTGGTCTTTCAGGTAATAATTGAAGAACGGCACCTCCACATGATCCGTGTAATAGTCCGCGGTTTTGGACCCGAAGTCGATAGCCCCAAGCATGCGGCCGTCGTTGTTGTTCCACTGACCGTGAGACCAGGGGCCCATGACCAGGATGTCGCGCGCACCAGGGTTCTGCTCCCTGATGGCGGCGTAGGTGTGCAGAGCGCCGAACAGGTTTTCCGTGTCAAACCAGCCACCGACTACCAGGACTGCAGGCTTGATGTCTCCAAGGTGAGGCAGAATGTTACGGGCTTCCCAGAAAGCATCCCAGGTGCCGTGCTCGAGGATCTCATTCCAGAAGGGGACGCCGTTCTTAAGGTACCGGGTGTTGGCATTGGACAGCGGCCCCATTTCCAGGAAGAATTTGTAGCCGTCCGGCGTCTTGTGATCGAACCGGGTGTCACGCTCCATTTTCGGCTTCGGACGGGGCCAACCGAAACCGCTGTAAAAATCGAAGGCATGGGACAAAAGAAAGGCGCCGTTGTGAAAGAAGTCATCTCCGGCCATCCACTTCGACACGGGCGCCTGCGGTGAGGCGGCCTTCACTGCCGGATGGGCGTCGATGGTCCCCATCGAGGTGTAGAAACCCGGGTAGGAGATTCCGCTTATCCCGACACGGCCGTTATTCGCCGGAATGTTCTTGACCAGCCAGTCGACGGTATCGTACGTGTCGGTCGTTTCGTCGATGTCGCGGTTGCTCTTTTTATCCGGTATGTAGGGCCGGACGTTGACATACTCCCCTTCGGACATGTAGCGACCCCGGACATCCTGGTAGGCCACGATGTAGCCTTCATGGAAGTACTGCGTCCTCTGCCTCCCCGGGTCATCGATAAAGTTGTCCAGCCCGTACGGGGCGACGCTGTATGGGGTGCGCATCAGGATGATCGGATATTCTTTACTCTTGTCCTTCGGAACATAGACTATGGTGAAGAGCCTGATCCCGTCGCGCACCGCAATGCGGTGCTCGTACTTCGTGTAGTGGTCGCGGATATATTGAGACTCACCGGCCCGGCCCGTCGCCAGGAGAGCAAGAAACAAGAGCGCTATCGAACAGGAGGCCATCAAGGCCCTCGGAAACCGAGATGAACTGGACATGAGATTCTCCTTCCCGGGCATTCCGGGTTTTCGTAGTGTCATAGTACAACCGCGGCCGATTGATCCCAAGAGCCCCGCACCCCCTGGGACTGTTGTGACGCCCGCATGTGCGTACCGAACCTTTCTCCTCTCGGCTGCGTTTGACTCCTGCATGATGTAACCTGGTGACAGCCGTTAGGGCAACTGTAAGGACGGGAGGGGTTTCAGGATGGCAAGGCTTTGGCAGGATATCAGATATGCTCTGCGGGCCCTCTCGAAGAGTCGAGGTATGGCCGTATTGGCCATTCTGTCATTGGGCGTCGGCATTGGTGCGACCACGGCGGTATTTTCGCTGTTTAACGAGCTTGTGCTCCGGCCCCGTCCGGGCATCGGGAATCCAGAAGAACTCATCGACATCGGGCGCTCCCAGGACGGGAGTGGATTCGATAATATGTCCTATCCCAATTATGCCGACTTCCGTGATCAGAACCAGTCGTTCATGGGCGTCCTCGGGTATTGCATCGAACCCCGGCCGGTCAGCCTGAGCACTGGGGATGCGGGCGAGCGCATCTATGCCGGCCTGGTCAGCGGTAATTATTTTGATGTGTTGCAGGCGCCGCCCGGGCTGGGCAGATATTTTTCCCAGGAGGAAGACCGCGTCCAGGGCCGTGATCCGGTGGTTGTCTTGAGCCATGCATTCTGGAAGCGACGATTCGCGGGAGATTCAACCATCGTCGGCCGGGAGATCCGCATCAATGGGCATCCGTTTCATGTCACCGGGGTTGCGCCCGAGGGATTCCGGGGGACGATGATCATTACGCCGGACGTCTGGGTCCCCCTCCACACCACTTCGATCATCATCCCGGGCAGCCGGCTCACGGAGCAGAGGCTCAGCGTCTGGATGGTGGCGATCGGCCGTCTCAAGTCCGGCATCGCGCTCGGCCAGGCACGTGCCGAGGCCTTGACCCTCGGAGCGCAACTCGAAAGCGAGTACCCGAAGGAAAATCGCGGCAAAAACTTCGCCCTGTTCCATTCCAGCCTGTTCCCCGGGGAGATGCAGACGATCATTGTCGGTTTCCTGACTTTATTGCTCGCCCTGTGTGGTCTGATCCTGGCTATCGTGTGCGTTAATGTAACCGGCGTGCTTCTCGTGCGGGCGAGCACGCGGCAGCGCGAGATTGCGATCAGGCTCGCCCTCGGCGCCAGCCGCCGCCAGATCATGAGTCAGTTGTCCACCGAGGCCCTGGTCCTGTTCCTGATTGGCGGGCTGGCCGGAATGTTCTTTTCGGTGGCACTCACCGGCCTCCTTCTGAAAGTGATCCCGCAGCTCCCCTTCCCTGTCACCGTGAATCTGAGTCCGGACTGGCGGGTCTGGACGTTCGCCTTTGGAGTGGCGTCGGTCGCCGGATGGCTGGCCTCACTTGCCCCGGCCGCGCAGCTGCTCAAACCGAACGTGGCCGGAACATTGCGGGATGAGGCCCAGGGCGCCGGCCTCCGCAAGCTGCGACTTCGCAATGCTCTCATCCTCGGGCAGGTGGCTCTTTCCCTGATCCTCCTGGTCTGCGGCGGCCTGTTCTTCCGATCCCTGATGTTTGCCTCGAGGATAGACTCAGGATTCGATTCCACTCATGTGCAGACAATTACGATGAACTTCTCCCTGGGAGGATACAACGAGGATGGGGGCCTGGCCGTCAGCGACCGGATTGCCGACCGGGTCCGTACCTTTCCCGGCGTCAAAGGGATTGCCTACACCTGGAGCATACCGTTGGAGGGGGGGAACCGCTCGCTGGGCGGATTTGAGGTTCCCGGCCACGCGGCTCCTGAAGACAGGAAGCTGCATCAGGCCGATTGGAGTATCGTCTCCCCGGGGTACTTTGCCCTGCTGAAAATTCCGATTCTGAGTGGCCGCGATTTCACGGACGCCGACCTCAAGGGAAACCAGCGGGTTGCAATCATCAATGAGACCATGGCAAACCGGTTCTGGCCGGGGGAAAATCCTGTGGGCCGCAGTTTCACCGCGACTATGGGACCCGGCAATGAAAAACAATCCGTTGAGATCGTGGGTCTGGCGCGCAATCACAAATACCGGACCCCCGCCGAGGCCCCGGTGATGTTCATCTACGTCCCCTTGCGGCAGAACTACATGGCCGAGATGACCCTGCTGGTGCGCACGGATGGCGATGTCCCGATATACGAAGGATTGCGTAAGCTGATTCGGGAGATCGATCCCAATTTGCCGATCATCCATGTCCAGCCACTCGGAGAATATGCCCGGCTTGTGCTGTTTCCGCAGCGCCTCGCCGGAGGGCTGGCCGGAAGTCTCGGGCTGCTCGGACTGTTGCTCACGGCACTGGGCATTTACGGCGTGACGGCATTCACCGTTGTGCAGCGCACCCGGGAAATAGGCATCCGTCTCGCCCTCGGAGCCGAAAGTGCGGATGTGCGGCGCATGTTCCTCGCGCAAGGGCTCCGGCTGATTCTACCGGGATTGGTTGGCGGCCTCGGGATTGCGCTGGCGGCAACACGGCTTCTCTCCGGTTTGCTGATCGGAACCAGTACGTGGGACCCGATTACTTTTATCGGAATCCCGCTCCTGCTCCTGGCGGTGACCCTGGCCGCCACGCTCGTGCCGGCTCTGAAGGCCTCCCGGATCGAACTGATTCGGGCCCTTCGCCACGAATAAGATCCGGTTCTATTGCGAGGCCGCTTTGCCCCCATCTCTTAGGCCGCCACCTGCGCCGATTCCTGCTCCGAAAATAGCTCTTTGCGCCATCGCGCCCTTGCGTCATTGCGTTAAAAAAAATCAACGCAAGGACGCCAAGACGCAAAGTCGCAAAGCCAAAAGATTTTCATGCGTCACGGGGTGCGCCATAGCGCATGAGGAGCTGCTCCGAAAACAAAAACCAGCCACGGATTACACGGATTTGGATGCATAAGGCAGGCCGATATCGAAGCGCGCCGAATTACGTCTGCCTTGCCTGCATCCTGGAGCGTACGAGAAACACTCACCTGATGGTAGTGCTTTAAAGGAAATCAGTGTAATCCGTGAAATCCGCGGCTGCTTTTCGCGGTCTCTGACCACAGGGCTAATCAGATACGAAGAACGGAATTTCATTCTGCTCCCGGAAGCTATACAATCCCGCGAGGTCGCTTGAGAGCGGCAGGGCGGCATGAAGGGGCCCCGATTCGGACTTGCCTTGTCGGCAACCGACGGGCTTCACCCGGATCAACTCCGGACCTTTGCGAGGTGTTCTGATGATTAGGAAGTCGTTTTACGCGATCGGATTTGTGTTTCTGTTCTCCCTGGCAACGGTCATCGCCGGCCAGCCCCCTCAGAGCGCGCCGACCCAGGCCGATATTCTGCGCGGGGCCTATGGACCCTATCGGGCCAACAACGACCTGCTCTCCTATGACCTCGACATTCGCGTCGATCCCGAAAAGAAGTCGATCCTGGGGAAGAACACCATTCGTTTCCGGATGCTGAAGGACGACTCGCGGATCCAGCTCGACCTGGTGGCGAGCCTCAAAGTCGACAGGATACTTATGGGCTCGACCGAGCTGAAATATAACCGGGAATTCAACGCGGTTTTCGTGGATTTTCCCCGGCCACTCAAAAAGAACTCGGTCCATGCGGTTGAATTCCATTATTCCGGAACCCCGGGGGAAACCGGCCGCTTCGGCGGCATCACCTTCCGGAAGGACTCCTCCGGCCATCATTGGATCACGACCGCATGCCAGGGTCCGGGGGCCATGGTCTGGTGGCCAAACAAGGAACAGCAGCGCGACGAAGTCGAGACCATGCGCCTCAGCGTCTCCATCCCCAGCGACCTGGTTGACGTCTCCAACGGGAAATTCCTCGGCAGGACCGATCTGGGAGACGGCTACACGCGGTGGGATTGGTTCATCCAGTATCCGATCAACAACTACTGCGTTTCGCTGAACATCGGCAACTACACCCACTTCAGCCACCGGCTCGGGGGGCAGACGCTCGACTTC
Organism: Terriglobia bacterium; assembly: GCA_963824985.1. Lineage (GTDB taxonomy): Bacteria > Acidobacteriota > UBA6911 > UBA6911 > UBA6911 > JAFNAG01. The sequence goes on from CAWGRQ010000026.1 coordinate 130,574, forward strand.
TACTGCCTGCCGGAAGACCTCGAAAAGGCAAAGCGGCAGTTTGTCCAGGCCAAGTCCATGATGGAGTGTTTTCAGAAATACTTCGGCGAATATCCCTTCAAGAAGGACGGCTACAAGCTGATCGAAGTCCCCTATTCCGGAATGGAACATCAGAGCGCCGTGACCTATGGAAACCACTTCGCGAACGGGTACCTGGAACGGGACTGGACCGGCGTCGGCGTCAGTCTGAAGTTCGATTTCATCATCATTCACGAAAGCGCTCACGAGTGGTTCGGGAACAGCATAACGGCCGCCGATGTCGCCGATGAGTGGATCCACGAAGGGTGGGGCACATACGCCGAGGTTGTCTATGTCGAATACATGTTCGGCTATGACGACGCCATCAAATACATCAACGGGTACAAGTCAAAGGTCCGAAACCGTCAGCCGATCATCGGGCCGGTTGGGGTTAATTATTCGCCCCCCCAGGACATGTACTTTAAAGGGGCACTGTTTCTCAACACTCTCCGCAGCGTGGTGGACAACGACGCGCGCTGGTGGAAAATGGTCCGCGATTTTTACGGCCGTTTCAAATATCGGGACATCACGACCGAAGATGTCGTCGGGTTCTTCAATGCCCAGACCGGAAAAAACCTGGGGCCGATCTTCGACCAGTACCTGCGCCACACCGAGATCCCGACCCTCGAATTGAAGTTCCAGGAGGCGGACGGCACGGTTGCCTACCGGTGGAAAGCCGACGAAAAGGATTTCGCCATGCCGGTGAAGGCGGGCAAAAAGGGGCAGTGGCAGACCCTGACGCCGACGACCGAATGGCAGACCATGAAATCGGCCCTGCGCGGCGGCGAATTCGAAGTCGCCACCGACCTGTTTTACATCAACGTGAGCAAGGTGTAGTTTCCAATCACCCGCTATTTCACTTTGATCATCCGGCTCCCGGCGCGATCGCCGATGGCGTCGTAGAGAATCACCTTGAGGATCAACTCAGGCGCCTTGCGCGGCGCCAACACGGAGAATCGAAGTCCGGACGTCAGTAACTCGCGGTATCTCGCCTCGGTCAGCTTGTAATTGAACGTACCCCAGACGTCACTGAGCACCTTGCCTTTGGCATCCGCGGCAAATATGGCGGCGTACAGTTTACCGACCCGCTCACCGTCGACCGTATTCATTCCAAGTTTCCCGACCTCGATCTGGAGATCGACCCGAAGCTCGGGCGGCCCCAGCGGATCCGGCCCCGGGTTTGTCACTACCTGGAACCGGACATCGGACAGATCCCGGCCGTAACCGGCCGCGGCGGAAATTCGGCTGTAGGCCAGAAACTCCTCGCGGTTGTATGGCTCAGCGGTTTCGCGAGCATAATATCCGTGCCGGAAAGAGACCCGCAGGCCGGGCCGGTTGACGTCTCGGTGAAATCCGTGCAATCCGTGGCCTGATTTTTTTCGAATCGCGCTTAAGTGAACAGCATTGGGGTTATTATGCTGACAATATGAACAAGATGCCGGAGACCGCTGCCATCGTGAATCCCGCCTCCGCCGGCGGCCGCACTGGCCGGCTCTGGCCAGATATCGCGGCCGGGCTCGGCCGGATTCAGGTGCGCTTCACTAAGGGTCCCGGGCATGCCACGCAACTGGCGCGCGAACTGCTCCAGACGGGGTGCGAGAGGATCGTGGCGGTGGGCGGGGACGGGACGGCCAACGAGGTCCTGAACGGTTTCCTCGATCGGGATCGCCCGATATCCGCAAACGCCACGCTGGCACTGATACCGATGGGAACCGGGGCTGACCTGGCGCGCTCCCTGGGCATCCGTTCCCGCCGAGATGCGATGCACGCGCTCAATGGCGGCCGCCCGATACCGATGGATGTGGGCGCGGCCCGGTTCCGGGATCATTCAGGCGGCATGCAATCGAGGTATTTTGCCAACCTGGTCAGTTTCGGCATGGGAGGAGAGGTGGCGGCCCGGACCCGAAACCGATCCCGCTTCCTGGGCGGCAAGGCTGCATTTCTCTACGCGACCCTCCGGGTATTCCTCAGTTACCAACCCAAAAGGGTGGAGCTCATCTTCGATGGGGTCACTCCGGGCATCTCTCATACCGTATTAAATATCGCCGTCGGGAATGGAAGATATCATGGCGGCGGCATGCACATCTGCCCCTTCGCCGACATGAGCGACGGATTGTTTGAGATCTCGGTCGTGGATGCTCTGGGAATCTGGATCCTGGCGCGCGACCTGAGATTTCTGTATTCACCAAACCTGTATGCCCACCCGAAGGCCCACCATTATCGGGCCGCGAAAGTGAGCGGTCACTCCACCGAGCGCGTGTTGATTGAAGTTGACGGCGAACCGCTCGGAACACTTCCTGTAGAGCTGACACTCCTCCCGGCCGCGGTTCGCGTGTGGCGCACCGTCTGACGCCGCGGTCTGCCTGATACCTCGAAAGCACATACCGGAAAATGTCCTGGGGTCTTGTCCTGCGTCACAGGCGCGCGTTTGCACGCGGATCATCGCTGCGCCATCCGTGTCCATCCGCCTCCTGAGAGTACATCTCCGCATTAAACGGAATCGTGTATCGAGTGCCCTTCCGAGCAGTCCATATGTCCGGATAGCTGAACTTGTTTTTACGCTTGAACCGTGATCCCGCCAATGGATAGTATGGCTCATTCCCTTGTTGCATGTGTTTTCCGGGAAGGGGGGCAGGCAGTGTATTGCATACATTGCGGTGCTGGAAACCTGGATGATGCGCGCTTCTGCGTGGCGTGTGGCAACAGCGTCCTGAACTCCAAACCCGGCACCAGAACCAGTCCGGACGCCAACTCGGGTGAAACCGAGTTGGGTTTGATTCCGGGGCAGGTCCTATCCGATCGTTTCGAGATCGAAAAGGTGCTCGGCGTGGGGGGAATGGGCCGCGTGTATCTGGCGCGAGATAAGGTGCTGGAACGTCCGGTTGCCATCAAAGTCCTGCGCGAGGTGCTGAGCCGGGATACGGGATCGGTGCGCCGTCTCATCGAGGAGGCTAAAGCATCCATCCGTCTGGCCCACCCCAATATTGTCCGCGTCGACGATTACCACGATGCGGGCACCGTAAAATTCCTGGCGATGGAATATGTTCAGGGGGAGAACCTCGCGGATCGGCTGGCCAGAGAACAGAGAATCGGGGAGGATGAAGCCTGCCTCCTGGCCCTCGAGGTCTGCAAAGGGCTGGAGCACGCCCACGCCAACCGGGTCATCCACCGCGATCTCAAGCCCGCCAACATCCTGCTCGGAAAGGATGGAGCGGTCAAGATCGCGGATTTCGGGATCGCCCGCGTAGCCCGGGATTCGGTGTCACGCCTCACATCGATGCAGGATTCGGGCACGTTGCTCTACATGTCGCCGGAGCAGCTGAACGGGAAAAGCAGCCAGGCCGGCGACATTTACTCGCTTGGTGTGATTCTCTACGAAATGCTCACCGGCGACCCCCCGTTCCACTCCGGGGATGTTACCTATCAAATCCGTCAGATCACGCCTCCGCCGCTCACAGGCGTCTCCCCATGGCTGGCGGGGATCGTCATGAAGTGTCTCCAAAAGGCGCCGGAGAACCGGTTCTCCGGCCCGCTCGAATTGCGCGAGGCGCTGCAAAAAAGATCGGGCAAGGCATCGCCCGTCCCCATTCCCAACCATGAAGAAAATGCCGGTTACCAGGCAAATGCCGAGGAGACGGCCATCCCTGCCCCATCGTCCTTCGCGGAGCCGGAACCGCGGCCGTCAAGCCCGCACGCTTCAGTTGTCGCGGAGCCGGCGCCGGCGGTCCCGCCCCCGGCAGTTCCCGGGGTTGAGGACAGATCCGGAGAGGTCCGCATGATCCTGAAACAGGTCCTGCGGGGCGCCCTTGGATTCGGACTGCCGATCGCGTTGCCGGGCTTCATGATCGACGGCGCCAATGGTGACGACCGGATGCTCCTCATGCTCTGCGCTCCGCCATTGGCGGGGATATTGGGCGCGCTATTGCTGAGGTTGAAAAAGCGGGGCGTGATCGTGATCGGCCTGGCATTCCTGGGTCTCGGCCTGGCGCTGCTGGCATTTGAACCGACACGATACGACTTCGTGGACGGCTATCCATATTTCCTCATCCTTTTTGTATTCGGCGGCGGATCATACGGCGCCTTCGTTGGCCGGCGGCGCTGGAAGGAGGGACTCCGCGGGAAGCCCTTCCCAGACTGACCGGCATCCTGCCGATGATGTCATTTGCAGTTGCATATTGCAGCCAGGGAGGAATGATCATGACGGTCAACTTCTGCACTCATTGCGGACAACGTCTCCAGATGCCGGCGCGTTTTTGCAACCAATGCGGCACGCCGGTTTCCACTTCCTCGGACCGTGGCGAATCGTCCCGGGCAGGACAAATCCCGGAGCCCGGGCATCGGCCCGTCAAAGAGGGCAAAACCGGGAGCGAACAGCAGTCATGGAGTGTCGACACGGCCTCCCTGAATGCGCTCGTCAGCCACTCGCTGATTCAGGCGCCTCTTGACACGCAGGCGCTGTTCCTTGGCCGCGAACAGAGTCGCTGGCGTCAGTGGCTGCCGCTCGATCTGATCTCCAGCCTGCAGGGCCTGCAGGTGATGGGCAGAAGCGATATGAGGTACTCCATCTCGGACATCGGATATGACTTTATCCCCTACCAGTACCGCATCGGGGTGCTCCCGGAGGTGCACGCCGCCGTCGACCGGTTGGAAAAGGAAGCCATTCTCAATCTCAAAATCATACTCCACTTCAAACCCGCCGATCATGGCGGGACCACTGAATTAATCACGGGCAGATGGGTGACCTGCATTAATAATCGCGAGATGGCCGACATCCGCATGATCACACAGGCCCCCCTCTCCGGGTGGATGCTGAAGCAGCGAATGCAGGAACACGAGGCCTGGGCTGCCCGGCTGCTCGCCAATGTCCAGGATGCCGAGGTCAAACGGATCCTTAACCAGGTCATTACAAGCATGAGGGCGGCTGCGAGTAAACTGCCCGAAGGCTTGCTCCACCACGTCTACTGCATTGCCTATGTCACGCTGAACGATGAATGTCTGCCCACCATCCTGACCGACGAAGAGCCTGTGCCGGCAAAGACCATCCCACCGGCGCTCCACGATCTTAAAACAGCAAGCATGAAGCTCAATGCCAGGGAAATTGTCGCGGGTGGCGGCAGCATTTCCGGGTTTGCCGATCCGCGGTTGCGGCCGCTGGATCACGTGCCGCCGGGAGTATTGCGTTACGGATCCGGCAAACCGGGGCTCCCCTCGGCGGGCATCGACGGGAGCAAGCCCAACTGGCCCCCCATCGGCCATTAGCCGCGGTCGGGCAGTCGTCCGGCAGGAACAAACACTGGATCTTTCTTACCGTCCGCCAACTTCGGGTGAAGCATGGGTGTTCCCCCGTATGCGCCAAGATATGGTTGCTTCCACGCCCGGGCGCAGACATGGACCTGGATGTTCTGTGGAATCCGTGAAATCCGTGGCAGCTTTTTGCTGTCTCAGACCACCAGGACAACGAGATAAAAATTTTCCGATGCAAGCCCTTCGCGGCCACACGTCTTTAATGTAGCAGCCCCTCATGCGCACGGGGCGCACCCTGCGACGCAGGAAAACAGCAGATGTCGCACGCAGCGCCATGGAGTGCGGCGGCATGCACTGAACCTTATACGCATCTTGCTCGCGACAGGCAAACTGGCTGGAGGCGGGTGCCGGCCCTTGCGGGCCTCATTTCTCAACCACTCCCTACCCCGCGCTGACACGCGGGGCCAGGTACTGCCGGCGCTTCGCGCCTGGATTTCGTGACCATCGCGGCATGGCTCCTGATTTTGGCCACAGGTGGTGCGGGCGTTCGATTGATCCATGGACATGCATGCCCGAGGCCCGAGGGGCCGGCAGTACCCAGGCCCGGCCGTAAGGCCGGGAATGGGATGGCTCGGGAACGAGCGCCGTAGGCGCGGCACAAAAACGTTTGTTTTTGCCGGCATGAAGATGCGTATAAGGTTCGGGGCATGCAGGGTAAACCGCGGTATGATACCCCCGAGCCGCGCGAGGGGAACCTTTACTCGCGGTAAAGAGTCCAAGAGTACAACCATTGGCCGTGGAGGAACATATGGGCAGGATCGGCGGTTGGATGTGGCGATACAGACTTGGCCTTTTCGCCGTGATCGCCTTGCTCCTCTTCCTGCCCGCGGTGCTCTCGCGTTCATCGGCACGCCGGCAGGGTGACTCCTCGTTTGCCGCGCCCCAGCAGGCCCCTGACTGGGCTCGGGTGGAACGCCTGATATCGGAACAGAAGTTCGCCGAGGCGGCTGCCGAAGCAGAGAAACTCCGCCAGGCGGCGCAGCAGGCGGGCAACCGCGATGAGTGGACCCGCGCCCTCATCAAGGAAGTCCAGCTGCGCACCGGCCTCCACGGGTACGAAACCGCCGTTCGCTTCCTCAAGGAGCAGCCCTGGCCCGACGGGCAGTTGAACCGCGCCGCCCTGAATCTCTTTTATGCCCGCGCGCTGGTGAATTACTACAACGAATATTCATGGGAGATTAACCAGCGCGAGAAGATCGACACCCGGGGTGTCGTCGATCTGAAAGCCTGGACCAAGGATCAGATCTTTGCGGAAGCCCTGAAAGCCTACCAGGCCGTCTGGGCGCAACGCACCGAGCTCGGTGCCGAGCCGGTCTCCCGATTTGCCGATTTTCTCAATCGGAACAATTATCCCGACGGCGTCCGCTCAACCTTGCGGGATGCGATTTCCTATCTCTTTGTCGAAATGCTCGCCGACACATCGCTCTGGACACCGCAGGAATCCAATGAGATGTACCGCCTCGATTTGAAGGCGCTCCTTGCCGGCCCCCAGCCGGAAACGGTCCTGACCGATCCGGCCATCCACCCGCTGGTTCAAATCTGTTACCTGCTGTCGGATCTGGAGCAGTGGCATGTGCAGAACCGCCGGCGCGAAGCCGCGCTGGAAGCGCGCCTGACGCGGATCGAGCGGCTGCATTCCTCCTTCTTCGACGAGGAGAGCGCCCGGGCCTCCATTGTCGCCGATCTCGGGAACCTGCTGGCCGGATACCGCGATGTGCCCTGGTGGTCAAAGGGTAAAGCGACGCAGGCTGAGTTTTGGCAGGTGAGCAGTCAGACGGGCAACCGGGCGAGGGCCCGTGCCATCGCGGAGGAGGGGTACAAAGCCTACCCCGAATCTCTCGGCGGCAAGCGCTGCTATCACATCCTCAAGTTGATTGAAGCGCCCCGTTTCCAGGTTGCGTCCATGTCCGCCGACGGGCCTCAGAAGCGCTCCATCGAAGTGACGCACGCTAACCTCCCGACCCTCTACTTCCGCGCGCACAGTTTCGACATCGAAAATCGCCTCGTAACCGCCCGGGACTACAATCTCCTGCCCAATCCGCAAGAACAGGAGTCCCTGCTCGCGATGCGGCCGTTCGTGGCGGAATGGAGCGTCGGCCTGCCCGCCACTCCCGACTATGAATCCCACCGCACCTTCGTGACACCCCCGATGAAAAACCTCGGAGCCTACATGATCGCAGCTTCGGCCCGAAAGGATTTTTTAAAGGGGGATGGCAATCAGATTACCTCATTCATCATGATCCTCAGCGATCTGGTGATACTGTCGCAACCCAACAATGAGGGCCTGCAGGTACAGGCTATGTCGGGCCAGACCGGCAATCCCCTTCCCGGGGCGACGGTCAGCCTATACCGGTACGATTGGCAACAGGGGCACAGAAAAGTGGACGAACGCGTTAGTGACCCGGAGGGCCGTGTATATCTTCCGTATTCCCAGGATCGTCAGAATACCTCCTTTTTCCTTTTCGCGAGGCAGGGAGCCAACCTCGCCCTCAATCCCGGCTACTTTAGCTCCTTTCGCAACGTCGAGCCCACCGACATCCGGGCTTCCCTGATCTATACGGACCGCAGTGTCTACCGACCGCTGCAGAAGGTCCTGTGGAAGGTAGTGGCCTACGGCGGCAGTAACGACCAGGCTCGCTACAATACGCTCCCATCGACCCCGGTGGAGATGTCACTCATCGATCCCAACGGGCAAAAAGTCGACACGCGCATTGTGATGACCAACGGGTTCGGCAGCGCCGCAGGCGAATTCGCGATTCCGGCCGGGCGCCTCATGGGAAACTGGCGTGTCCGCAGTTCTCTGAACGCAGAGGCGCGGGTCAAGGTTGAGGAGTACAAACGGCCGACTTTCGAGGTCACATTCAAGGATCCGGAATCCCCCCTGAGGCTCAACCGGCCGGCAACGTTCACGGGAGACGTGAAATACTACTTCGGGCTGCCGGTGACCAGCGGTGCCGTGAGCTGGCGCGCCATCCGGGAACCAGTCTATCCTATGTGGTGGGGCTGGTACGGAGAGCGCAGCGCTTCGTCCGGTGGTCAGACCGTCGCGGCCGGCACGGCGGCTCTCGACACTGATGGAAGGTTCGCAATCCATTTCACTCCAGAGGCGGATGAGCGCAAGGCTGCCGAGTCGAGAGACATCACATACCGTTACCGGGTGAGCGTCGATGTGACCGACGAAGGTGGAGAAACAAGGTCGGCGTCAAAAATCTTCCGGCTCGGCTTTGTCTCCGTCGAGGCGAACTTCGACGGCTCCGCCGGATTCTTCCGCGAAGGAATACAGGCCCAGGTCAGTGTGTTCAGGACCGATCTCAACGGCACACCTCGGGCCGGCAGTGGAACCTGGCGCCTGGTCACTCTGCAGCAGCCGGCTCGCACGCTCCTTCCCGCCGACCTCCCCGTTCAATCTCCATACTCGTCCGCGCGGGGGAAGAACGCCGGAGAGGAATCCCGGACCCCGGGAGATTCGCTGCGGCCTCGCTGGGACAGGAATTACAATTTCCGAGCCGTCCTGCGCACCTGGGCCGACGGCACCGAGCGGGGCAGGGGCAACCTTTCGCATGACGGAGTCTCCGATGCCAGCATTGCCCTCCCGACCCTGCCGGCTGGAGCGTATCGCTTGTACTACAACACTGCAGACGATTTCGGTTCAGCCTACGAGACTTCCTGGGAGTTCATCGTCGCCGGGCAAAACACAAGCCTGGCGCTACCTGCCGTTCTGATTCCCGAGAACAATTCCGAACCTGTGGGGAACAGAGCGCGGTTTCTCGCGCTTTCCGGTCTCTCCGACCAGCCTTATTTTTTTGAAGTCTGGCGCGGCAGCCGCCTGGCTGAGCGGCGCAAGCTGGTCTCCGGCAAGGATGCGTCGTTGATCGAGATCCCGATCGAAGAACAGGACCGCGGCGGTCTGACGGTCCGGCTCATAGCTCTGCGCGACCATCAGCTGATGAACTTCGACACCCACGTCTCGGTCCCATTCGACAACAAGCAGCTCAAGGTCGAGTTTTCCACATTCCGCGATCGGCTCAGGCCCGGCGCGATAGAAACCTGGCGTGTGACCGTCAAAGACCCCGCCGGCGCCAGCGTCGAAGCAGGAGCAGCCGAACTGCTCACCTACATGTATGACCGCAGCCTCGACATCTTCGCCCCGCACAATCCGCCCAGCCCGCTCAGCCTTTACTGGCGACGGACGTACCCCGCCGGGCTGCAGAACAACCTGGGCGAAACCCACGGGTTGATCATCTCCGGCAGCCTGTTTACACCGCCCCCAAACCCGGTTCTGGTAGCGGATGTCCTCAAGTTTTACGACAACTATGGCATCGGTGGGCCCGGCCGGGTTGGATTTGGAAGAGGGGGCGGCATCGTCGGGGGAGTCGCGGGTGGAATGGCCAGAAACAGTTCATCGCTCGCAGTTCCGGCTGCGATGTCCCGCCTTGAAATAAGCGCTGATGCCAAATCCAAGACTATTGACGGAATTCAGACGGAAGCCGCTCCCGAAGAACCGGCGCCGCTGCGCAGCGATTTTTCCGAGACCGCCTTCTGGCAGCCGCAGTTCCTCACGGGCGCCGACGGCGCCGCCATCATCGAATTTACCGTGCCCGACTCGGTCACCTCCTGGAACGTATGGGTCCACGCGGTAACCCGCGACCTGAAAAGCGGCTCAATTCACAAAGAGGCGCAGAGCTTCAAGGAGCTGATGGTGCGCCCCTACCTGCCCCGCTTCCTGCGCGAAGGGGACCGGGCCGAACTTAAAGTGGTCGTCAACAACGCCTCGGAGCGCGAACTCCAGGGGAGGGTGACGCTCGATATTATCGACCCCGAGACCGATCAGAGTCTGTTATCAAGCTTCGGCCTGAACCCCGGAGCCGCTCAGCAGCCCTTCACCGTGGCCGCAGGACAGGGAACCAACCTGACCTTCCCGATCACCGCGCCGGTCAAAGTCGGGCTGGTGGCGTTCAAGGTCACGGCTGCCGCCGGTGACACCAGTGACGGCGAACTGCGCCCCCTGCCGCTCCTCCCCGGCCGGATGCACCTGGCCGAGTCGCGGTTCGTTACGCTCAAAAACCAGGATCGGCGCGAAATGATTTTCGACCGCCTGCGGAATCCCGATGACCCCACTCTGGTCAACGAGCAGCTCGTGGTCACGCTCGATGCCCAGCTGTTCTATTCGGTGCTGTCGGCGCTCCCCTATCTCGTCAATTATCCCTACGAATGCACCGAGCAGACGCTCAACCGGTTCGTCTCGACCGGCATCCTCTCCAGCCTCTATGGGAAATACCCCGCAGTGGCCCGGATGGCCGCGGAATTCGCCAAACGCGACACGCCGCTCGAAACCTGGGACGCGGCCGATCCCAACCGGAAGATGGCGCTCGAAGAAACCCCCTGGCTTACGGAAGCCAGGGGCGGGACGGACGCCGGCCTGGGCACCGTGAACGTGCTCGACCCGCGCATCGCCCGCGCCGATCAGGAAGGCGCACTCGCCCGCCTCCGGAAGGCACAGACGGCCAACGGCGCCTTCCCCTGGTGGCCCGGCGGGCCGCCGTCACCCTACATGACTCTGTACATCATGTACGGGCTCGCCAAGGCCTCCGAATTCGGCGTCGAAGTCCCGAAAGACATGGTCCAGCGCGGCTGGGCTTACCTCGCGCAGCACTTCCGGGAAGAGTATGCCACCAAAATGATCAAGGAGGACTGCTGCTGGGAATTCCTGACGTTCCTCAACTACGTCGCCTCCTGTTACACTGATGCGTCCTGGATGGGAGAGGCGCTCACGCAGAAAGAGCGCCAGGACATCCTCAACCACTGTTTCCGTCATTGGCAGCAGCACTCGCCGTACCTGAAATGCGAACTTGCCCTGACCCTCAAGAGAATGGGGAGATCCGCCGATGCCGCGCTCGTCTTCGCCAGCGTGATGGATTCGGCGCGGACCACGCCGGATCAGGGGACCTTCTGGGCCCAGGAGGACCGCTCCTGGCTCTGGTACAACGACACCATCGAAACCCAGGCCTTCGCCCTGCGTACGCTCATGGAACTCGAGCCGGCCGACGCCCGGCGCGACGGGCTGGTTCAGTGGCTGTTCCTCAACAAGAAGCTGAATCACTGGAAATCGACCCGCGCCACGGCCGAAGTGATCTACTCGCTCGTCCATTACCTGCAGAAGGAGGGGCAGCTGGCCGTGCGCGAGGATGCGACGGTGCGCGTCGGAGGCCAGACCATACAGTATGTCTTTGAGCCTGATCAGTACACGGGCAAAAAGAATCAGACCGTGATTACCGGAGACAAGCTCAACGCCGGCTATGCCACCGTCGAGGTTGCCAAGGAGAGCCCCGGGTTTGCCTTTGCTTCCGCGACCTGGCATTTCTCCACCGAAAAGCTCCCCGAGCAGGGGAGCGGCGATTTCCTTTCGGTTACGCGCACCTACTTCAAGCGCGAGAGCGACGGCCGGGAAACCGTCCTGAAGCCGCTGGCCGAAGGAGCCGAAATCCGCGTGGGGGACCAGCTCGAGATTCACCTTTCGATCCGCGCCCAGCACCCGTGCGAGTACGTGCACCTGCGCGACCCGCGCGCCGCGGGGCTCGAGCCGGAGAATCCCGTGTCGCGTTTTAAATGGGATCTGGGGATCGGGTGGTACGAGGAGGTGCGCGACTCGGGGACTAACTTCTTCTTCGAGCAGCTCCCCCAGGGGGAATATACGTTTAAATACCGGCTGCGTGCGAACCTGGCCGGCACGTTCCGGGTCGCACCGGCGACCCTTCAGTCGATGTATGCCCCGGAGTTCAACGCCTACTCCGCGGGAATCATCCTGACGGTGCGGTAAGGACGCAACGGTTCTCTGTAATTCCGAAGGCGGGGCTCACAAAACACCGTAGGGGCGACCGGCGATTGTCATCGGAGTTGGAATAACATCATGACATATCTGCCTCAATAGGCTCGACGGGACGCGTACCGGTTTAGCCCTGTGGTCAGGAACAGCAAAAAGCTGCCACGGATTCCACAGATTCGATGAACGCACTACCAAAAGGCCGTGTTTCTTGCAACCTCCAGGAGGCAGGCAAGGAGCACGACATCATTTGGCGCGCCTCGATGGGCGCAGGCCTTATGTATATGAATCCGTGGAATCCGTGGCTGCTTTTGAAAGGGCTAAACAATTACCGGCGCGCCGTATCTGAATCGCAGGGATGTTTATGCGGCCGATCCCTTCAGGTCACGGGCGCCACGCTCGTGCGATCCCCGCTGCAGCCGGAAACCCATTACTACCAGAATGCCCGAAAGCAGCAGAAACCAGAGGAGCCCGGCCGTGGTGGTGATGTATTCGGCACGCCAGCCTGGGACGGTGTCGGGCCCGATCCCTCTCTGGCCCCAGACGGCAGCCACGAGCATCAGTCCCGACAGGATCCCGAGGAAGTGATTTCCCCTTCGGAACAGCCTGGCCGAGATAAACAGCCCCCAGAGCGCGCATATAAACAGGAAAGAGTATTCGACCTTGAAGCTGGTCGCGTTGTCAGTAGTTATGTCGTCAAATGCCGCAAAGGCGAGCATCCAGAAGGCCAGGGTGGCGAGGCCGCCGACAATCAGGCGCACTCCCGGTTTGATGTCCAACTCGTTGTCCGCCATCCACACCTCCCCTGATCAGAAAATTCGGCCGGTCTCAAATGCTCCGTGTACGAGTGTGGCTGACCGGAAGGCCGCACCATTCCCGGACACGTCTGAATAAAACCGCCAGTGAACTGAGATTATAGAAATTTTGTGAATCGTTTGCGAGCACTTTCAGGAGCTGAAAACGGAGCCGATCCACGTCTTGAGATGTCTCGCAATCTTCTATTCGCAGCGGAGCGTTTTTACGGGATCCACGCGCAGGGCTCGCCGGGCGGGCAGATAGCTGGCCAGCAGGGAGACCGCGGCCAGAATCATCATCGTCGCCGCAAACGAGAGGAGATCGGCGCCCCCCATGCCGAAAAGCAGGCTCCCGAGCAGTCGGGCCACCGCCAGTGCGCAGGCCAGGCCCAAGACGCCCCCGGCCAGGAGGATCGAGCCGGCCTGCCTGAGGACCAATCTCAGGACGTCCCCGGGCTGCGCCCCCAAAGCAATCCGGATGCCAAGCTCCTGCGTCCTTTGAGTCACGGAATAGGACATAACGCCGTAGATGCCGATCGCCGCCAGCAGGAGCGCCAGGAGGCCAAAGATGGCCAGAAGAGCCGCCCCCATGCGCGGCGCCCAGAGAATGACGTCCAGAACCTGACCGATGGTCGTCACCCCAACCAGGGGCATGGTTTTATCAAATGCCTGGACCTGGCCGCGCACAATGCTCAGAACCGCCTCCGGGTCGCCGGCGGTCCGGACGTGAAGCGTGCCGTTGGGCGTGTAGTGTTGGAAAATGGGGAAATACATAAACGACATTGGCTCTTCCCCGAGCGTGCGATATTTGGCGTCGCGCACGACCCCCACCACCTCAATCACCCACGTTTCGCCGAAGCAGCGGAACCGCCTGCCGAGAGCCTCTTCCCCGGGCCACAGCCGCCGGGCCATGGTCTCGTTGACGATCGCCACCATCGGAGTCCCGTCGCGGTCGCGGTCGGTAAAGGCGCGGCCGCGCAACACCGGCAGATTGATCGCTTCGAAATAGCCGGGGCTGATCCGCAGCAGCGCCGTCAGACGCCCATTCCGCGCATCGGTAACGTCCTGGCCTTCGACGAAAACCGTCCTCATGATATCGCCGCCAAACAGGGGGGCCGAGGCGATCGCCGCCGCCTTGACTTGAGGGATGGACTCCACCTGCGCGGTCACCTGCTCATAAAAGGCTCGCCCTCGCGCTTCCTCATACCCCTGCCCGGCCAGGTTGAACGACATCATGAGCAGGTTTCGATTTTCAAAGCCGAGATTGATTTTCTGGGCATTCTGGAGGCTTCGCAGGAAGAGGCCGGCGGCCACCAGGGCGACGAGGGACAGCGCCACCTGGATCATCACCAGGACGTTCCGCAGGTTGAGCGAGCGGCCGCCCCGCACGGGGCGGCCCGTCCTCTCTTTCAGGGCCCACATGAGGTCGATCCGGGACGTCTGCAGAGCCGGAGCCAGTCCGAACAGCAGGCCGGTACAGAGCGTCAGCGCGAGGGTAAAGAAAAGCACACGGCCGTCCAGCGTAACCTCCAGGGCGTTGGCATCAAGAAACGGGGGCCGCATCAGCCAGAGCAGGTCACGGCCCCAGCTCGCGAGCAGCAATCCCAGAAGGCCGGCAATAACCGCCATGAGGAAGCTCTCCGTCAGCAGCTGACGCACCAGGCGCATCCGGCCCGCGCCCAATGAAATGCGCAGGGCGATTTCCCGCTGCCTGATTGCCGCCCGTGCCAGCAACAGATTGGCCACGTTGGCGCAGGCGATCAGCAGGACGAGTCCCACCACTCCCATCATCATGCCGCCGGCGAGCAGGGCCTGGCCGCGGATGGCGGGATCAATCAAGGTTTCGAGCATGGGGACGAGCGTGACGCTGCGCGCCTGATTGTCCTTGGGGTACGACATTTCGAGCTGGCTGGCGATCGTCTTAAGCTTTACACGCGCCTGTTCCAGACCGACACCCGGCTTCAGCCGCCCGAAAACATTGAACATCAGGGCGCGCCGATTATGAAACTGCTGCAGCGCAAAATCGGCCAGGACCTGCTCATGCATCCCCATCGGCACATACAGATCAGGTCCGCCCAGCGCAAAGGTGCCGCGAAAACCCTCCGGCGCGATACCGATCACGGTAAAATTCCGGCGGTTGAGGACTATTTCCCCTCCGATCAGCGTCCTGTCCGCTCCGAAGCGACGCTTCCACAATTGATTGCTCAACACCACCACCGGATACTTGCCTTCGACCGCATCCTCCTCCGGCAGGAACGTGCGACCGATGGCGGCCTTAACCCCCAGAACATCGAAATAGTTCCCCGTAACCAGCACCCCGAAAACCTGCTCCGGTTCCCCGCCGCTGCTGAGATTCAGCGCGGCGAAACTCTGCGCCGCCAGCCCCGTAAAAACCTGGTTCCGATCCCGGTAATCTTCATAGTTCGGATAGGACAGCTGCAAAAATTCCATGAACTGGCCGGTGTTCCTGGCATCAGCCGTGAACACGGACACCAGCTCTTCGGGTCTTTGCGCGGGGAGAGTGTGGAGAAAGACCGCATTGAACACGGAAAAGATCGTGGTGTTGGCGCTGATCCCCAGGGCAAGAGAAATAATGGCTACGATTGAGAGCAGCGGGTTCTTGTACAGCAACCGCGCCCCAAATCTCAGGTCCTGGAGCAGGCTTTCCATGCCATCGCCTTTCCATCAAGGTTCGGGTAGTTAATCCAGGATCACCTGGCTGCTAAGTCCATACGAGCAGACATGACCGGCGGTTCCCTCTTTCACGCGCGGCACGGGGTTGTCTATGAGTGGTGGAGGCGAATATTCGACGCGGCGCAGGTGAGTGAGGATCGGCCGGCTCGCGCCGAGGGGTACCCGGCCGGTCCCGGGTCCCTGAGAGAAAGCTTCTCAAGGCAATATTTCGCCCTGTTGGATCCAGTGATAAAGAACATAAAACCAGCTGAAAAAGGCATGTATGAAAGCCCACAGAAGGCTGTGATTGACCTTCCAGCTCAGCAGGGCGGCCAGTATGGCTCCGATGCTGCCGAAAATGCCGCCGCCGAAACAACCGCATCCGACCCTTTTTCTATCAACCATGACATTGTCTCCCCGGCAGAAAGGGCGCGGTCTCCCTCAGGCGGGAGGCCGCTCAGCCGTAACAATTGCCCCGATTGTATCCGGCTGCCCTGCGCAACGGAAGCGATATCCGGGCCGGTTGCCGGATTTTGAGCCATCGCCGGCAGGATGGAATCAAAGGCCACGCCTGCTCAGTTCCTGCCGCGCCAGTTCCCTGACGGGCGCGCCATCGGCGGCGATTTCAGGCACGCCGCCGGGTGCGGACTGGAGCCGCGCGTCTGGCAACGCCGCGATGCGCTGCAAGTCCTCAACGGTCATTTCCGGGGCGGATCGTTTCAGGATAACCATCAAAGCCGCGACCGAGGTTCGGACTACTTCGACCGGATCCGGATACTCGTGGGGGATGGTGAGGTTGTGTTCGATGACCGCGGCGAGCGGTCCCGCGGCGAGCGGGTCACCGATGTCACCCAGGGCTCGGCAAGCCCGGAGCTGGACCGCGGCATCGTGATGCGCCAGCAGGACGGCCAGGCTATCGACGGCCGCGGGTCCGAGTTGCCCGAGTGCCGCCGCAGCCGCGTCCTGAACGGCCGCGTCACGATCCTTGACGGCTTGCAGCAGCGGCTCCAGGGAAGCCGGGGAGTGCAACTCACCGAGAGCCTGGGCGGCCTGGCGGCGTCGCGAGGCATCCCTGGAAGCGAGCGCCTGGACCAGCGCGCCCGCCGCGGTCTCCCCCAGTTGGAGCGCGGCCTGGAAATCACCCTTCAGGATGGCCGCCAGCGCCCGCTCCTCCGCATTGGCAGGCGCCAGATCGAGCGATTTCAAAGCACCGGCGGCAGCCTCCTGCACCCGCCTCCGGCCCCCATCGATGGCGACACGCAAGCCCAGTGCGCCTCGCAGGCCGCCGATTTGCCCCAGCGAGGTCACGGCCGCAAGCTGGAACGTTTCGCTCGGGTCCTCCAGAACCGCGGTCAATGCCCCGGCTGCCGCCTCGTTGCCGATCATTCCGAGGGCCACGACCGCGGCCCGCCGGGTTTCCTGATCGCGGCTGCCCACCGATTTGATCAGCGGGTTCAGGGCGCGCACATCGCCGATGGCGCCGAGAGCGAGCGCGGCGGCCTTGCGCACTTCCGAGCGCTGGTCGTCCAGCTTCTGGATCAAGGGGGCCGCAGCCTCGGGATCGCGCATCAGGCCCAGGGCATGGGCGGCCCAGCGGCGCGTTTCGTGATCTTCCGCGCTGAGCAGCCGCGAAAGCAGGGGTGGAGCGGCGGTTCCCAAGGCTCCGAGCGCCGCCGCCAGGGCTTCAAACTCGGCGCTCCTGGAGGCCGGATCGCGGCCTTTCCCGCGCCCTTTGGGTTGTTGCGACATGCGGGCCAGGGCCGCGGCCAGAGCCTCCGCGGCTGCGGGATGGCGCATTGCGGCCAGGGCTTTGATTACGGCCAGGCGAACCGGGGCGCTGTCATCCGACAACGCCCGAATCAAGGCCGGCACGGCCTTCCGGTTTCCGGATGCCGCGAGGCGCGCGGCGGCTTCCACCCGCGTCCCTTCTTTCGAGGATGTGAGCTGTTTCAGTGTCCACCAGAGCATATCGATCCCTCGAGCAGTGATTCCCGGGCGGACCACAGGCCCGGAAGCGTGACGCCGCCATTATAGACCCTCATTCCTTAGGGCTCGCGCAAAAACAGCTTCACATTCTGCTGCCGTCTCTCCAGCTTGCAGACAGGGCGCAGAAGCAGCATAGGAATACAGCAAGATGGAGAGCCGGCAACCCTGCGGGGCGCGGCGGCGGACGGGCATCTGCGGCGTTGCCGCTCCTCGACGATGTCACCACATCGCCTGCGTCGCGGCGCCTTGCATCTGCCCGTCCCAGGAGCACCGCAGGTGCAACGGTGCTCGCGCCAGAATGCGAATTTATTTCTGCGCGAACCCTTAGTACTCGTGTTTGTAATTACGGTAACGTTTGCGATGAGCGCGGCGGCTCTGGATGCGCGAAGCGACGACGAAGGCGATGTGAGTGCATCGTTGAGGAGGAGCGACAAAGCAGACCGGGCCGGCCCGCATTCCTCAGCAGACTTCTTGGCGAGATCGTTGCCTGACCGCCGCGCTTCGATCTCGGGTATAATGGGCCGGCGGCGATTCCGGTTTTAGGATTGAGCATGAAAAGCAAGCGGCGGTTCGGGCACACGGCTCGCCCGGAATGCGTCTCCGGCTTCCGAAACGGAGGCACATAGAATATTGCATGGATCCGAAGCATGGAAGAATCGGCGGCAACGCTCTCAGCCCCACGTCTGATTGTACGAGGATAAAAAAATGGCCGAACACATTCTTGACCGTGTGACGCTTGGACCGCTCGTGGTCGTGCGCGACAAGATGATGGCGCTGCAGGCCGCCGGCCAGCCGGTATTCCGGCTGGAAGCCGGCGACACATCCTTCGACACTCCGCCGCACGTGCGCAAGGCGATCCATGACGCACTGGAATCGGGCAAGACCCACTACCCGCCGCTGTCGGGCCTGCCCGCCCTGCGCGAGGCGATTTGGAAGAAGGTGCGGCAGCAAAACCAACTGCAGATTCGCGATGCGAATCGCATCATCGTCACGGTGGGCGGGATGCAGGGCCTGTATCTGACGTTCGCTTCCATGCTCGAGCCCGGCGATGAAGTCATCCTGCCCGATCCGGAGTGGGGCGAAACCCCCGAGTCGATCCTGCGATCGGGCGGGGTCGGAGTGCGCGTGGTCCTGCGTCCCGACAAGGGCTTTCTGTATGACCCCGCCGCCATCCGGGACGCAATCACACCACGCACCAAGGCTATTTATGTCAATTCCCCCCAAAATCCCGTCGGCGTCATGCTGTCGGAGGAGCATCTGCGCGCGATTGCGGATCTCGCCATCAGCCGGAATCTGCTCGTCGTGAGCGATGAATCATACGAGGATGTGACCTTCGACGGATGCCGGCACATAAGCATCGGATCTTTCCCCGGGATGGAAGACCGGACCATCAGCGTGTTTTCCCTTTCGAAGACCTACGCCATGACCGGGCTCCGCCTGGGTTACCTGGCCACGAATGACAATGTCCTGCTTGGCCGGATGCGCAAACTGCTGCGATTGACGACCGGGGGCGTGCCGTCGATCATCCAGTGGGGCGGCCTGGCAGCGATATCGGGGCCACCGGATGCGACGCGGCAGATGACCGCGGAACTGGAGCGGCGCCGGGATATCCTGCTCTCAGGGCTTCAGTCCATTCCGGCTTTCCGGGTTTTCAAGCCCCAGGGCGCCTTCTACGTCTGGGCCAGGATCACAGATGCGTGGCCCGGCTACCAGGGCAAGCGCGACTCCTGGGCAATGACAAACTACCTGATCGACACCGCTGGGATTGGGACGAGCCCCGGCACGGCATTCGGCCCCTCAGGGGAGGGATACATTCGCTTCGCTTTCACCGGCGAGCCGCGAATGCTGCAAGGATCTATCGCGGAAATGCAGAACCGGCTCGCTCATCCGTCAGCCTGATGCTGCACCCGGGTTTTCAGAGCGAATTGGGATAAAAAGAAAAAACGCCGCGGATTCCACAGATTCAAAAAGCCTGGCGGATGCTACGCTTGGACTGGAGCGACCTGCCCCGGTACGGGATCGAGAGTTTTCCAGCAAATCCGTGAAATCGGTGGCGCCTTTGTTTTGATTTTTCATGGAGTGATGCTCACTTCCAATTGCACCCGGGAAATTGGGGGTTGTGGCGGGTGCCGTCACAATCCTATACTCTGCAAATCATGAAGGGGATGGAACAAGCCGCCGCCACCTATTGCGGGATTGACGTGGGAGCGTCCACGACCAAGACAGCGTTGCTCGATGGCAATCGTAAGATTCTTGCCCATGCCACGCGCAAATCGGGCATCGATTTTGCCGGAGTCGCCCGGAAGTGCCTCGATGAGGTGGTCCGCTCCGCAGGAGTGAATCCGTCGAGCATCGCAAGGGTCATCGCAACCGGCATCGGCAGGCACAATGTCGAGTTTGCCCATGCCGCTCGGACGGAAATCGGCTGCCAGGAGCGGGCCGGTTCTCATTTTTTCCCGGGACCCATCACGATCATCGACATCGGATGCCAGGACAACAAGATCATCCGGCTCAATGAGCGCGGCGAGAGGAATTATTTTCGCGTAAACCGCAAGTGCGCGGCCGGTACCGGCGCTTTCCTGGAAGAGATCGCCGGCAAGATGGATATTCCGCTCTCAGAGCTCGACGGCCTGGCCCATCAAGCCGAGGGGGAAGTCTCTCTCGGCAGTTACTGCACGGTGTTCACTCAGACCGAAATCCTGGCCAAGATTCGAATGGGGGCCCGCATCGAGGACATCGTCAAGGGTGTTTTTCGTTCCGTCCTCAAGCGCATTTTCGAGATGGACCGCCTGGAAGGCGAGATCGTGGCCACGGGCGGTGTCGTGGCGCACAACCCTATCGTTGTGGAGATGCTGGAAGAGCAGTTGGGACGAGCCGTCAAAGTGCCCCCGCTTCCGCAGATCACGTGCGCCATCGGAGCCGCCCTCATCGCGCTGCAGGAACAATCCTCCGCCGGTCCAGCACCAGGCTCAGCGCAAAACCCGCCAGGCTGGCCAGCCACGTAAAGTAGATCGGGTCAGGTGCCGTAGTGCCGCTCGAACAGCTGGGGAAGCGTGCATATCTCCAACCGGCGATAGCGCGTCGCAGCGACCAAACCCATGAGGAGAGCGCCTGCAGCCCATGCAGCGTTGTACCATCCCGCCGACAGACCTGACTGGTACGCCTGCTCGGCCGTCCCCACGGTAGAGGCGCCGCCCACCGCAAGACCCGCGAGCATGGTGGCCGCCACTCCGGCCGGAAGCTGCCTGCCGGCGAGCAGGTAGGCGATCATACCGCCGCGGCTCCAATGGCGCGTGAGCCAGGTCGCGACCTAGAGAATAGCGATGTATGCAAAAACGATGATCAGCGGAACAATGCGCATGGGTTCCCTGGCGG
The DNA here is from genome assembly GCA_963824985.1 of Terriglobia bacterium. Classification (GTDB taxonomy): domain Bacteria; phylum Acidobacteriota; class UBA6911; order UBA6911; family UBA6911; genus JAFNAG01. Next base: position 151,583 of record CAWGRQ010000026.1, read on the forward strand.
CTCCTTCTGAGTCGCGTGCCTAGATCCTGGCCCGTACATCCACTACGACGGGTTTTTGTCCCGCAGGATAGGCAAACACAGGGTTGAGGTCCATTTCCTGGATCTCCGGACGGTCGCAGGCAAGGTTGGATACGCGAAGGAGGATGTCGACAAGCGCCTCGACATCCGCACCGCGATCCCCCCGGAAGCCCGCCAGAAGCGGATAGGCCTTGATGCCCCGGATCATCTCCAGGGCCTCTTCCCGGCACAGCGGAGCGAGCTTGACGGTTGCATCCCGCATCAGCTCCACGAAAATGCCGCCGAGCCCGAACATGACAAGGGGGCCGGCCTGCGGGTCGCGCTTGAAACCCACGATGATTTCCTTCCCCGGCGGCATCATTTTCTGAAGGATGGTGGCGGGCTGCTTCGCGCCGAATTTCTCATGGAGCTCGCGGAAAGCCGAATCCAGCTCCTGTTCGCTCCTGATGCCGAGGCGCAAAGCCCCGGCTTCGGTCTTGTGGACCACGTCGGGCGCATCGATTTTCAGGGCTACGGGATATCCCAACTCAGCCGCGGCTTTCGCAAGCTCCGAGGGCCCGGCCACAGCGCGGCTCGGGGCGCAGCCGATGCCGTAAGCCTCCAGGAGCGCGAAAAGATCGGATTGGGGCATGAAACCGGGCTGCGCCGCGCGCAGGATTGCGGCAGCGCGCGTGCGCTCCGCCTCCAGCACAGGAGGCGGGCTGTAAATCCGGTTTCGGCCGCGACCATAGCGGGTCATGGCAATCAGCACCCTTGCCGCCGTTTCGGGGAAAGCATAGACGGGAATTCCGCTCGACCGGATGCGGCGGATGAGTCCCGCCCACTTCTCGATGGTCATGACAACGCACAGGATCGGCTTGGTTGCCTTCTGTCCGGCTTCGGCGATCCGCTCGGCAATGCCGTCCAGGTCGACAAAAGGGGCGGTGACGAAGTTGATGAGAAGGCTGTCGACGTTCGGGTCGGCCAGAAGGGTCTCGACCGTGATCCGGTAGTGCTCGGGGGTGGCGGTGGCAACAACGTCGACCGGATTGGAGACAATCGCTTCCGGGTGCAGGCTCTTGCGGAGGGTCTCCTTGGTGGCTTCCGACAATCTGGCCAGCTTCAGCCCGCCGGCCACGAGTTCGTCCACTGCAGTAATCGCCGGCCCGCCGGTGTTGGTGATCAGGGCGACATTCGGGCCTGCGGGCACGGGCTGGCTGGAAAAGGCAATGCCGGCCTGGATGAGATCATCCTGGGTGAACATCCGGAGAATGCCGGCCTTGTCGAAGATGGCGTCGCTGATCGTGTCCTGTTCCACCAGAGTGCCGGTGTGCGAGGAAACCGCCACGGCGCCCTCCCGAGTCCGGCCGGTCTTGAGGGCCAGGATGGGCTTCCGCTTCGTTATGCGGGTTGCAATTTCGAGAAACTCCCTGGCATCGCTGAGAGTCTCGATGTGCGCGAGGATTGCCCGGGTTCCTTCGTCGTGCCCGTAATAGTCGATGATTTCGTTCATCCGCACGTCGGCTTCGTTTCCGAAGCTCGAATACATGCGAATGCCCATGCCGACCTCGTGGAGGTGGAGCTTGAAGACCTCCCCGACTCCGCCGCTCTGGGCGACAATTGACAGGTTTCCCTGGGTCATGGGGACGAAGGTGAAGTTCGCATAAACGGAAACCTCGGGATCGGAATTCTGGATCCCCTGTGAGTTGGGTCCGTAGACCCGCATCCCGAATCGGTGAGCGGTTTCCACCATTTCGCGCTCGAGCTTGCGCCCTTCCTCCCCCACCTCCTTGAAACCGGCCGAATGGACGATTGCGAACTTCACCCCTTTTTGCCCGCACTCTTCCAACACCTTCGGAACCATGACGTTCTTGATGGAGATGTTGACCACATCGACTTCCCCGGGGACCTCGGTTACGGACTTGTAGACCTTCAGGCCCAGGATTTCATCCGCCTTGGGATTGATCGGGTAGATCGGACCCTTGTAGTCGTGATTCAGGAGGTTTTCGATCACGATGTAACCGATGCTGAGCGGATTGTTGGACGCCCCGATCACGGCGATGGCTCGTGGCTTGAATAACCGGTCCAGCATGGAAGTCTCCTTTTGTAGAGCGCACCCCAAACCCCGTACCCCATCAGCCGCCCAGCTGTTCCATGAAGGCTTCGATGTTGGTCCTTCCCTGCTCTTCGCTGTAGCAGCGAAGATCGTTCAGGTCCGCCTGGAGGGTGATGTTCGGGATGTTGCGCTTGTGCAATCGTTCGGGCATTCCGTAGCGGTTGTTGGAATTGTTCGGACAGGTCTTGGAATCGTGGAACAGGATGCCGTTCACCCGGTACCTCCGGATCATTTCCGTGATGTAGCGCTCCTTGAACATTTCATCACGGACGATGAAGATCTCCAGGTAGGCGCGCGCCATGCTCGCGAACGGATCGTCGGGATCAAAGTCCTTGAAGATCCAGCTGTTGCAATAGGTCGAGCAAACCACGCAGCCTCCGTGCCTCGCGAAAAGCTCCGCGTGTTCCCGCAGCTTCCCCCAGATGGGCATCCCTTCCCAGTAAATGCGGTGCCGTTCCCCATCTACGGCTCCGACACCGTTCTGAATCCTCTCCTCGAGTTCCGCGTTCAGCAGATCGTAATACTCGGTCGCCCTCGGGTCTCCCCGCAATACGACAGCAGGGCCCATGTGTATGGTGCCGTCGAAAAAGGTGATCGGCGAAGGGACATGCTCGGCGGCACGGAGGATTCTCTCCCAGCCGAGAGTGGTCTCCCTGGAGATGCGCAGCACCTCTTTGAGCTCTCCCAGGTCGAATTTCCGGCCGGCAATTTTTTCCAGGGGTTCGATCATTTCCTGCATCTGGCTGGAGACGGACCGGACATGGGCATCGGTGATCTCGGGGATGCCGCGATGCGTCTGGATTCCCAAAACCGGCACCCCCAGCTCGCGATGATACCAGTACATCCAGTCCTGCACATCGCGGCACTGGCTCGTGTTATATACCAGGACATCGGGCTTGGGCGGCCGGTCGATTCCCATCTGCTGCAGCGGCGTCTTGCCGAGGATATACGATCCGACATCGCTGGTCAGGTAGGAGCAGATTTCCGGAGAATAGCCGACGGCGTTGGCGGCGGGGATGAGGTCCGCGGCCATCCGCGTGGAACCGAGCATCGCGCCGTGATTCTCGGGGAAATAGACCAGGAAACCCAGGCTTCGCAAAAGCTCGGCCGGCCCCACACTTGTGCACCAGGCCACCTTTTTCTTGCCGGATTTGGACGCCTCATCCAACTCCTTGAAATAGGCGGCCATGAGGGCCTTCATGGGACCCGCGGCGTTGATTTTCTTGATGGCAACCTTTTTGTCATCGGGCATTGCCCATCTCCTTGTGCCAGGCATCCCGAACCATGTGGGGCACAGGTAAAGGAATTTTACATCCGGCTGAATCGATGCTCCGCAGGCGCAAGTGGAATCATGTGCGCGCCTGAAGCCCCGCAGGCAGCACCGGGTCTGTGCGGAAAATCCCTTGCCTGAGGGCGCACCCTGTCTCCCGCTTCGCTCTTGCTGAATCCGAGCTATGAGGGCACTTTATACCAGCGGTTTTTGAGCTGTCAAGCGTTCCATACCGGGAGCGCAAATTTCAAAGATTCAGAGGTACGGGAAGGGATTGCAGCGCAAACGCCCGCACGGCGTTTTCAGGTTTCACTCGATCGAAGAGGCTCAGGCTGCGCGGGAATTCGGGGAACCGGCACCCCAACCCCGGAAAGCCTGATGCGTCGGGCCTGACCAGCACGAGCCGTAAGGAGACCCACTGCCGCCGATGAAAAGCAGGCCCGTTGTTCGTGCTTTTCCTGGGAGAGCTGCCGGCGGCTGCGGCAAGATTCTGTACAATGGGAAGTCCCAGAACAGTTCCCCTTTGGCACCGCTGACTTCGGTGATCGTCTTGCGCCCTTAAGGCTGTCTGTGGGGATTGAATCCAAAGTGGAAACTGGTGAGCGTCCCTGATTTTGGCGCCGGCATGGACCGCGTCATCTCCGATTGACCGGCCGGCACCATCATAATATGATGGGCGCCGCTCACTCACAGCGGCTGCAAGGTCAGTCTACTTTATCGCATGCGGAGGGCGTTCCATGGATTTGGGTCTCTCGAACAGGGTCGCGATCGTCACCGGCGGCAGTCTGGGCATCGGGGCAGCCATCGCCCTCGAGCTGGCGCGAGAGGGATGCGATGTTGCCATCAACTACCGGCGCCACGAAACGGAGGCAATGGAGGTAGCCCGGAAGATCGAGAGCCTGGGAAGACGCTGCCTGGCAGTCAAAGCCGACGTCACCAGCTTCCAGGACGCGCACACGATGGTGGATCAGGTGATCCGGGAACTGGGGCGGCTGGACATCCTGGTCTGCAACGCGGGCATCACCTGGGATGGCGTGATCTGGAAGATGTCGGAGCAGCAGTGGGACCAGGTCATCGCCGTCAACCTCAAGGGATATTTTAATTACAACCGGGCGGCAGCCAAGGTGTTCATGGAGCAAAAAGGGGGCAAGATCGTCAATATCTCCTCGATCAACGGCCTGCGCGGCAAGTTCGCGCAAGCCAACTACGCGGCCTCAAAAGGGGGGAGATCGCCCTCTCCAAGGCCCTGGCGAAAGATCTGGGAAAGTTCGGCGTCAACGTCAATGTGGTGGCTCCGGGAATGGTCATGACCGACATGGCGAGCAACATACCGCCGGAGTTCCTGAACAAGGCGGTCGACGAGACCGTCCTGGGCCGGATCGCCAGATCGGAGGAGGTGGCCTATGTCGTGGCGTTCCTCTGTTCCGACCGATCGCGGCATATCACGGGTGAGGTCATCAAGGTCGACGGAGGCCAATACATTTAGCTAAAGTTCGTTCTGCCTCTGGAGGTAGCAAATAATGGCGCGCGTGGGAGTGATCGGCGTAGGGCACGGCAAGTTCGGCCGCAGAAGCGATGCGACCGTGCAGGAATTGGCCTTTGAGGCTTTTCGTGATGCGTTGCAGGACGCTCACATCGACCGGAAAGAAATCGAGGCTTCGGTGATCGGCTCGGTGCCCGAATACCACAAGCAGCGATCCCTGGCCGGAGTCGTCCAGGAGTACCTGAACCTGAATCCAGCTCCCTCCTGGCTGACGGAGGTTGCATGCGCCTCCGGTAGCGCAGCCATCCGCACGGCCTGGATGGCCATAACATCGGGGCTCCATCGGATCGTTGCCGTGATCGGCTGTCAAAAGATGTCCGAGCTGACCACGGCCGAGATCCTGGCCCTGATGGGCCGGGTCGGCGAGGTTCAATGGGAATCGGTCTTCGGCACGACTTTCCCCGGATACTATGCGCTCTTTGCGGCCAGGCACATGCATGAGTTCGGCACCACAGAGGAGCAGCTCATGCAGGTGGCGGTAAAAAATCACTTCTACGGCACCATGAATCCCAATGCCCTGTTCCAGAAGGAAATAACTCTGGAGAAAGCCCGGGCGTCCGAACCCGTTTCCAGCCCTCTCCGGGTGTATGACTGCTGCGCCAACGCCGACGGGGCCGCCTGCGTCATCCTGGCGCATGAGGATGTCGTCCGTGCCGGGCGGAAACCTGCGGTCTGGCTCGACGGCATCGGTTGCGCCACGGCCAGCATGTCGGTACTGCGCAGGCCGGATCTGGTCAGCCTGCCCAGTGCGAGCGACGCGGCCCGTCAGGCTTACCATATGGCAGGAGTGGGTCCGAAAGACATCCGCGTGGCGGAGGTACACGACTGTTTCACGATCGCGGAGATCATGGCATACGAGGATCTCGGTTTTTGCGAAAAAGGGCAGGGGGGAGCATTCATCCAGGAAAAACGCTCCTACATCGGCGGCTCGACTCCCGTGAATGTCGATGGCGGCCTGAAAGCCAAAGGCCACCCGATCGGTGCGACCGGTGTCTCGATGGCGGTCGAAATCGTACACCAGCTTCGCGGGGAGGCGGGGAAACGCCAGGTCCCGAACGCAGACGTTGGCCTTACCCACAATGTCGGCGGCATCGGCCAATATACGTTCGTTCACATCTTTCGGAGAGACTGAAGATGTTCAAGTGGTTCGGAAAAGTAAACTACTCTCCTTACACGAAGGTGACGGAATTCGCGGACCATCTCAAGAATGGATATCTGATGAGATCGCGATGCAAAACCTGCGGCTACAGGTCCTTTCCTCCAAGGGCGGACTGCCCGGAGTGCCTCGGCTCCGAATTTGAATTCGTCGAGATTTCGGGCAAAGGAACCGTACACACATTCTCGAAAATCTTCGCCGCACCTTCTGGTTTTGAAGACCTGGCCCCCTATATCGTGGGTGTCGTGGACCTCGAGGAGTCGGGGCGACTGCTGGCATGGTTCGGAGAAAGCATCCCCGAAGACCAGATCCGCATCGGCATGGCCGTTCAGGTTGTGCCGCGCATTTTCGGGGAATTGGAGGAGATCAAAGTTTACTACTCCCTCGAGAAACCCGGAACCACCTGGCATCGGGCATCGTGAGCCAATCGGCTAAAATCGGGGACGCTCACAATTCGGATGCAGCACTCGTCCCGGAAACATCAATCACGCCCGGAGCCGGGACGTTAGGGAGTTCGATGTGGGACGGGATTGCCCGTGGATGATGCTGGCAGACTCCTTGGAACTCGATGTTGCCAGCCGCAGGATCCGAGAACCTCTGTAAGAGATCCCGGTACGCGCCCTCGATTCGGCCATTTTTTGATATCCATTCTCGGTTGAGCCTTGTACAATTCGCCCGATTTTTGGGCCAACCTGGGGTTCATCTTATTAAATCCAAATGATTTAAGCCGGAGATGGCACGGGCCTCCGATGGCTCCGGCATGACTCCGGTCTTTGGTCTGTCCGGCATGGCAGAAATCTGCTTGACGGCATAGTCCCGCATGTTTGATAATGTATGCGAACGAACGTTCGAACGGTGTATATGCCGCTGCTCGAGACCACATGCAAACGGACTGCCGCCTTTGACAGCAAGAGGCAAAGCCTCTTGAGTGCGGCGGCACGCGTGTTCTCCGAGGAAGGGTACGACCATTCTTCCATGAGACGAATCGCCGCCGAGGCCCAGCTCAGCCTTTCCGGAGTCTATCACTACGTGGCCGGCAAGGAAGAACTGCTGTACTGGATACAGCTGGAGACCTTCGAGTCGCTGCTTCGCGGCCTGCGGAGCAGCCTCGAGGGGATCGCGGATCCACGCCAGCGGCTCTGGGCTGCGGTGCGCAACCACGTGCGCCATTTCGGGGAACACATGCAAGAACTTAAGGTATGCGCGAAAGAACTCGAGACGCTCGACGGCAAGGCATATGAAGAAGTCCACAACCGCCGGCGCACCTATTTCGAAGCGGTTCATGCGCTGGTAAGGGAGCTGCAACCCAGGCGCGATACGCAGCTTGGTTCGTGGCTGGCCACGGCAAACCTTTTCGGCATGCTGAACTGGTTCTATCAGTGGTACCGGCCCGAGCGCAGCACGGTGAGCCTCGACGAACTCGCGGCGGAACAAGCCTCACTTTTTCTCGGGGGATATGCCGCCTCCGAAGACGAAAGCCGAAGACACCCATGAGGTATGCAGAGACAGGGTTCAATCTGGAGGTCGATCTGACCCGCGGGAACATCGAGCGGACGGCAACGGACCGGCGGCTGACCGAACTGCATCTGGGGGGGCTGGGAACCAATGCCAGGATCTTCTGGGACAGAGTGCCGCCCGAGGTGGCGCCTTTCTCTCCCGAGAATCTGCTGATCTTCGGCACCGGTCTCTTAGTCGGCACTCCGGCTCCAAGCTGCAACCGCACGGTTGTCTCCGCGATCTCGCCACAGACCGGATTGTTCGGCTTTTCGATGATGGGCGCTTTTTGGGGCCCGGAGCTGAAGCATGCCGGTTATGACAAGGTGATCATCCGCGGAAGGTCCCCCAAGCTGGTCTACTTGTGGATTCACGACGACCATGTGGAGATCCGCGATGCTACCCATTACCGGGGACTGGGCACGCTCGAGAGCGCGGAACTCATCCGCCAGGAACTGGGGGAGCCGAACGCCGCGGTTGCCTCGATCGGACTGGCGGGAGAGAACCGGGTCTACTTTGCCTCCATCGAGCAGGGCCGGTCGAGCGCAAGCCGGCTTGGCCTGGGCGCGGTCATGGGGGACAAAAACCTGAAGGCGATCGCGGTTCGGGGTTCGAAGGACATCAACATCGCCCGCCCGGAGGAGTTCTTCAGGATCAGCAAGGAGGCCCTAAACTACATTGAACTCCGGGAGAAGAACCCGATCAAGGGGGTGATGCCGATTCTGGCCGGGCTCGGCTCACCGCAAGAGATGGCGGTGTATGACGAGAAGTGGCACACGGAGAACTTCGTCTGGGGCAATGCCCGCGTACGCAGGAAAGATTTCTGGACCGAGGAGATCCAGAAGAACTGGACGAACACCATGGAGCGGATGCGGAAGCGGCTGCTGAGCTGCCACAACTGCCCGATGAAATGCGGCGCCGCCATTGCCGTCGACACGAGATTCTGTTCGTACATGATGAAGTGCTTCTCCAAGCTCACGTACACGATGGCGGCCTTCTCCGACCTGGAGTTCGGCTTGAGAATCGCGCAGAAGGCCACGGAACATGGCGTAGACGCCTTCTCCGCTCCGCAGACCATGGCCTTTGCCATCGAACTCCTCGAAGCGGGCATCTTGACCGCTCAGGACATGCCGGGACTGCCGCCGGACAACGAAGGGAGGTTCTACTGGCTGCTCGACAGGATCGTGCGCAGAGAAGGGATCGGCGATGTCCTGGCCAACGGCACCTATTGGGCGGCGAAGCAGATCGGCAACGGCGCCGAAGAGTACGCGCACAACAACATCAAGAAGACCGAGCAGCTGCCGCTCAAGCTGGGGATGCTGAATCCCATCTACTTCCTGATGTACTGCACCGGCGAGAAGGCCAACATCACGCAGATCGAGGGAAACTTCCCGCAGACGCCCTTCCCGACCAGGGAGGAGCAGGAAGCCTTCGTCAAGGACTGGGTGCACGTTCCGGACGAGAGATTCAAGCAGTGGTTCCTGGAGTGGGAGCTTCGCGGCGAAAAGTCGATTCCCCAATATCCGCCCATTGACGCAACCTGCGAGATCGTGAACTGGCAGGAAATGCTGCACTACATCGACGATTGCACGGGGATGTGCGCCGGGTTGTCGTCATTTCCCTACAAGCCTCCGTTCCATATCCACAACCTGCCGTCCTTGATTGCGGCCGGGGCGGGCCTCGATCTCGACGAGCCGGGCTTGGTACACCTGACCAGGAGGAACCGAAACCTGGTCAGGGCAAACAACGTCCGGAGAGGCCTGAAACGGGAGGACGAAAAGCCACCGGAAGACCACTGGAAGAAGAGGTTCCCGGAGCTGGAAGCCAGGCTCCTGGATGAATACTACAAGTTCAAGGGCTGGAATCGGCAGGGCATACCGACGCGCAGGACTTTGCACGAGTTGGATCTGGACTACGTGGCAGAGGACTTCGCGGCCAGAGGGATCCCGACGGACGAAGAAGGAAGTGCCCCGTGACGCAGGCCAAGAACAAGAGAGTCGTCAAGGTGATTGCGATCGATGCGGACAAATGCAACGGCTGTCGCGGGTGTGAGGTGATCTGTTCGGCGTTTCACTCCGCGCCGCAGTACGGCAGCACCAATCCCGCGCGGTCGCGGATTCGCATCGTCCGCGATCCGCTGGCGGACATCTACCTCCCGGTGTTCGCCGGGGAGTACACGGCGGCTGAATGCACGGGCCGATCCGAGTACACGATTGACGGGAAAAAATACGAGGCATGCGCCTTCTGCCGCGCTTCCTGCCCCTCCCGCGACGCCTTCAAGGAACCGGATTCCGATCTGCCCCTGAAGTGCGACATGTGCTCGTCTGACCCGTCGCTCAAGGAACCGATGTGCGTGCAGTGGTGTCTGGCGGGCGCGCTGACCTACGTAGAGCGGGATGAGGAGGCGGAGGAGGCGGAAACCGTGGAGGAGTTGGACGCGGGACTCGCAGCGCTGGCCGACAAACACGGCTGGCAGAAGGTGGTCGACGCCGTGGACAGAATTTCGAAGCAGCAATAAAACAAAAAGACACCACGGATTCCAAGGGTTACACAGATTTAAAAGACCTCGTGAGTCCGTGGGAATCCGTGGAATCCGTGGTGTCTCTGTTTGTAAGCAGGAGTGGTGAAAAGCGTGGAGACTGTCGCTCCGCTTGCGGAGATTGTCGACGAAATCAGGAAGGCGGGTGGGGAGGCTTTCAAGTACTGCTACCAGTGCGGGAAATGCGACGTGGTCTGCCCCTGGAGCCGGGTGCGGCCCTTCAGCATACGCAAGATCATCCGGCAGGTCACGTTTGGCTTGCCCGAGATCGAACTCGAAGACATTTGGCGCTGCACGACCTGCGGAAAATGCCCGGCGCAATGCCCGAGGGGAGTCGAGCAGATCGAAGTCGGCGTGGCCATCCGCCGTATTGCTTCGCAATACGGAGTGTTCCCGGGTGCGGTGCGGGCGGTGCGCGCCGTGGCGGGCAGCCTGGTCGCCGACGGCAATCCGCTGAACGTGGAAAGAGGCAAACGAGACGCCTGGGCGGCCGGGCTGCCGGTGAAGCCGTTCGAAGAAGGGATGGAAGTGCTGTACTTCGTCGGCTGCTACTACAGCTACGACCCGCGGCTGAGAAAAGTGGCGGTAGCCACCGCCGAGATCCTCAACAAGGCTGGAGTGGGTTTCGGGATTCTGGGAAACCGGGAGAGCTGCTGCGGCGAGAGCATCCGCAAGACGGGCCATGAGGAAGTGTTCAAGGCCCTGGCCCGGGAGAACATCAAGGCTTTCATCGAACGTGGGGTGAAGAAGATCCTGGTTTCGTCCCCCCACTGCTACCACACGCTCAAGAACGAGTATCCTGAATTCATGGTGAACTTCGAGGTCGTGCACATTTCCCAGTTCCTCGCGCAGCTGGTCGAAGAGGGACGGCTCGCCCTCAACACGGAAGTCCGCAGGAAGGTCACGTACCACGACCCATGCTACCTGGGACGACACAACGGGATCTATGACGAACCCCGCAAGGTCTTGAGGAAATTGCCCGGATTGGAGATCAGGGAGATGGCCGATTCCATGGCCAACAGCCTGTGCTGCGGCGGCGGCGGCGGCCGGATCTGGGCGGAAACGCCGAAGGAGGAGCGATTCGCCCACCTCAGACTGGCGCAGGCGAAGGAGGCCGGGGCGGAGGTGCTGGTCACGTCGTGCCCGTACTGCATCACCAATTTCGAGGATAGCCGGCTGGCCCTGGAGGATGGCGGCGCCCTGGAAATCAAGGACCTCACGGAACTCGTCCGGGAATCGCTTGGAGAGAGTGAAGGGGCGCCATGAAGGACTCCCAGAACGGCGTCGGAGATGTCATGGTCGTCGGCGGCGGGATCAGCGGCATCCAGGCCGCGCTCGACCTCGCGACGTCGGGCTTCCGGGTATGCCTGGTCGAGAAGGCGCCGACGATCGGCGGGAAGATGGCGCAACTCGACAAGACTTTCCCCACCAATGACTGCTCGATGTGCATCGAGTCGCCGAAGTTCATCGAGTGCGACCGGCATCCGAACATCGAAATCCTCACGTACACGGAGGTCGAGAGCGTTGCAGGCGAGGCCGGGGACTTCGAGGTCACGGTCGTCAAAAAGCCGCGGTACGTCAAGGAGAATGTCTGCACGGGCTGCACGGTCTGCGCGGAGTACTGCCCGCTGCGGATCCCGGATCCCTTCAATCAGCGGTTGTCGGACAACAAAGCCATCCACATCTACTTTTCACAGGCTGTGCCCCTGGTCCCGTATATCGATGAGGCGTGCCTTCATCTCAAGGACAAGACGTGCACGATCTGCGCGGGCGTCTGCAAGAACCGCGCGATCGACTTTCAACAGAAAGCGGAGAAGCAGGTGATCCGGGTGGGGGCGATCGTGCTGTCTCCGGGCTACGACGTGTTCCATCCGGAGTCGCGGGGCGATTATGGCTACGGGAAGCTCGAGAACGTGGTGACCAGTCTCGACTTCGAGCGGCTGCTGTGTGCGACCGGACCGCACGAAGGGGAGATCCTGCGCCCGTCCGACAAGAAGCACCCCCACAGGATCGCCTGGATCCATTGCGTCGGCTCGCGGCAAGTGCTCGAGGGAGGGCACAGTTACTGTTCGGCGGTCTGCTGCTCCTACGTTCAGAAGCAGGTAATCCTGGCAAAGGATCACGACGCCGACACGCAGGCGACCATCTTCCACAACGACATCCGGTCGTATGGAAAGGACTTCGAGCGGTTCTACCAGCGGGCGGCGGGCATGCCCGGGGTCGAGTTCATCCGGAGCTACGTGGAGATCGGTCGGGAGATCCCGGAAACGAAGAATGTGACCATCCGGTACGCCACGGATGCGGAGGGTGTGAAGGAGAAGGAATTCGACCTGGTGGTGCTGGGAGTGGGGTTGGGCCCGCCGGCCCAGGCGAAGCGGCTGGCGGAGCAGTTCGGCATCGAACTCAACGAGCACGGATTCTGCAGGACCAACCCGGCCAATCCGATCGAAACCACCCGGCCGGGAATTTTCGTCAGCGGCGCGTTCCAGGGGCCGATGGATATCCCGGAGTCGGTGGTGACCGCCAGTGCGGCCAGCGCGATGACCGGGGCTCTCCTCAAGTCGCGGCGGGGCAGGCTGTCGCGGGAGCGGGTGTATCCGGCGGAACGTGACGTCACGAAGGAAGAGGCGCGCGTGGGCGTCTTCGTGTGTCATTGCGGCGCCAACATTGGCCGCGTCGTGAACGTGCCCTCGGTGGTGGAGTATTCGAAGAACCTGGACAACGTCGTTCACGCGGAGGACGGGCTGTTCGTTTGTTCTACCGACGCGGCCGAGAAGATCGCGAACACGATACGGGAGAAGGGGCTCAATCGGGTGGTGGTTGCCGCCTGCACGCCGCGGACCCACGAACCGCTGTTCCGCGACACCCTCCGCGAAGGGGGAATCAACCAGTACTTCTTCGACATGGCCAATATCCGGGAGCATTGCTCCTGGGTCCATTCCAAGCAGAAGGAGGAGGCCACCCGGAAGGCCAAGGACATCGTGCGGATGTCGGTGGCGCGAACCGTCCACCTGGAGCCGCTCGAGGAATTCGAGCTGCCGGTCAACAAGACGGCGCTGGTGGTCGGCGGCGGCCCGGCGGGGATGACCAGCGCGCTGAGCCTGGCCGGCCAGGGATTTGAGGTCCACCTGGTGGAGAAGGAGAAGAACCTGGGGGGGATGGCGCGAAGGATTCGGACTACCCTGGAGGGGCTGGACGTCCAGGCCTACGTGAGCGATCTGATTCGCCGGGTCTACCAGCACCCGATGATCCACGTGTCACACGAGGCGACCATCACGGAGGTGTCGGGGTACGTGGGCAACTTCGTCACGACGGTGAAAGCCGAGGGTCGGGTCAAGGCAATCCGCCACGGGGTCGCCATCCTCGCCACGGGGGCAACAGAGTACAAACCCACCGAGTACCGCTGCGGCGAGGATGAGCGGGTGTGGACTCAGCTCGAGTTGGAGGAGCGGATGGCACGCGAAGATGAACGGCTGGCGAATGCCGGGAGCCTGGTGATGATCCAGTGCGTCGGGTGCCGCCAGGAGGGCCGGAACTACTGCTCCCGTATCTGTTGCAGCCAGGCGTTGAAGAACGCGCTCCAACTGAAGAAGCAGCGTCCGGAGCTTGACATCACCATCCTGTTTCGGGATATGCGCACCTACGGTTTCAAGGAAGACTATTACCGCGAGGCCGCGGACAGGGACGTCAAGTTCATCCGCTGGGAACCGGAGGGCCGGCCCGAGGTGCAGGCGGCAACAGACGACGCGGGCAGATCCATAATAAGGGTCACCGTGCCCGATCCGATCCTGGGGCAGAAGCTCGCCCTGGATGCCGACCTGTTGATTTTGTCGGCCGCGTTGATTCCGTCGGCGGGAAGCCGGGAAGCGGCCCGGCTGTTCAAGGTCGCCACCAGCCCGGATGGATTCTTCCAGGAAGCGCACGTGAAACTGCGGCCGGTCGACTTCGCGGCGGACGGAGTTTTCCAGTGCGGGGCGGCGCACTACCCCAAGCACCTCGCGGAGGCGATCAGCCAGGCGTACGGGGCGGCAGGAAGGGCGGTGACGCTGCTCGCGCGCGACACGATCACGGCCTCGGGGTCTGTTTGCCGGGTGGAAGAGGAGGTGTGCGTCTCGTGCGGCGCCTGCATCGCGGTTTGCACCTATGGCGCGATCGAGTTCCAAGAGACGCCGGCCGGCAGAAAGGCAGCAGTCAATTCCGTGCTCTGCAAGGGAGATGGCCTGTGCAACGCGGTTTGCCCGACTTCGGCGATTTCGCTGAAGCACTACACCGACGAGGAGCTCTTCAGCCAAATCGACGCGGCTGTGGAGAATCGATAAAAGCGAATGTATCTCAGAAACACAATCGCCACGGATTTTCACGGATTTTACTTCTCTTTTTTGAATCTGTGTAATCCTAGGAATCCGTGGCGTTTTTTTGGTTTTGGCCACTAAGCCCATGGAATATGATTTTCAGCCAAGGATGATCGGGTTCGTCTGCAACTGGTGCTGCTACGGAGGGGCGGATCTCTGCGGCGTCTCGCGTTTCCAGTATCCGCCGCATATCAGACTGATCCGTGTGATGTGTTCGGCGAGGGTTGACCTGCTGCACATCCTGCGAGCGTTCTCCGGGGGACAGGACGGCGTGTTTGTTGGCGGCTGTCATTTTTGCGACTGCCACTACGTCACGAACGGAAACTTCAACGCGTTCAGCATGGTGCAGGTCTCCAGGAAGATACTCGCGACCCTGGGGGTCAACCCGGAGAGACTGCGGATCGAATGGGTGTCCGCCGGCGAAGGCATCCGTTTCGCCAACTTCATGAACGAATTCAGCGCGCAATTACAGCAAATGGGGCCTCTGGGCAAGGCCGAAGGCATCGGGGAGAGCGAACTGAAGCGCAGGTTGGAAGCGGTGCGCCGGCTTGTCCCTTACCTCAAGCTGGTGCTGACGCAGAAGCTGAACGTGCCGGACCGAACGGAGGAAGCGTACCGCAGGTTTTTCACCAGCGAGGAGTTTGACAGGCTGTTTAAGGAGAGCATCGCGAGCAAGCTGGCGATGAGCCAAATCATGCTGCTGCTGCGGGAGAAATCGCTTTCCATTGGCGCCATCTCGGAACTCCTGCGCCTCGATCCGACGGCAGTCTCCGTGCACCTCGACGAGGCGTTGCGGCGGGGACTTGTGTGTTACGACGTGGCCGGAGAACACTACGGGCACGCATGAGCGGGGGAGGAAACGGGAGTGAATAACACCAGAATCGCCGAGATCATAGGGAAGCACGGCGCCAAAGCCTCGTCACTCATCCAGGTGTTGCTGGAGATCCAGCACGAGAACCACTGGCTCCCCCGGGAGGTTTTGCACGAGGTAGGCAGGAGACTGGATGTGCCGTTCAGTCAGGTATTGCAGGTGACTTCTTTCTACAAGACGTTCAGGCTGGTTCCTCCCGGGGAACGCCATCAGCCGGCTGGTTAGTTTCTGTCGCAAACTGAAGATCCCGCCCCGGGCGGATGGAAAATAGCCCCGGGCGCAAGCCCGGGGTTGGGACCGAATGGAACGCTGAGCCCTGAAGGGGCGATAGAAAATGGTTGCGGATAAAGGTGTTTCGCCCCTGCCGGGGCTCCTTAATTGCAATATCCTATCCGGGGGCTCGCGCCCCCGGCTACTGTCTTCTGGCCCCTTCGGGGCCGTACCGGCAGAGCTCAAATTACGTTTGGCGACAGAAACCGGTCAGCCTAAAAGCTGTCATGCTGTAGCTGTCCGTCTCCTATAGCCTACAGCCTAACAGGCTACAGCCTAAACTGTCACAGGGGAAGATAGTGCCGAAGATACGTTCAGAAGCTGAATTGGAGGAACGCAGGTCGCGAATCTTGTCCGGGCAGAGATCCTGCGAAGCCCGGTATCGCGGTATGCGCGGGCAGCGGCTGTCTTGCTTCCGCCAACGACGGTCTGGTCAAGGCGTTTGAGGCAGAAGTCAAAAGAAAGGGTCTGGAGACAGCGGTCGACATCAGGGCAACCGGTTGCCACGGCCTTTGCGAAAAAGGGCCGGCGACAGTGATCTACCCCGAGGGAATCTGCTACTTGGAAGTATCGCCCGTGGATGTCCCCGAGATCGTCTCTGAGACTGTGCTGGGAAAGAAGGTCCTCGAGCGCCTCCTGTATACCGATCCCCGTACCGGCGAGAAGGCCGCACGCCAATCGCAAATACCCTTTTACAGCAGGCAGCAACGGCTGCTGCTCGGCAACGGCACCAGGATTGACCCCCGAAGCATCGATGACTACCTGGCTGTTGGCGGCTATGCCGCTCTGTCCAAAGCCCTGTTCGAGATGAGCCCGGAGCAGGTTCTGGCAGAGATAAAAAAAGCGAACCTGCGCGGCCGCGGCGGCGGTGGCTTCCCCGCCGGGTCGAAGTGGGAAACCGCCCGCAATGCCCCCGGAGATGGGAAGTACGTGATCGTCAATGCCCATGAAGGCGAGTTGGGAGCGTTCAAGGATCGGGCCCTTTTCACGGGAAACCCGCACCTGGTGCTGGAAGGTCTGATCATCGGCGCCTATGCCATCGGGTCGCATCGGGGTTTCATTTACACCCGTCACGACAATCCGCGACTCAGGGAGAATATCGACCTTGCCCTGGCGAAGGCGGAGGAATACGGGTTCCTGGGCGAGAACATCCTCGGTTCCGGTTTCGACTTCAAGGTCGAGGTGCATCTTGATGTCGGCATATTCGTTTCCGGCGAATCCAGCGCGTTGATGAGGTCCATCGAAGGAAAGAACCCGGAGCCAAGAGCCAAGTACATACGCACTTCGGTCCGCGGAATCTGGGACAAGCCGAGCAACCTGAACAACGTGGAAACGTGGGCCAACGTGCCCCAGATCGTCAGCCGCGGCTCCGAATGGTATTGCAGCATCGGGACCGCCGGCAGCAAGGGAACGAAACTGGTATCGTTATCGGGCAATATCGTGAATACGGGAGTCGCGGAAGTCCCGTTCGGGACCACGATCAGGGAGATTGTCTACGACATCGGCGGCGGAATTCCAAACGGGAAACGGCTCAAGGCGGTCCACTTCGGGGGACCGATGGGAGGTGCCATTCCCGAGAGTCTCGTCGACACCCCGTTGGACTTCGACGAGCTGGCGAAGCTGGGGGCCGCCATAGGGGCGGGCAGCATGCTGGTGTTGGACGAGGACAGCAGGATGGTGGACATTGCCCGGTACTTCCTCAACTTCCTCTCCGAGGAGTCCTGCGGGAAATGCGTGCCGTGTCGCGAAGGCCTCAGGCAGCTGCTGAAGGTTGTGACGCGGGTGAGCGAGGGAAGCGGCAGGAAAGGCGATATGGAGCTGATGGAGGAGATCGCCGAAGTTGCCGGAGCGGCGTCCTTGTGCGCCCTGGGCAAAACAGCTTCCGACCCGCTGCTGAGTACTCTTCGGTACTTCAGAGATGAGTGCGAAGCACTGATCCGGCAGCCATGACGCCCTGTATGAAAAGAGGGAGCATGATCGAATGAGCGATATCGTCCTGCAGATAGACGGAAGAGCGGTCAAGTCAGAGAAAGGGATGACGGTGCTGGAAGCGGCCCGGAGCGCCGGCATTTCCATTCCCACGCTCTGCCACCACGAGCAACTGGAGCCTTACGGCGGGTGCCGGCTCTGTACGGTGGAAGCGGAGGCCCGTGGTTCGACGAAACTCGTCGCTGCGTGCCTTTACCCGGTGGAGCAGGATCTGATCGTTAGAACGAGGTCGAAGAAGGTAGACAGGATCCGCAAGCTGATTCTGGAGCTTCTGCTTGCGCACGCGCCGCTGTCGGAAGAACTGAAGCGTCTGGCCGGCGAGTATGGGGCAGACAGGAACCGCTTTGAGAGCGAACCGTCGTTCTGCATTCTTTGCAGCTTGTGTGAGAGATACTGTGCCGAGGTGAAGGGGAAGCATGCCGTCGGGCTCATCAACAGCGGAGCAAGTCGGGAGATATGTTTCATTCCGGAAATCGCGGCGAAGGAGTGCGGCAGCTGCATGGAGTGTTTCCCGCTTTGCCCGACATCCTATCTGCAGGCCGCGTTCGTACTCGTCGAGGGCCTGATGTCCCACCAGTGCTGAAGCGGTGAAACGGGGTCGGACCGGCCTGCGATGAGATGAACGGACCGGGAATCATCGTCGCCAGCTCGCCGTGTGTTTTCTGCGCTTCTTCCCGGTTCGGTTATGGAAGCAGTCGTGCTATGATGCCGGTGCTGTAAGAGCAATCCGCTTCCATCAGGCTGCGTGCCTTATAAGTCCGCGAGGAGCCTGCGGTTCATACCCCTCGCGCTCCGACTGATTCTAACCGAAAGGAGTCTAATGATGATCGTCGGTGTGATTGGCTCCGGATCCATCGGACCCGACCTTGCGTACGGTTTCATATCAGCACTCGGCGAGCGGGGGAAGGTCTATCTCGTCGATATCAGACAGGATGCGCTCGACGCCGGCGTGAAGCGCATCAAAGGCTATATCGCGAAAGGGTTGGCGGCCGGGAAAATAACCCAGAAGGCCGCCAAGGCTGCCGAAAGCGCATTCCTACCTACCTTGCAGCTCAAGGAGCTTGCGGCTTGCGGCTATGTCCTCGAGGCGGCCACCGAAGACCTCCGGATCAAGCGTACGATCCTGAAGGAGATCGAGGAAATCGTCCGTCCCGATTGCCTGATCGGCTTTGCGACATCGGGCATACCGCGGGCCCGAATCGCAGCAGAATCGCTGCACCCGGAGCGCTGCTTCGTCAATCACCCGTTCTTCCCGGCCTGGCGCAGTCTTCCCATGGAGGTTGTACTGTCCGGCGACCAGGCCTTGGGAGACCGGATGCTGGAGACGCTCCGGAAGCTGGGGAAGGTGCCGATCGTCACTGCCGATGTTCCCTGTTTTGCAGCCGACGACATCTTTTGCAACTACTGCTCCGAAGCGGTGCGGATCGTGGAGGAAGGGCTCGCAACGCCGGCGCAGGTTGACAAGATCGTCGACAACGCGATCGGCGGCGGCGGGCCGTTCAGGGTCATCGACCTGACCAACAGCAGCCTGCTGCTGGCACATTGCCAGTTGCTGATGCAGGAAGGACCCACCGGCACCGAATGGTTCGCTCCTTCGCCCCGGTTGTACAGCCAGGGGACCGCCCCCTGGCACGACCCCAGGAACCCGGGCGACCCGAGTCATGACGCCACGCTCGCCGGAATTGTTCTCGATCGAATTCTGGCGGTGCTGCTTTCCAGAACCCGCTTCGTCGTCGACAACGGGATCTGTGATCCTACCGAGATCAACTGGCTCACAACCACCGCACTCGGGTTCCGGAAAGGACTGCTGGATATCGCGGAAGATCTCGGCGCCGAACGGGTGTACGAGCTCTGCTCCCGGTATGCCGCTGCCCGCGGGGGTTTCGAAATCCCGAAAAGCATTCTCAAGAAAGATCTCCCTCCCTTCTATCGAAATATCCAATTGGTACAGGAGGGTCCGATTGCGGTGGTAACCGTAAGACGTCCCGAAGTCAGAAATGCGCTGAATGAGCGCACCATCGATGAACTCGAGGCCGTGTGCGCGAGAATCGCCTCGGATGACAACGTGAAAGGAGTCGTGCTGACCGGGTACGGCGGCGCCCTTGCGGGAGCCGACATCAATGAGCTGGCCGCATTGAAGACTCCGGAAGAGGCCGAAGCCAAATCGCGCCGCGGGCAGGAAGTTCTGGACCGGATCGCGGCACTGCACAAGCCGGTAGTCGCGGCGGTGGACGGGCCGGTGCTTGGCGGCGGCGCCGAGCTTGCCATGGCCTGTCATGCGCGGGTCGTCGGATCGGCGCTTATGCTGGGCCAGCCGGAAGTGAATCTCGGGATCATCCCCGGCTACGGAGGGACTCAACGGCTGCCGAGAATTATCGGCCTCGAGCGCGCGCTGGACCTGCTGCGCACCGGGCGAACCGTCGGCGCCGGGGAAGCGCGCCAGCTGGGATGGGCGGAAGCCGGTCCCGCGGAGGACATCGTCGCGGCGGCCAAGGATCTGATATCCCGGCACCTGGCCGGAGAGATCAGGCTGGCGCCGGTTTCCCCGGATCCGATCGCCGTGCCCGAAGACTTGCCGAAGGTCGACCTTGGCCATCATTCCCTCGCGGTGGACGCCATCCTTGTCTCTGCGATGCGCGAAGGGCTCACCAAGCCGCTGGCTGAGGGATTGAAGATCGAAGCGGCCGGATTCGTGCGCTGCAAACAGACGGTTGATTACGACATCGGCATGAAGAACTTCATCCAGAATGGCCCGAGAGTGCCGGCGGCCTTTCTGCACGAGTGATCGGGAGGGACAAGATGGGCAAGAACAATTCCATTGTCATCCTCGATGGCGGGCGCCGCACCCCACGGGCGGATATCCTGGTGGAGAACAGGAGGCCCGGGCTCTTCTCGCGCTTTTCGACGACGCAGCTCGGCGGCATGGCCATCCGGGCAACGCTCGATCACACATCTGTCGACAAAGCCCTGATCGGACACGTGGTGATGGGCATGGCCGACAAGAGCCACCGCGATTCGATCTATGCAGCGCAGGGCATGCGGTGGCGGGCCGGCCTGCCGAACGATGTTCCGGCCCTGACCGTCGCGAGGATCTGCGGCAGCGGCGTCGAGGCGATCGCGGTGGCGTCGGAGATCATGGTGGCAGGATTGCGACATGACGAGGCACGGCCATTTTCGGTGGCGGGCGGGGCTGAAAGCATGCAGTACCCATTTCTGCTTTTCAACTGGCGCGGCCACAAGGTAGGAGAGGCCGTGCAGAAGTATGGTCCGCTCGACTTGCGAGGGCTGCCGCCCGGGACGCAGTTGCAGGACGCGCTGCTGATGTCGTTGTACGATCCTTCGGCCCGGATGTCTATGGCCAATACGGCCGAAGAACTCGGCAGGCGCTACGGCATAACACGCCGGCAGGCCGACGAGTTCGGCCATCGCTCCCACAAAAACGCCCGTAAAGCTCGGGACGCGGGATGGTTTGACGAGGAGATCGAGCCCGTCTCCGTTCAGGAGGATGGCGTCAGCAGGCAGATCGTCGTAAAGCACGACACGCATGTGCTGGACGACGCCAGCATGGAGAAGATGGCGGGCCTCAGGCCTGCGTTCGAACCCGGCGGCATCATCACCGCCGGGAACGCCAGCGCCGTCGTGGACGGCGCCGCCGCCATGATTCTCGGCAAAGAATCGGATGCCGCAGAGCACAGCCTGAAGCCCCTCGCGCGGATTCTGGGACTGGGTGTCGCAGCCTGCGACCCGGAAATCATGGGTTGGGGACCGGTGCCCGCAACCCGCAGCGCCCTGGCACGTGCCGGCATCAAGGGGAGCGATCTCGACCACATCGAGCTTAACGAAGCCTTCGCCCCTCAGGCGCTGGCATGCATCGCCGATTTCGAAAAGATGGGAATCGATCCCGAAAAAGTCAATCCGATGGGCAATGCGATCGCTTTGGGGCACCCTCTCGGTGCGACAGGAGCGGTCCTCACGCTGACGTGCGCCTATTCCCTGCGCCGTACCGGGAAACGGTATGGCCTCGTGACCATGTGCATCGGAGGCGGCCAGGGCATCGCAATCGTGCTCGAGTCCATCCACGATTGAGCGATGGGAAATATGGCAACTAACGCTGGCGGAGCGATCCGCCTGCCGCTGACCGAAATGGGATCCACGAAATGCACGAATCTCTTTTCGTGTATTTCGCGGTTCCGAGCCGCTTTTGCCTGGGTCACTATTATCTCTGAAATTCGATCACCTTCGGCGCCGAATGCTTCCCGCCAATCCCAGTTGAGAAGCCATGGTCACCGGCTTGCTAAAGCCCCGGTTTATGGGGATTCCCCGCAGAAGCAATCGGGCCTGCAGTCCCGGCCGGCGGCCGTTTCTTCAGTTCCGCGAGGACTTTTTCCGCACTGATGGGTAGTTCCTTGATCTGGATCCCGATGGCATCGTAGATGGCGTTGGCTATGGCCCCGATGACAGGCAATGTCGCTCCTTCGCCCACTTCCTTGGCGCCGAACGGTCCCTGCGGCTCATAGGAATCGACCGTGCTGCTCTCGATCGGCGGCACGTCCTTCGCCGTCGGAATAAGATAGTCGTGCAGATTGGGGTTGAGGATTGCCCCCTTGTCGTTGAACAGCATCTCCTCAAGCAGCGTTTCACCCAGCATCATGGCGATGGCTCCTTCGGCCTGCCCCTCGACTGCCATCGGGTTGATAGGAGTGCCGACATCATGCGCATCCGTAAACTTGACCACCTTCACCTGTCCGGTTTCCGTATCCACCTCCACCTCGCAGACACAGGCAACAAACGAATATGCGGGTGAAGTTCCCACGGTAGCGCCCTTGAAGTCTCCTCCCAGCCCTTCGGGCGGTGAGTAATAGCCGCGGCCGATGAGCGGGCCGCTTTCAGAGAAACACCGGGCCGCAACCTCGTGCCACGCAAGCCCATGGTTGGCATGTTCCGCATCCATCACGCGGTTTCCGCGAACGAGAATGCGCTCGAGGGGAATCCCCAGCATACGGGCGGCCATCTCCGCGATTTGCCGCCGGATGTCCTCGGCGGCGTGCCGGCTTGCGTTGCCCCCCATCAAAGTCACGCGCGAGGAGTATGAGCCGAATCCCAAAGGCGTCAGGTCTGTATCGGCGTAGATGACCTTGATCCGGTCGAAGGATATTCCCATCGTCTCAGCGGCGATTTGGGACAGCACGGTCGCCGATCCCTGGCCGATGTCGGTTTCCCCCGTGTACAGCGTTGCCGTGTGGCCATCTTCGGAAACCTTGATCATAGCGTTGGAATGCGGGAATTTAGAGCGATAGATCGGGTAGGCGGCCCCGCTCACAAACCCGCCGCAGCCGACGCCGATCCCCTTTCCGAACGGAAGCTTGCCCCATTTGTCATCCCAGCCGCTCGCCTTGCGGACCCGGTGCAGGCAGGCTTTGAGTTCACACGAGCCAATGTCGAGGCTG
The DNA here is from genome assembly GCA_963824985.1 of Terriglobia bacterium. Lineage (GTDB taxonomy): Bacteria > Acidobacteriota > UBA6911 > UBA6911 > UBA6911 > JAFNAG01. Next base: position 174,627 of record CAWGRQ010000026.1, read on the forward strand.
TTCACGGTGCGCGTGCCGGGCTCCATTGCATTTTTCAGACGCACGTCGATGGGATCGAGGCCCAGTTCCATCGCCATCCTGGTCATCAGGCTCTCGAAAGCGAACCGCGGATGCGGGCAACCGTGGCCGCGCATGGCGCCGCACGCGGGCAGGTTTGTGTTCACCCGGAAGCCGTCGTATTTGTAGTTGGGAATCTTATACAGTGTGGGCACCATGGCTCCCGAGTAATAGGCTGCCACAACACCGAAGGAACTGTATGCGCCCCCCTCGAGAATCGACTGCTGTTTCACAGCGGTGATGGTGCCGTCCTGTTTCATCCCCATTTTCAACTCAACGATCTGCTTGTGGCGGCCGCGGCAGTGATGGAACATTTCAGAGCGGGTATACCTCATCTTGACCGGCCGGCCGGTTTTCCGGGAGAGCAGGGACGCACAGATTTCCAGGGGATTGGTTTCGGCCTTGCCGCCGAAACCACCGCCGCAGTGTGTGCCGATGACTCGTATGTCCCCCTGAGGTATGTCAAAGAGGCGCGCCAGCTGATAGCGCACGTAGTGAACTACCTGCGTGGATGTATAGACGGTAAGCCGCCCCTCCGGAAGCCATTCCGCCGTCGCACAGTGCGGCTCCATGGGGCTCTGATACGTCCGGTTGCCCGTGAAGGTATCGGAGAGCACCAGATCCGCTTCCTGAAACCCTTTCTCCACGTCCCCGAATGTCCAGTCGACGCGAGTGTTGATATTCCCGGGGAAATGCTCGTGGACGGTCGGCGCTCCCTCCTGCAGCGCACGGATCGGATCGAAAACCGCTTCGAGTTCCTCGTACTCGACTTCGATCCTTCGCAACGCCTCCAGGCAGGTAGACTCATCCACCGCAGCCACGGCGGCGATCGGATCACCCACGTGACGGACCTTCTCCTTGGCCAGAATGTGCTCGTCATAGCGGGCAGGACTGACACCGTACATGGTGTCGGTGACGTCTCTGCCGGTCAGAAGCGCCTGGACGCCGGGCAAAGCAACAGCTTTGCTGACATCGATCCTCTTGATCCGCGCATGAGGGAAAGGGGAGCCGAGGATCTTTCCCCAAAGCATGCCCGGCAGACGGATGTCATCGGCAAACTGCGCCCGGCCGGTAACCTTTTCGAGCGAGTCCTTGCGCGGCAGAGAGGCGCCCACGACCGCGTCATTGCCTGCCGGGGATTTCTCAGCTGCGGGCGCGCCAGCGTACTTCCGCCATCTCTGGATTGCCCGGATAATCCCGGCATAGCCGGTGCACCGGCAGAGTGTTCCGCTGAGAGCTTCCCGGATCTCTTCTTCACCGGGATCCGGATTTCTGTCGACAAGTGCCTTGGCCGTGAGCACCATACCGGGAGTGCAGAATCCGCACTGAATGGCGCCTTCCGCCACGAAAGCACGTTGCATCGGGTGCAGCATCCCCTCCCGGGAAAGGCCTTCAATGGTTACAATCTCCCGGCCTTCCGCCTCCATGGCCAGCAGAAGACATGAATTGGCGGGCTGGCCGTCCACCAGGACGGTACAGGCGCCGCAGTCGCCCGCGCCACAACCATGCTTCGTTCCCGTCAGGCCGATCTGTTCGCGCAAAGCTTCCAGCAATGTAGTGGATCCGTCAGCCAACACGGCATACTGGGTGCCGTTGACAGTGAGTTCGATCATCCGCTTGCTATTCATGGCCCTCTTGATTGCGGCTGTGACCGTCTCGCGTTCTGCGCCATGCTTCCCGGAGCGCTCGTGCCGTCAAAACTTGAATCAGTTCCCGGCGATAATCTCCGCTTGCCCTCTGGTCCGTGATCGGCCTGGCTTCCTGGCGGGCGATCTCGGCAGCGGTGGCAATCGCTGCATCATCGATATCTTTCCCCACCAGCGACTGGCCGGCTCTCTCCGCAAGCCACGGTGTGGGCGCAACAGCACCCAGAACAATCCGTACCGTCCGGCACCGAAGCTTGTCCATCTCGAGAAAGGCGGCAACACTGGCTACGGCCAGCGAGTTGGATGCGCGCCGTCTATATTTCTGGTAATTCGCCGCAGCCTGAACGGATTTCAACGGGATCAGAATGCGGGCGAGCACCTCATGGTCCCGCCGCACCGTCTGACGGTTTCCGGTAAAAAATTCTTTGAGCGGGAGAATCCGACTCCCGTTGCTCCGGCACAACTCGATTTCGGAACCGAGAGCCATGAGGATGGGAGGAAAGTCGCCGCACGCCACCGCGCTGCAGATATTCCCTCCCACGGTCGCGCGGGCCCGGATCTGAGGCGAGGCGAACTTCACCACCATTTCCGCCAATTCAGGGAAGTGCATCCGTATGAGTTCGGAGCGCTCGAGAGCGGAAGCACTGCAACCGGCTCCGATGCTCATCCGGTCGCCCTGCATTTGAATCTCTCTGAGTTCCGGAATATCCAGAATGGACACGACATGGGCAGCCTGGCGAATTCCCGACCAGACGTCCACCAGCAGATCGGTGCCGCCGGCCAATATTTGTGCGCCGGGCAATTCCTCCACGAGGCGGCAAGCATCTTTCAGGCTGCCCGCACGATGATAGTCAAAGCTGCCGGACATCATCCTCCCTCTGGCCGCAATGCAGAGTGAACATCTCAGGAAATCAGTGGTCTCCGGCACGACCGGAGACTCTGTGATTCAGCCGGCTGAATAGTTGTCAACGTTGCCCCGGCCTGCAGCCCGGAGCGGCTCGCCCCGCAAGGCTCTTACCTCGGCAGGATCGCATCGACGAGTTCATCGTCCCAGGGATGTCCCTCGGCAAGCATGCGGCGAAGCTTGATGAAATCGACTTCCCGCTTTCCCTTGGGTCCCTCATTGAAGGCGCGGAATCCCGCCTTGGCCTCGGTCATCATGTTGAGTGCGAGCCAGTCACGGTTGGACTGTTGATTTCTGTCCCAGTGCTCCAGCTTCTTCTTTCTCACACTGTTCAGGGTCTTGCTCAGGCAATCCGGCATGAGATAGAGAAATCTCGTGGCTAGGGAATTCACGGAGTCGTCCAGTGGGGAGAGATCTACTTTCCCGCCTTTCAGGACCTCCTTGGCGGCCTTCAAAGCATCTCCTGACTTCCTCTGGCCGTAGACCACGCGGCCCTGCTCATCCAGCCAACGATCCGTAATCAGCAGAGGATTCGGCATGAACCTGCCGTCGACCGAAAGCACCGGCACAGCCTCCGTGATCAGGCCCAGGGATTTCGCTTCATAGGCGCTCCACATTTCGCAGAGCGTGCAGCTCTGCATCGCCCGCTCAATTCCGACGAAGAGGTGGAGAAAATCGGTGCTGCCGCCATCGGGAGCGCTTCCGTGCCGGGGGCCCGCCTGCCCGAAAACCGCCATGTCGCTGGCCACGCTGAGATCGCAGGCCATGCCGATCTCCTGCCCGCCGGCCAACCGCATCCCGTTCACACGGCAAATCACTGGTTTGTCGCACATGAGAATCGAAGTGACCATGTCATTGAAAAGCCTCATGTACTGCTTGTATTCCAGCGGCCGGCCGGCATAGTACTCCGCATACTCCTTCGTGTTGCCCCCGGTACAAAACGCCGCGTCTCCGACCGCGGTGAAAATCACCGCCACCACCGAGCGGTCCATGGAAGCCCGGCGGAAGGCGAGGATCACCTCCTTGGCCGCGGCCGTAGTGTAAGAATTGTATTGCTTGGGATTGTTCAGGAATATCCAGGCGTTGTGCAAGCCCTCCACCGGCTTGCCATCCTGATCCAGGCAGGGATGCAGTTCATAGATAATTTCCCGGAAAGTCACATCCGCCAGGTTGTGGTCGACAAGGTCGCAAGTCATGAGAGCTCACTCCTATGGTAGTGTCGTTCTCCGAGTCATTGGAATCGCGTGCAGAATCCTGTCTGCGTTTGAATGCGCCTATGCCTGGAAAGTTCCCGGCTAGAAATCAGGCACCAGAACCGCACGCTTCGTCAGCCTGTGCTCGAGCGCCTGTTGAAAGACATCGTTGATGCGGGACATGGGGGCAACTTCGGTAAACGGAGCAATCTTCAGCCTCCCTTGAGCCACCATTTCGATAACGTCCGGGTATAATTCCGGTTTGCATCCCCAGGTGCCGATGACGTTGGCGTCAAAAGCCATGAGATTGCTGAGGCGCAATTCCAGCTTGTCCAGCGTGAACCCGACAACGGACAGCGTGCCGGCGATTCCCAGCAGCGCGAAGGCCAGTTCTTGACCCGCTTTCGTGCCGGACATCTCGTAAATCTTCCAGCCGTGCGGCGGTGCAGACATCGCATGGCAGCAATCTTTGACCCGCTTCCTTATTTCCTTTATGTCCAGCCCCGCCGCATTCACCAGACCCGAAATCCCCAGCTGCGCGAGCTGGTCCAGTTTCTGCTGGACGATATCGACGGCCACGACCTTGGCACCAAACGCCTGCGCCAGTTGTGCGCCGTAGATCCCGATTCCACCCGCACCGATGATCACCGCGAAATCCCCGGGTTGGACGCCACTTTTGACCATGACCTGATACGGCGTCGAGACGGCATCGGCAATCACGGCAAGTTCGGGCAGAGAGTGGCCGGTCAGAGCGGCCTCGGTGACAGGCGCCAGCCAACGAGCAGGAACCGTGATGTGGCTGGCAAAACCACCATGGAAATCGTTCCCCGGCATCTTCTGGCGCTGGCAGATATTACCCCTTCCCCGCCCACAAAGATCGCATTCTCCGCAAGGAAGAACTGCGGGGACGATAACGGGTTGACCCACCAGTTCAGCGGGCCCCTCCAGGACGGTCCCGCTGATTTCATGTCCCAGAACCAGCGGCAGCTCGTGCCGCGTGGGAACGCCGTAGTGCCAGAAGCTCAAGTCGGTGTGACATACGCCGCAGCCGGCGATTTGCACCAGGGCATCACCGGGTCCGACTGCCGGAATGGAATATGTGACCTTCCCAAAGGGCTGATCCTTTCCGGTCATTTGATATGCACGATTTTCTCTCACGGATTAATCCTACCGATTGGAAGCAATAATTGGACCGCGGTCTCGCCTGCCAGACCTATGCCCCGATTGTAACCGCTTCCCTTTCGGTGTCAAGGGCGCTCTTGCGGATCCGCGCGCCTTCGGGCGTCTCCGACAATTTTGGGCGTAATTGTTTAGCCAAATCAAATGGATGAAGAAGCAAAACGCAAAGGCGCAAGGGCGCAAAGATCGACACTGAGCAACAGGCGTGGGCGCAGCGCTTCGCGCTGGCGCATCCTTGCGTCTTTGCGTTCTGCTGTTCAGCATCGGCTAAACAGATGCTTTTGGGCATTGCCACTCTCAGAATCGCAGGTCCGGGACAGCAGTCTTTGACAGGAAGTGGTTAATGTGGATAATAAGGATCCAGTCGTGAACAATCCCAACCGAAGAATCGGAGCGAAGGCATGAGAAAAACCAAAGGAGAAAGGGACTTTCGTGTGGGCGTGATCGGCCTGGGGCCGGTCGGAGCCACTCTGGCAGTGCACTTGCAGGAGGCCGGGGCGTCCGTGACCCTATGCGAAATCTCATCCAAGGCGCTGGATGCTGTGAAGGAGTCCGGCATCACGCTGACGAACGTTTTCGAAAAGCATGAGGATTTCGCACGAACCTGCAACTCCGTCCAGGCGATGGCCATGTACGACCTGGATCTGGCAATCGTCGCGGTGAAAACTCCGCATCTCAAAAAGGTGGTGGATCAGCTGGCGGAGATTGATTCGGACAAGCTGTACGTGATGTGCGCGCAGAACGGGATCGATAACGAACTGGAAGTGGCGCGGCGGTTTGGGGAAGAAAGGACGCTGCGAATGGTCGTCAATTACGCTGGGAACATGAGCAGCTTCAGCAACGTTCATGTCAGTTTCTTCAATCCTCCCAACTATCTGGCCGCCATATCTCCGCGCGGCGAACCGATAGCCGAGCGTATCACCCAACTACTCAACGACGTCGGCCTGGAAACGAAGATATCCGAGGACATCCAGGATCATGTCTGGGAAAAGGCGATTCTGAACGCCGCCTTGAGCGCCGTTTGTGCGATCACGCGCCGGACCATGAAGGAAGTCATGGATTCGCAGGAAACCGTCGAATTGGTCGAGGCGATCATCGACGAATCGGTCCGCGTTGCGGAAATGGAGAAGGTGGAATTGGGAAGGAAGTTCCGGCGTTTCTGCATCCGCTATCTCAAGAATGCCGGCCATCACCGGACGTCGATGCTGATCGATCTGGAGAACGGACAGCCCACAGAGATCGACCAGTTGAACGGCAAAATCGTGTGTTATGGCCGCAAACACTGCCTGCCTACACCTCTGAATCAAATGGTAACCGCTCTCGTTCACACGTTGGAGAGACCGCGCGCCAACCAGGCCGCATCAACAACACGCTGAGATCCGATGGCGGCCGGCGTGCCGGCGCGGGCCGGGACATGCCGGCCGCGAGATCCGAGCGCGGTTCAGCCGGCACAGGCAGCCGACAGATAATGGGGGAAACACCATGCCCGACAAAGTGACCGTGCAGTCTTTGCATGACGGCCAGGTAGTGCGCCTCACACTGAACGCTCCCAAAGCCAACATCCTCGATTCAGAAATGATGGCCGAACTGCACGCCTTCCTGGTTGATCTGCGGAAGCGGGATGACCTGAAGCTTCTGCAATTGATCGGCGCCGGCGATCATTTCAGCTTCGGGGCGAGCGTCCAGGAGCATGTGCGGGACCGGGCTCCAGGCATGCTCCGGCAGTTCCACGGCTTGTTCCATGCGCTGATCGAACTTGCCACTCCAACCGCGGCGCTCGTTTCAGGCCAATGCCTCGGCGGGGGGCTGGAGCTCGCGCTGATGTGCAATTTCATGTTTCTCGACCGCTCCGCAAAGCTCGGACAGCCCGAAATAAACCTGGGTGTATTTGCTCCGCCGGCTTCCCTGATCCTCCCCCTCAAGATCGGGCAGCACAAAGCAGACGAGATTCTCCTGACCGGCAGGACCTTCACCTCCGAGGACGCGGAGGCGATGGGGCTGGTCACGGCCCTGTTCTCCGACCGTGACGCACTGCTGAGCGGAGTGGATGAATGGCTCACGAAGAATATCCTGCCAAAAAGTGCGGCGGCGCTGAGGTTTGCCGTCCGGGCGGCTCGGCATCGCTTCAATGAGCTGTTGTCTGCGCAATTCGGAGCTATTGAGGCGCTCTATGTTGATCGCCTGATGGCGACTCACGACGCCAATGAGGGGATTGCTTCCTTCCTGGAGCGACGCAAGCCGGCTTGGAAAAACTGCTGATTTGCCGGCGCGATGCGGATCAGCTGCAAGCCGGCGACAGTGTTGATTTCCGGCGCGTGGTAGATTTCGAACCCGGACGGCACCTGCTGCGAGCAGCACCCGGTAATCCCACCCCGGAGGTGCTTCCCTGCCTGCCGGCCAACGGATTGAGTTTGGCAGAGGATGCGATTCGGCTGGTGGCTTCTGCCGGGAGGTCAACAGGGGAGAGGATTAGAATCTCAAGGCAATTCCCTTCCCGGCGGATCCCGTAGGGTGAAAAAACTAAGCCGTGCCATAAATGATTGCAAATAGAGCCGCTTGCGGAGCAAGCCGCTGCGTCCACTACGACGCTTGACAGGCAGTCGGCATTGCCAGATGCTGCAGATTCTCACTGCAAATCCGGAGGAAGAAGTGGAGGTCTTCTTGCAGCCCCGGCAGTATTGCTTTTGGTTCTCGCTGGCTGGGTCAATCGTCGGCAGCAGGATGTGATCGAGTATCTCCTGGTCGGAAACCGGGGGTTGCGGCAGAAGCTTGGGAAAAGCCGAATCCTGCTGAATGACGAACAGCGGCGCCGGTTGGCGGTTAAAGGGAAGATCCTCGGTAGGAAAATGCTCGAGCAGGTTGCTGGGATCGTAACTCCGGAAACGATTCTTCGCTGGCATCGTGAGTTGGTCGCGCGACATTGGGATTACAGCGAGCGACGACAGAAGGCCGGACGGCCGTCGATTCCGCAGGAAACCGTGGATCTCATTCTGAAATTGGCAAAGGAAAATCCCCGCTGGGGTTCGTCGAAAGTTGGAGCAACACAAGCCAGGATCGATGAAAACGGGCTATCAGGCATGCACCAATTCGGCCACTGCATTCAATTGCTTGCCTATGGACCGTTCTGCGGTTTGTAAGTCGTACGTGGCCTGGAGGTTGAGCCAGTACTGAGGGGACTGACCAAGGGCGCGCCCGAAGAGGAGGGCAAGTTCAGCTGTCACCGGACGTGTCCCCTTCACCACATGCGAAATCCTCATAGGGGACACGCTTATAGCGCGTGCGAACTGCGCCTGGGATATTTCCAATTCGTCGAGAATTTCCCGCAGAAATTCACCAGGGTGGATAGGCGGCAAACCAATCTTGCTCATGACAATCTCCATCAGTGGTAATCCACGATCTCCACATCCCAAGCATCGCCATTGCTGAAGCGGAAGCACACGCGCCACTGATCGTTTACGCGAATGCTCCACTGTCCCGCGCGATCACGTTTTAGAGCTTCCAGCCGGTTCGATGGCGGCAGACGCAAATCCCCGATGTGGGTCGCAGCATTCAATTGCACAAGGCGCATTGCCGCTCGTGTGCGAATCTCTGTAGGCAACCTGCGCGATTTACCCGTGGTATAAAATCGTTCGGCATCAGCGTCGGCAAACGATCGAATCACAAAACAATAATAAACAAAATGTTTATAATAATCAAGTTCAACTTATCGCGTAGGGTGAAAAAGCTAAGCCGTGCCATAAATGATTGCAAATAGAGCCGCTTGCGGAGCAAGCCGCTGCGTCCACTACGACGCTTGACAGGCAGTCGGCATTGCCAGATGCTGCAGATTCTCACTGCAAATCCGGAGGAAGAAGTGGAGGTCTTCTTGCAGCCCTGGCAGTTATTGCTTTTTGTTCTCGCTGGCCGGGTCAATCGTCGGCAGCAGGATGTGATCGAGTATCTCCTGGTCGGAAACCGGGTGTTGCGGCAGAAGCTTGGGAACCCGAGCCTTTGTCTCCCTAACACCGGAATTCGTCCGTCAGTCTGTTGAGATCAAACGAAAATGTCTCGCCATTCTGACCCCCAACCTGCGGAAATAGCGCTTTTTATCGACGCCGGAGAAAATTCACCATACGCGAAAGCTACGTGGCAGCAACTGGAGAATCAGTCAATCAGCGGCTGAAATCCGACACTGATTATGGACACAATCGCCCGGCCGGTGGTATGCTGTAGATCCTCTGATGCGTCATCAGATCGTGTGCGCCTGTAGCTCAGATGGACTAGAGCGTCGGTCTCCGGAACCGAAGGTCGCAAGTTCGAACCTTGCCAGGCGTACCACTAAAATCAACAGTTGAACTGTAGTTTTTGAGTTTCCCCGTCACTTTCCCGATAGCCGCCTTGACCTCGAATTGAACCGGTATTCGCCGCTCGTCGGCCGTCATCCAGACCTTGAACTGGCCACCGCCCCTGAACAATCCCCCCCTCAATGCCACGACATTGATACGGTAGGTGTCATACCTGCCCGCCGGCGTATCGACCCTTTCCCTTTGTTCCATCCGGGCTTCAAGGTCCATATAATTTTCGTATTCGCCCACGACCGAATGGACAACGGCACCGGTTTCGATCTTCTTCTGGCGCAGTGAATACAGTGCCGAGATGTAGTCCTGCACGCACGCAGGCACATCTTCGACGAATTTGGCCTTCTTGAGCAGCGGCGGGTTTACCGACACGTCGTAGTCCCTGATATGGAGGCGCCGGCTCTCCTTCATGTACACGATCTCGATGTCCCGTTTTCGCTGGCCTTCCCGCTCCCGTTTGGTGACTTTATAGGAGCAGAAGTTTTCGGGATCGGTGAGGCTCTCATAGTAGTCATCGATCTTGAAGCCGAACAGTTTCGCCAGGGTGCCGCTCGAATGCGCGGCAAAAACGAGCTTCACGGCCTTTTTATCCTGATAATCGAGCATCCCGGACATGCTGAGTTCGACAGTTCCCGCTTCCATCACCGGCAAAAAGAAGAGGTACCAGGGAGGATTCCATTCCACCTGGTAAAGCATTCTTTCGCCCGCCCGGATAGGAGGTGCCGGGGTAGATGGCAAAGCGGCAGCGGTTGAACCGGGGCTGGGAGCCAGAATGGCATTCGCCAGCAGCATGAAAGCGGCGACGAGCCGCCGCCCTCCGGGGCGCTTCGCGCAGCGGTATGGAATGGCCGGTATTAGCTGCTTATGAATTAAATGCATGGTTCCAACCAATGCATTGTACTCGAATCGGCACCATTATTCCGAGGACATGCTATTCAGTTCACGGGCAGGCCGGAAACCGTCTTGAGCTGAAGGACGACCGGGAGTTCGTCGAGTTTTTTCGCATTCCACAATCTGGAGCACGAGAGCACTTGATACTCGGGCCGTCTTATTGGCACGCGCAGCACTCTGAAGATGGGCACAATAGCAGCACATGCCAACACTGCCATTTTGTCCCGTCTGACTTTTCTCGCCAAGGATTGTGGCACTAGACGGCTTTCCCGGCTCAATGTATGATCTCCAAAGCCAATGAGTGTGGACGTCTCGGGGGGTCCGCATATTATCAACAATTCGTTTGCGAAATTCCGGTTTTTCCCGGCGGAGTGTGCAGCTATGAAACAGCTGGTCTTGTCAGTATTTGTCCTGTCGACCTTTATAAGCTCACTTCCCGCCCAGACCTTTCTTCCACGATCCGATCACGGGGCCAGGCTCGAGCCGGTGGGAAGAATCATGAATGGGGCAGGACAATCGACCGACGCATTTCAGAACTACTGGAATGTGATGAAGCCCGGCGAAAAGCCGATCGTATCGATGTACTATGTCAATTTGAGGGGCGTTCAGAAGCATTGGGCCCGCCAGATCGGCAAGCAATTGCTGCAATACAGCGGAAAGTTTGTCATTCCTCAAATCGGCTTGTCGATGACCGTCGACGGCAGTCCCGCCCAGCACTATGAGGGCGATGTCGCATCGGGAATGCTCGACGGCGATATCGCGACGTTCCTGGACGGTCTGCAGGAACTGGCCATCCCCGTCTATCTCAGAATCGGCTATGAATTTAATGGCCTGAGCTGGAACGGCTATCAATCGCAGCCCTACCAGCTGGCCTTCCAGCGCATTACGAACAAGATCCGCGAACGAGATCTCGAGGTCGCCACCGTGTGGGATTGTGCCATCGGGGGAACCAACAACTTCATGGATTATTATCCGGGAGACGCTTTTGTGGACTGGTTCGGCATTAATCTCTTTTCCGCGGAGCACTTGACTCATCCGGACGCCTACGTCTTTCTTGACCTTGCCGGCACCCACAACAAGCCGGTCATGATCGGGGAGTCCACGCCGAGGTACGTGGGAGTCCTCAACGGGCAAGCCAGCTGGAACTCCTGGTTTGCACCCTATTTCAATCTCATCCACGCCCGGCAGGTCATCAAGATGTTTTGCTACATCAATTGGAATTGGAGCCAGTATCCTCAGTGGGCCGATTGGGGAGACTGCCGCATCGAGAACAACGATTACGTAAAACAGCAGTTCACTCAGGAGATGGATGCTCCCAGTTACCTGCATGTGACCACGGAGAAAGAGTTCCGAAAATTGCTCGCATATAGCGACAATGTGGCGCCACCCCCTGTGAGTCAACTGGCCGCCACAACCACTTCCTTTCCGGAAACGCTTCAATGGACGCCGGTAACGGACATTTCCGGCCTCGCGCACTACCTGATTTACAAGAACGGCAACCTTGCGGGATTTTCGCTGCAGCCGAGTTTTGACGACTTCGACGTCAAGGCCGGCGAGCAGATCTATTACGGTGTATCGGCCATGGATCGAGCGGGCAACGAAAGCCCGCATGCAAACATTCTGGTTCAGGTTCCGGGCTCGCTCGACAGAATCAACAACGGCGAGCTCGACACCGCGAAGGACCTCTGGACCCTCGGCATATTCTCGAGTAATGCCGCGGCGACTTTTGATATCGATTCGACATCCAAACTCTCCGGGCAGAACTCCGCACACGTAGCGGTCACGAAATCCTCAGGTACGAACTGGCACATACAGCTGCAGCAGTCGATCGCTGTCCGGCGCGGGATGAGTTACCAGATCAGTTTCAAAGCGCGCGCAAGCGGCGCGGCAAATATCACGGCTGTCGTGCAATCGGACCACTCCCCGTACGACATCTACCTCAACAGTCCGGCGGCGCTCAGCGCCGCAGCGCAGACATTCTCCGCGACATTCGTGTCCGCCGTCAGTGACACGGCCAACCTCGAGTTCTTCCTCGGAAACATCGGACAGGCCGAAGTGTGGATCGATGCCGTCTCGGTGGACGAAACCCGTTCCAACGTGTTGCCATACACATTCGTGAATCAGGGGGGAGTCTCGGATATTTCCGCCGGGTACCCCGGATCCACCCTTGTTGGATATGCCCGCATCCTGCCGAACGCCGGCAATAGCACGCCCGCGGGCGTGGCAATTTTCGGATTCCGGCAAAACGGCATCCTGGTGACGGAAGCCGGAGTCCCTGCATCCCCGCTCGTGCGCGAAGGCCGACTGTTCGCCGAAATCGGAGGTCCCGTCAATACGGGGCTGGCGATCGCTAATCCGAACAACCAGGCAACCTCAATCAACTATTTTTTTACGAATACCAACGGCGATAACTTTGGCGCCGGCAGCACAAGCCTGCCGGCCAACTCACAGACAGCCGTCTTCCTGAACCAGGCTCCCTTCAACGGAGGATCTGCTGTAACCGGAACCTTCACTTTCAGCTCAACCCTGCCGGTTTCGGTGGTGGCTCTGCGCGGACTGAATAACGAACGCAATGAATTTCTCCTGACAACACTTCCGATAACGGAATTATCGCCGGCTACCGGAGAGAGAATCATCACCCACTTCGCGGACGGCGGGGGGTGGAGCACGCAGGTGGTACTGGTTAACCCGACTGATGAGACCATGAGCGGCACCCTGAACTTTTTCAGCCAGGGGAGCGCGACTTCTGCCGGGCAACCCCTGTCTTTGACGGTCAGCGATCAAATGGCAAGCAGCTTCCTTTATTCGATCCCCCCGAAAAGTGCCAACCGCTTTCTGACGGCCGGTTCAGGAGCTGCCACGCAAGCAGGATATATACGCATCATCCCCTCCGCCAACAATAAGGCACCTTCAGGATTGGGCGTATTTTCATTCAACATAGGAGGAATCACCATTGCCCAAGCCGGTGTGCCCGCCATTCCCACCGGAGCTGCTTTCCGCCTTTACGTGGAATCAGCCGGCGTTTTCGGCGCACCGGGATCCATCCAGAGCGGCATTGCCGTAGCCAATCTCTCATCCAGCCCCATTGCCGCTGCCTGTGAGTTGACCAACATCGATGGCAGCTCAACAGGACTAGCTGCAAGTGTCACGGTTCCAGCTTCAGGTCAAATCGCTCTGTTCCTGAATCAAATCTCGGGATTTGCCGGCCTGCCAGCCACGTTCAAAGGCGTGCTCCGAATCTCGACCCCATCGGGCACGCCGATTTCGGTCGTCGGCCTACGCAGCCGCGTTAACGAACGGGGGGACTTTCTCATCACGACAACCCCATCCGTGAATGAGGATACGCCCGCAGTAACATCGGAATCGGGATTTCCGCATCTCGCCGATTCGGGCGGGTACACAACCCAGTTCATCCTGATTAGCGGGCTCAGGGGCCAGGTTTCTTCGGGCGTGCTCCGATTCCTCTTACAATCCGGCCTGCCCCTCTACCTGCCATTTCAGTGATGGCGGACAGACGCTCTGGCCCGACTCATTCAAGAAGAAAGGACTGCAGGACAACTAAGAACGCGGAAGAAGGCGGATAGATACGGATCAGCTCTGGGTGCAATGCTATTGCGGACCTGAAAAGCACCGCATACTTCCATTCATGTGTTTGCAAAAGACGTTCATGAATATTGCGAGCCAAGAGTGGGTGAAGTTGCGGGCGCCGCGGATCAATCATGCGGCTCGAAGAACACCACCTCGGCGATCGTTTCGCCGTTCAACGTCCCCCCTTCCCAGGCGTGAGTGCATTCCCGGCACAGGTCGATGCTCTCCCAATTGCGGCGGAACCGGCGGCGCAGGCTGCGGTAGGGGGCCCCGAACCAGATGTCCTCAAATGAGCTGTCCTCGAGAGAGCCGAGCAGGAGGCTCTCGCTGTGGTCGAACGTGCAGGAACACACGGAGCCGTTCCAGTGGATAGCGGGATTTATCCAGAGAGATTTGCAGGGATTCCTCTTCCTCCGGATGCGTTCCTGCGCATCTCTGCCTCCGACGAAACGACGATACCGGGGATCCTTCGGGGCAAGATAGTCCCCCTCGGCGCCTCCGCAGGAGGGATTCAGGGTTTTCAACGACAGGGCGTCGACGCCGAGCGCGGCCGCCAGTTCCTTAAGTTGCGGTATTTCGTGTTCGTTGTGCTCCATGACGATGAAACGCATGTGAATCAACGGGGTCTGGGACCGCAGCTCGCGCTTTTTTGCGACCAGAGTGCGGATGCCGTCGAGAACGGTCTGCAGATCGCCGCCCTGGCGAAAATGCTGGTAGGTTTCCTGGCGTATGCCGTCGACGGCGACAATCAGGCTGTCGAGCCCCGACTGGATGATGCGGCCGGCATGATCGCCGCGGCCCAGCAGGTGGCCATTCGTGCTCGAAACCACTTTGATGCGCTTTTGCTTCGCATAGCCGATCATGTCGAAAACGGCCGGATTGAGAAACGGCTCCCCCCAATCCCATAGAGTCATGATGAAAACATAATCCCCGATTTCATCGACCAGCCGCTTGAAAACCGCAAAATCCATATGTCCCGCGGGACGCTTCATTCCCTGGGTGACCGCGCAGAGGGCGCAGCGGAGATTGCAATGCGTCGTCGGTTCCACCTGAAGATGAGTCGGGCGCCCCCACGGAATCTCGGTGCGCAGGGTGTCGGAAGCCTCGACAAGGATCCAGTTCACGACCTTTTTGAGGGACAGGTTATCCATGCGGTAAGGAATCCGATCACATTCGAGGGTCAGTCTCCGAGTCAGGAGCGCCCTGAGTGCCATCGAGACTTTCGCAGTCAGGCTCCGGTTCAACGTGACCTCCATTCGGCTCCTCGACCGACTTCAATGCCGGCGAAGTGACCCGATGACCTGTCGACAGGAATCGACAGTCCTGAAACAAAACCATTCATAAAACAGGCCAGCCGGTGCAGGCGTGGGGGGCGCCTCCCGAGATCCACAACCGGCCGGGAAAATGCCCAGCGGCTCGCCAGTTGAACCATCACCCGGAGAACGGACCAGTGTCCGCACTTGACATGTTTTGCCAGCATTGCGCCCAGGCCGCGCATATAGCCGCCGATCAGCACCCTTCCGTCCGCCCGGGTGCGGAAACCATGATGGATAACATACACATCCGGGGATTCATAGACGAAATAGCCGGCCAGCAAACTTCGAATCGCCAGGTCGGTTTCACCCGCGGCGGGAAACCGGGCTCCGGCACCGAGCATTTCGTCAAGGCCGCCGAGTGTTTCCCACACGTCGCGCCGGACACCCATGCACGCCGAGATGCCTTCAACCCGGTGCTTCTCCTTGATTCCCGTTGCCAGGTAAGGCTCTCGCCGCGTGTAGGCCGGGATAAATCCCGCATCGTGGTCGTGGGGGCCGGCCACGACATTTCCGAAGACAATGCCGATACGGCGGTTCAGGTCGAAGGCGGAAGCGAGGGTTGCGATCCAGTTCGGCGGCACCTCGCAGTCGTCGTCGGTGGTGGCAATGATCCGGCCGCGGCTGAGCCGGCAGCCGAGATTCTGGCCGCTGGAAATCCCCCTGGTCTGGCTTCGCTCATAGCGAACTCTGGAGTCGTCCAGCAAGTGCCTGATACTCTCTTCGGTAACGCCGTCGCTGCTCTGATCGACGATGATCACCTCAAACCCCTGGGTGTCGTTCGCCAGCACGGAGCGGAGCGCGGTGAGAATCCGTGCTCCGCGATTGCAGGTGGAAATGATCACCGTAACCGCCGGGCCGGGCTGATCGGTCATGATATTTTTCCCGAAGGCTCTCCGCGTCTCCTGCGGCGCAACCGGTCAAACGACGAAGTGAGCTTTCGTCTCATCCTCTCGGGCACCAACCAGATCGAAAGCAGGGCAATGAAATCGATGGCTTCCGGCCTCCCATTCCGGCGCGCCTCGAGAACGAGGGGGAAGAACGCCTCCCAGTGCCTGCCTTGCGCGGCGGTCAGGCTCGCCCAGATCAGCAGGAACGAGGCATAGGCGTGCGGGGTCATGCGCTGCCTGTTTTCCTTAGCCCAGGAGACCGAGTAGCGCCAGTCGTCCGTGTTGCTCATCCGTTCACGGTCCTGCCCGACGTGCCAGACAGCCAGTGGATCCTGTTCGGGCACGAAGACCACTGCCACTCCGGGGACGGCTGATGCCCGAAGCAGCCAATCAACGTCGAAATGCCTCTTGAGTTCCTGTCGAAATGGGACCATTTCGAACAACCGGCGCCGGGTGAGGATCGTGCTGGGGAGAACAATTCCTGCGCCGCCGAAAATTCCGCGCTGACAAAACAGGTACTCACTCAGCGGCTGCTCCGGACGCGGGTAACAGCGGGGCCAGACAAGATCTCCGACTTCGTTGCGAGAGATCAGCCGGCACGAGATGATCGGGTACGAATGAGGCGAAAGCCGGGCGGTTTCGTACTGGATCTCCAGCTTGCGCGGCGACCATTCGTCGTCATCATCGAGGAGCGCCACCCACTCGCTCCGGGCGATTCCGCATGCGGCATTCCGCGCGCCGCCGTAGCCCATCCGGGTGGCAAGCTGCCGCACCCTCAGGCGCCGGTCATTGATTTTGCCCAGCCGTTCGCGGGTCTCCTCATCGGGGCCATCGATGGCCACGATAACCTCGATGTCCGACAGGCTTTGGTGTAAAGCGCTGTCCACCGCACGCACGACCAGATCGGGGCGCTGCCGCGTTGTGACGACGGCTGAAACCAATGGATCGGACATGGCTGCGGCGATTAGCCTCCTCCCGTTTGCCCGGCACGCATGAGAGGCGTCAGAAAGCGAAAGTACTTCTCCACCTTGAGATTGTTCACCAGATTGCAACAGTAGGAACAATCACAGGCAGCACTCATCGACATCAGCCCCGCGCGCGTCATCGTTTTGCACCGGAAGTCCCGGTAGGCGGCATTGTTCCATATCTCATGGAAGGTCGCCTCCTGCAGGCTGCCAAGCACCAGATTGCATGGGGCGCAGGGAAGGATTGAGCCATCCGGTTTCATGCGGGAGCTTATCCACCCGATGTAACAGGGCATGCGGTCCCAAACGTTCGGCCCGGTTTCATACCGGCAGAGCATCTCATCGATGTTATGGCTCAGAGAGCCGTCCCGGAAGCGCCGCTTCAGGCCGACGAGCAGGTTGCGCGCCTGCAGCTCTTCATCTTTGGATAGCGACAATGCGAATGGTCCGGACCCGTAAGTGTAAAAAGGAGCAAACGTGAAACCGTTGCATCCCGTCCCTTGCGCCAGCAAGGCGAATTCCTCCACCTGTCGGAAGTTGTTTCTGTTGATCGGATGATGCAGCCCGACCAGCGGGATTCGAATGTTCCGCTCTTTTTTCAGGCGCGAGACGAGCCTCAATCCCTCCACGACCTTTTCGAATACCGAGGTCGTGCCGGGATTGTTGAGATTCGTGGTCTCCGATGAGGCTCCCCAGAGGCTGACTTTGACCAGATCAATCCGGCTATCGATCAACCTCTCGATTCGGGACCGGTCCAGGAGAGTGCCGTTGGTAAGCAGGCTGACCTTCAGCCCCGCCGCCTTCGCCACGCCAATCAGATCGAAAATCCGGGGGTGGAGCATGGGTTCCCCCGCCCCGCTGAAAATGAGACTCTCCGTCCCCATGCTCCCGAGCTCGCTGCAAAACCGCTCCACCAATTCAACGGACACATCCATAATTTCCGGATCGCCGGCCGAGGGTCGTCTCGTGTACGGGGAGTGAAAACGGCATCCGACACAGTTCAGATTGCAGCGCTGCGTTACGTCGATCATGGCAAAAAACGGACCGGTCCGGGCTCTGCCGCGGCCCAACAGTCCACGCGCCAGATTCCATTTGCCCGCCAGGGTTGCCATTCCCCTCCCCACGCTGATGCGAAAGACAGAGCAAAACGATAAACGATTTTCGATGGATAATCCATGATCGTCGGGAGCAGGACTCATTTCCGTTGCCGAAGTGCATCCTCGGGAATTGGTTTCTGAAGGAAGCCCGGACCTTCGTAGGCGACTTGCAGTCCCCGTCCCCCTGTGCCCTGGAAATAGACAAGCTCGATGGGGTGCCAGCCGGCTGCCAACGCGATTTCGCCCCGGACCTCGGTCATGCCGTGAACGCCGTCATTGACGATGACATCCTGGCCGCCGATGCGCAGTCTTGTGCCATCATCGGAATTAACATAAAACACGTACACGTCGCTGCTGGGCACTTGAATAAAGCCCGTGAACCTGAGACCGAAATCGATCTTCTCCCCTCGGGCGCACTCCAGGTCGAGCGCCACAGCCACCCCTTGGCGCAGCGGCGTGAGCGTGCTGAAGTCGGGCAGCTTTGTCCAGTGGCCTTTAAAGAACTCGAAGGAGAGTCCCATTTCTGGGGATTCCGGTTCGACCGCTGCCACGATCGACGTGGCTTTCCGATAGGACCGGCTCACGATCACGCTGGCCGTGCCGTCCGGCCAGAAATTGCGGGTCTTGAAAACGACATCTCTGTCGATCGCAACCGGTCCCGAGTAACGCGGAGAGCGCTCTGTGGGTTCGGTGCCATCCAGAGTGTAGTGAGTCCGCGCAGCCGGATCCGTCGTCCCCAGTGTGACGCGGATCGGGGCGACAAAACCCTCACGCGTGCCTTCAATCGATGGGGGCAGGAATCCTCGATTGAGCGTTGCGAACGTCTTCGGGTCGAGCTTGGACACCATGCGGTCATACGTCATGAGTCCGTTGACCTCGATCTCACAATCCGTCGTCTGCGTATAGACAGCCGCGGCCAGGCCCTTCTTGACCATTCCATACATCGAAACCAGCAGATCGGTGTACTTCTGGCGGTACGAATCAAAATCGTCGAACGAGCGGTATCCCCAGTTCCCCTCTTCGCGCCACAGATGCCCCTTTACCGGAAGGCCCAGGCCGCCAAATTCTCCTAGAACCACGGCTCTGCCACTCTCCACGGGCGGCATTGCGGGGCCCGGATAGCTGTGAATGTCGCTCACATCGCCGTAGCCTTCATCGGTCCAGCCGCTGGCATTGTTTACCAACCGGGACGGGTCGTAGGCCTTGACCCATTCCGTGATGCGGCGCGTGTCGTGTTGGCCCCAGCCCTCATTGAAGGGAACCCACATGATGATGGACGGATAGTTGTACAGGTGATCGATCATCGCCTTGAGTTCGGCATCCCATTGACGGTCCGCCTCGGCGAGGGCATCGGGGGCAGCAGTCTTGCGATCGTAGAGGCTGCTCGGCATATCCTGCCAGACGAGGAGTCCCAGTTTGTCCGCCCAGTAGTACAGACGTTCGGGCTCGACCTTAACGTGTTTGCGAAGCATGTTAAAGCCAAGGGCCTTGAGTTGCTCCAGGTCATAGCGAAGCGCGCTGTCTGTGGGCGCCGTGTACAGCCCGTCCGGCCACCATCCCTGATCGAGCGGCCCGAGCATGAAAAGCGGTTCGTTGTTCAGGAAGAGGCGGTTAATGCCGGCCGAGTCCCGGGCGACAGCGATCTTGCGCATGCCAAAGTAACTGTCGACGGAATCGACAACTCTTGCTTGCGGGTCCCGGACGGTTACCCGCAGGTCGTAAAGATAAGGGGTGGTCGGGGACCACAAGCGTGGTTTGGGAATCTTCAGCACCACCGCTTGCCCGGGGCGGCCATCGCCTCGGGCCGCGACAGCCTGACCCTCTCTCACCTCGATGCCTACCCGGAGCTGGTCCTCGGCATTCGCGACTTCAGCCGTAACCGACACGGTCTGATGGTCGATGTCGGGAACGGTCCGGAGCGTGGCGACATGGGCCTTCGGAACCGGCTCGATCCATACTGTCTGCCAGATACCGGTTACGGCGGTGTAGAAAATCCCGCCCGGACGAAGCACCTGTTTGCCCCGGGGCTGAGAAGCGTTCCCGGCATTCGTCGGATCCCAGACCCGGACCAGGATTGTCTGCGGACCATTCTCCTGCAGGAATTGGGAAATGTCGAATGTGAAGGGGTCGTAACCGCCCTTGTGAGTCCCTGTCCAGCGGCCATTGACCCAAACCGTGGTCTCCCAGTCCACGGCACCGAAGTGAAGCAGCAGGCGCTTCCCTTTCCATTGCGCAGGCACCTGCACGGACCGCCGGTACCACAGCGCCTGGCTGGCGCTGATGGTTTTGCCTACGCCTGAGAGCGCCGACTCGATGGCGAACGGCACCAGGATGGAACCCTCGAAATGATCGGGCGCGCCGGATTCCCTGGCCGTGACGGCATATTCCCACAAACCATTGAGATTCTGCCAGGCCAGGCGGGTCATTATCGGCCGAGGATACTCCGGCAGGGTCTTGCCGGGATCGACATCTTTTGCCCAGGGAGTCCGGATCATCTGGCCGGCCGGGGCCCAGCTCTGACCGCCGGCGCAGACCGTAATCGTGAAGCACAAAACCATCAGTGAACTACGAAACCGTCTGGTTGCCATGTCCCGTCCTTTCGGTTTTCCGACGGAAGAGCCATTATATCCCTGACGACGGACGAGTTCCGCGTAACAATTCCACAATCCGGGCAACCCAGGCGCCGGAATTGTGCGTCGAGGCATATCAGGATGTCCCCTTTGTGCCCCATTCCACGCCTCCTTCGCCATTGATAGAGTAGAATAGGCGCAAGCTGAAATTCACTTTGCTGATGTTTGCCTTCCCCGCGCTGGCGCTGATGGTTGAGATCAAAAAAATCTCCTTGCTCCGGCCAAACGGTCGCGCTAAGAATACGGCTGCGAAGACCTTTGACCGGACGGGCCGGCCATTGCGTCTTTCCCATCGCACACCGTCGCTTCGGAGACACTCTATGCGTCGTGCTATCCGCCTTATCAGCTTCCCCTGTCTTGTACTGTTCGCTGCCGGTTTCCTGTTTGGCGTTGCCTCCCAGGCGCCTCAGGCGCCCTCCAACCCGCAGGCAAATCCCGAGGGAACCAGGAAGGTTCTGACTCTTGCCGACTATGGCAGATGGAATCGTGTGACCTCGACGGCTATGTCGCCGGACGGGAGTTGGATTACCTACACCTATCAGCCGAATACCGGAGATGCGACTCTTTTTGTGAAACAGCTCGACGGCGACAAGGTGTACACGATCTCCATGGGATCGGCGGGCAGAGGGGGCGGCGCGGGCGGCCGAGGCGGCCCAGGCGGCGCGGGCGGCGGGGGAGCCCAGTTCTCCGATGATTCTCGCTGGATAGGCTATACCGTAAATCCTCCGGCGGCCGCCGCCCGAGGTGGAGCACGGGGCGCTTCAGGCACGGCACCCGGGGCGGCTCAGGGCGGCGTGCGCGGCGGCGGCACGCGCGGAGGAGGCGAGACCGGCACCCCGGCCGCAGCCCGCCCGACGCGCCGCTTCGAACTGCTCGAACTTTCGACCGGCGAACGCTATTCGCTTCCCAATCCGGCGAGCTTCCGCTTTTCCAAAGGCTCCCGGTGGCTGGCCGTGCGACTCAATCGTGCTTCCGGATCCGACACCTCCCCGTCGGGCGCCGACCTCATCCTGCGCGATCTCTCATCAGGGACCATCCGCAATATCGGCAACGTGAACCTCTACGATTTTGACGCCGCCGGGACGCTGTTGGCCTACACGGTGGATGCGCAGGAACAGATCGGCAACGGGATCTGTCTCCTCAAGCCGGCCACCGGCGATACCCAGGTTCTTGCGGCCGCCGCCGCCGACTTTGATGCCCTCAGCTGGAGCCCCGAAGGCTCGAACCTCGCCGTTTTGCGAGGCGAAAAGAAGAAAGAAAACAAACAAAAAGAGAACCTGCTCCTTGCGTGGGTCAATGCCGGAATCGGCTCGGCGCGCGCGGTGACGTTCGACCCCGCCAAATCCGGAGGCTTTCCGAAAAGCATGGTGCTCAGTGAATTTTTCACGCCGCAGTGGAGCAAGGACAACGCCAAGATCTTCCTCGGATATAAGGAGCAGGAACCCGAGCCGCCGACGAGCACCGAACCGCAGGCGAACATCGACGTCTGGCATTGGAAAGACGCGCAGCTCCAATCGGAACAGATCATCCGGCTGCCCCAGGAGAGGCGGGCGACACTGCCGGCGGCGTTTGTCATCTCATCCGGGATGTTTGTCCCCCTGGGCGACAGCGACATGCGCGGCGTGACGGTCGTGGCGGACGGCAAATGGGGTATCGGCCGCAACGATGCGCCTTATCGCGGCGAGTTCGCGGAAGGTTCACGGGCCGATTACTATCGGGTCAACATGGAGAACGGCGAGCGCACGCTGATTTCCAAGGGGCTCACGCGCACGATGGGAAGTTCGCCGGATGGAAAGTGGTTCCTCTATCTTAAGGATAAACACATTCACGCATTCAACCTCGATGGTGCCCGGGATTCGGTCATCGACGCCAAGGCGGGCAAGAGCTTCGTGGATGAGGAAGACGATCACCCCGCCGAAAAGCCGGCATACGGCGTGGCCGGCTGGACGAAAGATGGCGCCTCTGTGCTCCTGTACCACAGGTATGACATCTGGCAGCTGCCGCTCGAAGGCGGCGCCGCGGTGAATCTGACTAAGGGGAAGGGGGACGCCGACGAGATCCGGTTCCGGCTCGTCCGCCCGGATGCGGGCGCACGCGGCGGACGTGGAGGCCGTGGCGGCGGAGGCGGCGACGAGGAGGCGATTGACCTGTCCCGGCCGCAGCTGCTTTCCGCCTATGGCGAGTGGACCAAAAAGTCAGGTTACTGGTCGCTCGTCTCCGGGCAGGAACCAAAGCCGCTCCTCTGGGCCGACAGACAGATCGGTTCCGCGGAAAAGGCGAAGGATGCCGATCGGATCATCTTCACGCAGCAGTCATTCACCGAATTTCCCGACTACTGGGTAACCAACCAGGCGTTCGCGACGCCGCGCAAGGTTACGGATGCCAATCCATTCCTGCGCGAATACGCCTGGGGCTCGCGTGAGCTCATCGATTATAAAAACTCCAAAGGCCAGCGCCTTCAGGCGACCCTCACCCTTCCCGCGGGATACGAGAAGGGGAAGAAGTACCCGATGCTGGTCTACATCTACGAAAAGATGTCGAACACGCATCACACATTCTCGATGCCGGTCTATGATGACCGGCCGCACATGTCCACATACGCGAGCGACGGTTACCTCGTGCTGCAGCCCGACATCGTGTACGAGACCGGGAAGCCCGGGAGCTCGGCGCTCGACTGCGTGACCGCCGCCGTCAAAAAAGTGATTGAGCTCGGCTACGCAGACCCCAAGCATATCGGATTGCAGGGGCACAGTTGGGGCGGGTACGAATCCTCATTTATCATCACCCAGACGGACATGTTCGCCGCCGTCGTCACCGGCGCACCCCTGACCGACCTGCCGAGCATGTACAACATCCTTTATAAACAGTCAGGCTCGGTAAACCAGGGAATCCTGGAAACCGGCCAGGGACGCTGGGGCCTGAATGTAAACCCATGGACGGCTCATGACCTGATCGAAAGCCAGTCGCCGTTGCACCAGGTAACCAAGATTACCACTCCGTTCCTTATCCTTCAGGGGACAGCCGACGGCGCCGTGGACTGGAACCAGGGTCTCGAGTACTTCACCGCCGCACGGCGAAACGGGAAGCAGGTCATCTTCCTCTCGTACCCCGACGAGCCCCACCACCTCGCCAAGGAGGAAAATCAGAAGGATTTCCAGGTGCGCATGAAACAGTTTTTCGATCACTATCTGAAGGGATCGCCGGCTCCCAAATGGATGACCGACGGCGTGCCCCAGACCAAGAAGGGCGGGCCGATAAAATAATTTCGTAACCGGCGCAAATGGCACTTAGGGATAGGGAGGTCAGAATCACCGAGAGTTTTGCTGATCGTCACCGCCTCAAGAAGTTCACTGCTCCCAGCACAATGATGGTCTTTCGGTTCTTCCGGATGGGGTGCTATGCTTCCGGAACAACCATGATGAAGATTCGCGCCGGGAAGGCAATGCCGGCGGGTGAAGGGAACGGCTATGAAAAAACTGCTGATCGCGGGACTCTTTCTTCTTGCGGCATCCCTGTTCACCGAGGCCCAGGAACCGCTCGATCTCCTGATCCGCGGCGGCACCGTGATTGACGGCAGCGGCAAAGCGGCATTCAGTGCCGACATCGGCATCCGGAATGGCCTCATCGTCGGGATCGGCGACCTGAGCAAATCCCAGGCGCGGGAAACCATTGATGCTGCCGGCCTGATCGTGGCCCCGGGTTTTATCGACGTCCACACCCATGCGGATAACATCGATGGCAAGCCTCTGGCGGAAAATTACGTCAGGATGGGGGTCACGACCGTGGTGGCAGGCAATTGCGGCGGATCCACGATCGATGTGGCCGGAACCTTCAGGAAAATACGGGAGGCCGGGATTGCCGTCAATTTTGCCACCCTGGTGGGGCACAACACCATTCGCAGTTCGGTCATGGGGGCAGAACGCCGCGCCCCCACGGTGGCAGAACTGGAGAAGATGAAAGTTCTGGTCGCGCGGGCCATGTCGGATGGGGCCTTTGGACTGTCGACCGGACTCCAATACGTGCCGGGCGTTTATGCCGATTCCCGTGAAATCGTGGAACTGGCCAAAACCGCGGCCGCGGCCGGGGGGCTGTATGCCTCGCACATGAGGAACGAGGGGACCGAGATCCTGGATGCAATCCGCGAAACCATCGCCGTCGGCGAGCAGGCTCACTGCCGGGTGCAGATCTCCCACATAAAAATCGACAGCCCGAAGCACTGGGGCGAGAGCGCGGCCGTGTTGGACTTGATCGACGCTGCGCGCAGGCGAGGCGTTCAGGTGCAGGCCGATCAGTACGCATACTCGGCCGGAAGTTCCGGACTGAGCATCCGGTTCCCCGCCTGGGCCCTGGAGGGGGGAGAGAGCAGACGCGCCGGCGTCTCGAGGATCCGGCAACATGGGCCAAGATCAAAAGAGAAATGACCGGCTTGCTGGAAGAGCGTGGATTTCACGATCTCTCGTGGGGAGTGGTCGCCTCCTACCGGGCCGATCCCACCCTGGAAGGCCTCTCGATCAAGGAGATCGCCGTCAAGCTCAAGGGGGACGATTCCGCCGACGCCCAATTGGAAACGGCCCGGGAAATGATGCTCCGCGGCAATCCCGGAATGGTTTACCACTTCATGTCGGAGGATGATATCGCGCGCTTCATGCGCCACCCACAGGTGTCGGTGGGCTCCGACAGCTCGCTCGTGAGCCCGGGCGAAGGGATGCCGCATCCGCGCAGCTACGGGAACACCGCCCGCATTCTCGGCCATTATGTGCGCGAGGCCAAGGTCCTCCCGCTGGAGGATGCCGTGCGCAAGATGACGTCGCTGCCTGCCGCACAGTTCGGATTTTCCGGGCGCGGTTTGATCCGGGAGGGCTTTGCCGCCGACCTGGCGCTCTTCAACAAGGAAACCGTCGCCGATCGCGCCACCTACGCCCAACCCCACCAGTACCCTGTCGGCATTCCCTGCGTCATCGTCAACGGTGTGGTTGTGGTCCGCGAGGGGAACCATACCGGCGCACGACCGGGCAAGGTCCTGCCGTTCGTGGCCGACAAACAACGCGATCGGACCGGACTCTCACTCAACGGCTATTTGCCGACCTTCGAATCCCGATTCGCCTCCTTTTCGAGGAAGGGCACGCCTTCGGCCATCCACTTGGGCGCAGGTGCGCCTTTGAGGTAGTGATTGAAAAACTCGAAGTAGCGGGTTGTCAGATCTTTGCGATTGGCAAGTCCGCGCAGCGAGTGTCCCTCGCCCGGGTAGGCGAGCAGGATCGCGCTCTTGTTGTTGTAGCGCAGCGCGTTGTAGAACGCCATCCCGTTGTTGAATGCCACCGTGGGGTCTGCCGTGCCGTGCATGATGAGAAACGGCGCCGTCACCTCGGGCACATGCGTGAGCGCGGATTCGAAATGGTACATCTCGGGATTGTCCCAGGGGGACACGCCCTCGCGCCCCTGGTTGAAGAGGTAGTAGTCGGGCTGGTTCGCGCCGCTCCCCCCCATCACCTGATAGGACCATCCCCAGTTCTGGTTGAAGTCGAAGTACAAGTCGGTGACGCCGGCGCCCATGCCGACGGCGGCGAAGAGCCGCGACCGCGTGCCGATAAAAGCGGCCCCTTCTCCGCCATAGCTGTGGCCGTTGATCCCGATTCGTTTCGGGTCAACGTAGCCCATCTCGATCGCTTTACGGGTAGCGGCTTCCACGCACTCGAGCATGTCGCTGTGTGATGCGCCGGTGCGGAAGTGGATGTCGGGCAGCATCGTGACATAGCCCTCGCTCACGGCCTGGACCGGCGACGAGCCCATGCTCGACAGATACGAAGGCGCTGAGTAGCGGTGGAGGTTCTGCGAGTTCTTTTCGTAGAAAGTCACGATCATCGGCCGCTGTTCGCCCGGCTTGTAATCGTCGGGCAGGGCCAGGATACCCTGCAGCCGCAGGCCGTCCTTGTTCTTGAAGTCAAACAGGATCCGGTGGCCCCAGAGGTATTCCGCCTGCTGCGGATTGGCGTCGGAAATCTTCTTCGCGTTCTTGAAGTCCAGACCGGAGACACGAAGATCGGGAAACTCCGCGAACGTCTCGCGCGTGAAGAGGAATTTGTCCGCCTTTGCGGCTTTGGTCGGATTGCCGAAAAACGCGTCCTCATACACAAGTTCCTTCATTTGCCCGGCCGCGAGTTCGTAGAAACCCGCCTTTTTGGTGTATTCGCCGTAGGCCGACAGCGTGACCGGTTTCGACAGGTCGATCGTCCAGCGCTGACCGGCACCGCCGCCGCGCCCGCCCCCGGCAGGGCCGCCCGGAACGGGTTGCTCCGGCGGCTCAGTCCGCACGTACCGGAATCGAATTTCGTTTTTGGCGCCCGCGCCGTTGGTGAGATTGCGCGGCGCCGAGCCGTCGAGCGGGAGCAACCACAGGTCGTACCGCTGCTGGACCATGACCGCCTTGCCGTCCTTGGCATAGCCGACGATGCCGTAAGAAGGCCGGGGGCCCGGATGGTCGAACTCCATGTCGACGAAGCTCACGGGACTGCCGCCGCCGAGCGTCCGGGCGGTGCCGGCGTCGAGGTCATAGGCCTGGTACTTGTTTTCCTTCCAGTACAGGAAATAGTGGCCGTCGGGCGAGATGCCGAACGTGTGATTGCCCGTCGAGGTGTTGATCAGCTGATTTTTCACCATCAAAGTGCGTTCGCCGGTCAGGGTGTCGACGCGGTAGATGTCGGCCGCTGCCCTCTTGTAGTCGTGAATGTACCCGCGCGTGTCTCTGCCGACC
The DNA here is from genome assembly GCA_963824985.1 of Terriglobia bacterium. Taxonomy (GTDB): domain Bacteria; phylum Acidobacteriota; class UBA6911; order UBA6911; family UBA6911; genus JAFNAG01. The sequence goes on from CAWGRQ010000026.1 coordinate 202,068, forward strand.
GCCCACCGGCCTTCGGGGGCAACGTCGAGGTCGCGCATCGTGGCGTCCGCGAGCTTTACGAACTTCGCCGCGGACACATCGAAGGACTGGCGGTAAGTGAAATTCCGATCGGTCTCGGCCCGCATCATCTGCAACGATTGGATGCGTTCGTCCGCGGTGTTCCACACGTCGACGTCGGCGACTTCATCGGTGCCTTTTCGCTGACCCGTGCTGGGAGCGGCGACCTGTTCCTTGATGCCGAAGAAGACGCATTTCTTGTCGTTGCTCCACGAGAGTGTCGCGCGATCGCTGACCACCCACCCCTTCGGGAATCCGGCCGCCTTGGAGGGCTCGAGCGTCACCGGGGCCGGCGGGGCATCGCCGAGCGTCGCCTGCACGTTCGGGAACGCGAGGAGCACGTTGTCCCGTTCGCGCATCTTTTCGACGTCAAGCCCCTTGAGCACGGCCAGCGCCTGGCCGTCCTCGCTCCAGGTGAGCCGGTTGTAATTTTTGGCGTCGTTATCGAGCGCGTTCACGCTCCCGTTTCCCAACTCAAGGACGAAAAGGCCGTTGCTGTCTTTCGCAGCGGCATCCACCGTGTAGGCAAGAAGATCGCCCGCTTTGTTGAAGGCGATGTCGCCGACGCTGCCCAGGAGCTGATCGCGCCCGGTCTTGAGGTTGTGCAGGGTGACGTCAACCCCGCGTGGCCCGGCGGGCGCGGCACTGGCCGCGGCAGCGCCACCCGATCCTCCCCCTGCGTCCCCGGACGCTCCGCCACGGCCCGCGGCGCCGGTACTCGCCGCGGCGGCGGGGCGGCGCCGCAGGAACAGATGGCTCGAGTTAGGGGAGAACGTGAATGACTGGATCTCCTGCCAGGACCGGATCGCACCGGTCGCGAGGTTGCGCAACTCGACGCGCTGCGGAGGTGGCGGCGGCGTTGCGTTCGCGCCCCGCCCCTGGGCTCCGGTCCCGCGGCCCTGATCCCTGGCGGCCGCCGGCGTGACGGCCGCATTCTCTTCACCGCTGTGTCGCCGGCGCCGCGGCGCCACGGCCGCGTCCGCCGCCGCGCCCGCCCCTGCCGCTGGGATCGACCTGATAGGCAATCCAGCCGGAATCGTCGGAAAACGAGGCCCCGATCCCGTTCGGGACCTCCAGGTCCTGGTTGGTCTCGAGATTGAGCAGGTGCAGGACCGGTTTTGCATCGGCGGGGAGAGTGTTGGTGTACGACAGCCCGTAGGCCACCCACTTGCCATCGCCGGAGATCTCCGGCTCGCTGATGCTGCGCCAGCGCGTGTAGTCGTCGACGGTCAGGGCTTTCTTGGCCGGGCCCTGTGCCTGCGTTGCCGTCAAGAGATAAGCCGATCCGGATACCAGGAAGAGCGCGAGGGCGAGCGCGATCAGCCCGTGGCGCCTATAGGATTTCAGGGCATGGTGGTTCACGTCGAATCTCCTTGTATGTGCCGCCGGTCGACCGGCGAACATTTGCATCTAACCTACTTCAACAACGTGTCCATCCGGGCCGGGCGCGCCCATTCTACAGCGAGTCCTGGTTTTGGAGGCGCACTTTTGCGAATTATTATGTTTTTCAAAGCACCCTCCTCCCCGGGGTCGGGCCGACCGGCTTTATTTATTTTGATTGCGGTATTATGCTGACGGCATGCTGGTCGTCTTTACCGATCTTGATGGAACCCTCCTCGATCACGAGACCTACTCTTTCGAGGCCGCAGGACCGGCGCTCGGCCGCCTGAAGGAGCTGGGTGTGCCCGTGGTCTTGTGCACCAGCAAGACACGGATGGAAACCGAAGCCTGGCGCGAGAGGCTGCAGAACCGTCATCCTTTCATCGTGGAAAACGGCGGCGCCTTGTTTGTCCCGCCGGACTATTTCCCCATGGAGTTGCAGGCCTCCGCCCGACGCGACGCCTATGAAGTCTTCGAGCTCGGCGATCCCTACGAGGATCTGGTCGATACCCTGCGCGCCGCTGCGATCGAAAGCCGGTGCCGAGCGCGCGGATTTCATGACCTGACGGTCGAAGAGACGGCCGTCTGTTGCGGCCTCCCGGTGGAACAGGCAGCCCGGGCCAAACAGCGTGAATATGACGAGCCTTTCGAGATTCTCGATGCCGGAAGCGATCGGCTCCTGGCCGGCATAGAAAGGCGAGGCAAGCGCTGGACTCGCGGAGGCCGCTTCTACCATATCATGGGTGGCAGCGACAAAGGGCGCTGCGTGGAGCTCGCAGCAGATCTCTACAGACAGGCATTCGGCGCTGTAAAAACAGTCGGCCTGGGCGATGGCATGAATGACGCCGCATTCCTCAAGGTAGTGGACATTCCCATCGTGATCCGGTCGGCGACCAGCACGAAGCTTCAACCCATGATCCGAGGCGCACGGGTTACGGATTGTCCGGGTCCCGAAGGATGGAACCGGGCGATTCTGGATCTCCTCCGGGATCCACCCGACCAGCAGGCCTGACTGGGGCGCCCCTTCTCATGCGTCACAGAGTGCGCAACGGCGCACGAACAACGGCTGGGAAACCAGGGAGGGCCTACAGGTGTTTCCAGAGGGACATTTCATCCTTGGCCTCTGATTTATCCGGCTTCTCCTGCAGGAATCGCTTCAGGAAGTCATGTCCACACAGGCCGATGGAAAGGCTGGCGGCCAGGATGATTCCCCCCAGCACCAGGATCAGGGCGGCAAGGAACACATATCTGGCGAAATTCAAGTAGTCCGCGGCGGCGGTGATGGCGACAAACACAACCAGGACCCGAATCGCGGCTGCGAGCCTGCGACCCTGTGGGATCCCCTCATTGACGGCCCAGACCAGCATGTGCCGGCTCAAATAGCGCCCGAACCAGACTCCGGCCACAATAATCGCGGCCGCGGCAAGCAATTTGGGAGCGAGAAAGACCGCGGTCTCCGTGATCCGGGTGGTGAGCTGAGTGTCGAAGGCGCTGATCCCTGTCAGCAATCCTCCAAGGAAGATCAGCCAGAATGCGGCGTTGGCGACGATTTCCGCCGCATGCGTTTTTCCCGACCGGTCCATCATCGAAGACAGGCCGCTCTGGCGCAGAAAGCGATCGATGGCGACCCCCTTGAAAATCCGGCTCAGGAGCCAGCGAACCAGCTTCGCAAGGACATAGGCGACCACAACGATCAACAGGCCGGCGATCAGACCGGGGGCATAGGTGGATATCTGCCCCGATATCCGCTCGACAGTATGGTTATATACGTTCTCGCAAAAAGTCGATCATGACCTCACCTCCTCACTCACCGGCGCCGCTCCCTGTTCCTGGATTCTTTCAGGCTGGCCATCGGCCATGCGGCGGGAGCGCGACGGTGGATTCCACAGGTCTATCAGGTACGGCTTCTGCTTCTCGAAGCAGGCGCACAGGCGCTCGATCCTCGTCTCGACCTCGTCGGCGAGCAGATCCCAGGTCTCGACGACAAAGGAAGCGACTCGAGCCAGGTAGAGCGGAGTCAACGAGCGCAGGAAATATCCGCGCTCCACCGGTTGACGTCCGCAGGCGACGGCAAATTCCAGAACAATGCGGGCCCAGAGTTCGTCTTCCATATGAAACGTTGCGCGATCCAGACCTTGACCACCGAGCCGCTGGACCGCGGCGTGAGTCTCGGGCGTCAATGCCCGCTCCCAGACTTCGACCAGGTCCTGGCAGCCCATGCGGAACGATTTCAACATCCGGTCGACGTTCACGGTGATCGGATCGAGGCCGACGCCGTACCGGAATCCGAAGAGATCGATATCCCGGCTGCCGTTGCGGCCCTTCCAGACTTTCTCGTACTCGTTCATGAGTCCGAAAACGCTCCCCACCACCTGGTGCAGCATGTCGCTCAGGTCCGCGCCCGGATCCTTGGCATCGTGGAGCTTGGCGCCCAGGAAGCTCTGGCAGACGCGGAAGTCCTCCGCCAGGGCAATCGTGGTCATCCAGATGTCGATGCCGAACCGCGCGGTGTCGGTTTCCCAGTCGGGCCGATCGAGGTAGCGGCAAAACAGCGACCGCGACATGCCGAAATCGCCGCCGATCGGCTGCCGCACGCGCAGCCCGTACAGTGACCGGGTCAGCGGGTACACGATGCTGTTGGTTATGGTTCCGTCGAACTTGTGACGGTGGTAATAGGGCGCCACAAAATCGAAACTGGCATGCAGCACCGGGCGCAGCAGCAGATCAACCCATTCCGGGGTAATCGAGCGCAAATCAGAGTCCACCACCGCGCAGGCTTTGGCTCCCAGCTGCTCCGCCATCTGGAACACCAGCCGGAAGGCGCTCCCCTTGCCGGGGATGCCATGGTACGGCAGGGACAGGCGGTGCACGGGGAACATCGGAGTGGACAGGAAGAGCAGCTGCGAGTCATCCAGCGTGCTGGCCGTAACCGACTCCCTCGTTCCGTCCGTCGAGCCGCCGTCGGAGTTGATGATCACACCCTTGAGCTGCGGGTAATATTTGGAGATCCCGGCCTGGGCGGCCCGGACGACGTGGGCGATGGTGCGCACGTTATTAAAGCTGGGGATGCCGATGACGAGATCCGCCTCGCGGATCTTCTCCACCGCCTTCAGTGCATCCTCCGGCAGTGACCGGTCCCGCTTTGCTCTAGGATCAGGTGCCATAACCCGATTCCACCCGCGCCTCGTCTCCGGCTGCCTTGAGCGGTAAATCAAAGGAGTCGGACAGCGCAGAGTATCTCGATGATGAGAGTGTCCTAAAACCGCGCCTGTGTGCCATCAAGCTGATGGGGTGGTTTCCCCAGAAAATCAGGGTATCATCCCCGCCGCCCGTCCTTCACGTCCCTGAACGCCATTATAGCACGGGGTTCGCAGTCTCCTTTGCCGGGCAGTCTTCTCGAAACCGCAGGCTGAAAAGTCCTCACGGATCCTGTTCCCGGCACGAAGGGAAATTGCCCTATTCTGTTTCCCCAATTCCTCATGCCGGCACGATGTTCCGGCCCTATTATTCATGAAGGACTTCTGCAAACGCATGGTCGGCAACACGTGACGCCGGATTTCGCTCACCACATGACATTTTGTGAATACGGAAGAACACGGGCGGGACTGAGGAGCAAGGGTGGATATTCCAAACCTTGGTTCGGCTTGCCTCAAGCTCCGGGACGAGGTGAAAATTCGGGGCGCCCCCTTTTTATCGTGGGGCTGGCTCCTTCCTGTCGATCAGATCGGATTAATACTTGCTCAGCGGCCGCTTTGGAGAAATACTGGAAGCGGCAATTCCTGAGCGGTTCTTCGCCTTGGTCGTCGCTGGTGGCGGCAGGATGCACCCCGAATCCTGCCGGGACTTCGCCACACCTCGAGCGAAACCGGTCCCGCCGGGGAGGCCCTGGGGCTGAAATCCCGGGTAATTGTTTAGCCAAATCAAATGGATGAAGAAGCAAAACGCAAAGACGCAAAGGCGCAGGGGCGCGAAGATCGACCCTGAGCAACAGGCGTGGGTGCAGCGCTTCGCGCTGGCGCATCCTTGGGCGAGCCGAAAGGAATCTCCTTGCGTCCTTGCGTCTTTGCGTTCTGCTGTTCAGCATCGGCTAAACGGATGCCAGGAGCTTTGGCAGGCACACCGGCAGCTTTGCATTACGCCGCGGGAAGATGCCCTCGGCATCATCATGACCAGGCTTTCCAAATAGCGAGGCTTATGACTACTTCAAATCCAACCCTTCGCGTCACTCTATTGCCCCGGGACACGAACCGGCATGGCACGATTTTCGGCGGGATCATTCTTAGCCACATAGACCTGGCGGGAGCGATCGAGGCGCGGCGCAGCTGCGGCCCCCACAACTACGTAACCGTGGCGATGGACAAGATCATTTTTCACAAGCCCGTCTTTGTCGGCGACGTGGTCAGCTTTTATGCCGAGACCATCCGGGTCGGCCGGACGTCCGTGACCCTCAAGGTCACGGTCGAGGCTTATCGTGACGACACCTCGGAAACGGTGCGCGTGACCGAGGCCGAAGTGGTTTTCGTGGCTGTCGACGATGAGTGGCACCCCGTGCCGGTCGCATCCCAGGAAAACCCATAGCCGGCCTCATTCGCTGTCCTCGCATGCAAACAGAGGCCGAATACTCCGCGCCGCAGGGATTCACTCGGGCCGAATGCCTTCGGGACACGGAGCCTATGCGGGTTCGCCCGTGTTTTCCGCGCCCTGAGATGTCTTACAATTCTATTTTCATGAATAATAAGGAGGGTTAGCGTAGGTTCGCTTTCGTGGGGAGCGGGAACCGCACTTCGAGGACCGTCCCTGCACCCGGCCGGCTGCGGATCTCGAGCTGACCATTCAACAGGAATGCCCGCTCGCGCATCCCCGCCAGCCCGATGGACAGGGGGCTGCGCAGAGTCTCCGCGGGCATGCCGCGGCCGTTGTCTCGCAACCGGAGAATGAGATGGGCGGCCTGCCGTCGCAATAGGATTTTCACTTTGGTGGCCTGGGCGTGGCGCAGCACGTTGGTCAGGCCTTCCTGCAGGATGCGAAAAGTGGCCGTGGCAATGTCCCGGTCCACGGCCAACTCCTTTTTAGGTGCTCTCACGACGCACATAATCCCGGTGCGGTCCTGGAAATCGCGAGCTTGCCAGTCCACGGCAGCGCTCAATCCCAGGCTGTCCAGCACGGCGGGCCGCAATCCGGTGGCGATTCCCTGCACGCAGCGAATCGTCGCGTCGGTCAGCAAGCTCATTTCGGATATGCGGGCTGCCACGACTTCCCCGGGGACTTCATTCTCAGGCTTGGCAAAGTTGCGCTGGAGCCAAGCCAGGTCAATTTTCAGCCTCGTCAATTCCTGAGCCAGCACGTCGTGGATTTCGCGGGCTACGTGCGTTCGCTCTTCCTCGCGCACGGCCTGCAGCCTGGCGGCCAGCGCGCGCAACTGCTCCCGGGAGGCGCGCAGCTCCTCCCCGGCTCGCTTGCTTTCGGTGACATCCGTCACCATGGATAATCCGCCGATAAACTCGCCCGCGTCATTCAAGAGCGGCACGGAGTTGCCGTAGGCCCACATCGTGGAACCATCTTTCCGTCTCATCCCGACCTGGGTCTTGTCCGCGATCCCCTTTTCCCGTTGCTCCATCAATACACCGGCCTTTTGAATTTCATCGGAAATCACAAACTCCATGGGATGGCGTCCGATCAGCTCTTCCACACTGTGCCCCAACATTGCCGCCATGGCCGGGTTTGCGTATGTCGTTTTCCATTGCTGGTTCACTACCCAGATGCCTTCCAATGCCGTCTCGACAATCCTCCGGTATTTGGTTTCGCTTTCACGTAACTTTTCTTCCGCCCGCTTGCGCTCCGTGATGTCACGGACGATCGCCCACATGGCGGCCGGCTGCCCCTCGTCGTCGCGCACCAGGAAGACGCGCAACTCCACAGGCAAAATGGTCCCATTTTTGCGACGGTATTCCTTCTCGAATATGTGGGAGTATCCGCGGGGCAGGACCTGCGTGCGTACGACCTCCGCGTCCATCGTGTGCCATCGGGAGGGCGTGAAGTCCATGTACGTCATGGAGCGGAGTTCCTCGTCCGAGTAGCCGAGCAGTTCGATGAAAGCGGGGTTGAATTCCCGGAGGCGCCCGTTCATGTCCACGCCCGCGAAAGCGTCCCGCATGCTTTGGTGCAGGCGGCGGTATTTCGTCTCGCTTTGCCGGAGATTCTCCTCCGCCTGCTTGCGTTCGGTGATGTCCATCATGACCATCCGGCATTCCTGCCGGTCTCCCGAGACGCACGCCCAGAGTTGGACCATGAGCGGTTGTCCGCCTTTGATGGAGAGCCTCACCTCGCCGACCTCCGGGGCCTTGGATGTGAAGGCCCTGGACAAAAGGGCATCAAAAGCGGAACGGGCTTCGGGGGCAACGAACATTGCAGGCCGCCGGTTCATCAGGTGGGAGCGTTCGATTCCCAAAAGCCTGGCTGCGGTGAGGTTGGCCTGGCAAATGGTGCCATCCGGTTGGAGGATCAGGTAGCCCGCCGGGGCGAAATCAAAGAGTTCGGTGTACCGCGCCAGCATCGTCTCCAGTTCTTCGCTGGCCTCCTGCGACTCGTTGTTCTGCATTTCCAGTTCCCCATAAATACGGGCTCAGGGCCAAAACGAAAGTGTTTTCGAACCCGATCGCGCTCGGTGATATCGATGTTGATCGCCAGAATAGATCTGGTTCGGCGGGCATCATGGATGGATGGGCCGCACCAGGCATTCTCGCCTGTGGCCGGCTGCCAGCGTCCGAAACTGTGTTCGTTCCGATAAGATCACAGCCTTTTTTCAGTATACCATGCTGCATGATTCACCGCACAACGCCCGGTCAAAGGACCTCTCCCGTTCGCCGGCACTGCCTGCGTGCGCGCAATTACCCCGCTTTTCTCACCAGATTTCGGTGCGAGGCGGTGTAGACAGGCATGAATGCAAGGCACGCGACCGGAGGGTGCCGCAGGCGTACTTGAAAGTACGTCGAGACGCCCGACCGAGCGCGACGCAGTAGACATGCCCGGATCCGCCGCCGCAATAGAAAGCTGGTGAAGAATGCGGGCTGGGAGCCTGTCCGAACCGGAACTCAGAAACGCTTCTGGCCTGCACAAGCCGACTTATCCCATCTGAATCGCAAGACAATCGGATATAATTGCCGCCAGGGTTATCATGGATCAGAGCGGATACCGACATGACCTCCGGTGATTCCGTTGGGTTCGATAGATACAGCTCGTCGAATGATGCAACAGGGATATATTCATGAAAAAAGGGACGCCCAGAAAGGCTCCATCACGTCCCCTCCTGGCTGGGACACGGGCGCGAGAAGCTAAGGCCGGTTCGCCTTCTGCTTCCGGTTGGTCGATTCAGGCTGCCATTGACTCCTTCCCGGCGCATGTCTGCGTGATTGACCGGGCGGGGGTGATCATCGCGGTAAACAGAGCCTGGCACGAATTCGCCCTGGCCAACGGGCTCCCACCGCGTAAGGCCGGACCCGGAACAGACTATCTTGCCGTTTGTTGTGCTACCGTTGGCCCGGAGGCAGAAATGGCCGCGGCGTTTGCCGCCGGTATTGCCGCCGTGAGGAAGGGGGAGCGCGGCGAGTTCTCCATGGAATACCCATGCCACTCTCCCCTGGAGCAGCGCTGGTTTGTGGGACGGGTAACCCGGATGGCCGGCAGAGGTCCAATCCACCTCGTTATAGCGCACGAAACCATCACCGCACGCAAGGCCGCGGATGAGGTTTTGCGGGAAAGCGAAGAGCGATATCGATCCCTGGTGGAAGCGAGCATGGATGCGGTCCTGCTGACTTCGCCCGACGGCCGCATCCTGGCTGCCAACAGCGCGGCTTGTCGGATGTTTGGACTTTCCGAGCCCGAATTGATTCAGGCGGGGAGGAATGGGGTCGTCGACACCTCCGACCCGCGCTTGTTACCGGCTATAGAGGAACGGGCTCGCACGGGTCGATTCCACGGTGAGGTGATGCTGGTCAGAAGCGACGGCACAAAATTCCCCGGCGAATTGTCCTCGGCCGTGTTCGCCACCCGGCGGGGAGAAGCCCGTACCAGCATGGTGATCCGCGATATTTCCGTGCGCAAGCACCTGGAAGAAGCCCTGCTCAAGAGCGAAAGCAAATTTCGCACCATGGCAGATTTCACCGTCGATTGGGAAACCTGGGTGGCGCCGGATGGCCAATTCCTCTATTGTTCACCTTCATGCGAGAGCCTCACCGGCTACCGTGCTGAAGAGTTCCTGGCCGATCCCAGGCTGCTGGCCCGCGTTACCTTCCGCGAGGACCGCGAACGCCTCCGGGCGCACTTTCAGCAATTCACCCTTGCCCCGATGCAAAGGCTGACATTCCGCTTGACTACGCGCAGCGGCGAAGTGCGCTGGGTAGAACATGTCTGTCAACCGGTGTACGACTCCGGAGGTCGGTTTGTCGGTCGGCGGGCCAGCAATCGTAACATCACCGAACGCAAGCGTGTGGAGGAGGAATTGGCCGAATCCCGGGAACAGTTGCGGAAATTGGCCGAGCATCTGGAACAGGCGCGCGAACAGGAGCGCACTCACATCGCCCACGAAATCCACGACCAGCTCGCTCAGGACTTGACCCGATTGAAAATGGACATTGCCCTGATCAATCGCTGCATGGCCGCCCCGCCCGCATCAGCGGCGAACCTTCCTTGCATGGAGAACCTGGTCCTGATGACAAAAACCGTGGATTCCCTCCTCGACTCCGTCCAGCGAATTGCCACCGGACTGCGACCGGCGGTGCTGGACAGTTTGGGATTGTGCGCTGCGCTCGCATGGCAGGCCGGGGAGTTCGAGACGCGGACGGGAATTCGATGTAAAACGAGGCTCCCGGAAACAGACCCGGTTATCGGCTCCGCCTGCTCGACCACCCTGTTCCGGATTCTGCAGGAAGCCCTGACGAACGTTGCCCGGCATGCGGCTGCCACGGCCGTAAGAATCACGTTGGCATCAACGGAAACGCAGATTACTATGAGTGTTTATGATAATGGATGCGGCTTTTCATTCGAAAGCCTCGCCCGGCACAAATCTTACGGATTGATCGGCATGCAGGAGCGTGCCCTGGCCCTGGGAGGAACGTGCGTCATCGTAAGCAAGCCCGGTAAAGGAACGAGTGTCAGGACGCGCCTTCCCCGACCTCGAGAGGGACATCCGGATAGCGAGAAAAATGATAGTCCTGGTAACAGATGACCATGCGGTGCTCCGCCAGGGGTTGAAACAGATCTTGGTCGAGGGCATTCCGCAAGTTGAATTTCTGGAGGCGGGCAACGCTGAAGAGACGTTGGAAATCCTGCATCGGCAAACTCCCGATCTGCTGGTGCTCGATATTTTTCTCCCCGACCGCAACGGCATGCAGCTGCTCAAGGAAATCCGGAGAAAGTATCCCTGCCTGCCGGTGCTCGTGCTCAGCAGCGCTCCCGAAGAACAAATGGCGATTCCCATGCTCAAAGCCGGCGCCAAGGGCTACTTGAACAAACAGGCGGCTCCAGAAGATCTGGTGCTTGCAATCCGTAAGATCCAGGAAGGAGGCACCTACCTCAGTTCCCGGATGGTGGAGCGATTCCTGGCCAAAATCCCCCTTGGGAGGCAACCCGCGCATGAGGAGTTATCTCCGCGCGAGTTTGAGGTCATGCAAATGCTGATCGCCGGACAATCGATCAAGCAGATTGCCGCCCGGCTTTCACTCAGTGTAAAAACCGTCAGTACGTTCCACACCCGCCTTCTCGACAAGCTCCGCCTGCAAAATGATGTGGAGCTGGTCCACTATGCTCTCGCCTGCGGCCTGATCGGGACCCCCAACAATCGTTAGGGTCTGTCACCAAATAACAGGTCCACTTTGGCCCGAGCGCCGGGCGGGCAGACGCCAGGCGCCGCGACGCAGGCGATGTGGTGACATCGTCATGGAAGTACACGGTGCCGGAATTTGCTCATTGCGCCCTTGGGAAACGGAATCAATCCGCGCGTTCATCCGCGATATTCCGTGTCCTGAGATGTCCTGCGATCCATTCTTATTGAATAAAGCAGGTCGGACGCGCCCGCTTCCAGACAAAGATTCCCGATTTGGGGCAAAAGTCATTTGTAGGCAGAATCTTACATCGATGTCGGATTCTTGCTTATTGCCGGCTTCGTACAGCGTCATTAAAATTACCTCATTATGGTTGGTATCAGTAGATTTAGGTCCAAGCGCCCATCTTGGATTATTTATTGCAATATATGGCGCGATTGGGATGGTGGTATGAAAGCTCGAAGCCCTTCGGCAAGCATCAATTGATCGTCCGATCCAAACCTCGCCGGCTTGCGGAAACAGCAGCTCACGGCAGGGAGTCTTGGGAGGGGATCGTTGATGCCGGCACGAGGTGTCTTGCCACCCGGCAGGCTTCATCCGGACAGTGCAATGCGGCGATCGTCATCAGCGCTCGCAGAAGCTTCTCCTGTCATGCTCAAAGGACCGGTTATTCGGTTATCGGTCTATCCGGAAGTCCAATCGCGCCCGGGCACCGCGGGAGGAAACCGCAGATGGTATCGGCATGAAGCCCCGACGAATTCCACAACAGGAGACCAGGATCCGACCGATGGCGGTGGAGGTGATCTCGCGCCTCCTGGCTGCGACGAGTCCGCGTGATCTGGGCCGGACAATCACATCCCACCTGCGCGAACTGACGGGCGCCAAGACGATTCTGCTTCTCGCGCATGCAGGCGACGGGGGCAGCCACGAGCTGCTGCACGTCTGTCCCGAGGACCAAGCCAGGTTTTTCTCCACCTGTGACCTCGAATCCTGCTGTTTGGAGCGTGCTCCGGCGCCGATGCCTCGCCGGACCGAAGAGTTGCCCGCGGATCATCCGATGCGGGCCATGCTGCGCCGGGCGGAAGTCACGGACCTTTTGAGTTTTCCATTGCAGGCCGGAGGCGAGTTGGAAGGCGTTATTTTGTTGCTGAACCTGCCCTTCGGGGATCTGGCGGACCAGGTTTCAGAAATGATCAACCTTCTGTGTCCGTCGATCGCCCTGGCTTTAAAGAACGCGCTGGCCTTCAGGCAGCTCGAGCGGCGCCGGCTGCAGATTGAAACGCACGCGCTCGAATTGGAGCGCCGCGTTGAGGAGCGCACCGCCGAGCTGTCCGCCGCGAATCAACAGCTGAACGACTCCCGCATGGCTGCGCTGAATATGATGGAGGATGCCATCGCCGCGCGTGACACGGAGAGACAAACCAATGCGGAGCTGTGCCTCGAAATCGAAAAAGGTCATGAAGCCGAAGAACTGATCCGGGAGCAGTACTCGACCCTGCATGAGAGCGAGGATCGGTACCGCACCCTTTTTGAGAACATGTTGAACGGGCTTGCCTACTGCCGGATGATTTTTGAACATAGCCAACCGAAGGATTTTGTATACCTGGCAGTCAACGATGCATTCACGAGATTGACCGGGCTCGAGAATGTAGTCGGCAGGAGAGTCAGCGAGGTCATTCCCGGAATCCTGGAGGCCGATCCTCATCTGATCGAGATCTACGGTGAGGTGGCGCTCACCGGTGTGCCCAGAAAGTTCGAAATATTCGTTGAAGCCCTGAAGATGTGGTTTTCCATTTCGGTATACGGCCCCAAACCGGGCTGTTTTGTCGCTATATTTGACGTAATCACGGATCGAAAGCGGAATGAAGAGGAAGTACGGCGCCTGAACCTGACCCTCGAGCAGAAGGTCGAAGAGCGCACCGCACAGCTCGAGGCGGCCAACAAGGAACTGGAGGCGTTTTCCTACTCGGTGTCTCACGACCTGCGGGCTCCCCTGCGCGCCCTCGATGGGTTTGCCGGCATTCTCAACCAGGAACATGCGCATCGTTTGGATAAGGAGGGGCGTCGCCTCCTCGGGGTCCTCCAGAGCGAGGCGAGACGCATGGGGCAGTTGATCGATGATCTCCTGAACTTCTCCCGCGTCGGGCGCGCTCCCATGAAGCTCGAAGAGGTGGACATGACCGCCCTGGCGCGGGAAGTACTTGAAGAGCAGATCCGACTTTGCCCTGGCCGGAGTCCGGCGCTGAACCTGGCTTCCCTGCCGCCGGCGCGCGGTGACCGCGCCCTCATCCGGATGGTCTGGACGAATCTGATTTCGAATGCCCTCAAATTCACCCGATATAAGACTGACGCCGTCATCGAGATTGGCGCGGTCCACGAAGCCTCGGGGATCATCAATTACTACATAAGGGACAACGGCGCCGGCTTCAAAATGGCATATGCGCACAAACTGTTCAGAGTCTTCCAGCGCCTGCACAGTTCCGTCACATTCGAAGGCACCGGCGTAGGCCTCGCCCTGGCCCAGCGCATTGTTCACCGGCACGGCGGCCGCACCCGGGCCGAAGGAACCGTCGATGCCGGCGCGACCTTTTATTTCTCGCTTTCCCAGGAATCGCACGCCCCATGACGGATACGGACAGAGTCGAGATTCTACTGATCGAGGACAGCGCCCCCGATGCGGAATTGACCATGCGGGCGCTACGGAAGCACAACCTGGCCAACGAAGTCACCTGGCTCAAAGACGGCGAGGCCGCGATGGAACATCTGTTCGGAAGCGAGTCGAAACCGGCCGTCTTGCCCGATCACGCCCCCAAGCTGGTGCTGCTCGATCTGAAGCTTCCCAAGGTGGATGGGCTGGAAATTCTGCGCCGCCTCAAGGGCGATGAAACTTCCGCCTTGATTCCGGTCGTAGTCCTGACCTCATCGCGGGAAGGGAGCGACATCGCGGAGAGTTACCGGTTGGGGGTCAACAGTTACATCGTGAAGCCGGTCAGTTTTGAAAAATTCACCGAGGCGGTCAGGCAATTGGGGATGTACTGGCTGCTGATCAACCAACTGCCGGATTGCATCGGCGGCCGGACCGGCCGAGGGGATCAGGAGTGATTCGACAGCATCGAATCATATTCCTCGAAGACAGGATCGTGGATTTCGAGCTGGAACTCCACGAACTGCAGCGGGATGAGGTCGCCATCGCCGCGGTGCGGGTTGATACCGAAGATGAATATGTCAGGCAACTTGAGATCTTCAACCCCGACATCATCATCGCGGACTATTCCCTCCCGGAGTACGACGGCCTCACCGCCCTGGAACTGACACGGCGCAAGTATCCGGACATTCCGTTCATTTTCGTGTCGGGCACCATGGGAGAGGAGGTGGCCGTCGAGGCGCTCAAGCACGGGGCGAAAGATTATGTTCTGAAGCAACAGCTTGCGCGATTGCAGCCTGCGATCCAGCGCGCCCTGCGTGAAGCCGCCGAACAACGGAAGCTGCAGCTCGCCGAGCAGGAGGTCCGCGATTCCGCGGCCCTGTACCATTCGCTGGTGGAAAACCTGCCTCAGATTATTTTCCGCAAGGATGTATCCGGGCGCTATACCTGCAGTATTCGGTTCGAACTCCGCCAACATTCGCCGGATGAGAAGGCTGCGCCGCCGAAGGTTTGCTTTAATCATCAATATTGTTTCTAACACTGATCGGAAAATAAACAATGATAAACATGGCCAAATCTGATTCGTGCTGCTGGCGATTCTCCCTTGCCACCGTTGCATTCGCATCATGAGGTAAGCATGATCCATTTGCACAGTATTGGGAAGATTGGCGAGTCCAGCATTGGTCCGTTCAATTACATTGGTGAAATGGGGAATAAGGTCTAACCTCGTATCCGGCGGAAATATCGAGGGCTCGAAACTTTGGGCAGCATAACGTAGTCTCGCAAGCTTCTCTGCATCCAGTCTGCGACACCTTCCAATTTGTGGGAAGAGCAGTTCCCACCAGTAGCCACGCGCAACCTCACCAAACGAGCCGTTAACGCTTATGTCAAAGTGTTCAGAGAGAGTTCGGTGGATTTCTAAGACACGGGAATATTCGACGATGTCGTATTCTCCATCAGTTAATGATAAAGCCTTCTTCGCCTTTTCAAATGTCACGTTCCCTTGCGACGTTAGATGCAAATTTGGTAAGCCTAGAAGCTGAGCCAGTTTGCGCGAAACGATTACATCGGGGCTCTCCGCAGGGCCGGATACAGTCGTCGAAAACGGCACCTCTGCCATTTTGAAAGCAGCAACGACTGCTCTGGAATCGTAGCCGCCGGTCAAGTCGCAAACGGGACGCTCGAAGACGTGTCCCACTTTCTTCGCAGCGTGAACGAGTGTCTCAGCCAACGCTTTTACCGCAGGTTTACCATCCAGTGATTCTGGAGCAATATCCGCAATTTGCCAGTAATGCTTCCCGGATTCCAGAGCACCGCCTGCAAACCGAAAAATGGAGGCAGGCGCCAGCTTGCGTACCTCACGGTAAATGGTCCGTTCTTCGTAGATAACCCCAGTATAAAGGAATTCCTGGCAGCCAACTGGATCCAAGTTGAAGTCCCCAAGGCCTGCCAGAAGCAGCGAAGAACCCGACAAAGCAATGGCATTTTCAAATGATCGCATAAAACAGTGACAACTGCCTACGAGATCTGTAAGTACAATTGTTTCCCGAGTCCTTGCATCTCCAATGACGAAGACAAAAAACCCCTCCAGTTCCCGAGCGAGCCGATTCGCGCCCACTTCAAGGTATCGGCTCAGAGCCTGAGATTCCGCACCAGCTCCGTAGCCTTCGGTGTGAAACCAGGTTCCAATTGCGAGAAGCCAGCTTCCCGTCGTTTGGTCGGTGACAATGGGTGTGCCAGAACCATTCTGGCGGGGAAATGATGCTCCATGCACCCATTCTTTTTCTATAATCCTGCTTGGCACCTGAGATTTGATATGTTTAGCAAACTCCAACCCAGATCGAAAGAGGCGGATGGCCTCATCCTTCAACTCTTTCGCCGAAATGATGACCAGAAAGTTTCCCAATTTAGTGCACCGATTCAGGAAAAGTTTTTCTCTCTATGGCTTGGCTGTAAAACTCCTCATAAACAGCCGTGGTTTTATCCCAATTATGCTCTTGTTGAACCCAAGCTAATCCTTGCGTTTGAAGATCCTGACGCAATCGCACATCATCTATAAGACATTTTAGTGTATCGGTTAAGGATGAAACATTTCCTGCAGGAAAGAGAAGCCCCGTGTGTCCATGCCGAATGAGTTCACGGTGTCCTCCGACGTCGCTTGCTACCAAAGCTTTACCCATAGCCATAGCCTCAAGAGGTTTGAGTGGGGTTACAAGCTCGGTAAGGCGCATGGAGTAGCGAGGGTAAGCCAGGACATCAAGCAGGGCGTAAACTCCGGGTATACGCTCGTGGGGAATACGACCCGGCATTAATACTCTACCTTCCAAGCGTAATTCCTTCACTTTGACCCGTAATTCTTTATCCGTCTCTCCTCCACCTACCAACAAAAGTACTAAATCAGATCCGTATTCGGCAAGTTTGGCGAACGCATCAAGAAGCAGGTCCAGTCCCTCATAGCGATAAAAAGACCCAACAAACCCAATAACTTTTTTCCCTGAAAGCCCCCAGGCCCTTCTATACTCTTGGTCAGGTTCACAGGGATTAAAATCCTCCACATTGACTCCATTGGAAACCACTGTGAGTTTTTCGGAGGGAATACCTCTTCTTATCAGATCATCTTTCAATCCTTCACAAAGTACTGCGACACTTTTAGCTTTAAGACATACCCATTTTTCCAAAGTTTTCACAAGTTTGTATTTCCACGAATTTTGACTGTAAGTGCCGTGATCCACGGCTGCGTCTTCCCAAAAGGCCCGTATCTCGTAGACCACAGGAATACCCAATTTATGTCCTGCCCAAAGAGCGGGAATTCCGTTCAGGATGGGCGAGTGCGCATGCAAAACATCTGGTTTTTCTATTTTGATGACCTCCTCAATACGTTTCGTTAAAGTCCTCATTAACTGAACTTCTCTGGCAATAGAAAAACTACTATGCGAAACGGTTCCGGTCCGGTAATAACGAAATCCGTCTATCATTTCCTCTCGTTCGGAATGACCTTGCCAGCTTTCTTCATGTTTTGGAGAAGTGACGATAACCGGCTCCCACCCTCTCTTGCGTTGGGCTTTAAAAATATTCTGGCTTCGAAATGAATATCCACTCTGGAGAGGTAAACTGTGATCAAGAATATGAAGAATTTTCATTTTTTGGTTGCTGGTTGCTGGTTACTGGTTGCCAGTTTCTGGATGCTGGCTGCCGGTTTTTAGTTGCTGGTTGTTACGATTGTTTAATAAATTGGTCTTCGACAAAATATTAATAATTCTTTGGCCTGCTTTTCCATCCCATAGAGGAGGACACAATGAGTGTTGAGTGCTGAGTGTTGAGTGCTGAGTGTTAAACACGGTATTGGGTGATATAGAATCATATTTCCTTAATGCCGAAAGAGCTGCGCTGATAATTTGGTCTTTTTGAATTCCGGCAAGGACATTCGTGCCGGAGGTGGTGGTCACCGGGCGCTCCGTATTTTCCCTTAAGGTAATACAAGGAATGCCTAATACCGTAGTTTCCTCTTGCATCCCACCGGAATCAGTTAAAACAAGCTTTGAATTTGACATCAGGCAGAGAAAATCGAGATAACCAAGCGGCTCCACACAGTGAAGACCGCAGGCTAGAGGTTGAAGGTTGGAGGCAAGTGAGCTAACACCCTTGGAGCTCTGAGGCTGAAGCTTGGTGGAATTAGGTCGCACAGCTTTTGACTGTGGACTGAGGGTTAAAGGCTGAGACGGAAAATCAAAATAGTTTTCAAAGCCGAATTCTTTGATGCGGTTTAATGTTCGAGGATGGGCCGGGAAGATAACAGGAAGATCTTTGGCTACTTCCTTCAAAGCTTCCAATATATTTCGGAACGTCTCCTTATTGTCAACATTTGATGGACGGTGGAGGGTAAGAACACCGTAGGGAAGTATCTGGTTGCTGGTCGCTGGTTGCTGGTTCCTGGTTGAAAGACCAAGCTTATTAAGAATATTCGATTTTTGTGCCATTTCCTTGTGTTTAAGGAGCGTATCGATCATGGTGTTTCCGACAAAGAAAATCTTATCCTTAGGAATACCCTCCGTCTTAGAGATTTTGATTAGCACTTTCTTCTGTTGTAAAAAGAAAATCTGAGATGGCATCCGTTAGAAGTCGATTGATTTCCTCAGGCATGGTGCGATCAAAAGATCGAAGACCTGCTTCTACGTGGGCAATCAAAGGTCTCTTAATCCCGAGTGTTGATTGAGTGAGTTTGCAGTTTGAGTTGATTCTGCATACTGAATTTTGGAGGCGACGAGGGCACAAGCGACTGTTGAGTTGACATCACCCACAACGATAACAACATCGGGTTGATGCTCTAACAGCACTGGCTCAAAACGCTTCATAATTTCAGCCGTCTGGGCAGCATGGGTCCCAGAACCTACTTCTAAGTAAATATCCGGCTTAGGCAAATCCAAGATCTCTGAAAAAAGCTTCTGACATTGAATCATCGTAATGCTGACCGGTATGCACCAACAAATGTTGAATGTTGAATGTTGAATTTTCAATGGAAACGTTGTGCATCTTTATAGCATCGATGATGGAGGCGATTTTCATGAAGTTGGGGCGAGCACCGGCAACGAGCATTAGTTTCATGGGTGAATGACCTATAAATGTGAATGAGTTAATGTCGTGGATGAGTGGAATATTTCTTATTCAATACTGATTCGAAAACATCGTAAACACGCAGGGCAACTTGATTCCAAGTATATTTTTCGGCGAATTTTACAATTTCTTCCCGATTCCATGATTGTTTCAACGCAATAGATATCTTTCGGGCAATATCCTGTTCGGTCCTTTCAGCTAAGATTCCGACCCCGTTAGAGCTAATAATCTCAGGAATGCCTCCGGCAGAAGTTGCGACCACTGGTGTTCCACAAGCTAAGGATTCAAGAATTACATTCGGCCAGCCTTCTTGACCACTTGCAAGGCAGAAGAGGTCAGCCGCGCTATACCAATCACGCATTTCCTTATGAGGGATGGCACCTGCTAATCTTACGTGTTCCCCAAGATTCAGCATAGAAATAGTTTTTTCGAGCTCTTTCCGAAACTCTCCTTCCCCCACGATTACCAGATAGATACTTTTCTCGTCAAAGTCTGTTCGGAGGATTTTGAGTGCCTTGATTAGATAATCAAATCCTTTATTGCGTGTCAGATGCCCAACTGAAAGAATAATCTTCTTGTCCGGGAGTTTTAGTTTCCTTCGAACTTCTTCTTTCGGCGTCGGGAAAAATTTGTAACTATCCACTCCATTCGGAATAACTGACACTTTCTCTTCCGGCACTCCTAACTGGACTGATCCCTTTTTTCAGGGCCTCGCATACAGCTACTACCCTATTTGCCTTTAAAAGAGTCCGCCTAAGGAATTTTCGGATGATCGGAAATTCTCCATAGAGATTAATATCGGTGCCCCTTGCTGACACCACCACAGGCTTCTTGAAAAACTTGCCCAACAAAGTTGCAGCATATCCGTCCGGATAGACATAATGGGCATCGATGAGTCAAATCAAAATCCATTTGGATCTTTTTAACAAACGGAAGCGCCGACAAAACATCGTTAAACCGTAGAAGACCATCCCAACTTTAGGGGTCATAAAGTACCGCGGATGATACACTTCAAGCCCTTCTATAATTTCTGATGACGTGTACTTGTGAGATATCGCCATCGTGAACCAAGTCGAATGTCGGAAAATAAGGCACAGGCGCAACCACTTTAACTTCAACTCCATTCAAGTTTGGCGAAATAAGTCATGCGTTCCTTTATGAAAGACTCCATTATTCGGCCAGACATTGTTGGGGTATAATGTAGTGAAAGTAAGGACTTTCATGATTTGCTAACACCAAAGAGCGGAGCATAGAGCATAGCGTTCATCCCAAGATCCCTGTTTGACGCCTGATGATCCTTAATAGCCAGATCCTCATCGGATAGAATACGCTTTCCCTTATGTCCATGCTCTCGCTACTTACGATGAATTCCTTTGCCACAGTCGAAACATAAAAAGAGTCCATAAGGGTGTCGAACGGTCACGGAACCCACTTTGATGTTGCTTCCAGATTTGTTCAATCGTAGATTTTTGGAAAAAGTCATCATGGGTATTATTGAAAATCGTCTCGTAGGCCAAGTCTTTTAATTCATTACGGAACCAGCCGTGCCAATGGCACGGCGAATCCCATCTTTTTTCGATATAGAATTTCCTTCGGAAGAACTCCTTCAAGCGTTTTTTTGAAAATGTACTTGCCATTTCTTCCCTGAAGTTTAAGCGAAGATGGAATCGTAGCAGCGAGTTCCATGAATTTGTGGTCAAGAATAGGTGCACGAACTTCCAATGAGTTAGCCATGCTTGCCCGATCCACTTTTGCAAGGATATCGTCCGTAAGGTAGGTCTTGATATCCAGGTACTGAATGCGAGATAGCGGATCATCGGTATCAGCCTTGTCATAGTAAAATTTAAATACATCCAAAGAATCATACCCGGCTAATGATTTATGAACATCCGGATGCAGTAATTTCTGCTTTTAGTTCGGGACGAAAGGCCGAAACCGATCGAAAATACCCCTCAAGGGGTGAACACGAAAGAGACTCGAAGGTTGCTTTCGCGCGAAAGATCCTTGGCGCCCAGTCTGCCTTTGGATAAAGGGATGCCAATGTGCCGAAAATTGGTCGTCGAATACCCAATGGTAAGAAGGACCGCAATTTATTTTCTTGACGATCAAAATAATAACGTCGGTAGCCTGCGAAATTCTCATCGCCTCCGTCTCCAGACAGTGCGACGGTGACCTTTTCGCGGGCAACCTTCGAAACATAGTAGGTCGGGACTGCTGAAGAATCCGCAAAAGGTTCGTCATAATGCCAGGCGAGCTTCTCAACAATTCCAACTGCATCTGGTCGCACAACCTTCTCATGATGATCGGTGTCAAATAGGGACGACACCTCCCTTGCATAAATAAGCTCATTGAACTCTTGTTCATCAAACCCAATGGAGGAGGTCTGAACAGGTTCCTTCTTTATCTGGCTCATTAATGCAACCACCGATGAGGAATCTACGCCTCCGGAGAGAAAAGTTCCGAGAGGCACGTCACTCATCAAACGAATTCGAACCGACTCCTGATAAACCTCAAGGAGCTTTTCACACCATTTCTCCTCGGAAAGTTCAACGGGACGAGCGAAGCTAATATCCCAGTATTGCGCTTCCCGAATCCCGTTATGATCAATAAGAGCATAATGGCCAGGGCGAATCTTACGGATTTTCTTATAGATCGATTTGGGGACAGGGATGTAAAGGAAAGAAAAGTAATCCGAAAGGGCTTCAAGATCAATCTCTCTTGGGATATCCGGTGCTTTTAGAATCGCTTTTATCTCTGAGGCAAAGACAATGCGGTCTCCATCATAGAAGTAGAAAAGCGGTTTCTTACCAACCCTATCGCGAGCCAGAAGAAGCTTTTTATGCTTCTCATCCCAGATGGCCATCGCAAACATTCCACGAAAATATTGAAAACACTCTTCACCCTTTTCTTCGTACAGATGAATAATGACTTCCGTATCAGACCGGGTTTTAAAGATGTGCCCTTTTCTTACCAGGACATCATACAACTCTGTAAAATTATAAATTTCCCCATTAAAAATGACCCATACGGTCCCATCCTCATTGGACATGGGTTGATGCCCGCCTCCAAGATCAATGATAGAGAGCCTCCGATGTCCGAGACCTGTTTCTCCCGAAATATAGAAGCCTTCGTCATCTGGTCCGCGGTGGACCATCGTATCTGCCATGTCTTTGAGCTGAGTTAAAGGAACTGAATCATCGATTTGTGAAAACCATTGGGTCTCCTATATCCTGTTGTGAGGCGATCCGGAACTGCCAATAGGATTACGGTTCCATGGGTTAATGTACGCTTCCCAAGGTACTGCTTAACAAAATTGGGCAATTCTGTTTTCACTGAAGGCGGTGCAACCACGATGCCTTTGGAGTTGGTGTACTTGCCCGTACATATTTCTGGGAGATCAATCACAACCTTGTGCCATCCAAATCCATCTGTTCGAGAGTACACTTCATAGTGCTTGGAAATACTTACGGCCGCACTTGGCAATCCAAAGCCATACCGGCCGAAGCCGGTTCTAGCATTCGCACGGTGCGTTCCGCCCCAAAGTACCGCAGCCCGGATCATGTCAGGTTCCATGCCGTGACCGTCGTCGATAATTGCTATGTTGAATATCTCGTGCTTGTTTTTCTTCAGAAACTCCTACTTCATACAGAACATCCACGCGCTCGGCTTGTGCTTGGATTGAATTATCAACAAATTCATCAATTGCTGTCCCCGTGGATTTATACCCACTGTCTCTCATCCCCTCCACGAAGGCTTCGGCAGCAACTAGACTAAAGCTAGCGTCACCCTTTTTCATTAAGGTCTCAATGTATTTATGCTGCAATTCATAGTCGGTTTCGTCGAATATCCTCGGCTGTTTTGCCGTATGGATTGGACTTGTCTTGTTATTCATTCCGATTTTCCTCGCTGGGCGATATTAACAACATACGCTCGTGCAGTCATATCCCATTTAAAGCGTCGTGTTAAACGTCTTATTATTGGTGTAAAGCTGAGGTAGAAAGAATTCCAAATATGCGGATGATTCCAGCGAGTTGGTCTGGACAATATTTGAGCAATGTTGCCTGTAGCCGACAGGATTCTCGGGCATGCTTACCTCCCATAAGTGGCGGAGGCCCATGCCAAGTTGTCCACTTTTAACGGGCCCATATTGGGGCCTCTGCGTGAACCGCCGTCAACCCCGCTACCACTACCACAATAGTTGCGAATGTCAAAGAAGAAAAGCGAACGTAGGCGAAGTTGTCGATCCGATCTTTTATCGCTACATCATCATTCCAAAGCTAAGGTAGTGAGCAACATCCATACAGCAGGGAGCTTTGCTAATTTGGGAAACCGGCATTATAAAGAAACTTCCTCGGAAGGCACAAAAAGGCAAATTATTCATATATTCTAAGCAGTTAGTTGTCGATTGTTCCCTTATACCAAGAAGCGTAGAATAAGCGAACTCTAATACAGTCAAATTATGGATCTGATCGACTATCAACGGAGACTCGAAGCACATTTCTCTGAACTCCTAAAGGAGCGTTCCGCAACCGTTGGCAACCGCCCCATTTTTGCACTAGAGCACGGTTTGAATGCCTCCGATTTGGAGCTTTTGGAAGATCTGATCCACGAATACGTAACGTCGTCCTGGCCATCTAATGAGCATTGGTTGCCATGGATCGTCTATGCCTCAGAAATTGGATACAGATATTCAGGTGATGAAAATTGCAAACCTTCGAGGCTGAGACGCCAGGCTGGTTGAAACATGGAGACCGGAATTGGCTTCGAAATTGGCTCCGTAGACAGTTTCATCAATTTCACATCAAGTTTGGCGGGGCAAAGCCCTCTGGACCTTGGGCAGAACAATTTACAATTATCTGCTGGCCGATTACACACGCCATTTTGCCGAAAGACCTTCAGCGACAGCTTGCTCGAATTCTATACGAACTAAGGCACTCCTTTTACTCGGAT
The DNA here is from genome assembly GCA_963824985.1 of Terriglobia bacterium. Lineage (GTDB taxonomy): Bacteria > Acidobacteriota > UBA6911 > UBA6911 > UBA6911 > JAFNAG01. The sequence goes on from CAWGRQ010000026.1 coordinate 226,029, forward strand.
GTCTTTGACTCACCCCTAGAATTGGGAGAACTAATAGCCGGTCGCAGTTTGGAGGCTAGTTCTCGTTTTCAAAAGTTTGCTCAAGAGCCTCTACTCGTTGGACAAATTGCCACCGCTTTGCTCATTGATGATGATGGTCGATCCAGAACCCTAATTCTGCCCTCAGCTTTGCGGCGCATTGCTGAGGACCTTGAACGTGAAAGACAATCACGAGCTTGGCTGCTTGATGCACGGAAATCTGCTGCCAAGGCAACTCTTCGCGGTTTGGCTCCAACTGGAACGGTACCTTCAGGTGCGCGAAACTCGACAGTCGAACAAGCACGAGAACAGATATCTGCGCTTGCTCTGGAACCGCGCCTATTGCTCTATCCGAATGGAGATAGCTCCTGGCAGGTGTGGCTGGAGTTCCCGGATCTCTCTCCATTGATTTCCAGGTTCCCATTGCTTCGGGATGTGCTCATAGGGTCGCGATTTTTTGTTGCGGGGAGTTCCGGAAGGCCGTTCTGGCAAGGCCGACTTCTTAAAGGTCATCAGCAAGTGCGACTCGAGTCGTGGCCCAAGGCGGATGAACCACTGCTCCGGTTCGAACGTTCTACTCCGGAAATGAATTATCTGCTAAGCACAGCTTGCCTACTTCGTCCGGGCGAGAAGTGGCTTTTTAAAATAGCCTCAGACGGGCTGGCATATGAATTGCGAAGCAAGACAGTTCGGGCCGGACAAGAATACATCTACTTAGCACATCTCCGATTAACATAGAAGCAGACGGAGCTGCCCAATTGGTATCCAATGCAAAGGCATTCATGGCATTTCCTTGCCTCTGCCACAGGCCCTATCAGAAGCATCTCGACGATTTCTGAAAAACATCGGCGTCAGCCAAGCTCGCAATGTTCAGTTCTGGCCAGCTGGGCTTAGCGCTAAAGCGTGGGATGGCGAAGGTCATGCCGAGTGGTTAACTTCAGACACTCCGTGCGTCGCTATCCGCGCTGACCACTCCTTGGAAGAAGTCATTCTTACGATTGATGAAAATCTCGCGGATCGCTTCATCACCCATTGAGCCAGGTCGCATTACTTACGTTGGCCTTTCTGATTTGAAAGCAGGAAAACACCAACTCAGAGTAGATGCGGTCTCACTCGAAGATCGCAATGCGGGATATCTTGGCTTTGTTATTCGGGAGCCCCGTCCATGGATACCCGGACAAACTCAGCAAGGCGCCCTAATCGTGATGCTTGATCCGAATGCACCTAGTATTGAGCAACTTTGGGAAGGACGTCTCAATGTCGAGTTACATGGCCCGAAAGGCTGGGAGGTCAAGTGTTACGCGTCGCTCTTCGACGCCCACTCACCGCAGCCGCTCATCAAAAAGCGCCTCTCTCCGCTTATTCTTCCAATTAATAGCGACACTTGGCGGACGTGTTTCGAACAGTCTTTTCGAAAACAGTCTGATGTACAGCGAGTCTATGATTTGGCCCAACGGTGTAAAATCCAGTATTCAGCCGATGAACTCGGCAATTTCTCTGTTGTATGCGAAAGAGAATTCACTCCGCTTTCGCTGGATTGTTAGAAGGGCTACCGGCTCTCGGTCGGTTACGTTAATCGATGATCTCGGGGCAGAATCATCACCTGAAGTAAAGCTGTACGAGTTTGAGAATCCCGATTCTCCTATCACGCTCGATTCCGCTGAACGCTCTTTTAGTGTGCCCGAAGCGGGAGGGATGTATCTAGCAAAATCCGGCAATCACAGCCGCGCGGTCATATTGCCACCGATCACTGTCTTCCATACACTCGCTGCGCTTCGCATCAATCCGCGTATCTCACATGCAGATTACTCTACGAATGGCATGCTGGGCCTGTTTTCTCATGTGTGGACATGGTATGGAGCCAAGTTGACTGGAGATCCTATCGCTGGCGCCCGACGTCGTGATGCCATCAGAGCTCTGCTGGAACATGCTTTCGGCGTTCTTGGTGGCGGTAATTGGCACCGTGCTGAAGCCCGAGTGGGTGAATACCGGGACCTTGATGCTTTGGAATTCCTAAAATCCAATTTATCAGGATTTAACGAAAAGAGCTTCGGCGCAGCACTACTGTCAGATCGCGATCAACTCGCAGCGGCCGATTTGCCGGAGAGGATTGAACGGTTTACTGATATTTCTACTCGGTATCTGGACTGGACTTTTACCAGAAACACCAGTAATTCGCTCACCCAACGCTGGATATCTGAGTTTTGCCTGCGTCTCGCGACTGGAACTGATACAACGCCAACTTGGGCGGCCCAACATGTGATGGATGCATTATCCATAATCCTAACGCGTCCTGCGCTTTCACGTGCCGCACGTTTTCTGGTGCTTCTGGTTGACAAATGTCTCCCTTCAACTCCAATTGCAGGTGGACCTGTATACAACGGCTGGGATTGGCAATGAAGATTCTGAAAGCGGATGAGGTCCAATCGGAGATGGTTGAGCGACTTGGAATGGATCCATCCATCCTGGATCTGACCACTGTTGAGGCAATAGCCGCAGCCATTCGGCGAGCAGCCGGGCTATACTGCCCTTGCTCGCCTGCCACTCTCGTTCGAGCGGTCCTAAAGCCACTTGAGGGGATTATCGATGATGATTCAGCTCTTCAGGAGCTTATAGAGAACACGCTTGATGCCATAGTTGCGCATGGCGATTTGCTAGAAGCCCGCGACGTCTCAAATACGGAAGAACGGGACACCAAAAACCTGCTTTACCTTGCACCTCCAAGTTTTGTGATGAGGGAAAGTGGTGCTGTTCTGTTGGGCATCGTGCCCGAGCATAACTCGGCACTTCCGAGCGAACTTGAGCTGAGTATAGAATATTGCAATTATATCCGCCGGCTTCCTCCAGGAATTGCGGATTTACAGGCCAGGCTTTCCGAGCTTGGCCTCGTGGAAATATCCTATGAAGCATGGCTTAGACTGCCGCACCTCGAAACCGGCAAAGAACATCTTGAGCGTCTTGGATTTCTGCTGCAATCGGCACCTCCGGCCATCGATGTCCCTGGATTTAGCTTAATCGATCCCACCAAGTCTGTCAGATATTATCGAGGTCGTTGGACAGATAAGCTTAATTCAAATGGCCGATTTGTAGGCCGTCGCCCACAAGCCTACGGGGCCGACCTGTGGTGTTATTTTGAGATGGTTGCCGGGAAGCCTGTCAGATTCTTTGACCTGCCACTTCAAAACAGCCGCTTCCGAGGCTGCGATGAAGCGTGGCATCTACAAGCGGCTCTCGATGCCGAACGCAACTCACCACAGGTAGTGCGGGTTCAGCACGACAGAGGTTTTGCACTGTTTGACTTATTTTCCCCCGTTCCAATGTGGGCCCGACGAAGGTGGGATGCAATCGGAGAGCCTCTATCGCGCAAAGGCTGTCTGTTTTCATACAAGTTCAGTGAGAATGAGGTAGAGGAAGAACTAAGGTTTGCTCGGCAGCATCTTTGGCTGGCCGCATGTGAATAGTGGAGGAATACCCATGGTGGCGACAATCGGAGAGACCATTGAACAGATGCGGCGGTCCCTGCGCGATTACATCGAGGCAACATATCATATTAGTGATCCAATTCTAATACGTCAGCGAGCCAGACTTCTTGACGAACAGGGCGTTATCTATCAGCGACCATATCTTGAAAGTACGCCTCGTTATGTAACCGGCGAGACTTTCCTCCAGTGCGGAGTTGCCAAAGCCTGCATTAGAAGCTTTCTCAGCGGTCTCTAAAGCCTCAGGTGGACAGCAACTTTCAGGTGCTCTGATCCGCCTTACCAACATCAGGCGGACTCCACACGCCTTTCACTCGTTGATGAAAAAAGTCTGATGGTTATGACCGGAACCGGCTCGGGAAAGACTGAGTGCTTCCTAATGCCCATCCTCGGCAAGCTCGCAATTGAGGCCAAATCGGCCGGCGAGCGATTTGGGCAGAAGACGGCCGTGCGCGCAATGGTTCTGTATCCAATGAACGCCTTGGTAAATGACCAATTGGGACGGCTTCGCATGCTCTTTGGTGATCCGCGAATAGTACATGCCTTCACAAAGTGGTGTGGAAGACCCGTGCGCTTCGCGCGGTACACAAGCCGAACGCTCTATCCCGGTGTTCGCAACGAAGAGAAGGACCAGGATCGCCTCAGACCAATCGGTAAGTACTATGTCCGTAACCTTGAACTCGCCGCCGGCCCCTCCTCGCCCCAACAGGAGACAGCCGCTCTGCTGGTCGCGGAATTGAAAAGACGCGGCAAATGGCCTGCGAAGCCTGATCTGATTGCCTGGTATGGCAAAGGTCGATGGCAGGACAAGGACGGCAACTTCAAGCGGTGCGTATTGCGTCCGGGGATCCGGAACTCATCACGCGGCACGAAGTCCAGGCGAGCCCACCTGACGTTCTGGTCACCAACTACTCGATGCTGGAATACATGCTTATGAGGCCCCTCGAAAGACCAATATTCGACAACACGAGGGAATGGCTGGCCGAGAACCCAAACGAGCGGTTTCTGCTCGTTATTGACGAAGCCCACCTTTACCGAGGCGCCGCTGGTGCCGAGGTTGCGTTGCTCGTTCGTCGATTCCGCATTCGTCTTGGGATCCCGGCGGATCGACTGCAGGTTATTTGCACGAGCGCCAGCTTTAACGATCCGCAATCTGCGGCTCGCTTCGGTGCGCAGCTAACTGGCAAGAGTGAATCTGATTTTTCGGGAATAAGTGGTGTTCTTCTTCTGCGCAGCGGAGCCGCGTCAGGCACGAAACAAGATGCAGAGGCACTTGCCGCAGTTGATCTCAAATCCTTTTATGATGCTGATTCTGATGATGACAGAATAAAGGCTATACAATCATTCCTAGAGTATCGCAAGATCAGCCCTCCTTGGCATTTACAGCGATCTTTACACGATGCGCTCGTCTCATTCCCAGTTATGATGAAGCTCATCAATAAGACCATGACGGAGGCACAGCCCTTAGATGCTCTAGGTTGGATGTTGTTTGAAGATGCAGATCATGACCTTCGTACTCACGCCATTACGGTCTTGCTGGTTTTGGGTAGCCTAGCCGCGAGATCCCAGTGAGCCTGGCCTCCTGCCATGCAGAGTGCACTCGTTTTATCGCGGCCTTGCTGGCCTTTGGGCCTGTATGGATCCACAATGCACAGAGTTGCCTGTCGAGAACAGGGGGGGGCCTACCGGCCAACTATTCAGCCAACCTCGCGATCGATGCAACTGCGGAGCGCGGGTCCTCGAACTCTTTACATGTCGTAGCTGCGGCAGTGCATATGCACGTGCTTATACAAATAATGCTCTCGAACCAGACTTCCTTTGGGAAGAACCTGGAGGTGCCTTTCGGACATTTTCCGGGGAATTAGATCAAACTAGAGCCGCTAGATCTACTCCTGGAGCCCCCGGTCCTCGCGTCTGATGCGGAGCCGGCTGGCTACGATCTCCTGACCGGGAGACTAAATCCAACAGGAGCATCATCGCGAATGCGGGAAGTCTACCTGCGTCCCAATCACATGAATTCGAGCGGCGATGGCACCATAAATTGCCGGCCTGGCCAGTTCAGACCCTGTGCCGTATGCGGCGATGGCGCTGCCTTTGGTCGTTCATCCGTTCAGGATCATCAGACTAAGGGAGACCAGCCGTTCCAGGCGTTGATTACAAAGCAGATCCAGGTGCAGCCCCCGAGCGCGGTGCCGTGCGACTAGGCTCGCACCACTGCGGGGCGGAGAGTGCTTATTTTCTCCGACTCGCGTCAGACTGCAGCTCGACTCGCACCGAACATCCAGTCGTATTCAATACGGGATGGGTTGCGGCCGTTAATTGTCGCGGGATATGCTAGGCTTAAAAAATCTGCCCTGATCCTGTCCACTGTTGTCTCTCGAGGACCTTTACTTCGCAGTACTGATTGCAGCGAAGGAAATGGGAGTGCGATTGCGGCCTGAATTGAAAGGTGGAGAAGACTTTCACGAGGAAACCGTGGTCGAAGATGCTGTCAGGGCAGGTGGGATCGCGATACAGATTTCTTGGCTTTGTTCGTACCTTCCGTGGCACTGCACCTCCGGAGTCCTTGCTTCGGGCCATTACAAGTGCCTCACAGACCGATACTATGGACTTGAGTCACTCGCACTTGCGTCCATCATTGAGCGTGCGGCCCAGTACGTCTAGGATGAAAGCGTTCCCCACGTACCTGGTGGCGTCGTCTGCTGATCAAAAGATTGCGTTCGTTCGCGTATGGCTACGGTGTTGGAATGGTACGGATTTTGGCTCAATCATATGTCGTCGGCTTGGTGGTTACGAGGAGTCCAGGCACATCGTGGCAAGTTCAATGCTATGCAGAAATTGCTCGGTGACAAATCGGCGCGATCGCAATTTGAGAGCGAGTGGCTTCCGAACCTTTTGACGATCTTTACGACGCCGATCCCAGGCGGAAAGCATAGGTTAAAGGGCAGAGAATTGTCACTTGCGATTGGGGGCACTTGGGCTTATTGCCAGTCTTGTCGCACGACGCAGCGGCCTTATCCGGGCCGATCGGTTGCGCTAATTGCGGAAGTCAAGACAGCCAGTGCGATTGATCCAGACGCGGACGGTGTTCGTGGCGCGCAAGGGTTATTATCGATTAAGTGCCGTCGGCGCATTTCAAAATCCACCTAGGTCCCAATGGTTTTGATTGCGGCAGAGCATACCGCTCAGCTTAACGCTGCGCAGGCCGACGAAGTATTTTCGAAGGCAGATGAAAATGAGCTGCTCTTTCAGGATGTCGACCTTGGACCTGACGAGCGGGCATGGATCGACCAGCCATTGACGTCTTGTCGTGTACCACCACGATGGAGGTGGGGATTGATATTGGTACTCTCTCGGGCGTTTCGTTGCGGAACATGCCACCAGCACGGGCTAATTATCAACAACGCGCCGGCCGGACAGGTCGACGTGGCAATGCGGTTGCGACGGTTACTGCGTTTGGAAGTGCCGACAGTCATGATGAGCACTATTTTTCTAATCCCGATCAGATGATCCGCGGTAAGGTTGATGATCCCACGCTCACGCTTGATAATCGGGAGATCGTGCGACGGCATGTAACCGCGTTTTTGCTGCAGGAATATCATCAGGTTCGTCTTCCGTCCATCAATCCAGAAGACCAGCCTCAACTATTCGCAGTCCTTGGGACAGTTGCAAATTTCAAGAACCCTAATAACATCCTTAATCGCACCGACTTGGAGAACTGGCTTAACCAGAACAAGGCCGACCTAATAACCAAAATTGATGCATGGCTTCCACTGGAGCTTTCGTCGCAAGATCGGCAACTAATTTTGGACAACTTAATTGAGGAAACCCTGAACCCCATAGACGAGGCAATCGATTACGAGCCGGACGCTGTGGTTGGAGGGAAGAGTACGGATGGAGTTGAGGAGGCTGACGTCGAGAGTGAATCGCCTATCGAAGTACCTGATGAGGAAGGCGAAGAGCACCCAGGGCGGGATCCTATTACCGAGAACTTGCTGGATCGCTTGCTATATAAGGGGGTACTGCCCCGATACGCCTTCCCCACTGATGTGGCGGCTTTCTATGTTTTCGACCCTGATAGGTCAACTTTTTACCGGCCGGCATTCCGTTTCACCCCATCGCAGGGATTACCGGTGGCTCTCTCGCAGTATGCACCTGGCAAAGAAGTTTGGATCGGAAACAAGCTGTGGACTTCCGGCGCAATTTATTCTCCGATGCGAAGTGATCGATTTAAAGCGTGGGAAAATCGCCGGCTATATTCGGAATGCAATTCTTGCCATTATGCCCTGACTGAAAAAATCCAAGATGTGGTTAGGGGTGAGCGCCGGGATTGTCCGGCATGCGGTCGCGTAGGCACTCTCGGACCGGCAACATATTGGATTCGGCCACCGGGCTTCGCACATCCAGTTGCAAAACCTGAGGGCACATCACCTGATGATCAGCCTGCCAAAAGCTATGCGACTAGGGCCAAATTGACAGCGCCAACACCAGCTGACGGCGACAAGTGGACGAAACTGAATGAACGCATACGAATCCATCATATGAGGCAACACCTTCTCGTCACCAACCGCGGTCCCAGGGAGGAGGGATACACATATTGCACTAAGTGTGGTTTGGTGGAACCGACCGCAATCCCGCGGGGAAGTGTTGTAGGGGCCGCACACCAAAAACCGTATCCTGACCGACGTGACCCCAACTGCCCCGGTGGTGGAGCAACAAAGGGCTTAGTTCTCGGAACCGATTTCATTACCGACGTACTACTAATCTCAGTCTCTGTCGAATCGCCTCTCGTGCTTTATCCTGGCCTTCTCGCAACCGATGTTGTGCTCAGGACTCTCTGTGAGGCACTTACCAAGGCTGCGTGCATACTGCTGGAACTTGAAGCAAACGAACTCCAAGCAGAGTACCGGCCCGCATTAACGGCTGCAGGACGCGAAGGAAGGGAGGCAGAAATATATATCTATGATACCCTGTCAGGAGGCGCCGGATTTTCCAAGCGAGCTGGAAGTTTGGGGCTTCCAGTGTTCCGGGACGCCCTCGCGATTCTGGAGAATTGCCCAGATGCCTGTGACCGCTCCTGTTATCGGTGTCTACGCAGTTATAGAACAAGTTCGAGCACGACCTCCTTGATCGTCAGATCGGCGCCAGCTTACTCAGATATCTGATCAACGGTGAGACTCCCGTCCTTGATCAGGGTCGACTAGAGAGATCAGCTGATCTCCTGTTCGAAGATATCGTCAGGCAACATTTGCCTGGCCTTACAGCCGAACGCAACCGTGAGATAACGGTCCCTGGCTTGGGGAATGTCCTTGCTCCCATCCTCATCACCAAAGACAGTAATCGCCTTGTAGTAGGTTTGCATGGCCCGCTCACGCCAGATTTTTCTACAGATGAAGGGTTGAGAGATCTAAAGGAATACTCGATGGACATATCAGTAATATTGGTTGATGAACTAGTTGTTCGCAGAAACTTGCCAACCGCAACAAGTTCTATTTTGGACCGGTTTTGTTAGGAGATTAGAATGCAGAAGTTCCAAAATAGAATGCTGCATGATCACCAACCAGCCATATGGCCTGCACCGCCTCCGGTAATGAGCTATTCACATCTAATGGAAATTGTTGAAGCGTTTGAAAGTGCAATAAAAAAGTGATCGATTAAGATCATTTTTTTGTCAGGTGCCAATGAACTTCACTATAAAATAATTCCCGCAATTATAAAAGAAATGTTCCTTCAATTAACATCTAAAATCATTCCTTTTTCAAATGCTGACTGATTCTCTTTTAGGAATTCAACAAAAAATCTAAAAGTAAAAACGAGGATCAGAAATAATCCGAATAACAATCCACTCCTGTTTTTTTCAAATCCTTTATAATAAATGAATAAAAGTATTAAGAAGATTATCAAGTAAGCAATTGATTCGTAAAGTTGTGTAGGATGTCTGGGAAAATCATCTACAGATGTGAATATAAATGCCCAGGCAACATCAGTTGGCTTCCCAATAATTTCGGAGTTAAAAAGATTTCCTAGTCTTATGAAAGTTCCGGCAAGTGCAACAACTATCACTATTCTGTCAATTATCCATAAAAATGAATAATTTTTTTTCTTTTTCGAGAAGAGATAAACGGCAACCAAAATACCTATTGCAGCACCGTGACTTGCTAATCCACCTTCCCAAACTTTTAAAATTTCTATCGGAT
>CAWGRQ010000027.1:0-125452 GCA_963824985.1 Terriglobia bacterium
AACGACAATTACATTGACCGGGTCTTATCCCTCGAATGTTGCTAGTCTTTTGGCCTCTATGGAGGGGTCATCTGATTACAACGGACGAGCAGGTGAGGAGACTCATGAAATTGTCGCGAGAAAATGATCTGCCTTTGGTGACAGTGGCCGCAAAGGCAGGTATGGGCGAAAAAGCAGCACGAAAATATCTTCGATCCGGATTACTTCCCAGCCAGATGAAGCAACCCAGGGATTGGCGGACGAGAGAGGATCCGTTTGACGATGTTTGGATTGAGGTGGAGGCACTTGTCAAGGAGGCGCCGAGATTGGAATCCTTGACGATCTTCCAGGATTTGCAGCGGCGTTACCCCGGGAAGTTTCAAGATGGGCAACTGCGAACCTTGCAAAGGCACATGCGGGTCTGGCGAGGTCTTTCCGGACCGGACTGTGAAGTATTTTTTCCTCAGGTGCATCAGCCTGGCATTCAAGGGCAGTCGGATTTTACTTCCATGAACACGCTCGAGATTACCATTGGCGGGCTCCGCTTTCCGCATTTGCTCTACCATTTCGTACTGACCTACTCGAACTGGGAATACGTCCAGATCTGCTTCAGCGAGAGCTTCGAGTCCTTAAGCAGGGGAATCCAAGATGCTCTGTGGTCGCTGAGCCGTGTTCCTGCCGGGCATCATCGAACAGACAATCTTAGCGCCGCGACCTTCAAGGGCGAGGAGCGCCGGGAATTCAACGAAGCCTACATGGCGTTGATGCGTCATTACGGCATACGCCCCACGAAAAACCAGCCTGGCAAGTCCAATGAGAATGGCGATGTGGAACAATCCCACTACCGGCTTAAGGAGAGGGTCGACCAGGCGTTGCTGTTGCGCGGTAGCCGCGACTTCAGCGGCCGCAGCGAATATGAAGAGTTCCTGCGCAAGATCATTGGCGATAAGAACCTCGGCCGGAGCCAACGGCTGGAAGAGGAACTGGCTGTCATGAAGCCTCTGCCGGCGTATCGCTTGAATGACTATCGGGAATTCAAAGTGCCCGTCAATCCATGGAGCACGATTCACATAGCGAAGAACACCTACTCCGCACCCTCGCGTCTCATCCGATACGAGGTGACAGTTCGACTGCATGCCGAACGGGTGGAGATCTACTTCGCCGGGCAACAGGTGGCCGAGATGGAACGGCTTCGTGGCCAGAGGAAAGCCCGGATCGATTACCGGCATGTCATCGGTTCTTTGGTACGAAAACCAGGTGCCTTCGAGAACTACCGTTATCGGGAGGAGATGTTTCCCTCCACTGTTTTTCGCCAGGCATATGACCAGCTCGTAAACGATGATTCCAGGCATGCCAGTCGGAGATACCTCAAGATTCTGGAATGGGCGGCCACGAATTCCGAGTCGATAATGGAAGGTTCGCTCAGGCAACTGTTGGATGGCGGCGATAAACTCGAGTTCGATCGGCTGATTGAGATGTCGGAGTGCCCTGTCGAGAAACCGCTGGATATCGATATCCCGCTGCCGGACATGTTGGCCTACGACGCACTGCTTGAGGAGGTGGCCGTATGACAACGGAAATCGCCTTGAAAATGCTTTTGAAGTTGTTACATCTGCCCGCCTTCAGCGACAACTATGAGGAGGTTGCCCGCAAGGCTGAGAAAGAGGCCATCACTTACGAACGGTATCTGCATGAGCTGTCGCAACTGGAAGCGTATGAACGGCATAACCGCAAAATCGCGCAACTGCTCAAGCAGTCCCGTCTGCCGAGAGAGAAGACTCTGGAGACTTTGGAGCAGGATCGGCTGCCGCGAAAAATCCGGGCTTTGTTGCCCACTTTATGCGAAGGGAGTTTTCTGTCACGAGCGGAAAACATCCTTGCTTTTGGGAATCCGGGGACCGGCAAAACCCATCTGCTCTGTGCTATCGCCTATGAGCTGGTCAAGCGGGGCCACCCCGTTTTATTCACCTCCGCGGCCATGTTGGTTCAGAATCTCCTCATTGCCAAACGGGATCTCAAGTTAAGCCAGGAAATAAAGAGGCTGGACAAGTTTGAGGCCATCCTCATTGACGATATCGGGTACATACAGCAAGACCGGGAGGAGATGGAGGTTCTCTTTACCCTTCTGGCGGAGCGGTATGAGCGCCGGAGTGTTATGATCACCACCAATCTTGTGTTCTCCCAATGGGAAAAGATCTTCAAGGATCCGATGACGACCGCCGCCGCCGTCGATCGCCTGGTGCACCATTCGGTCATCCTGGAGCTGAATCTGAAGCGTAGCTACCGGGCAGACAAGGCCCTGGAGAATATGAGACCGAAAATGGATTCGGAAGAAGGGGAGGCCAAATGAGCGACCAATCCTTTCCCCCAATGAATGAGCGGCTGAGCCTGAAGCAAACGGCTGGATGGTTTCCGGCTGGAGACGCTTTCCGCAAGGCGCTGGCTATACTCTCTGACGGTGCTTTCAGGCTCTTTGCTTATCTCTGTCTTGAAGCGGACCGGCGCACCGGCCGCCTTCAAGCAACGCATAAGGAACTTGCATTGGCCATGGGAAAGTCAAAACGGGCCATCGGCTCCTACATAGCGGAACTTGAAGCCCGGGAAATCTGCAGCGTGAACCCCGGAAAGAACCAGTTCGCCCATACGACCTTCGAGATCTCGGACAGCTACTGGCCCTACCGCCGATCCGACGCTTGCCCCGAATCGCCGGAGCAGAAAGCTTACGTGGAGTCGGTGCGTGCATGCTTTTTGTCCCTGGGCTGCGGAAGCGGCAAGTTCGGCGCCGTCGATGCCGCGGATGCCAGGGACCTGCAACAACGAGGCATTCCTCTGGTGATGATCGAGGAGGCTATGCTCATCGGTGCCTGCCGAAAATACAGTTCCTGGTTCGAAGGCAACGCACTGGAACCTATCCATAGCCTGCGGTACTTCGATCCGTTGATTGCCGAAATCCAGAAGGAACCGTTACCCTCTGGTTATCCGGCGTATCTTCGAGAAAAGATCCGAAAGCTTGCAGCTCTGTGGGATGAAAAGGAAAAATCGATTTCACCGGCTCGAAAAGAGGAAGATCAACCACCATCTCGGGAAACCGTTCAATAGTAGGATTTTGAATGAGGCAACAGGCTGCAAAAATCCGGAATGCTGGGCCCGATAACGTGCTAGCCAATGAGGAGAGGGTGTGATTTTAAATGAGGCGACCGGACGGTCAATGTAATTGTCGTTGAGCGCCTATTGCGGCCTTCTCAGGTATTTACCAGAATGGTGCTGGTGCAAAATAGTAACCAGCAACCGCCAAAAAAGAGAGACTGGATGATGTTGATTATTAACCCCAAGACCTACGGTCAATGTAATTGTCGTTACGGTCAATGTAATTGACGCCGATCACCAGGAGCGCCAAGGGCAGATTGTTGCCGTGACGGGGTGTCCTTTCGGCACGCTTGCATGACTTGGCCTACCTTAACCTGCTACCGTCTGCTTTTAGCCTGAAGAGGGCGAGGAGGACAGATGGTGGTCAGCCGAGATCAGGATATTCCGCGCGACATGCGAAAGACTTACCGGCGTTTCGTTCGATGGCGGAGTTCGCACACGGGGCGCCTGCCGATTCCCGAACCATTGTGGGCTGCGGCGGCCAAACTGGCCGGAGAGCATGGAATTGCCACTACTGCGAAGATTCTGCGTTTGGAGTATGGAAAGCTGAAAGAGAAAGCCTTAGGCCCCGGACCAGGAGAAATCGTTGAGCGCAATCGCACCGCGGCTGCAGGCCGCAGGCGATCACCGCATCGGCCGCCGGCTTTTGTGGAGCTGATTGCGCCGAGCCCCAGCAATCCCCTTGAATGCAGGGTGGAGTTGGAGGGACGGCGGGGGAAGATGAGGGTCGAGTTCAAGGGCATTGCCACAGCGGAGTTGGTGGCGCTCAGCCGGGCGTTGTGGGACGGTGAGGCATGATTCAGATTAATGATAAGGAAGCGATAATGCGAAGGAAGGCAACCGGGCGCCTGTTCTTGCTGGTGCCCGGCAAAAGACACCTTCCCATTATTGGCGTTATTTGGCCTGCCGCCCAGTTACAACCAACTCAGAGCGAATCGAGCCAATCAAGAAGTTTCACCTCTCGTTTCCAACGGGTGGGTTTGTCAGGCCTGGTGCGACCGTCCACTTTTTCCAGCGCCTTGCGTTTTGTTTCAACATCGGCTCGTGCGTAGATATTGGTTGTGTCCAGGCTGGCATGGCCAAGCCAGCTGCGGATAACCGTCACGTCAACCTCTGCCCTTACAAGGCTCACTGCTGTGGCATGTCGAAAGCTGTGCGGAGAGACACGTTTTTTGGCCAATGATGGGACCTTTTTAGCAGCGCCCGCCACGTAATGCTTCAGTTTGAAGCGAACTCCCGCTGCATTAAGAGGGCGTCCGTACCGATTGACAAAAATGCGGTCTTGTTCCGCGCAAGGTTTTCTTTTTAAAAGAGCTTTTACCAGATCGACCGTCTCGGGCCAGAGCGGGCAGATTCGTTCTTTTCGCCCTTTACCGAGCAGTCGGACCTGGAAAGGTGATTCGAGGCGAAAAGCTTGGGGAGAGAGGTTCAACGCCTCCTGAATGCGTGCGCCAGTGTTGTAAAGGACTGCCAAGAGAACGTGGTCACGCTGGCCCTCGGCCCGCGCGCGGTCCGGTTGAGCGAGGATAGCGGCGATCTCCTCCTCCTCCAGATAACAGACCTCCGTTTGGGGTGCTTGTTTGCTGGGGATACGCAGGACCGACGCACACTGCGCCGCGGCCAAGGGTTCACGGCCGGCAACGAAGCTGAAGAAGCTGTGCAGCGCACTTAATCGGCAGTTCCGGGTTCCTATCGACGCCTTTCGCACTTCTTCGATATCTTGCAGGAACGTAAGAACTTCGACTGCCGTGAGATCGTTCAAGCCGAGCTTGGCAACGGACTTGGACTTCTGCGCAGCCACAAACCGTAGAAACAACCGCCAGCTGTCGCGGTAGGACAGCACGGTGTGATGAGAAACATTGCGTTGCTGCACCAACCAGTCGTGAAAAAACGCGTGCAGTAGCTGAGGAAACGGAATCGAGTTCATGATTTCCCTCCTCCTGCCGAAGCTCGCAGAATCCGCACTCCGCGCACCCGGAATCGTTCACTTGCTTGCTGCAGCAGTTCTTGGGTAATGGTGAGATATACGAGTGTCGAGTTGATATCCTTGTGGCCGAGATATGTGGCCAGGTAAGGGAGGCGGGACTGGGGATTTATGCCTTCGCGATACCAAGCCAGCATTCGGTTCACCACGAAGGCGTGCCTAAAATCGTGAACGCGTGGACCCATGCGGCCTCTCTCAGGTTTTATCCCCGCCTGCCGCAGGACGCGCACCAGCAGATTCCTGCCCATCGAGTGTGAGTATCGGCCGGTTGCGCTATGATGCCAGAACAGCGGGGCATCAGGCTTTGTGGGTGCTGCCGCCAGTTTGCGGGCGCCGAGGTATGACTGAAGTGCCGCAACAACGCTGTCTGTGATCGGCAGGCGCCGCGATTTGAAGAACTTGGTGCCGCGGATCTCGATGGTCCGATCGTCTGGATCGAAATCGCCCACATCCAGGCGCATGATTTCCCCGATACGGAGACCGGCGCAATAGGCCAACACCAGCATCATATGGGCTGTTCGTGGTCGTAATGCTGATTGTGGAGATGGCAAGCTGAGTGCCGTCGCCAACAAGCGGCGCACGTCCTGTTCGGTATAGATGTATGGCCGACGATGCCGTTGTAGTGCTTCTCGCATGATTCGTTTGTCCCAAGGAATAGTCTCAACAGTTGGGTCAATGCGAGACAGTGCCCTGGAGAGCGTTCTTCCTGTGTGGTGACATTCCAATTCCTGTTGAGGACCAGATCGTGTCTTTGCCCATTCTCGAATCAAAACGGTCAAGGGAAAGCCAATGAGATCTGGCCGGCCCTGAAGAAATCGGTCCAGGCGAAGCAGGCGTTGCTCCTGAGTTTTGTAGCAGTAGCCCATGGTTTGCATGAGGTCGACATGCTTGCCCATCACCACACCGAGAAAACTGCCAAAGCGTGGAGCGGGCCGGAGTGCTTCGAGGGCGGTCTTATAATCGGAATTCAACAGCGCCCGCACTACTGGGCTGGTCGTATGCTGCCCATATTTCATTCTCAATTCCGCGAAGGGATTTGCTGAAGATGCGCCCTTCCTTATTGTCCAGTCCAAGAATCGGTCGACAAGGCGAGCGCGTTCCGCGACCTTCTGAAATCGCCACACTCGGATTCGATCCTTGAGCCACTGTCGCACTGATTCCTGCGATATGGATTTGTCTTCAGCCTGCTCGGCAACGAATCGCTGGAATCCGTTCAAAGTTGATAGGCAACCCTTAGGCACCTTCGGAGTGCACAAAAGCAGCTCTTGGACATAATCCTGCGGTGTTATTCCCGTCATCGTGGATGCCGTTTTCATACGTTCACCCCCGCCGGAATCTCCAAGGCTACTTCACGCAAGTCGTCAGTAGCCAGCTTCAGGTAAACCAATGTCGAATCAGCTGCACGGTGACCCAGCAAATCGCCGATCGCTTTCACCGGCACCCTTCCCCGAATCATGCTCACGGCTCTTGCATGACGAAACGCGTGCGGACCGCGTTTGCCTGCCGGGACTACTCCTGCGGCTTCCAGTCGGAACCGCACCAGGCCGTAAAGGCTCGACCCGTTTTTGAGGGAACGATACGGGGCGTGGCAACGAATGAAAACCTCTCGAATTGATGTCTTCGGCCGGGACTTCTGTAGGTAATCTAACAACGCATCACCTACTTCGGGCAGCAGAGGTAGATAGGATGTCGCACCAGTTTTGCTGTGACGAATCCTAATGGTGTCTTTGTGCCAATCGATATCATCCAGACGAAGGGCGGCGATTTCGCCGGCCCGCACTCCATACGTAGAAAGCAGCATCAGAATCGCGTAATCGCGTATGCCTTTCGACCGGCGATCGTTTCGCGTGGCAGCCAGAACCCTTTTCACGTCCTCGGCTCGGAGAGCAGAAGGAATGCCTTCGAATGCGTGGAGTGAAGGAGTAATCACAGCGGATGTAAGATCCCGAGTGGTTTGCTGCGTCATGTGGAGCCACCGCAATAAACTTCGTATTCTGGTGGCGAGACCGTTTAGTGAGCGCCTGCTATGCGAGCATGTTCGTTCCTTCATATAGGCGTCCACGTCCAAACACGTCAGGGTGGGGAGTTCCTCTCGGGTCACACGCTCACCGAGCCAGTCAAAAAAATGATGGGCTTCGGCGATACAATCGGATACCGTATATTGAGCAAGCCCACGCAAGCCACTCATCCAGCGAGCATATTCTCCGCAGATCTCCTGCTGTAGAATCGCGGCAGGCGTAACGGGCAGGGGTATCGGTGGCCAAAATCCTTGTACCAAGCGCAAAAGCATGTGGACAGCACTGGTTTGTTTATAGCGCCAGTTTCTGTAATCGGGTGAATGGCCGTGGCGGCGACGATATGTTCGTTGTGCCCGTTGTAGATATCGTTCGACGCTTGCCGGCTGCGCGGCACTGGGCTCAAAATGCTGCCTCGCAAGAGACGCCAGGAAATCGCGGGCTATAACAATGCACCGGCGGACGGTCTTCGCAGCGTAATGTTCCTCTTCCAAATGGTTTCTCAGTTTTGAAAGCCACGCTTCATTACTGATTTGTTGATTTGACATGTGCACCTCCAGGTTAGGTTCCCAGGGTGCACCCTCCCAATAATGGTAAGCAACACCTGTTGCCAATGCCGTCTTCGTGGCTCGCAAATGTTTTCCTTCGCATTATCGCTTCCTTATCATTAATCTGGATCATGCCTCACCGTCCCACAACGCCCGGCTGAGCGCCACCAACTCCGCTGTGGCAATGCCCTTGAACTCGACCCTCATCTTCCCCCGCCGTCCCTCCAACTCCACCCTGCATTCAAGGGGATTGCTGGGGCTCGGCGCAATCAGCTCCACAAAAGCCGGCGGCCGATGCGGTGATCGCCTGCGGCCTGCAGCCGCGGTGCGATTGCGCTCAACGATTTCTCCTGGTCCGGGGCCTAAGGCTTTCTCTTTCAGCTTTCCATACTCCAAACGCAGAATCTTCGCAGTAGTGGCAATTCCATGCTCTCCGGCCAGTTTGGCCGCCGCAGCCCACAATGGTTCGGGAATCGGCAGGCGCCCCGTGTGCGAACTCCGCCATCGAACGAAACGCCGGTAAGTCTTTCGCATGTCGCGCGGAATATCCTGATCTCGGCTGACCACCATCTGTCCTCCTCGCCCTCTTCAGGCTAAAAGCAGACGGTAGCAGGTTAAGGTAGGCCAAGTCATGCAAGCGTGCCGAAAGGACACCCCGTCACGGCAACAATCTGCCCTTGGCGCTCCTGGATATCGGTCAGCAGCTTGTCGAGTTTTTCGCCAACGGTAGCTGACCAGGAACCGAGAAGCTGTGGGTCCGGTATCCGAGCTGTTGAACCATAGGGAAGAGACGCGTGGAGCTTGAGATCGACTCGTACCCAGCGCCGCTGAGTCTTCGGAATGCGTACTCTCCTCCCAAGCATCTCCGTGATAACGTCTTCCTCGCAAGTGTGTCCGCGAGCGGCGTTGACTGAACTCCAGCGGAAGGCGATCTCGGCTGAGACGCCAAAGGGTTCCGTGCTCTTCCGCTCACCTCGACAGGCGTAGACTTGCCAGTTCCGGTCCATGCTCTCAATGTCGACAGTCTCGCTCGGGCTTTCAACCCCGACAAGCAGCCCGGCGGCACGAAGTGCATCTTGCAGTTGATCGCAAAACTCATCGTAGCGCATGTGATTCCCCTTTGGAGTCGTTCAGTATCTGGTCGTGACATAGGATCCAATGCGACTCGAACAGAGGTAGCCGCTCTTGGTTTTGTGCGCCCTCAACGTCGAATCATACTTCGAATGCTCGAATCTCTTACCGCAGGAGACGCATTGGAAAACGTATCGGAGCTGTCCAGAGCCGCGTACAGAAGACATGCTTGGTCTTGAGGTTCGGCTTAGCCTCACAGAAGAAGTCGACGTTCGCCCCGCTCGAGAAATCTCCGGCACGTGTAAAGGGGCGGCGAGGCTGAGTTCCACTTCGTATCGCGGCCTGAATGGCTGGCTGGTCGCGCGCGCTCCTAGGATTCGATCCACACGATATGATCGATCCTGACCGTTGTCGCTACGAACGGCATAAAGAAGAATGTCCCCTGCCATGGTGCGCCGCAGCGAATACGGTTCAATAATCCTGGAACCAACTCTGCCCTGCTCGTCGCGGTAATCAAGATCCATGCAAAGACGGTTGGCGGCAGCAAATCGGACAATCTCGAGAGGCGCTGCAATGCCCTCGGCGCGCCACGAATGTGCCATTGTCGGCACACGCCACGAAGTGTCAATGTCAGCGTGGAGCGTGCCCATAGCTGGACGGCGCGGCGCGATCTCTTCGCGTTCGAGCCATGCGAAGACCGACGGCAGCTCCTCCCAGAACGAGTCGAATGGCGGCAGTCCTGCCAGCTGGTGTGCCAGCATTTGTTCCCAATCAGCACGCAACTCAGGGTGTTGAGGGCTGGAGAGCAAACCCGCGACCGTAGGGATCGCTATACCCTTGAATTCGCATTTGGCCGCAAGCGTAGTGCGGATTGACGCTCGATTTATGTCCACGGCACGACGATAAAGGTGCACTACATCGTAGAGGTCGCGCGGCCGCTGGCGTTCCGCAAGAGCTCGCAGTTTTTCGGCAAACACCTCTTCAAAACAATACGCAAGCACTTCGATTCCACCCTCAGGTTCGTCGGAATAGGGGTGGTGGACGTGTCTGCGCTCGCCTTTGAGAACGACCCGCTCGTCATCTGTCAAGTCGAACCGGATCCGAGGCAAACTGGCCTGGCGCTGCATGGGTCCCCTGTAACCCAGTCGGCCCTGTGCCGACTTCTTGGCCCGAGGGTTTATGTACACTTCGAACAAGCGCTCATTCTCCGGTAGTTCGATGCCCGATTGGTCATGCACCCACTGCGTGATTTCCGAAAACAGCTGGCGCAGAACCGCGTCGTCCACATGGGAGCTGTCGAGCAGAGTGAAGTCGAGGTCTTCCGAAAACCGAAAAGTCTCGAAGTAGCACTTCTTCAGACATGTGCCGCCCTTAAACAGCCAAGTATCCCGAGTTCTTGGATGGGACGAAATTCCAGCCAACATCCACCCGAGAACGTAATCCTTCTCTACAACGTTTGGGTCGAGCCCAACCTCTCGGGCAAATCCGAGAATTTCTTCCTTGCCGATCACCGCACTGCCTCCTTCGAAAATCCGGCAGGCACCCACAGCCGCCAATTGCTTACGAGCCGGTCTGCGGGAAGTTTAGGATCCAGCTTGGCGTTGCCCGCCGACAGGCGCTCCCGGCAAGCGTCGATGATCTCTTGTTCTCCTTCGAAAAATACGGAGGCCAAATAGCCGAGTCGCTTGAATACTGCCTTGTTGCCGAGCTGGTCGGCATAACGAACTAGCATCTGCGTGTCGCGATGCTGAGAGCCGTAATATGATTTGAGCACATCTATGACAGATCGGATGCCTCCACCAAGAGCCGGCGTGTCGAGCATGTCCAGAATAGTTCGCGTTGGATCTGAAACGTTAACTCGGACGGGCCCTCTCCAGACCGGTTTGAGGCCAAACATCGCGCGCTTTCTCACGCTTCGCACGACGAATGAAGTTCCCTGAGCATCAATCCGCCGTGCTCGCGGCCGGCGAGAGGTAATGACCAAGGTTGAGCGGAACAGTTGTTCGGTAAAGCCCCAGTATTCCGCGGCACTCCAACCTCCGATGTAGCATGGAGCAAAAACCTTGTCCGCAACCACCCACGCATCTTCCACAGCGATGTCGGGGGTGGATGATTCTAGCGGAACGGGGAGAAATAGACCTCGACGTACCCGCGTCAGCCAGCCGCGCGTTGCCCATCCGGCAAGCAACCGCGTTGCTTCCTTGCGGCTGACGCCCAGCGCTTTTGCGGCATCATTGGCGGCGATAACTCCTCTGATTTGGCGAAGGATCCTCGCCAACCGTGCGCGAGATGCGCCGCTGAGGCCACCGAACTGGTCCATATTAAATCCTGTGCAACGATAAGATCGTCATAGACTCACTACGTTGCACATGATATACCACGAGTGACCGAAATGTAACGGTTTTATTTCTCACGCTGTGATTTCTACCCTGCAGAACTCCGTCACTCGGCATTCTCTGAAGTGCTTTCCTAACAACAAATTATCATGCCTTCATGAAGACGCGAATCCTGGTGCCACTTTAGACCGTGGGGTTGTGTTTGCCAAGGTGGTCGAAAAACGGCGTCTACCCGTCTTTGTGAGTTTCCGTTATGTATTTTGATAACAATGACTTGTGGATTGGTAGCGACGGGTGGAATCGAACCACCGACCTTGGGGTTATGAATCCCTAAAGTGCCTGAACTCAACAACATACCAAACAAAAAAAACCAATAAAAACGCGGATTCCTTGAAGTTGCTTTAGGTCCGTTTGTGCGGCTTTCTGCAACAGAACAGCCCCACAAAAGCCCCACTGGCTTCTCCTGGGCAAACTGTGCCAAGAGCAGGCGGGGTGGATCCGCGAGCGCACCGTGACCGCTGATTCGGTAGCGGACCGCTCCGCTCGTGGCCCATTTTAACTCAAGGAGACGCTATGGCACACATCTTTACTCTCACGAATGCAAAAGGCGGCTGCGGAAAGACCACAGTCGCCCTCAACCTTGCTGTTTGCTTTGCCAGAGCCGGCAATCGGACACTTGCCATCGACCTGGATCAGCAGGGAAACCTGAGCGCCGGCCTCGGCGTCGATCTCAACAAGCTGAAGTCGACGGCCCATCGCCTGTTGATCAACGAGGTGCCGGAGATCCGCCGCTACCTCGTTGAGATTCGTCCTCAGCTCCATCTTCTGCCCAATTCCATCGACATCGAAGCCGATGACCTGCTGGAGGCGAAGAAAGTCAACCGGGAACTTCTGCTCCGCCGGCAGCTGAAGCCGGTCCTTGCCGATTTCGATGTCGTCATCATCGACACCCCGCCGGCCATGCGGGCCGCCACCGTCAACGCGCTGGTCGTCGCCGACTCGGTCATCATCCCGATCGATTCCAGCTCGTTTGCCCTGCTCGGCATGAACCAGCTCCTCAAGACCATTGCCGCGATCAGCGAGACCCACAATCCTTCCCTGAAAATCAACGTTCTGACCACGATGTTCAACAAGCGGCAGAACCTCGACAAGATCATCCGGCAGCAGGTCGAGGAATTCTTCGGTCCCAGCCTGGTCCTGGAATCGGTCATTCATCGTTACGTCGGCGTCGCCGAAGCCACCGCCATGAGGAGAGGCGTCGTGGAGAGTTCCACGACGAGTTCCGCCACCTTCGACTTCATGAAACTGTTCAACGAACTCAAACGGGAAATGAGCCATGAACAAAAGAGACAGGCAGCAGTTGAGAGCATCCATCGCTAGAGATCTCATCCAGGGCCAGGGCGAGCATACCGCTACGAGAGAACTGCTCAAGCAATATGCCCCGCTCGAGGGCGTCATCACCACGCCGGCGGACGGCACGTCGCGGCGGCCGAAGCCCTCTCCACCTGTGGAAAAAACCCTGGCACACAATGCCACGGTGGCACCAAAGCAGCGATTCACCATGGCACGCTGCCACGGAGGCACCGCCCGCCACCGTGGCACCAGATGCCACCATGGCACGGCTTGCCGTGGTCAAAGGCGAGTTGCGGGTACCGAATACGATCAATTTCAGCCTGTTTCCGACACTCGATCCGTTCGCAAAAGCCGTCTATTACCAGCTGTTTCTTCTCTCCCACGGCTTCCGGCGTGACACGTGCGTTGTCGGCCTGGCAAAGTTGGCAAAATCAGTCCTCATGTCGCAGAGAAAGGTCCAGGACACAATACTTTACCTGGAAAAGAGAGGATTGATCCGGCGACTGCGCGCGATCCTCGGCGGACCCTCAAAAGGGAATGTCTACCAGGTGCCGATGCCATCCGCAGAGACGGCGCCCGGCTCCACGGTGGCAAATGACACCACGGTGGCAGATAGTGCCACCTTGGAGTCATGTGCCACCGTAGCACCCGGAGCCTGCGTGGCGCCACATGCCACCAATAAAGATGATGATGATTATAAAAAACAATCATCATCAAATGGCGCTGGAAACCATATCGGCGCGATCACCTGCGCGGAAAACCACAGCCGCGCGGCTGCGCCGCGAGAAAAACACGGGATCTCGAACTACGATTTTGCGGCTGTCCGGGCCACCTACGAAAAGGTGACGGGAAATCGGTGGAGCCAGTCCGATTCCGAAGCTTACACGGAACACGGTCTCGACCAGGTTCCTGTCGAAAAAATAATTTCAGCTCTGGAAGCCGTCAGCCAGCGATCCCCCGTCAAAATCAACAGCTTCAAATATTTCGTCAAAGAAATCAATGCGCTCCCCGATCCCCGCAATCGGGCCCGGCAAAAGAAGCAGCTTGGAAACATCGTGCGTAGAATTCGAGATAATTCCGTGGGTCGAGCGGATTACACGGAGATCGATTTCCGCGAGGACGTAAAGTGCGCCTGTGCACACGAGGCGGTTGCCTTCGACAACGATATCTATGACGAATTGGTCGGGCGTCGCTCATCCGCCGATGTTTGCGCCAAATTGTGACCGCCAAGCCAAAGCGCCCAAGGGGAGATAGATCACCAGGATGCCCGACGTTCAGCTTTTTTACCGATCAATCCTCGATCTCCCCTGGACAAAATTCGGGACTGTTCCTAGGTGGCTCGCAGCCCGGCGGGAGTCACCTGCAAGCCGACCAAGTCCGGCGTGTCGTTCACGCGGAAGGGAGCGTGGGAGTTCGACCCGATGTGGGGCTCCTGCTGGGTGATGCTAGGCAGAGACCGTCGGCTCAGAGGTGTCATCAAGATCAAGGATGGAGACTCGAGCAATTTCATAGCAGAGCGATCGCTCGAGCCGAACGATCCGATTCCGGATTTCCCGAGCTGCCGGGATATATGGCGAAAGCATTGATAGGTCAAGGAGACCAGATTGCCTTCACACCTAAATGCCGCTCAGGACAGCCGCCACATCCGTAGAATTGACGAAATTCTCTGGAGCCGAATTATCCCGACATCAGTGAATTATTTAGGCCTGCCTTCCTCCTCTTCATCCTCGAACCAGGATTCGAGCGACTTCGCTTCAGGGAGCGGAAGGGGTAGCGGATCCAAATTTCCGAGTTCAGCGACGCTGCCGATCCATTGGTCCAATGCCATCTAAAACGGAAGAATTATGCCGCTGGGGCAGACTTCCGAGGAAAGAGGAGGCGGACCACATCAGAGTTGGAAGTGCCGAGAGCGAGCAGCGTCCGCACAAGAAGATCCAGCGATACGGACCGTTCACCGGCCTCCATCTTTGCAACCCGTGATTGGCTTGATTTGATCGCCTTAGCCACGTCCGCCTGGGTCATTTGGCGCTTCACTCTTTGATTGCGAAGGCTTTCCGCAAGCCGCAGCTTGATCTCAATGAAAGATTCCTCCTGATCGGACAGGCCGAGAAACTCTCTCGTGCTGCCGACTTTCCATCCTTTGGCCTCCAGGCGCTTTCGCTTCTTGCTATGCATCGTCATACTCCTGCAGCCTCTTCCTCGATCGGGCAATCACCGATTTCGGCGTTGTTCGTGATTTCTTGCCGAATACGTCCACGATGACAATGGCGTCGGGATCAACGCGGTAGATTATGCGCCAGGTCGCATTGACGTCGACGATCCTCAATTCGTGACAACGTTCGCCGATAGCCGGCATCTGCCTCGAGTGAGGCATTTCAAGCCTCTCGCCATTCTGCAATTTTCTGAGCAGAAATCCTGTCTCAAGCCTTGCCTCCGCAGAAAACGGAGGGGATTTCACTTCGGCATGCATCCATACAAGAGGCTTGTCGTTTGGAATCACGGCTCGATGATATGTCATATTTGACATAAAAAGCAAGGATCATTTCCTTGCGACCCAGAGCAAGCCGCGACGCGGCAGCCTCGCCTTGACGCGCTTGCCAAACGCGAAGAGGAGGCGACGCAAGAGGGGCCAACATCTCACTTAATCAGACTGTGCGTTTATGGAGATTCTATGAATTCAGAGGATTATCGTGACTCAATTTCCAAAATAGGTAATTTGGTTACACGTTTGGAACATGGGATTTTCGTATGACCGCTGCGGACTCGGACCTCTATGGAGGCCGAGGATGGTCAATCGCATTCACTTCTTCCCGGCGGGGTCGAGGCGCTTGAGTTCCTCGAACCAGTTCTGCACGAGAGTCATTTCGGTCACGGGCGTGGGCTTCCTTTGCTCGAGCCTGGTCATGAGGAAGCGCTGACCGTCAAGGGACAGGTCATAGGCACGTATTTTGGCCCCGCGATCATAATGTCCCGGATTTTCAAACAACATGCGCGGCTTGCCGACCGCGAACCCGCCCTCGCTCTGAACACCCGCGGTCCAGACTTGATCCGCCCATCGGTAGAAGATCTGTTTGCCGTTTCTGGCCCAAAGCGGCTCGAGGCCTCCTTCGCTCGACACCGCAATCTTGAAGTGCCGATCGGGGAAGTCCTGCACGTAGACCTCGAACCGCCCTGACTCATTGGATGCGTAGGCAATCCAGCGGCGGTCGGGAGAGAACTCCGGGTGTTGTTCACCGGATGGGGAATTCAAGAACGGCGTCTCTCGCCCGGTGCGGGTGTCCAGTACGGCGATGTCGTCGCCCGTCTTGGCGTGATATTCCACCACCGTGATGGTCGTCCCGTCCGGTGGATACGACCCGGCAAATTGCGCATATTCACTGGTCGTAATCTTCTCCGCCGGTGAGCTTCCGTCGCAAGACTGCCCAAAAAGGCGCATCATCAGAGATCTTTCCCATACGAAAAGAAGGCTTTTCCCGTCTGGAGTCCAGACCGGATAGCAAGCCCATCCCTCATTCGTCAGCTGGTAATTCGTGCCTTTGTTGATGTCGTACACCCAGATCTGCCATTCTCGCCCTCCGGTTGCATAGGCAATCTTCCGGCCGTCGGGGGAAAGACGCGGAGCAAAATAGGGAAACTTCTTGTCCGTGACCGGCTGCTCATTTCCCTTCTGATCCACCCAAACCAGCGTGTTCTGCAAGTCGGGCATGATGCCGCCTGCCGCGTATATCAGCGATCCTGAGTCAGACAACGCAAACTGGCCGGCGCCGGAATTATTGGGGGTGACCGTGCTGAAGGCTTGCATGACATTTCCCACCAGAGGGAATGGCTGCCCGACGATCTCCAGCCTGGCCTGATCAAAACGCACGGCCGTAAGCACGCCCTGTTTCAAGAATACGATGTGCCCAGTGGGAACATACCTGGCATCTGCTGCATCCGGTAATAGCGGGTGCCACTCTCGGGTATCCAGCCGGAGCAGAGAAAGCGAGGGATGGGGATCAAAACCGCCTTTCATGACCGAAAAGAGTACAGCCTTCCCATTGGGAAGCATGTGCGGCAGGCGGTGTCCTGACTCCCCCCGTTTCCGGTCAGGCTTGGTTAAAGGCTCGGGCTTACCACCGTCAGTTGAAACTAAAAAGAGCCCGCCTTCAGTCGCAAATACAATGCTGTTGGCGCTATCCCAATCCGCGCCATACATAGGTCGAGCGTCGCACAACTCAGCGGCCACTCCGCCTTCTATCGGAACCTTCTTCAGCTTCTTTTCTGCCCAGAATCCCACCCAGCGGTTGTCGGGCGACAGGAAGGGATTGATGCCCCCTTCTGTTCCGCTGATGGGCTTGGTTTCGGATTGATCCAGGTATCGCAGGAACAGCCGGGGCTTCGCCTGCGGACCGGGATTTTCCTCGATTGCGCTGTAAACGACGAACCTGCCGTCGCTGGAGATGGCCATCGCGGTCCGGGCCGGGCGCTGCATTTCGAAGTCCCGGCGCATGCCGTCCAGCCAGTGACCTGGTTCGACTTTGATGGTCGATGTGACAATTGCAGCAGAGGGCCCCGGCTGAAAATATCGAATCAGCCCGATGGCGATCATGATGCCGGCGAATAACCCCACGGCCACACCAGCAGACAGCCAGGTGAATGAGGATTGTCGGGAAACCCGCGCCTGTACTTCAGGCCGAGCAGACAATTCCCTGATTTCGATCCGCGCATCCGCGATGTCGTGAAGGCGCTCCCTGGGATCCTTCTGGAGACATCGGCGCAGCAAATCCCTCGCTTTCAGCGGTGAGTCAGACGGCAGGGCTTGCCAATTTGGCTCGCCCTTGAGTATCGAAGCCAATGTCTCGGTAACTGTATCACCTTGGAAGGGACGTTTTCCGGTCAAGCACTCGTACAGGACGCATCCGAAAGCCCAGATGTCCGCGCGCTTATCCACGGTTTTGCCCTGGGCTTGCTCCGGGGCCATATAGGCGGCCGTACCCAGGATCAACCCCGGCCGGGTGATTCGATCCGTCAAGGTCGGAGATTTCGATGCGTCGACTGCGGGCGTGTCCTGCTCAAACGCCTTCGCCAGCCCGAAGTCCAGGATCTTTACCTTCCCCTCAGGCGTGATCTTCACATTCGCCGGCTTCAGGTCGCGATGGACGATCCCCTTCTCGTGCGCCGCCTCGAGTCCCTCCGCTATCTGGCGGCAAGTCTCCAATGCCTCCTCGATCGGCAACGGGCCCTTCGCGATCCGCTCCGCCAGCGTTTGCCCCGCCGCCAGTTCCATGACGATGTATCGCTTCCCTTCGCACTCCTCTAGGCCGTAGATTGCCGCAATGTTGGGATGACTCAGCGTCGCCAGCAACCGCGCCTCCCGCTCGAACCGCGCCAACCGTTCCGGATCCGCCGAGAAAATTGCCGGCAAAGCCTTGATCGCAACTTCCCGGTTAAGACGGGTGTCGCCGGCGCGATAAACTATTCCCATGCCGCCGCCGCCGATCTTCTCCTTCACCCGGTAGTGCAGCACCGTCCGTCCGCTCAGGTCTTCCTCCGGCTCTCCCGCCAACTCCCGGGCCGCCACTTCCAGCGCCGGGGACGACATCAAGCCATCCGCTTCCGACCGGCATGCCATGAGCGATTCGACTTCCTTCCGCAGCATTATGTCCCCGGCACAGGCCTGGGCCAAGAACGCTTCCCGCTCCAAGGGTCCACGATCAACGAGGGACTGATAGATTGCTTTCGCCTTGCGCCAACGCTCTTCGTTCATGCCTTTTCGCCGAAGCCTCTGCTCATAGTCCTATTTCTTCAAGGCGGATTGCCAGTTCATCACCACCGTGTATTGCATCCGGTTGTTCTTATCTATAGGTGCGGCTGCGATAAAAAACCTTCCATCTGCGCTGGCATCCCAGAGATTAGATTCAAAAGGCCCTTGCGGGTCGGATGTCGGTGCCACCGCCTGCGGCTTCCCGGACCGGAAAGTCGGGCCCCGGGCAATATCGACAGCCATAAGCTGGCCCTTGTTTGAACAATAATAAAGTTCCCGGCCGTCACCTCGCCAGTGTGGGTCCCCTCCCCCTCTATTTAAGATTTCCCATATGCCGCCCGTCTCCACCGCAGACGCGGCGGAGTTCATGAAAAACGATCGGACGTAGAGCCCAGGTCTGGCTCTGTAAGCCACCCAGTGTCCATCGGGAGAAAAGCGGGCTTTTCTCAGCCCGAGTTCGGGTTGGTTGATTAGGAACGGGATCGATTTCCGGTCACGATCCATCAGGAGCACCCAGATATCGTCGATCGACGTGTTGTGCACCACGGAGTACAGCAGGAAGGCTCCGTCTTGCGACCAACTCGTAGCCTGTTTGTCTTCGGGGGTCTTGAGCAGAGCCTCTTCATTCTTGATTCCGCTTACCGGTTTTTGATAAAGGTCGTAATGACCGTCCCTGTTTGAGCTGAAGACGATGGTGTTTCCGTCCGGCGACCAGACCGGATCTTTATCTCTTGCGGCACCGAAGGTAAAGCGCCGGCTCGTGCCGTCGCCGGAGAGATCCATCAGATAGATGTTGGCTGTCTTTTCGGTAATTTTGCTCACAGCCAGGCGAGTGCCGTCGGGCGAAAGCGCCAGCCCCTGATAGTTTGCCGACTCCCCAAAAGTACCCAGAACGTTGCCCGCCCGGTCGTACCGGGTGATTTGCCGCTCAGGTATGGGTGGCGGCAGGAGAAACATCAGGACGCCGTTGGCCGAAGCCGAAAAATCCGTCCATCCCGTGCCCTCCTCGTCAGGAACCACATCGACAACAGTCGATGCCTGTCCGATCAGCTTCAGCCGGTTGTTGTCGATGCGCTGAGCCATGAGAGTGCCGCCCCGATCGAATAGCAGGTAGCCGATAGCCGGGTCTGTCGAGGGTGTATACACCGCCTGCGAATTGCTTGCCATCAACGGCTTCGAATTCTGTTGCTCGGGTTTGGCATCCAGGGAACCCAGGGCAATGTCGCCACTTCCATTGCTATAGGCTCGACCGTAAACAAAGTGCCGTCCATCGGGCAGGAAACAGGGGCCATATTGCCACAGTTCCTGATGTGCGGTGTCCACTGCTGTAATTTGAATCGGGACGCCACCGGATGCGGGCACACGGAAAATGCCGGTTTTGCTTTGGGCGACGATGATCACGTCGTCCCGGTTCCAGGCGCACAGTCCCCACCCCTTCACATTTGTCAGTACAATCTTCGGTGAACCTCCGGTTGCCTCGATCTTCATGAGGTTTCCGCCCAGCACATATGCGATGAAACGGCTGTCCGGCGACCAGGCGGGCACCTGGGCTCCAGCGGCTGTAAGGTCGCGCGTTTCTCCCGACTCCAGAAAATGAACCCGGATCCGGCCCCCCCCGTAAAAGAGAAGCTTGCGGCCATCGGGCGACAGCACGGAATTCGTACTGCCAGCCGGAGGCATAATCTGGAAACGCAACTGCGTCTCTGGAGCAGGCGGTTTTTCGCTAAGATGTTTTAATGCAACCGGAATCAGGCTCACAGCCAGCAGGGCTGACGCAATTGCCGCGCTCCAGGCCAGCCACAGTCGCCGATCGCCGCGCGGAGCCCGCGCAGCGTTGGAATGTGGCGCTTTATCGCTGAGCGACGTCTCAATAACGAGGCGCGCTTCGCCGATATCGCGCAGGCGGCGCTTTGAATCCTTGTCGAGGCAGCGATGCAACAACTCGTTCGTCCTAGGTTGTAAGGCGGCGGGCAGAATCCGCCAATCCGGCTCGCCTTTGAGTATCGAGGCCAATGTCTCGGTAACTGTATCTCCGTCGAAGGGATGCCTTCCTGTCAGGCATTCGTACAGAATACAGCCGAATGTCCAGATGTCCGCCCGCTTGTCTACGGTCTTTCCCTGGGCTTGCTCGGGAGCCATATAGGCGGCCGTACCCAGGATCACCCCCGACCGGGTCATTCGATCCGTCAAAGTCGGAGATTTCGATGCGTCGACTGCGGGCGTTTCCTGCTCAAACGCTTTCGCCAGCCCGAAGTCCAGGATCTTTACCTTCCCCTCCGGCGTGATCTTCACATTCGCCGGCTTCAGGTCGCGATGGACGATTCCCTTCTCGTGCGCCGCCTCGAGTCCCTCCGCAATCTGGCGGCAAATCTCCAATGCCTCCTCGATCGGCAACGGGCCCTTCGCGATCCGCTCCGCCAGCGTTTGCCCTGCCGCCAGTTCCATGACGATGTATCGCTTCCCTTCGCACTCCTCTAGGCCGTAGATCGCGGCAACGTTCGGATGACTCAGCGTCGCCAGCAACCGCGCCTCCCGCTCGAACCGCGCCAACCGTTCCGGATCCGCCGAGAAAATTGCCGGCAAAGCCTTGATCGCTACTTCCCGGTTAAGACGGGTGTCGCCGGCGCGGTACACGATTCCCATGCCGCCGGCGCCGATCTTCTCCTTCACCCGATAGTGCAGCAACGCCCGGCCGCTGAGGTCTTCCTCCGGCTCACTTGCCAACTCCCGAACTACCACCTCCAGCGCCGGGGATGCCATCAAGCCATCCGCTTCCGATTGGCACGCGATGAGCGATTCGACTTCCTTCCGCAGCGTCTCGTCTCCGGCACAGGCCTGCGCCAGATACGCATCCTTCTGCGACGAGTCCCTTTCAACAAGGGATTGATAGATTGCTTTCGCTTTCCGCCAACGCTCTTCGTTCATGCCTCTTCGCCTCGTTTCAATTCCCGCGCCAGCCAGACCTTCGCATGCTCCCATTCACGCAGCACCGTCTTCGATGAGATCTTCAGCACTTCCGCCGTCTCTTCCGCAGTGAGCCCGCCAAAGAAACGCAATTCCACCACCTGCGCCTCCCTCGAGTCGAAGGCGGCCAACGCATTGAGAGCATCGTCGAGCGCAATGAGGTCCCCGCGCCGGACCGGCGAGGGGACCATACCTTCGTCGAACTCGACCTTGCCGGTGTTGCCTCCCCGTTTGCGCGCCCTGCGTGAGCGCGCGAATTCGACCAGGATGCGCCGCATCACCGTTGCGGAAATGGCAAAAAAGTGGGCGCGATCCCGCCAGTCGACCTGCTTCGCATGAACGAGTCGCAGGTACGCCTCGTTAACCAACGCGCTGGTCTGCAGCGTGTGCCCGGGACACTCACGCACCATGTAGATATGCGCCAGCCTTCGCAATTCGTCATGCACAAGAGGAACCAGCCTCTCCAGGGCAAACTTGTCGCCACGCGTCCAGGCATGAAGCAGACACGTCACTTCCTGCGGAGTAGTTTCCATTCCTGATTCAACAATAAAAATGCGAATAACTGGTCCCGAGCTGTCCGCATTATACACAGTCTTGAGCTGCTTTGATACTCCGTATCGGACGGACAAGGAGGGCATTCGATCCCCAACGGGATGTTTTGCAGAGGCATGTCCGTTTTTGTCTTGAGTCTGCGCATTAGGGGCCAAGCGCGGCGAAATTTCGCCGCCGGAAAAGAGGCCCCATGGAATTTCGCGCAAGTGTCCGGATCCTGATCGTGAGCGTTTTCCTATTCGTTGTTCTCCAACCGTCCCGTGCTTCCGGCGGCATTCTGACCGACCGACTGTCACGCCACGACCTGAAGATCTGGAAGTCGATCGTGATGACGGTGCTGAAGCAGGACAAGCAGGGCCTGCCTCTGCATCCTAGGATCCTGGATCTGTGGCGGAACCTGGAAGCGAGCGAACACGAAGTGTATATCGAGATGACAGATCAGGATGCCGGCTACTCCAATCTGGCCGGGAAATTCACTATCGAGGTATTGGATCCCGCCGGGAAGCGACATATTTGCGTCATCCGTCTAAACCTTCCCACCATTCGCCGGGCGTATGCTAGGCCGTCCGCGATGTGTCCCGATGGATTTGTCCCGTTTGCAGGTCTTGGAGAAACGGATCGTTACACGGAAGTCCTGGGCCATGAAATGGCTCACGCGCTTTCAACTCTGCAGGATCAGGATTACCTCCGGCTCTTCCTGGAATCGGAAAAGGAAATTGCAGAATATGATCGCCTTCTCCAACAACGGGATGCCTCACGTGGCGATCTCGAGGGCCAATTGGAAAGGATCAAGTCTATACAGCGAGTATTGGAGAGACCGGCAGAAGATGCAGAGGCCGACATCTGGCGTGAAATGCATAAGATTAGAAAATAATCTCACTCAGATGTTTATCGCAACTGTTTGCTTGTGCCAAAAGTGCCTGCTGGCGAACTAGGCTTCGATGTTGCGAATGTGAACACGTGCCCGATCTACCACAGATGGGGGTTGTGGCGCCGCGAATACCCCCAAGAAAATGCAGCCCCGAAAAGAAAAACTGCCCCACAACGGCCCCACTATCAAATTTATTGTCCAGTCAAGCGAACGATAACACTTTTACAATCAACAGTTGGATCCCAAAGGCTCACTTCCGGCATTGGGTATTGTTTTATCTGGACGACCATTTTTGAATATGGTGCCTGATCTCAGTTCCTCATTTCTGATTGCAAATTCAGCAATCGCAATTGGTAGCGGACAATGACCACTGGCGCGAACATGTTGGAACGTGGGAATTTGGATGTCCGATTCGATGGAAATTGGTCAAGAAATGAGCTTGGAGCAAGACCAGAAAAATCTATTTATGTTTTTGATTATTAATGACTTATTGGAGATGGTAGCGACGGGTGGAATCGAACCACCGACCTTGGGGTTATGAATCCCACGCTCTAACCGACTGAGCTACGTCGCCCCATTGAATCCGGAACAGAAAACACCTCTGCGGCATTGCATTTTGAGGTCTCCACGCCCACTTTTCAAGTTCAAAGTAGGCTCGCGCCCCTGTCCGCTTCTCCCCAACCCGTTCCCAGGCTGAACTCTGGTGCCACGCCTCTGAAACCGCAGCCGGCGCGCCCGCCCGGAGAACGCCCCCGGGAAGCAGGACAGACAGTTTTACAAGGACTTTCGGGCGCAGATGCCTGCTGCAAAGATCCGAGGTCCGGCGACCGGAATCTCCACGATCTTCCGGCGGGATTCCGAAGTCGTGCCGGAAGGCTAATGCCGTTCCGATAAACGGCCGAAAAGCAAGGAGATGAAATACCGGACAACGATCGAAACCGTCTCCTTTGGGGTGCTGGGAGCCTTTCTCATCTGGGCCTTCGTGGCCTGGAATCCACCTTCAGCCGCGGGCAGTCTGGCGTACGGGCTGATCGCCCTGGCGGTGCTGGCTCTGGCAACGCTTTTCATTTGCTTACGCTCCAACCGGGAGACGGCGGCCGGACCCCCGGGACTCGAAGGGGCGCCAGAGTCTGCTTCCGAATGCGCGCACGACCAACGGCGCCGATCGATCCATGATGAATCGACCGTTAAAGGTCTGACCGAGTTTGCCATCGACCACGCCTCGGATTCCGCCTTCGGAATTCAGGAAGATGGACGGTTTGTGTTTGCCAACGAGGCCGCCTGCCGGAGTTTGGGATATTCGCGTGATGAACTGCTGCATTTGACCGTGCACGATATCGATCCACATTACCAACTGGTCGGCTGGCGGAAGCACTGGGAGTTCATCAGGGAACTCGGCGCGCACACGTTTGAGTCGATTCACCGTACCAGAGACGGGATCGAGAACCCGGTGGAAATCACCAGCAACTTCCTGGAGTTCAACGGGCGCGGATATATCTGCGCATTTGCGCGCAACATCGAGGGGCGCAAACGGATTGAGAGGGCGCTGCGGGAAAGCGAGGATCGCTACCGGGAATTGTTCGAAAATGCCAGCGATATGGTCTTTACTTACGATCTGAACGGGATGTTCACCTCGATTAACGCGGCTGCCGAGCGGATTACCGGCTATTCGCGGGATGAAGCGCTGCGCATGAATTTTGCTGAATTACTGGCGCCCGAGTATCTGGGTGAAGCTCTCCAGAAATCGCAAATCATGCTGGCCAATGGCAATCCCGTCTATCTCGAACTGGAGGTCGTCTCCCGCGACGGGCACCGGATTCCGGTCGAGGTCAACTGCCGAGTGATTCGGCGGGGAGGCATTGCCGTCGGGGTTCAGGGAATCGCGCGGGACGCCACCCAGCGCAAAGCGGTGGAAAAGGCGCTTCGTGATGCCGAATCGAAGTACCGCAGCATCTTCGAGAATGCGGTTGAGGGGCTGTTCCAGAGCACTCCGGGCGGTGAACTGCTGAGCTGCAATCCGGCCATGGCGCGGATTTTCGGTTACGATACCCCGAGTGAATTCCAGGCCGCCGTGGCCGATCACAGCGTGTATGTCGATCCCGGCCGCCGCGCGGAGTTTGTCGCTCTGACCCAGACCCAGGACGTGGTCTCGGGCTTCGAATCCAAAGTCTTCCGCAAAGACGGAAGCATAATCTGGATTTCGGAGAAGGCCCGCATCGTAAGGGGTGAAGACGGAGATCTCCTCTACTATGAGGGCTTCCTCGAAGACGTCACCGAGCGCAAGCGGAATGCCGAAGAACTGAAGCTGGCGAAGGAAGCCGCCGAGGCCGGGTCACGGGCCAAGAGCGAGTTCCTCGCAAACATGAGCCATGAAATCCGCACGCCCATGAACGGGATCATCGGAATGACCGAGCTCGC
Source organism: Terriglobia bacterium (assembly GCA_963824985.1). GTDB lineage: Bacteria > Acidobacteriota > UBA6911 > UBA6911 > UBA6911 > JAFNAG01. The sequence continues at coordinate 24,982 of CAWGRQ010000027.1, forward strand.
GCTCGGCACCGACCTCAGCGACGAGCAGCGCGAATACCTCGAAATCGTCCGCAGTTCGGCCGCCTCATTGCTGTCATTGATAAACGACATCCTCGACTTCTCAAAGATAGAAGCCGGCAAGCTGCAGCTGGACCCGATTGAGTTCGGGCTGCGCGCCACCCTCGACCTTACGTTCGGCACCCTGGCCCTGCGCGCGCAACGAAAGGGGCTGGAGTTAACCAGCAACATCCTCCCCGATGTTCCGGATGCCCTGATCGGCGATCCGGACCGGCTCCGGCAGATTATCCTCAATTTGACCGACAACGCGATCAAATTCACCGATCAAGGCGACATCGTCGTCCATGTCCAGAGCGAACTTGAGTCCGTGGAAAAGACCGTGCTGCACTTCACAGTCACCGATACCGGTATCGGTATCCCGGAAGACAAACAGCAGCTGATCTTCGAGGCGTTCGCCCAGGCCGACAGCACGATGACGCGCAAATATGGCGGTAGCGGCCTGGGTCTGACCATTACCACCCAGCTGGTCGGGATGATGGGGGGTGAAATCTGGCTCGACAGCAAGCCGGGCCAAGGCACGGCATTCCACGTCACCCTTCCGTTTGCGCTCCCGGATTCAGCGTCAAGTTCCCTTCCGAATCAGAACGCCGCCGTGGAGCTGCGCGACGAACGCGTACTGGTCATCGACGACAACTATGTCAACCGTCGCGTCCTGCAAGGAATGCTGCTCAATTGGCAGATGCGCCCGCAAGTGGCTGGCGGAGGCGCTGTCGGCCTGCAGGCGTTGCAGCAAGGGATCGATACCGGCGACCCATTCTCCCTGGTTCTGCTGGATGGCATGATGCCCGAAATGGACGGATTCGAAGTGGCGTCGAAGATGCGCGCCACCCCTGGCATGCAGGGCATTCCTGTGATTCTGCTCACCTCAGCCGATTTCAAACATCGCTCCGAACGCTGCCGGGAATTGGGAGTATGTTCGTATCTGATGAAGCCTCTGAAGCAGTCGGATCTTCAGGATGCCATTGTTCGCGCGCTGTCCCGGGCGCACGCCGCCCGGGGGCGGACCTCGGGCAAGGCGCACGCGCTTGGTGCCCCGTTACCCGCTTCCGCGCCCGGCGCCCACCCTGCCAACCGGAAGCTACATATCCTGCTGGCCGAAGACAACGCCACTAACCAGTTTCTTGTGACCAGCCTGCTCAAGAAGCGCGGACACGAGGTCGTCCCGACGAAGAACGGCCGTGAAGCACTGGCCGAATATGCCGCCGGGAAATTCGATCTGATCGTGATGGATGTCCAGATGCCGGAGATGAACGGACTTGAGGCGGCAGCCGCCATCCGGGAAATGGAGCAGGGGACCGGCGCCCACATTCCGATTCTGGCGCTTACAGCCCACACCCTGGACGGGGATCGCGATCGATGCCTGGTCGCGGGTATGGATGCGTATATCCCGAAGCCTATCTGCGTCAACGACTTCATGAACGCGATCGGACTGCTGCTTCCCGGCGCCGCCACGAATGAAATGCGTGATCCGGATGCGCCGCGCTCCATGCCCCGGCTCGACAAGGATGGACTTATGTCACGGTTTGACGGCGACCTGGAACTGCTTCACGAAGCTGCTGAAATATTCTGCCAGAACTATCCCAAGCAGATCGCACAGCTGCGCGATGCCGTGCGGCGGGGCGATTCCGGCGCGGTGGAACGGACGGCTCACACGATCAAGGGGAGTATCGGCAATTTCGGCGGCAGCGGCGCCATAGAAGCCGCGGGGATCCTGGAAACGAGGGCGCACGCACTGGATCTGGATGGCGCCCTCGAGGCGTGCACGGCCCTGGAGAGAGAGATCGACCACCTGGTTCCCATGCTCATGGAATTAGTGTAAAAGAGGATAACAATGAAGGTCTTGATCGCCGACGACGATGACGTCCTGCGCCATATTCTGCAGGCCAGATTGACCAAATGGGGCTATGACGTCGTCGAAGCGAGAAACGGAATCGAAGCCTGGCGGCTGCTTCATGGCAATGATGCTCCCAAGCTCGCAATCCTCGACTGGATCATGCCCGGTATGGACGGTGTCGACGTCTGCAAGGAAATCCGGAAGCGGGAAGATCATCCCTACACCTATCTGATTCTGCTCACCGCCAAACACCGGAAGGAGGATGTTATCGCCGGCATGGAGGCGGGCGCCGATGATTATATCGCGAAACCCTTCGATCCCCAGGAACTCAAGGTGCGCCTGCGCGCCGGGAGGCGCATTCTCGATTTGCAGGCGGAACTCCTGGCAGCCAAGGAAAACCTCCGCTATCAGGCGACCCACGACGGATTGACAGGCCTGCTGAACCGGTCAGCCACCATGGAATCGCTCCGCGGCGAACTCGAGCGCGCCGGTCGCCAGGAGGCGCCGCTGTGCCTGATGATCGGAGACATCGATCACTTCAAGAACATTAATGATACGTACGGACACATGATCGGCGACGCCGTCCTGTGCGAGGCGGCGCGGCGAATGCGATCCTCGCTGCGGGCCTATGACAGCATCGGCCGGTATGGCGGCGAGGAATTCCTCTTCGTGATGCCCGGATGCGATGCTGCAAACGCCTGGAATCATGCGGCTCGCATTCAGGAGGCGATCACCAGCCAGCCCATTGAGCTGCCTCGAGTCGAGCATCACCCTGACTATGAGCATCGGGGTCGTCGTCAAGCAGATTGTCATTGCGGACGACCTGGACTCCCTGATTCAGGCTGCCGACGCCGCTCTCTATCAAGCCAAAGCCCGGGGGCGCAACCGCGTAGTGCTGTCCGATGCCTCCGATGCCATGCCCAAGACGGCGCCCGTGTTGGCGGTCATCCAGCCCAGAGCCTGAATCCGGGCCGTTCCGCGGCTCTCGAGGCCTTCGCGGCCAAACCTCCAAGCCCCCGATTGACAAGGGACGGTCGAGCGCGTAGCATCGATTCAGCCCGGTTGGGGCTCAACCAGCGCGCGAAGCCGGAGGTATAATGGCTAAAACGAAAAACCACACGCTCTCCCTTTCCTGCCCCTGCTGCGGAGCGCATCTTACCGTTGATGTGGGCCTGGAAAAGGTGATCTCTCATGAAGCTCCGCCGGCCAGACACCAGGCGGCGCCGGACCTCAACCGAGTCGATGCCCTGCTGCGCGAGCAGGCCGAGCGCCGGGAAGCGATCTTCCGCCAAAGCACCGAAGATGAGAAAAGCAAGGCGCAGTTGTTGGAAAGAAAGTTCGAGGAAGCACTGAAGAAGAGCAAGGACGAGCCCATCACCAAGCCGACTCGCGATATTGATCTCGATTGACCTCTCCAGGGCCGCCACGGCAATTGACCGGCAGAATCCGCTCCCGGCGAGCCCTTCCCAGCTTGAACCTTATCCGCATATTCAGGCTGGCAAAATAAACATTTTTGTGCCGCGCCGCCGGCGCTCGTTCCCGAGCCATCCCATTCCCGGCCTTATGGCCGGCTAGGTACTGCCGGCCCCTCGGGCCTCGGGGGGCATGCCTGTCCATGGGTCAATCGAGCGCCCGCATGCCCTGTGGCCAAAATCAGGAGCCATGCCGCGATGGTCACGAAATCCAGGCGCGAAGCGCCGCCAGTACCTAGCCCCGCGCGTCAGCGCGGGGTAGGGAGTGGCTGAAAAATGAGGCCCGCAAGGGCCGGCACCCGGCTCCTGCGAGTTTGCCTGTCGCGAGCAGGATGGGCATAAGGTTCAGCTTCACAGCCGCAACCAGTAATTCCGGGCTGTTCGCGATCCTGGTGATCCGCGGGGGTTCAACCGCATTCGGTCCACGGGCGTTTCCGGATCCCGGGAATTGAATTGCCGCCTCTTTGAGTCCGGGAAGGTTTGAGGTATTCTTTTCTCTCTCAATACGCATCAGGATGGAAAGGGAAGAGTTTGCATGCCAAATCAAAACAGGAAAGCAGGTAGGCCAATGGCTAAGGAGCCCGCCGGCAACATTCTCATCGTTGGCGTCATCTGCCTCGCTGCGGGGTTGGGCATCGGATATTACTTCGGGAAAACGGCCGGCTCCGCTCCCCTGCCGGTCGCGACGGCACCGGCGGCGCAGACGCCGCTCATGGACAGCGCGGCGTTTCTCCAGAATGAGGCGAGTCTGAAATCGATGGTGACCTCCAATCCCAGGGAGCTGAACACTCTGATTCAGCTGGGGAATCTCTACTATGACAATAGCCGGTTCAGCGATGCCGTGGAATGGTATGGGAAGGCGCTGGAGATCGATCCCGGAAATATCAATGTCAGAACCGATCGTGGAACCTGCTACTGGAGCCTGGGACAAGCCGATTCGGCCATCGGCGAATTCCAAAAGTCACTCCAGTTAAATCCTACCCATCCGCAAACCCTGTTCAACCTGGGAATCGTTTACCTGCACGGGAAAAACGATGCGAATGGCGCCCGTATGGCATGGGAAACGCTCCTGGCGTCAAATCCGGATTATCCGGATCGCACCCGATTGCAGGGAATGCTGGCATCCCTCACGCCGGCAGCGACCCCCGCAGCGGCCCCCACTGCGGGCCAAGGAGCGCCGAGCCCACCCAAAGCGGGCTCCTCCAGCGTCGAGGACCTCTTCAAGAAGATGAAGAAATAGCGTGCTAGCCACAAACTGTTCACTATTGGCGGACACGCTGCGTGTCAGTAAAAATGGCTGGCCACAGAAGCTGATATAAATGGGATTGGCACGCGACGACCTTTTGGTTATGGCTATAGCCTACAGCCTAAAAGGCTATAGCCTTGCACGCTGGTGAGAAAAGCGGGTTAGCGCTGTTGCCCCTGAGCGCCGTTCCTGGTTATCTTGATAATCTGCTCGTACAAGGCGTCGCGATAATCGGAATTGTGCTGCGGCCCGGCCTTGTCAATCTGAACCAGGGTTTCTCTCAACTTCGCGATCTCTCCCCGAAGCTGATCGTTCAACGATCCGGAATCCGCCAACTGCTTCTCCCAATCGTCGATCGCGGCTTTTGCCTTCTCGCGGCCCGCAAGTGTGTCATCCTTCCAACTCTGGATGATGCCGCCATAACCTTTGTCATGGCAGGATTCGCACTGGGCGGCAATGGTTGCCTGAGTCTGCGGCTTGTTCAAATCGTGGCACTGCTCGCACTCCAGGCCCGCCATTATGGACGGCGGCGTGCCCTTTAATCCCGGCAGTTCGGGCTGTTTGCCCTGGCGGAACAGACTCTGCGCCGTGTGGCAGCCGGCGCATGTAGCCTCGGGCGCGCGCCCCCCCGTGTGGCATTGACTGCACTTCAGATTGGCGTGGCTGCCCTGGAGCTTCACCGGATGTTCCGGCACTCCCTGCCGGAATATCTGCGGCGATTGCGGACTGGCCGGTTCCAGGAACTGATGGCATGAACCGCAATCCCTGGATATTACCTGGTGATTGCCGGAGGCATGCTTGCCATCATGGCAGCGGAAGCAGCCCTCGAACATCATGTGCCCGATGTTGTCGGGATAAGCGCGCCAGTCCACCCTCATGACCGGGAAAAAGCTCCGATGGTAGATCGCCTTTGCCTCCTTCACCGTCCGCTCAATGGCGCTTGCCTGAATGCCGGCCTGCTTCTCATAAAAATCGCGGATGTACGATTCAATCCCCTGATCGGCTTCCGCGTCGCTCTTGAAAGGGAGCGTGAGCGCTTCCACGGTAACTTTTTTGACGTAGGGAAGGTTGCGGTCGATTCGATCGGCATCAATGCTCATGTTGACCGAACGATCGGGAGGCAGAATGATATGAGTCGGCCGGTTGTGGCAATCCATGCAGTCGAGGGTTCGGACTTCACCCTCAGGAGGATCGTCCCCGGTCCTGCCGTCGGCGCGATAGACGGTTTTTTTGCCCGAAGCGTCCGTAGAGAGAACCCACGGAATCACCTGGCGAGCCTCATCACTGGCCACATACTCGATCTTCTGGCTCAGAGCCATGTGCCAGTGGATGCCGGACGGGGGACCCATCGAGGAATCGCCACCGCCGGTTTTCAGCAGGACCTGTATTTCACTGCGGCTGTTTTTTTCGTCCGAGGCGAAGTGAATCCGCGACCGCAACTGCGCGGCGTAAAACTTGGCGGGCCAATGACACTGCTCACAGGTTTCACGCGCCGGCCGCAGGTTTTTCACCGGCGTCGGAATAGGCCGGGAATATGTGTTCAACGCCACCGCAATCACCTGGCGCACACCGCTGATCTTGGCTTTGACGTACCAGTCTGCCCCGGGTCCGATGTGACAGGCAGCGCAGGTTACCCGCGCATGCGGCGAGTTCCGGTATGCCGTGTATTCCGGACTCATGACGGTATGGCATACCTGGCCGCAGAATTGGGTTGAATCCGTATAGTGATACCCCTCGTAGCTGGCGATGACCACGATCGGGAGCACCAGCAATGTCCCAACGCTGAAAATGATCAGCCCGCGCAAATGCGTTGGATTGTTGGGATCAAACTGGGGCAGAGGAGGCCAATTCTTAACTTCCGGGTAGAGCCGCCGCCGCCGCTTTCTCTCCAGGAGAAAACCCATGGGAATCATCAGCAGCCCGATCACCAGAAGAACAGGCAGCAACATGAAGGTCCAGATCCCCACATATGGGTTGCTGGTGGGCAGGATCACTTCTATCAACTGAAAACTGACGAAGAAAAGAGCCGCAAGAACGGCCAGAACTGCACCCGTAATGGTCCAGAAATTCTGCCAGATCGACTTCATGCGCGTTTTATACTCCTCTCTCCTGACGGGCAGGGAATTCCCCCCGGACTCCCGGACCGACCGCGAAATAGCTGGAAATTGCGAAAATCAGGGCTTCTGCGAGAGCCGCGCCCGGACATCCTCCGCCTGGCCGGAGCTTCCGGACCATTGCGGGATACTGACCAAGGCTTCTCGTAACTGTTGAAAATCAAGAGGTTTATTGAAGTAGGCATCTATCAGCCCGGCTTCCACAGCCAGTTCGTTCCATTGGAAAGCTGTTACCAGGAAAATGACGGCATTAGGCTGAACCTTGCGCACACAGCGAGCTATCTCCAGGCCGTCCATATCCGGCAACTGGTAATCGAGCATGATTACGTCAAACCCGGACTTCTCCAGCTGACTCAGCGCCTCATTGCCGGTAAAAACCGGGTGCACGCCGAAGCCCCAATTGGAAAGGGACTTGGCAAGCGACCAGTTCAGCAGCTTTTCATCCTCAACGACGAGGATGCATATTTCCGTGTTTGTCGGCATCACATTACTTCCCGTCCGTTTGGAATGCAACTCTTTTGCCAAGTTCACTATTCCAACGATCTCCGCAAACCAATGTGTAAGTTATTATAATAGATGTGTTTAAAGGAAGTGAGCCATTTAACCCGGACGGGATCTCCTGTGTCAAAACTCTCCGCAATCAGGACAAGCGGGTTATAGCCCCCAGTTACGGGAATAGGGTCAGAAAACCGCGGACCAATAGTCTGGCCCGGATTTGGCACTGGTCGCGGGTGGGACCAGCCGGCCGCGAGGGGTGCTCTGCCTCGCTGAAGCAGCAGTCCCTCGGGTGCCTGTGGCGCACCCAATGACACATGAAAAAGACTGGCAGCAGGGGAAATGCCGTCGGGTTCGCTATCGGAATCGGGGTTGGTCCCGGTTTCGATATCGATAGCGATTGCGACCCCGATTCCGATTCCGACCCCCATGGTTGGTGAGGTGCAGAGCCTATTTTCGGAGCAGCTTCTCATGCGCTATGGCGCACCCGGTGACGCATGAAAATCTTTTGGCTTTGCGACTTTGCGTCTTGGCGTCCTTGCGTTGATTTTTTTTAACGCAATGACGCAAGGGCGCGAGGGCGCAAAGAGCTATTTTCGGAGCAGCAGGTCGATCAGGGCACGCAGAACCCAAATGACATCCATGAGACGCCGACAGTCGGGCATGGATACCAATTTGACGCTTTGACAAACCGCTCAAATGAGATTTGAAGATTGTGAAGCTGTCTGTCAAAATTAAAGGTCGGATATTCCCTGGGATTGCGCGAAGGGATCTTGAACCGGATGACGAATGAATTCCGGCTTCTGCTGTTTTGTAACCCGTGTTACCCCCCCCAGCATATGGGTGATATGGCACAAACCGATTCCCTCATTAAGGCCGGCAACATTTGCTTTGGGAGAGCATTCTCTCAAGCAATTGATAATAAAGGATTAAATAATCGCGTCCGGAAGTCCCCGGACTTGCAGTTCCGGAACGCCGATTGCCTAGCTTTTAAGCGTTCGTTGGATGCGGATTTCCGCGCTGGCGTGGAAAGATGTGAATTGACGGTTGGAGGAAAGTATGGCCCCAAATGATCGCGGCGATGTTCAGATATCTGCGCACCTCTGCAAGGGATGCGGTCTCTGCGTCGTAGCCTGTCCGCCCCAGGTTCTTGCTCCGAGCCGCTTTTTAAACCGCCAGGGCTATTATGCGATAGCCTATTCCGGTTCGGGATGTACCGGATGCGGCATCTGCTTTTATGTTTGTCCCGAGCCCGGCGCGATTACGGTGCGAGTCCGCAAGAACGAAAAAGAGGAAGCGGAGGCTGAGACGCTGGAGCCGGGCCTGGTGGAATCCGGGGGAGGTCGTTCATGAGGCGGTTGATGAAGGGGAACGATGCGATTGTGCACGGAGCGATTCTGGCAGGTTGTGCGGCCTATTTCGGATACCCCATCACGCCGGCAAGTGAGATTGCCGAAACGGCGTCCCTGCTGTTTCCGGAAGCCGGGGGTGTGTTCCTTCAGGCCGAGAGCGAGATCGCTTCCATTCAGATGGTGTTTGGTGCGGCTTCCGCTGGGGTGCGGGCGATGACAGGATCCTCCGGACCGGGTATCAGCCTGATGCAGGAAGGCATTTCCTACCTGGCAGGCGCCGAGCTGCCCTGTGTAATCGCAGACATCATGCGCGGCGGCCCGGGTCTCGGCAATATCGGTCCGGAGCAGGGGGATTATTCCCAGATGGTCAAAGGGGGTGGGCACGGGAATTACCACAACATCGTCCTTGCGCCCAACAGCGTGCAGGAGATGTGCGATTTGACCATTCTGGCCTTCGACCTGGCGGATCGGTATCGGAATCCGGCGGTGGTGCTGGCGGACGGTGCACTGGGACAGATGATGGAGGCGGTCGAACTACCCGCCCCCATTGCGCCCCGGCCCCCGAAAGACTGGGCCGTGACCGGGGAAGCCGAAACCCGCAGGAACCTGGTTACGTCTATTTATCTTCGACATGAGGAACTGGAGCAGCACAACGAGAAGCTGCAGGCGAAATACCGTCGGATCGAGGGGGCTGAGATCCGGTGGGAAGAATATCTGACCGAGGATGCCGAATTCCTCCTGGTCGGATATGGCATCAGCAGCCGGGTGGCGCGGGCCACGGTGGACGAAGCGCGAAGCCGGGGGATGAAAATCGGGCTGCTGCGCCCGATTACCTTATACCCGTTCCCGATGCGCCGCGTGAATGAACTGGCCAGGCAGGTAAAATCGGTTCTGGTAGTGGAGCTCAGCTACGGACAGCTCGCGGAGGATGTCCGTCTCGGTGTCAATGGCCTGGTTCCGGTGCATCTTTACGGCCGGGCAGGCGGAATGATCCCGACCGAAGAGGAAGTCATGACCGCCATTAAAAAGATGGAGAACGAGTGTGTGGGAAATATCGCATAGCAAGCCGGAGACGTTTTACGATACCTTCGACCGCAAGGGCGGCGACCTGGAAGTCACCCATTATTGCCCTGGCTGCGGTCATGGGGTTTTGCACAAGCTGATCGCCGAGGCCATTGACGACCTGGGAATTCAGGACCGGACCATCCTCGTCAATCCCGTCGGGTGCTCGGTCTTTGCTTATTATTACCTGGATATCGGCAACGTGCAGGCTGCGCACGGCCGGGCGCCGGCAGTGGCCACGGGGATTAAGCGGGTGCGCCCGAACAGCATCGTTCTGGCCTACCAGGGGGACGGTGATTTGGCCGCGATCGGCGGCAATGAAATTCTGCACGCGGCCAATCGCGGCGAAAACATCACCGTCTTTTTCGTCAACAACGGCATCTACGGGATGACTGGCGGGCAAATGGCTCCGACCACGCCGGTAGGCGAGCGGACGACGACCTCGCCGCGTGGCCGCACAATCGCGAATGAAGGGTATCCGATAAAGATCTGTGAGCTGCTGTCGACGCTGGAAGCCCCGGCCTATATCGAGCGCGTCGCGCTGACCGATCCCAAACATCACATGAAAGCGCGCAAGGCGGTGCGGCGAGCCCTGCAGTGCCAGGTCGAGGGACGCGGTTTCTCGCTTGTCGAGGTGTTGTCGACCTGCCCGACGGGCTGGAAAGTAACCCCGGCAGAGGCCACCCAATGGGTGGAAAAGCACCTGATGCCGCTCTTCCCGCTCAAGGTATTCAAGGAACGCAAGGACTCCGGACCCGGAGCCTCGACGGGTGCGCCGGCGAAAGCCGCGAAACCGGTTGTGCATGGCGCCGCCGCCGAGGCGCCCCTCGATGCTGCCCTCGGCGCTCTGGCCCGCGGCGAGCTCGCGGAGGTGTCGATGAAAATCAGCGGGTTCGGCGGACAGGGGATCCTCTTTTCCGGAATCGCCCTGGCGGAAGCCGGTATGCGGGAAGGACTACAGGTTTCATGGATCCCCAGTTACGGCCCCGAAATGCGTGGAGGTACGGCCCACTGTCACGTGAAACTGTCGCCGCACAAGATCGCATCACCCCTTATCAGCCGGCCTTCCACCGTGATCGCTTTCAATGAGCCCTCGGTGGAGCGGTTTGGCGCCGAGCTTCTGCCTGGCGGACTCATGATGCTCAATTCATCCATGATTTCGACCCGGCCGTCCCGAACGGATATCCGAATCGTCGAGGTTCCGGCGACCGACGCTGCCAAGGAAGTGGGCAACCCGAAGGTGGCCAACATGGTGATGTTGGGCGCCTATCTCCAGTTGACCGAAGCCCTGAACGATGAGTCGATTCTCTTGTCGCTGACCGCGCACGGCCTGCGCGCGGATTTGCTCGAGGTCAACCGCAAAGCGCTGAAGGCCGGCCGTGGTTTGATCCGCTGAGTGAAAGCATCGAATTCGAAATTCGGGATTCAGAACTCATGGAACGGTTTCGTTGTGACTGTAAAATATTGCAGTGCCATGAGGTGCTTCATTACTCCGGCGGCATCATTCAGTCTGACTATTTTCCCGCCCGATGCCGGCAGTGGGCAGGAAAACGCCGGTATCTTATGCAATCGAGGGCAGGGCATGGGGCCCACCTCTCAAACTGGAACGCTCAGTTAGGGAAGTTTCACCGGGTTCCTAGATTCGAGATCAATATGGTGCATGGAGAGTGAGTTCAGTTTCAACTGCGAATCCAGAGGCCCAGACGATTCAGGAATAGAGAATCCGGTCTCAATCTCGAATCTCATTGACTCCGGCGATTCCGATCACGCTGTTTGACAAAATAGCTCCCATGAACGGAATTTAGTGATAATCTATGCGGTCGGCTTGCCAGGCCGAATCGAAAAAACCTGATGCTATTATCTCTTAATTTTGAGGGTAAAGAATCATGACAAGACAGATGGTCACGATTGACGGCAACGAAGCAGCTGCCTATGTCGCTTTCAGAACCAATGAGGTCATCGCCATATATCCCATTACTCCTTCTTCGCCGATGGGCGAATGGTCGGATGCCTGGGCGGCTGAAGGACTGCGCAACATCTGGGGCACCACACCTTCCGTAACCGAAATGCAGAGCGAGGGGGGCGCAGCCGGTGCGGTGCACGGTGCGCTTCAGACCGGCGCCCTGACGACCACATTTACGGCGTCCCAGGGATTGCTGCTGATGATTCCCAACATGTTTAAAATCGCCGGCGAGCTCACCCCGACGGTCTTTCATGTTTCGGCAAGGACCGTGGCAACCCATGCGCTTTCGATTTTCGGCGATCACGGCGATGTCATGGCGACGCGCACCACGGGGTTCGGGCTCCTGGCCTCCAATTCGATCCAGGAGATCATGGATTTCGCGCTGATTGCCCAGGCGGCCACGCTCGGGTCCCGCGTCCCCTTCGTGCACTTCTTCGACGGGTTCCGCAGCTCGCACGAAGTGATGAAGATCGAGCAGCTCACGGAAGAGGACATGCGGGCGATGATCGACGATGCTCTGGTCCGGTCGCATCGCGGGCGGCGCCTCTCGCCGGAAAACCCGGTGCTGCGCGGATCGGCGCAAAATCCGGACGTTTTCTTCCAGGCCCGCGAAGCCTGCAACCCCTATTACCTGGCGACGCCGGCAATCGTGCAGAAGGCCATGGACCGATTCGCGGCCATCGTGGGCCGGCAGTATCGCCTGTTCGACTACCTCGGGGCGCCCGATGCCGAACGCGTCGTCGTGTTGATGGGCTCCGGCGCGGAAGCCGCTCAGGAAACCGTGGAATATCTTGCCGCCCGGGGCGAAAAGGTCGGCATGGTAAAGGTCCGCCTCTACCGTCCTTTCTCGGTTACCGACTTCATGGCGGCGCTGCCGCCGACCGTGCGTGTGATTGCCACGCTGGACCGCACCAAGGAGCCGGGAGCGGCCGGGGAACCGCTGTACCAGGACGTCGTGACGGCGATTGCGGAAACCTTCTCCCGCGGCGTTGCTCCATTCAAGTCCTTCCCGCTGATTGTGGGAGGCCGGTACGGCCTGTCGTCGAAGGAATTCACCCCGGCAATGGTGCGCGGCGTGTTCGATGAAATGAAGAAGCCCGCGCCGAAGAACCACTTCACGGTCGGCATCGTCGACGATGTCAGTCATTCCTCCATCGACTACGATCCTTCGTTCTCGACCGAGCGGGACGACGTCGTGCGCGCCCTGTTTTACGGCCTGGGGGCGGACGGGACCGTGGGCGCGAACAAGAACTCGATCAAGATCATCGGCGAGGACACGCCCAACTTCGCCCAGGGCTATTTCGTTTACGACTCCAAGAAGGCGGGCGCCGTTACCGTATCGCATTTGCGCTTCGGGCCGCGTCCGATCCATTCCACCTATCTCATCGACAAGGCCAATTTCGTCGCTTGCCACCAGTTCGTTTTCCTCGAGCGCCAGGACATGCTCAAGGACGCCTTGCCCGGCGCCACTTTCCTGCTGAACAGCCCGTTTGGCCCCAATGAAGTGTGGGACAAGCTGCCGCGCTCCGTCCAGGGGCAGATCATCGATAAGAAGATCCGCTTCTTCGTCATCGACGGCTACCAGGTTGCCAAGGAAACCGGCATGGGCGCCCGCGTCAACACCATCATGCAGACCTGCTTCTTCGCCATTTCGGGAGTGCTGCCGCGCGACGAGGCCATCGAGTCGATTAAGACGGCGATCAAGAAAACCTATGGCTCCAAGGGCGAGGAGGTGGTGCGCAAGAATTTCCTGGCGGTGGAGCAGACGCTGGCCAACCTTTTCGAGGTCAAAGTGCCCGCGACCGTCACCAGCTCCTTCGAGCGGCCCCCAATCGTGGCGGCGGAAGCCCCGGCCTTCGTCCACGATGTGGTTGCGCCGATTCTGGCGGCCCGCGGGGATTCTCTCCCGGTGAGCGCCTTCCCTGTGGACGGCACCTTCCCGACCGGAACGTGTCAGTGGGAAAAGCGCAACATCGCCCTCGAGATCCCGGCATGGGATCCGGAGGTCTGCATCCAGTGCGGCAAGTGCGCGCTGGTGTGCCCGCACGCCTCCATCCGCATCAAGGCGTATGACATGAAGATCACGGCAAAGGCACCCGCAACCTATAAGTGGATGCCCGCCAAGGGGAGCGAGTTTGTCGAGGGCATGGCGTACACCGTCCAGGTGGCACCCGAGGATTGCACGGGATGCGGCCTGTGCGTCGATGTCTGCCCGGCCAAAAACAAAAAGGAAACCCGCCTGAAGGCGCTGAACATGGTGCCGCAGATCCCGGTTCGCGCGACCGAGCGGGAGAACTATAAGTACTTTCTCGACCTCCCCGAGTATGACCGGCGCCTGGTGCGCATGAGCAGCATCAAGGCGAACCAGCTGCTGCAGCCGCTTTTCGAATATTCCGGCGCCTGTTCGGGTTGCGGCGAAACGCCCTATGTCAAGCTCGTGACCCAGCTCTTCGGAGATCGCACCATTATCGCGAATGCGACCGGGTGTTCGTCCATCTATGGCGGCAACCTGCCGACCACCCCTTATACCGTCAACAAGGAGGGACGCGGACCGGCGTGGTGCAACTCCCTGTTCGAGGACAACGCCGAGTTCGGGCTCGGCTTCCGGCTTACCATCGACAAGCACACCGAGATGGCTCGGGAACTGGTGACCAGGCTCGCTTCCGGGATCGGGGACGAACTCACTTCCGCACTGTTGACTGCGGACCAGTCAGACGAGACCGGAATCCACGATCAGCGCGAGCGCGTCGCGGTGCTCCGGAAGAAACTCGCCGGGATCAAGACTCCGGAAGCGCGCAATCTGGAGAGTCTGGCGGATTATCTGATCAAAAAGTGCGTCTGGATCATCGGGGGCGACGGCTGGGCCTATGACATCGGGTACGGCGGCCTGGATCACGTCATAGCCTCGGGGCGCAACGTCAACCTCCTCGTCCTCGACACCGAGGTTTACTCGAACACCGGCGGACAGATGTCGAAGTCGACGCCGCGCGCGGCCGTCGCCAAGTTCGCCGCCGGCGGCAAACAGGTGGCCAAGAAGGATCTCGGCCTGCATGCGATCAACTACGGCAGCGTCTACGTCGCCACCGTGGCGATGGGCGCCAACGATGCCCAGACCGTCAAGGCCTTCCTCGAAGCGGAATCCTACGACGGGCCCTCGATCATCATTGCCTACAGCCACTGCATCGCCCACGGCATCAACATGACGCTCGGGATGCAGAACCAGAAGGCGGCCGTCAATTGCGGTTACTGGCCGCTCTATCGCTATGATCCGCGGCTGACGAGCGAGGGGAAGAACCCGCTGGTCCTCGACTCGAAGGCGCCCAAGATTCCGTTGAAGGAGTATGCCTACAACGAGACGCGCTACAAAATGCTGGCGCTCAGCCAGCCGGAGGAAGCCAAGCGGCTGCTCGAACTGGCGCAGAAGGATGTCGTGAATCGATTCCAGTTTTACCAGCAGCTGGCGTCTCTGGATTACAGCGCCGCCTCGAAGCCGGCCGCAAAGGAATAAGCCGCCACTATCCCGGACCCCGGCGGAGATTCGCCGGGGTCCGTCGTCTCACGTGGGCAACCCGCGGGTCGCCTGAGGTCGATCCTGGAGTTCCGAGATTTTTCAGATTGCCCGGCGCGTCCGATATCCCTCTCGACGTCCCCTGCCCCGTCGGGGGTCCGGACTGAAACCTGAACCAACCAGGCGGGATAAAAGAATAATCCCTTCAATACCGCATGGAACGGGACAACCTGGTACAAGCAGGAATGGATGTTGCTCGATCCATGGGGTTTTCCGGTTGACTTGTATATGCAAGAATGGTTTACAGGATTTACAAATATAGACAACTGCGCGAACGCATCGGCTCCTCCGCCAAGCAGCCAGACCTGTAGTGCCGGTGTTTTTTATGACGAACATATATGGTCGTGTGATGAGTGCTGCAATGCATCTGCCTGCGAGGTGGAAATGTCGAATGAATGGTATTCTATTCCCTATGTGAACGCTTGGGTGGAACAAACATTCACGCAAACTTGTTTTTATTTCAGTGTGTTATCAATGTCTTTATACTCTTACTAACGCAAGAAGGGAGAATGCAATGTTCAAATGCATTTGGAAGGTGACAGTGTTTGGACTTGTTTTGCTTGGGGCTATGCACGGTTTTACGCAGAGCGGATCGGAAAAGATGGTCCGTCATCTCAGGCTGGCACTTCCAATAACGCCGTCTACGATAAGCTCAGCAGCTATGCTGTGGAGTGGGGCAACTGGTATTCAGACCGGTGTGGAATGCCAGTTTAGTGGGGGCCCGAGGCAGGAAGGCAGGATTCTCAGTTTTTTGGATCTGTCCGGGATGAGCATCCCGGAATCCGTCGACGAGATGATGAAGCAAATTCCGCAATATCAAGCCACGTGGATGGGGGAGTTTCTGTTGCTAAGGCCAAGAGACGGTAATGGAGTCCTCGATCGTGTTGTTCCTAGATTTTCGCTTAGGCAGGCGAGTCTTGTGAGTGCGGTCCAGGCGGTGCGTCAGATTTATGAGCCTGATTATGTGATCCGAGCCCTTCCGCAGAGCGCGCCCGCGGATGAAGGCGACTATGCCAGGCAGAAGCGCGAGCAATACAATGCAAGATTCAAGCCAATGATCACTCTGGATATTTCAAATGCGCCCGTTGTGGACATACTGACGGACATCGCCAGGCAGGTTGGCGCCTCATGGACCGTGCAATATCGCACGGAAGCGAGGCGGTTTGAGGACGCTCTGGTGACAATGGTTGCGCCTTCCGGACTTCAGGTTACGGCCGGCCCGAGGATGATGCGAGCCGTCAAGTGAGCAACCGAAAAGTTGGTTTTGAGCGAGACGGCGATAATAGACTGACTGCTCTTAAGATAAGCCTCAAAACCGGCAGCCGAATCCTCTCCCTCGCCCTCGGGGACGGATCACGATAAATGACTGGCGGCTATTAAGATAAACCTCGAAACCGGCCTCCGCATCCTTCTTGGGCGCAGTTTTCGGCCCTCTTTATTGGTGTTAAGCAAACAGCCGATGTTGCTTGCGGCCGCGGTCAGGATTCTCCAAAGAACCCGGACAGAACTGCGCGCATGCGGCTTTGCCCCGGCGGGTGGAAACGTCCGATTCGCTTCAAGACGATTTCACGATTGATCGTGGCGAACTTCATGCGAAGCAGTGAGGCCTTGGGAAGGCCCGCTTCTTTCCAGAATTGAATCCGGTGGTCGCCCGGTCGTGGAGGCACATCCATATGGCTGGTGATGAAGGCGATCACAAGATCCGGGCCCGACCGGTTGTACACGTCCGGCGATACCACCAACGCAGGACGCTTCTTGGCTGTTGAAAGATCGGTAATGGGGAAAGGCACGAGGAGGATATCCCACTTCCTATATGCGGTCATAGATATCGTCTTCCCGGTTGTCCCACTCGGCGAAAGAGGACTCCGACATCTTCATCATCGCCTGAACCTTGGTGGACTTGCCGGATCGGATCAATTGAGCTTTGCGCTTGCGGATATATTCGCCCAGCATTTCAGAAACCACCCCGGTCATGGTCCTTCCTTCCAGCGAGGCAAGCGCCTTGGTAATTGTTTAGCCAAATCAATGGATGAAGAAGCAAAACGCAAAGACGCAAAGGCGCAAGGACCGACACCGAGCATCAGGCGTGGGCGCAGCGCTTCGCGCTGGCGCATCCTGGGGCGAGCCACGGGAGAAAGCGCGGGCAGCGGCCACTCAGGAGGATTGCGCTTTCTCGCGCGGCTCGCCCAAGGATGCGGCCGTAGGCCGCCCACGCCCGCGAACCGAAAAGAATCTCTTTGCGTCCTTACGTTCTGCTGTTCAGCATCGGCTAATCAGTTGCGCGCCTTGAGCAGCTTTCGTTCCTCATCCTTGGTCCTGATGCTCAGCACGACCATGGCCATTCCTCCTGCCAATCTACGAGAATAAATGTTGGAAATGTTGCTTGTAATGTCAACCGGGACGAGACGCCGGGAGATTTGGGACGATATGACGGAGGC
Source organism: Terriglobia bacterium (assembly GCA_963824985.1). Classification (GTDB taxonomy): domain Bacteria; phylum Acidobacteriota; class UBA6911; order UBA6911; family UBA6911; genus JAFNAG01. The sequence continues at coordinate 42,583 of CAWGRQ010000027.1, forward strand.
GGAAACTTCCTCAATGGGACTTCAGGGTAAACGCCTGAGCGGCGCGCGAGGCGATGTGCCTGCCGATGGCCAGGGAAGCGGTGGCTGCGGGTGACGGGGCGTTCAACACATGAACGGCTTCCGGAGTTTCGATAATCTGAAAATCGGCGACCAGCTCCCCCTGCGGCGTAATCGTCTGCGCGCGCACTCCTGATCCGCCCGGCTCCAGATCCTCATCCCTGAGATCCGGCACCAGCCTCTGCAGCGCTTTCAGAAATGCCCGCCGGCTGAAGGAGCGGTACAATTCGTAGACTTCGGTCCGCCAGTATTTCCAGCCCATGCGCCAGAATCCGGAATAGGTGAGCATCTCGAAAACGTCGCCGGGATAGAAGTCGCGCAATCGATAGCCTTCGCGCGCAAAGGCCAGCACGGCATTCGGGCCGGCCTCGTAGCCGCCGTGGATGCGCTTGGTGAAGTGAACGCCGAGAAACGGAAACTGGGGATTGGGCACCGGGTAAATGAGGCCCCGGACCAGCCGGCACTCGGAACGCAGGGTGTAATACTCGCCGCGAAACGGGATGACCATTACTTTCGGATCAACACCCATCAGGCGTGCGATGCGATCCGCATGCAGGCCGCCGCAGTTGATCGCGTGGCGGGCGGTGACGAAGGAGTCACCGGCATCCAATTGGAGCAGTCCGGCCTGACGCCGAACAGCGCGGACATGGGCTGCCCTGTAAATCTGAACGTCGCGCCCGGCCAGCAGCCGGGCCATGGCGGCCGCCACTTCGCCGAAATCGATGATTGCGGTCCCCGGCGAATACAAAGCGCGGACCGCGCGCGCGTGCGGTTCCAGCTCGTGCGCCTGCTCGGGCCCGATGATTTCGAGCCCCGGCACCCCGTTCGCCACGCCGCGCTCGTACAGTTCCAGGATCGAGGGAATCTCCTGATCATTTACAGCCACGATGATCTTGCCGCACCGGTCATAGGCCACACCGTGCTCTTCACAGAACGCCATCAGCAGGCGCACTCCCTCGACGCACAGCCGGGCTTTCGCCGATCCGGGCTTGTAATAGATGCCGGCGTGGATCACTCCGCTGTTGTGACCGGTCTGATGGGCGGCCAGCGTCGGTTCTTTTTCGAGAACGGCGATCGAATATCCCGGGTAGGATTCGGTGAGCGCCAGCGCTGTTCCGAGCCCGACGATCCCGCCACCGATGATTGCAATGTCAATTGGGCTTGAGTTCAATTGAGTCAAGAGGCACTCCCCGCGCGATCAGGAACGCGATGTGTGAGGTCGGTTGCAGATGCTTTGCTACATTTCCGGGAGACCTTCCTTGTACCATTAATGCTCGTAGAAACCAAGTCTCTCGTGAGTCTCTCCGGAGCCACCCAAGCCCCGAACACGGATCCGATCCGAGTTCATCCGCGTTCTTCCGTGTCCTGAAATGTCCTGTGATTCCTTCTTCATGAATAGCGCAGATTAATAGATCTGCGGCGGGATTGCGGAGAGCGCGGCGAGATTCCGGCTGCCGAAGACCGCGAAGGCGGCGAAGTTGCGAATCGCCTCCACAATGATATATCCCCCGCTGATGACGCGCGATGAAAGCTCGGGAAAATAATCGGTCAGCAGCCTTGACGCCCGACCCTGTCCGGGCAGCTCTTCCACCTTGCTCGCCATTTCCTGACCGCTCGGGTCGAAGACGCGGACCAGGACTCGGAGCGGGTTGGGATCCGGATTCAGGATGGCAAGACCGGTGTAAAAATTGGCATCGGAAGCGACCTGGGTGAAGACCGACCGGAGCTGTCGGGCGCCAACCAGGGGCAGAGATGTGAGGAAGCCTCCCGGATTTGTGCTTCCGAAAGTCACGCTGCCTCCGAGCCTGACGCCGCTGCCCACGATCTCCACGGAGCCTTGCAACATGCTGTCGCCCGCATCCAGAAAGAAATTGCTGGCGGTGATGGCGATTTTCCCCAGTCCCGCGATCGGCAGGGTCTTCGTCGCGCCGATCTGCGTCCCGTCGTCGGCGACGAAACGGAAGCTGACGGTGCCGGGTTCTTCGGCGAGATTGACGACCGAGAGCGCGGATTGCCAATCCCGGCCGCCTACGGTGTATTGCGGCGCATAGAGTGTGAAGGCGCTTCCCCCGGCATCCTGTCCATTCAGGCCCGCATGATCTCCGGAGACCCTGTCGTAGCTCTCGTAAGCGATTACGCCGGCGCTCGAGTCCCGCACGCATGTAATCAGTCGGATCCGGCGCGATGCCGGGGAACAGGTCCCGGGCGGATTCAAGGAGCAGGCCTGCTGCCGCTATCGTCCTGGTGGCATCGGCGCGCACGGTCCCGTCAGCCTTCACGAGCTGCAGCAGGATCGTGGCGGGCTCCTCATTCGGATTGGCAATGGATACTGAAGTGCCGGCATCAACCTCGGGAAAGACAAATGAGGTCATCTCCGTGCCGGAGACATCGGCGCCATCGAGGTGGGTCAGGCTGCCGTTGAAATTCAGGAAGAATCCGGCCACTCCGGGAACATCGCCTTCGAGCCTGATCCACCCCGGCATTCCCGCCGCGCGCAACGCGGGTCCGAAGATCTCGCTGTCCACGAGGGCAAGCTGCTGCCCGGCCGTCAGGGTCAGAACGGCAGGATTCAGGATTCCGGCTCCCGAGATTTTCGCTCCGAGCCGGTCATAAGCCGTGAGCGTCAGGCTGACCGTACGCCCGCTGAAGTTGACGAGCGCAATCCCGGTAATCTCCCCCGGACCGCCGGCAGCCAGGCGGGGAAATAGCAGAGAGAGGACGTGTGCCTTGATGGCCAGGGTCGCGGAATTTGACTCCGGCCCACCGGGCGACGAAGGGCTGATGACCGTCACCGTGGCTGTGCCGGCATGCGCGATCCTTTCGGCCGGTATCGAGACTTCGAGCTGGGAGCGGCTGATATAGGTTGCGGGCAGAACGTCCCCGTTCCATTGGACGGCGGCATCGGGGGTAAATCCTGCCCCATGCAGTTTCAAAGTAAACGGAGGGCCGCCGACCACAACGGTTGCCGGATCCAGCCGGCGAATCAGCACGGCGAAGGATTCCAGGAAACGGGGACGGGCGGCATCCGGAGCCAGTGAGGCGCATCCTGACAGTAGTTCCGCCGCGGGGCCCAGGGTTACATTGGCAGACAGATTTCCCGTGTTGCAGTCGCCGCCGGTGAAGACAAAGCCCGGCAGGACGACGAATGATTCAATGTAAAGATCGCTGCTCCCCGTCTGATCGAGGGCCTCGAAACTGTAAGTCGCCCGGGCGGCGCCTGGAGAAAAAGTGCTGCTCTGCAGGCGCAGCAGGGCGCCCGTGCCGGCAAATGCCGTGGATACCGAAGGCCATGCAACCTGCGAAACGCCGCCGGGGATTCCGTCGAGCTCGATGATCACCCGGGTCGAATTGGCGGGCGCGCCCAGGGCTCCGCCGGCACTATCCGTGCGGTCGTTGATGCCGATCCCGTCATCGCCCGCATCCCGATCGATAAACGCACGCGCAAATCCTTCGGCAATTCGAATCTGAAAACCGGAAGCGTCCGAATTCACATCGACGGTCATGCCCGCGAAGGATTTTGCCACGCGCAGCCGATCGGGGTAGAAGCTGTTCGCAGCAGGGTCGTTGATGGACTGCAAGTCTACGAAAAGATCCGTCCCCGGCGCGAGGGCTTCGCTGAGGTCCACCCGGCCCCGGATGCCTTCGATGCGGATGAAATCCCCTTCCGCAGGAGTCGCGCCGGCCAACAGATTCAGGGTCATGACGCCCATGCACCGTCCGCCGATCTGGCGGTTCTCAATTCCGATGAGTGTGGGACCGGCTGCGGCGAATCCCGGGCTGACATAAATCAGGATGCCGGAGGACGTGTTGTTGTCGATCTGAAGCGCCGGATGGTCGAAGATGAATCCGATCTGCGCGGGCCCGCCCGACGAAGTTCCCGTCAGACTGCCTGATCCTCTCACGATCAGGTTGATGGACCCGAGGACCTCGGAACGTCCGGTGTTGATGACCTCCGTGGGCGATCCATACACGTCGAATCGAACCGCCGCCTGCGCCGCGCCGGCCAAAGCCGGAAGCAACACCAACAAGATCGACAGTTCCACGAGTCGCAATCTGGTTCTTGTGAAAGTGTGCATGGTCCTATTTTACCTCCCGGCGGCCGGTTGGGGAGATTGTCCCCCAGGCAACAAGACGAGGCAGTGTCCGGCGACACGAACCCTGGATAATAGTAGCGCAGACCGGGCCCGGACGACGATGAGATAAATCCGGGTAGGATCTTCCCAATATCCGGGTACAATGGCGGCATCTGTTTAGCCGATGCTGAACAGCAGAACGCAAAGACGCAAGGACGCAAGGACGCAAAGAGATTCTTTTCGGTTCACGGGCATGGGCGGCCTTCGGCCGCATCCTTGGGCGAGCCGCGGGAGAAAGTGCGATCCTCCTGAGTAGCCGCTGCCCGCGCTTTCTCCCGCGGCTCGCCCAAGGATGCGCCAGCGCGAAGCGCTGCGCCCACGCCTTTTGCTCCGTGTCGATCTTTGCGTCCTTGCGTCCTTGCGTTTTGCTTCTTCATCCATTTGATTTGGCTAAACAATTACCAATGGCGAATATGATCCAGGGGCTGAAGGATTGCGATCGCCACTCATCCGGAGGAGACCAGACATGCGCGTCGTAACATCCATCTTTGTGTTCATATCTCTTGTGGGAGCGTTGGCAACAGGGCAAACGGGGAAACAGATTGTGCGCGTCGGCCCCGATCTCAAGCTCCCTTTCAGCCCGGCGGTCAAGGCAGGGAGGTTGATCTATCTTTCCGGTGCCCTGGCCACCGACGCGAGCGGCAAAATAGCGGGCAGCGGCATCCAGGCCCAAACCAAACTGGTATTGGACAATCTGGCGACCACGCTGCGCGCGGCAGGCTCGAAGCTCGAGAACGTCGTCTCGGCCACCGTGTTTCTCAAGCGCGCCGGCGATTTTCCCGCAATGAATGGAGTCTACGGGAGCTACTGGCCCAAAGACCCGCCCGTGCGTACCACCGTGGTGGCGAATCTGGCCTTGCCGGATGCTCTGATCGAGATTTCGATGATTGCGGTTCCGGACGGCGGCGACCGCCAGGTTCTGCATCCCGCAGGCTGGCTGAAATCCCCCAACCCATACAGTTACGGCATCCGCTCCGGAGACACGCTGTTTCTGTCCGGCTTAATTTCGCGTAATGGCAAAGACAACTCGATGGTCCCTGGGGACATCAAGGTACAGACCAGGACGGTGATGGACAATGCCGCGGATATTTTGAAAGCGACGGGCATGACCTTTGCCGATGTCGCCAGCGCCCGTGTCTACATTACCGACACGGCGGCGTTTCAGGACATGAACGCCACCTATCGATCTTATTTTCCGAAGGACCCGCCCGCGCGCGCCACGGTGAAAGCCGCCCTGATGAATTCCGACGCGCTGGTGGAAATCACCCTCCTGGCGGTCAAGGGCGGAGCCCGGGAAGCGATTCTCACGCCGAACGCGGATGGCAGCCCCGGGCAGGCCAACCCCAACCTGAGTCCTGCGATCCGAATCGGCAACCGGGTGTTTCTTTCCGGAATGCTCGGCAGTGAAGCCGGCAATCGGGGGAATGCGGGAGGGCAAACCCGCGCGACCCTGGCGCGCATTGCCCGGACGCTGAAGGCGGCGGGTTTTGCCTGGAACGATGTGGTCGAAGGGACGGTCTACCTCACCGACATGAAAAACTACGGTGCGATGAACGAAGCCTATCGGGAAGTTTTCAGCGGGGATTTCCCGGCGCGGGTGACGGCGGAAACCGGTCTGGTGAGCCCGGACGGCCTGGTGGAGATCATGTTTACGGCGGTGAAATGAAACCGGAGCGTCTCGCCGATTTCTGGATTAGGGGAGGTGAGGTGCTGATCCACACGGATGAAACGCGGGACCGCCTCACATCGAGACTCCGGATCATCCAGAAGCGCCATGGCCACCGGGCGGCGACCGACGACACGCTCCTGGCATGGGCGGCGGCCCGAGCGTGCCCCGGCGCGATCCGGGTTCTCGATCTGGGGAGCGGCAAAGGCACCGTGGCGATGCTGCTGCTCCAGCGCCTGCCCCGCTGCCGTGTGATCGGCGTGGAAGCCCTGGAGGTGAGCCACGATCTCGCCGTGCGCAACGCCCTGCTGAATGCCCTCGCGGACCGTTGGGAGCCGCGGCTCGGCGACCTGCGCGATCCTTCGGTCCTGGCGGGTGAGGCCCCGTTTGATCTCGTGACCGGCGCGCCGCCGTTCATGCCGGCCGGGAGCGGAGTCTTGCCCGGCGACGCCCAGCGGGCGGCCGGCCGCTTCGAGCTCAGAGGGGGAGTCCAGGAGTACGCACAGACCGCCGCCCGGCACCTGGCGCCGGGCGGAAAGCTTGTGCTCCTGATGGACGGCCTGGAGCGGTCGCGAACGCGGGTCGTGCAGGCACTCGAAGTATCGGGCCTTTTCCCGCGCACTGTCGTGGCCGTGCGTCCCCGTCCGGACCGGAATCCGATCTACCGGATCCTCGAGGCGAGCCCGGAGCCCGGACAGGCGGCGGAGGAATCACTCTGCATCCGCTCCGGCAGCCACAGCCGGTTCTCCCGGGAATACGAAGCCATCCGCCGGGAAATGGACTGTCCCGCGCCCCATGCCTAATCGAGGCGCTTGTGAAAGCGCAGCGAACTCAGGCCCAGAATTGCGACTCCGAATACCAGGAGCGCCACCACCTGCGGCCACAGGTATTCTATGCCTGTCCCCTTGAGAAACAGGCTGCGCACGATCTCCATGAAGTAGCGCAGCGGATTGAGATAGGTCAGGATCTGGGCCGGACGCGGCATGTTGCGGATCGGGAAGGAAAAACCGCTGAGCAGCAGGGCCGGCATGAAGAAGAAAAACGATGTCATCATCGCCTGCTGCTGGGTGCGCGAGATCGTGGAAATGAACAAGACCGATGCCGAGCGTGGTCAGCAGGAAGAAGATGGAGCTGGCAAACAGCAGGAGCGGATTGCCGCGAAAAGGGATGCTGAAAATCAACAATGCGGCCACCGTCACCACGATCACCTGCAGGAGGCCGACCAGGGCGAACGGGAGCAGCTTGCCCAGCATCAGCTCGATCGGCCGGAGCGGAGTCACCATCAATTGTTCCATGGTGCCGATCTCTTTCTCGCGCACGATGCTCATGGCGGTCAGCATGATCGTCACCAGGGCGATGATGTTGACGATTACTCCCGGGACGAAGTAGGCCCGGCTGCGCAAATCGGGATTGAACCAGACGCGATTCTGCACATCGAGTCCCGATGCGGGCGGCGGGCTGCGGACCGGTGGCGGCGTCCGATCGCGCCATCAGGCGCGAATTCCTCTGCTCCTGCTGCACGAGCGGCGGCATATCCGACGATCGTCTGGGAGACATAGTTCGGATGACGATGCCGGCGGTGTTGGAGTTCGTGCCGTCGACCAGAATCTGCACCTCGGCGGTGCTGCCGCGCCGTATGTCGCGCGCAAAGCCCGGAAGCACGCGCACCACGGCCTCCAGTTCGCCGTGATCCAGCAGGCTCCGCGATCTGTTCCTCGCGTTCGAGAACCGCCTGAATCCGGAAGTACGGCGATCCCTGGAATGCGGAGAGCAGCTGCCGGCTTTCCTGACGTCCGGTCCATGATCCATCCAGGCGATCTTGGTGCGTTCCACGTCCATGTTGACGGCATACCCGAATATGATCAGCTGGATCAGCGGCGGCCCGAGCAGCAGCGCCGCGGCTGCGCGGGTCGCGCAGGGTCTGGAAAAATTCTTTTCGGATGATCTCCTTGATTCGTTCCCACATAGGCGTCAGGCGACCTTCTGTTTGAGCTTGCGCGTTGCGACCAGGAATACGACGACGGCGATAGACCAGGAGCAGCACCGCTTCGCGCCACAAAACCTCCGCCCCGACTCCGCGCAGGAAGACTCCCTTGAGGATGGTGACGAAGTACCGCGCCGGGAAAATATAGGTGACGCCACTGGATTACGCGGCGGCATGTTCTCGATGTCGAAGATGAATCCCGACAGGAGAAACGCCGGCAGAAAGGATGTCAAGCGCTCCCAGCTGGTAGGCCAGCAGCTGCGAGCGCACCGACGGCGGAAATCAGGATCCCCCAGCACAGGGCGCCGACGAGAAAGATGCCGCTCGACACGGCCAGGAACAGCAGATCGCCCGCGCAGCGGCACGCGGAAAATGCCGACCCCGACGATGATCGCCACGATCATGTCGACGACGCCGAGGGCAAAGAAGGCGGCCATTTTGCCCGAGCACCATCTCGGCCGGCCGCAGCGGGGTGGAGAGCAGCTGCTCCATCGTGCCCATCTCCCACTCGCGGGCAATCGTCGAGCGAGGTCAGCAGCGCGGCGATGATCATCAGGATCACGGCGATCAGACCGGGAACGATGTAGTTTCTGGATTTCAGGTCGGCGTTGTACCAGATCCGCAGTTGCGGCTGGACCGGCACGCGTTGCCATACCGCCCCCGCGCCGGTTCTGCGCGATCGCCCGCAGTTCGAAGTCGTAGGCCTGGAGCAGGGTGCGGGCGTAGCCGAGGGCGATGGAGGCGGTGTTGGAGTCGCTGCCGTCCAGCAGCAGTTGCACCGGGGCCCCGGTGCCGGAGAGCAGGTGGCGCGCAAAATCCTCGGAAGATGACGACTCCCAGCAGGCACTGATTCCGGTTGATGGCCGCTTCGATGCTTCGGTAGTCGTCCGCTGCCTGGAGCATTTGAAAATAGCGCGAACCCTGAAAACGAGCGATCAACTCCCGGCTTTCCGGGGTCCGATCCGCGATCGTACACCATCGTCGGAATCCGGTCGATGTCGAGCGTCAGGGCGTAGCCGAACAGCAGCAGCATGAACAGCGGCAGCGCCAGGGCCATGACCAGGCTGCGGGCGTCGCGCACGATGTGCAGGAACTCTTTGCGGGCCACGGCTCCGGTGCGACGCAGGTTCATGATGCTCTCCGCTCCTCCGCTTCGATGCGGGCGACGAATACATCCTCCATCGACGGGGAAATCGCTTCGAGGCTGCGGATCGTGATGTTCCTGGCGGCCAAAGATTGCCGGATGAGCTGGATCGCCGTTCCCGGATCAGAAACCGTCACATGGAGCCCGCCGCCGAAGACGGCCACATCCAGAATCCCGGGCTCCGCTTCGAGCGCCCGAATGCTTTCCAGCGGATCGGAAGATTCCAGGTTCAGCAGGCTCTGCCGACGGCAGCGTCCCCTTGAGGGTGGCGGGGTCGCCGAGCGCGATGATCCGGCCGCTGTACATCAAGGCCAGGCGGTGACAGTATTCGGCTTCGTCCATGTAATGGGTGCTGACGAAAATGGTGTGCCCCTCGTCGGACAGCTGGTAGATCAGGGACCAGAACGTTCGCCGCGCGATCGGATCGACGCCCGAAGTCGGTTCATCCAGGAACAGGATCGGGGGACGGTGCAGTATGGCGCAGCCGAGCGCCAGCCGCTGTTTCCAGCCTCCCGCCAGCGTGCGGGTCAACGCCTGCCGGCGCTCCTGCGAGCCCCGCCATGCTTAAGGCATGATCCTTGCGCTCGGCGCGAAGGGAGCGGGGCACGCGATAGATTCCGCTGAAAAAGTCGATGTTTTCCTCGACCGTGAGATCGTCGTACAGTGAGAACTTCTGCGACATGTAGCCGATGTTCTTGCGGACCTGCTTCCGGCACGACGGCGACATCGAGCCCGCCTACGAGCGCCTGTCCGCCGGAAGGTGTAAGCAGACCGCACAGGATGCGGATCGTCGTCGATTTGCCGGCGCCGTTCGGGCCCGAGAAAGCCGAAGATCTCGCCGCGGCGGACGGCGAAGGAGACGTGGTCCACGGCGCAGAAATCCCCGAAGCGCTTGGTCAGATTCTCGACCTCGACTGCCCAGCCTTCCTGCATGATGCTCCTGTCGTCCGGGTCTGCGCGGTGCCCCCGGAGTTTTCATTCACCTCTCGGTCCTATGACTCCGCCTTGCGGATCAGCGCGATAAACACATCCTCCAGCGAGGGGACGATCCGCTTCCAGGAGGAGGGCGGCAGCCCGGCAGACGCGATCTCCGCCTCCAAACGGCTCGACCGAGGTCAGCGCCGGCGCCAGGAACAGGTGGAGAGCGGCTCCCGCTGGTTCGACGCTGGCCACTCCGGGATGCGCGCTCGAATACTTCCCGGGCGCGCCGCGCATCGGGCGTACGAACCTCGTAACACTCCTCCTCGATATGACGCTTGAGCGCATCCGGGGCCTCGCACCGAATGAGCTTCCCCTGGTGCATCAGGCCGACCCGGTTGCAGCGCTCCGCTTCGTCGAGGTAGGCCGTCGTGATGACCACGGTCAGCCCGTCCTTGACCAGTTGATAGAGGATGGCCCAGAAAGTCGCGGCGCGAGACCGGATCGACGCCGTTGGTCGGCTCGTCCAGAAACAGGACCTCAGGGTGGTGCAGCAGTGTGCACATCAGAGCGAGCTTCTGTTTCATGCCCCCGGAAAGATTCCCGGCCAAGCGGTCGCGGAAGGGCTCCATGCGCGTCATCTTCAGCAGCCGGGCCGTGAGGGGGCCGCGTTCCGCGGGAGAGATGCCGAACAGGTCGGCGTAAAAGCGCATGTTTTCCTCGACGGTCAGATCGACATAGAGGCCGAAGCGCTGCGCCATGTACCCGATGCGGTCTTTGATGGCGTCCAGCTCGCGCCGCACGTCGCGGCCGACCACGCGCACCGAACCTTCCGTGGGATGAATCAGGCCGCACAGCAGACGCAGCGTGGTGGTCTTGCCGGCGCCGTCGGGCCCGACCAGACCGAAGATCTCGCCGCGTTCGATCCGGAGGGTGAGGCGGTCTACCGCCGTCAGCGCACCGAAGCGGCGCGTCAAACCGGTCGTTTCCACCATCACCGGCGCGGGATCAGTCATGGCCGCCACGGTCCGGACTGCCGGCGGCCGGTTTCTGCCCCGGATCGGAAAGCAGAACCTCGGCTTCCGCCGGCATATTGAGCTTCAGCTCATGTTCGGGATTTTCGACTTCAATCTTGATGCGGTAGACAAGTTTGACCCGCTCCTCGAGGGTCTGGATCTGCTTGGGGGTGAACTCGGCTTCCGAAGAAATAAAGGAGATCCGGCCCCAGTAGATTTTCCCGGGGAACGAATCGGTGGTGACCTTGACCCGTCCTCCCAGCTTGACGCGTCCGAGATCCCGCTCGCCGATGTAGGCGCGCAGCCAGGGGCGATCCACCTCACCGAGAGTGGCGAAGGTGGCGCCCGGAGCGAGTACCTCGCCCACTTCAGCCGTCTTTACCAGTACGACGCCGTTGATGGGTGACACGGCTACCGCGTCGGCAAGCTGGGCATCGACGACCGCCACCTGAGCCCGCGCCTGATCGACCTGGGCGCGCCGGGTGACCAGTTCCTGCTCGAGGCGCTTCATCTCGAGCCGTGTGGCCTCGAGCAACTGCAGGTTGGCCTGCGCCTGATCGACCTGGGCCCGGGCGCCGTCGATCTGCTCCCGGCGCGGCCCTTCAATCACCAGCGCCAGACGTTCCTCGGCCTGGCGGAGGGCCGCCGCACTGCTGTCGAAGCGGGCCCGATACTGATCGAACTGAGCCGTGGAAATGTCGTCGTTTTTGTGCAGCACCTGGGCGCGCTCCCAATCCTGCCGCGCCTGCTCGTGCTGCGATCGCACCTCGGCCACCAGGGACTGTGCCTGCTGAACCTCCTGGGCCCGCGAACCGGCCCGCAACTCCTGAAGCCTGGCCTCGGCCTGCGCGAGCATGGCCTGGCGCAGATCAGTTTCCCCCGCCAGGGTGGCCCGCTGGCGGTCGATGGCCGTCTGGAGTTGCGGAACCTGGGATTCGGCCGCTGCCAGCGCGGCCACGTTCAGGTCCCGAAGACTCTCGAGCTGGAGCGTGTCCAGACGGGCGAGAATCATGCCCTGCCGCACCGTGTCCCCTTCGTCAACCTCGAGGTTCCCCAGCTTGCCGGCGATCTTGAAGGACATGTCGACCTGGGTCAGCTCGATGTTGCCATACAGCCTCAGGCTGTCCGACGCCGTTTCCTGCCACCAGCCGCATCCGGAAAACGTGGCGGCGCCGAGAAGAACTGCGGAGAGAGTTCCAATGCGCTTCCATTTCATGATTGGTTGCCTCCTGAACCCGCCGTTCACTGGGTGATCCGGCGGATGGTTCCCATGGCGTCAGCCAGGTTGATCCGTGCGATGTTGTAGCCGTAGAGTGCCGCGATCCGGTTCTCCCGCGCGCGTTCCAGCCGGGTCTGGGCGTCCGTGATCTCGATGCCCGGGCCGGCGCCGGCGCTGTACCTCCTCTCGGCCTGGGCGACCTCGTTTTCGGCCAGGACCAGGCCTTCCTCCGCCGCGGTCACCTGCTCGGCCGTGGATTGAAGGGTGTCGAGCGCGAGGCGGATTTCCAGCTCGATCTGGGCGCGCAGATCTTCGCTCCGGATCAACTCCTGGCGGTATTGAGACACGCTCTGGGCGCGCCGGGCGTCGACCCTGCCGCCGTCGAATACCGGCACCTGTACGGCCACACCCACGGTGCGGGTCGGGAAGCAGCTGTCGATGCCGCCGCCGATGGTTCCGTAATCCGCGAACAGACTTACCGAAGGCATGCGATCCAGGCGGGATGCGCTCTGCTGCAGCCGGGCAGATTCCAGGCGTTTCAGCTCCGCCTGCCAGTCGCTGCGCGATTCGAGCGCCTCGTGCACGGCCTGCACCACCGTCAGGGGAGGTGTCGGGACGAATCCGAGCGAATCTGTCAACTCCAGGCGGACGTCCAGGTCGAGATTCATGGTGCGCAGCAGCTGCAGATGCGCCGCCGTGAGGGCATTCTGGGCCGCGAGCAGCCGCTGTTTCTGGTTTGCGATCTGCACGCCGGCGCGCGTAACTTCGATGGCGATGCCCGTCCCTGCCGCTTTTTGATCCTGGGCGAGCTTGAGCATCGCCTCCGCCAGGCGGGCATCGGCCCGGGTTGCTTCCAGCACGGCCTGGGAGCGCAGGGCAGCCAGGTAGGCGCGGCTCACCGCCGCGCGCACCGCGTCATGCGCGCTTTCGCGCTCGGCTTCGGCCTGGTGAACTCCTGCCCGCGAGGCCTGGTACCGGCGAAAGGAGCCGAGATTGAGGATCGTCTGGCTGGCGGTGGCGCGGGCATCGAAAACCGTGTACGGGCCGACCCGGGTCGGGAAGGTGAAGCCGGGGATGGGAAGATTGAACCGGAGGCCGAATGCCTGCAGGTTGCGGGTCAGGCTCTGCTCCGTGACGGAAGCCGACAGGTTGGGCAGCAGGGCGGCGCGCGATTCATCGGCGCGCGCCCGGGCCTGGAGCATCAGCTCTTCGGCCAGTTGGATCCTGGGGTTTCCTTCAGGCGCCAGCGCGATCGCAATCGCGTCCTTCAATGCCAGGCGCATCACGGCCGTGTCCGCCGCCTGTGGCTCGGATTCCGAGCCGTGAGCGAATCCCTGGGCCAGGGCGGGCGCCGGAAGCAGCAGCAGGGCCAGGAACAGATACCATGGAATACGTTCGGGCATAGTAACCACCATCAGGCAAAGGCGGAAGGCCTGGAATCGGCCGCCCGCCGGGCATTCGAGCCGGCGCTTCATGACGAACGCGCCCTGGCCGCCTTCTTCCTCCTGGGTTCCGGAGGTGAAGCGCGCAACCCTGCGCGCGCGAAAACGATCAACCGGGCCTGGGCATCCTCCAGGTTCGAGGGGTTGCAGATCCCCTTCGAAAGCAGCTTGAGCAGCGCGCCTGAAGCCAGAGTCTGGGCCATCATCGCCATCGTGAAGAACAATCGCCAGAACAGCTCTTCGGAAGACAGTTCGGGCAGGGTGCGGTGGAACGCGCTGATGAACCGCTGCACCACCTCGCCGAGTTCGGCGGCGAAAATCCGGTGCGTGTCGAGCGACGGTTCCGAATACATCCGGCCCAGCAGGCGCACGAAGGCCGGCCCGTCCCGGTTCAGACTCATCACCGGAGCGAGGAAAGCGGCCAGCAATTCATCGAGGGGCGCCGGTTTGCCGCGGGCGCGGGCCTCGCAGGCGTCCAATGCCGCGACGCGCGCCTGGTTGAGCGGTTTCAGGCGGCGCGCGAAGACGGCCTGGAGCAGATCCTGCTTGGTGCGGAAATGGTAATTGACCGCCCCGAGGTTCACGCCCGCGGCGGTCGTGACCGCGCGCATCGAGCAGGCGGCGAACCCGCGTTCGGCAAGCAGATTTTCGGCGGCGTCCAGGATACGGATCTTGGTGTCGTGCATTTCATACGTATGTATAATACATACGTATGAAATGTCAAGCGCGATTTCAGGACCGGGAGGGACATTCGGCGAAAAGAAATGAGGACAAACCCTGATATAATTCCTCCGTTCGCCGGAGGAGCCTGCGCGACAGGTCCCGTTCCGGAAAAGCCATCATTGACCACGGGAGGATTGACCATGTCGACCCATCAAGTTGCCTCCATTGCCGGAATCGAAGAGTTGCTTGGCGACAAAGCCCGGTTTTACCTGGATCATCAGTGCAAAACCGTGCCGAAGGAGCAGCTGCATCTCCCCGGCCCGGATTTTATCGACCGCGTCTGGCTGGCCAGCGACCGGCCGGCCCGGGTGCTTGGCAGCCTGCAGACGCTGTTCGATCATGGGCGGTTGCGGCATACCGGCTATATGTCCATCCTGCCGGTGGACCAGGGGATAGAACACTCCGGCGGCGCGTCCTTCGCGCCGAACCCGATTTATTTCGACGGCGAAAATATCGTGAAGCTTGCGATCGAAGGGGGATGCAACGCGGTGGCGTCCACCCTGGGAGTCCTCGGCTCGATCTGCCGCAGATACGCGCACAAGATCCCTTTCATCCTGAAAATCAACCACAACGAATTCCTCTCATACCCGAACTCCTTTGATCAGATCATGTTCGCCAATATCGAGCAGGCCTTTGAACTGGGCGCGGTGGCGGTCGGGGCCACGATCTACTTTGGCTCCGAGGAGTCCAAACGCCAGATTCAAGAAGTCAGCGCGGCGTTCCATGCCGCCCATGAGCTGGGCATGGCGACGGTCCTGTGGTGTTACATGCGCAACCCGGCCTTCGACAAGAAAAAGGAAGGAGGACCGGATTATCACGCGGCCGCTGACCTGACCGGACAGGCCAACCATCTCGGCGTCACCATCGAAGCGGACATCATCAAGCAGAAGCTGCCGGAGTGCAACGGCGGCTTCGAGGCCTTGAAGTTCGGCAAAACCAGCAAGAAGGTCTACTCGGAACTGACCACCGATCACCCGATCGACCGTACGCGCTACCAGGTGATCAACTGTTATCTGGGCCGCTCTGGAATGATCAATTCCGGCGGCGCGAGTTCCGGGGCGAGCGACCTCGCCGAGGCTGTGACCACCGCGGTTACCAACAAGCGCGCCGGAGGCATGGGATTGATTTCAGGGCGCAAGGCATTCCAGCGGCCGATGAAGGAAGGGGTCGGGATCCTGAACGCTATCCAGGATGTCTACCTGTGCCGGGAGATCACGATCGCGTGATGCGGTTTGGCCGATCGAAACGGGAGGCCCAGGCCCCATACCCATCTTGGCGATATGAAAGTACGACTCCAATACGGAACGGGATGGTTCGGAATTAACATCCCGGGGCGCCACCTTACTGTGGTGGAACCAAAGTTTGTCGCTGGACTGCCGGATGAAGAAGCGGCCTTTTTTGCTGCCGTTCGCCGTCCGATCGCCTCACGCCCGCTGCACGACCTGGTCTCCACCCGGGACCGGCTCGCGCTGGTCATTCCGGACATCACGAGGCCGCTGGTCACGGAACGCCTGCTGCGCTGGACACTCCGTGAACTGTCCCACATCCCGGAACGAAACATCGCCATTCTCAATGGTACGGGATCGCACCGGGCGAATACCGAGTCGGAATTGTCCTCCATGATCGGTACGGAGATCCTGTCCCGGTACCGGGTCGTCAACCACACGGCTCATGACCCGGAAACGCTGGCGCCGGCCGGCAGGTCGCCGGACGGCACTCCGGTGCTTCTGAACCGCGACTACGTCGAGGCCGACCGGAGGATCGTCCTCGGGTTTATCGAGCCCCATTTCATGGCCGGGTTTTCCGGAGGCTATAAGGGGATTTTCCCAGCCCTGGCCGATATCGACTCCATCATGCACTACCACCGCGCCGCCGTGATCGGGGATCCCCGCAGCACCTGGGGTCAGCTGGACGGGAATCCCACGCAGGAACAGGTTCGGGCCAACGGGTCGGTGCTTCCGGTCGATTTCTGCATCAACGTCACGCAGAACCGCGACCGCCGCATCACCGGCTTCTTTTGCGGCGAGGTTCTGGCTGCGCACCGCCAAGGGTGCGAGTTCGCGCGCTCGACGGCCATGTCGCCATGCCCGCGATCCTACCCGATCGTGGTAACGACCAACGGAGGGTATCCCCTGGATCAGAGCCTTTATCAATCAGTGAAGGGGATGTCGGCGGCCGCGCAGATCGTCACGGAGGGAGGCCTGATCCTGACCGCCGCCGAATGCCGCGACGGTTTCCCGGAACACGGCAACTTCCGCAAGCTTTTGTTTGAGCACGACTCGCCGGCCGCCATTCTGAGAACGATTCTGGCCCCTGGTTTCTCCATGTATGATCAGTGGGAAGCCCAGATGCTGGCCATGATCCTCATCAAGGCGCGGGTCGGTCTTTACAGCACCATGGCTGACGGCGATGTCCGGCGCGCCCACCTGGAACCCGTGGCTGACCCGACCGGCTATTTGCAGGAGGAGCTGCGCCGGATCGGGGATGATGCCGCGGTGGCGGTAATTCCGGAGGGGCCGATGACCATCCCCTACCTGCAGGTGCGTAATTGACTCCCACACCCGGCGGCACGCACCTCTCGGTGATCATTCCCGCCTACAATGAGGATTCGCGGCTGCCCGAAACCCTGAAACAGGTTTTCGCCTTTCTGGCCGGGCAACCATACAATTCCGAAGTGCTGGTTGTAGACGACGGTTCTACGGATGGGACTGCGGGCGCAGTGAACGCCGCCGCCAGGGGATCGTTGCGCTTGATTCAGCATCCGGACGGGGCAAATCACGGCAAGGGTGCGACGGTGCGCCGGGGCATGCTCGAGGCGCAGGGCGCATTCCGCATTTTCATGGATGCCGACAATTCGACAACGATCGATCAGATCGCGTCATTCTGGCCCTGGTTCGAGCAGGGATACGACGTGGTGATCGGTTCGCGCAAGGCGAGGGGCGCCCGTGTGCTGGTGCATCAGGCCTGGTACAAGGAACTCGCCGGACGATGCGGCAATTCCCTCATTCGGGCTCTCGCGGTCCCCGGGATTGCCGATACCCAGGCAGGGTTCAAGATGTTCTCCCGCCGCGCTGCCGAAACGGTCTTCCCGCGGCAGACCATCGACCGCTGGGGCTACGATATAGAGCTGTTGGCGATTGCGCAGCTGATGAAGTTCCGGATCCGGGAAGTGCCCGTCGTGTGGATCAACGCGCCGGGCAGCAAGGTCCGCATGAACGCCTATGTCC
This sequence comes from Terriglobia bacterium, assembly GCA_963824985.1. Lineage (GTDB taxonomy): Bacteria > Acidobacteriota > UBA6911 > UBA6911 > UBA6911 > JAFNAG01. The sequence continues at coordinate 60,112 of CAWGRQ010000027.1, forward strand.
AGGTGCTGAGCGAGGTCTGGCGCATTCGCCGCAATCTCAAATCGGGGGTCTATCTGGGAGCCGCTCCGGGATCGTGAAGCTTCAATCGCTAATGCGTCCAGGCATATGGTCAGCGGCAGAAAAAAACGCCACGGATTTCACGGATTACACTGATTTTTATGGTCACTACCATCAGGGGGAGTGTTTCCTGCACCCTCCAGGGGCAGGCAATGCCTCTATCATTACTTGGCGCGCCTCGTCCCTCGCATGCCCCATACATATGAATCCGTGGCTGCTTTTTAAAGGCCTAATAATTGTGCCGGAGCGATTAACAAAGGCAAAAAACGCCACGGATTTCACGGATTACACTGATTTTTATGGTCACTACCATCAGGGGGAGTGTTTCCTGCACCCTCCAGGGGGCAGGCAATGCCTCTATCATTACTTGGCGCGCCTCGTCCCTCGCATGCCCCATACATATGAATCCGTGGCTGCTTTTTAAAGGCCTAATAATTACGCCAGTTGTTTACCGGAGGCAAAAAGCGGCAACGGCTTCACTGATTTTTTGGGATACACGACCATCAGGGGGAGCGTTACTCGAGGCGGTATTTCTTCACCTTGTAGCGCAGGGTATCGCGCGTGATGTGCAGCAGTTTTGCAGCCGTGGTCTTGTTGCCGCGGGCCCGCTCCAGCGCCTGGCGCAGCAATTCGCATTCCACTTCATACAGCGGAATCCCCCCGTGGGGCAGCTGGATACCGCCGTTATCAGAGCCTTCGCTTATCGGCACCGGAAGGATGCCGCCCTCGGAAATGCGAATGGGCAGGTATTTGGCGGCGACCCGGTTCCCCTCGGCCAGAATCATGACTCTCTCGATGGCATTGCGGAGCTCGCGGATATTCCCCGGCCAATCGTAGTTCATCAGGAGTTCCTCGGCTTCCCGTGTGAGCCCCTGGATGTTTTTGTTAAACTTCTCGTTGTAGTGGCGGATAAAGTGGTTCAGGAGCTGGGGAATGTCGACCTTGTGATCTCTAAGGGGGAGCAGCATCACCGGGATGATGGCCAGGCGGAAGTAAAGGTCCTGCCGAAACCGGGAGGAGCGCACGGCCTCTTCAAGATTGCGGTTGGAGGCGGCAATGACGCGGACGTCGACCGTAATGTTTTTTACCCCCCCCACCCTGCGGAATGACTGACCCTCCAGAACACGGAGCAGCTTGGCCTGCATGCCGAGATTCATCTCGCTGATTTCGTCCAGAAACAGGGTGCCGCCGTCGGCCATTTCGAACATGCCCTTCTTTTGGGCGCGGGCGTCGGTGAAGGCGCCTTTCTCATGTCCGAAGAGCTCCGACTCCATGAGGTTTTCCGGAATGGCCGCGCAATTGATGGCATAGAATGGGCCATCCCGCCGCGCCGACTCGAAGTGAATGGCGTGCGCGACCAGGTCTTTCCCCGTGCCGCTCTCCCCCTGGATCAGGATCGTGGAGGCTTCGCTGGCAGCGAGCTTGCGAACCATTTCCACCACCTCGCGGATGTGATCGGAAACACCGATGAAGTGTTCCACGCTCCATTCACTGCGCTGGATTTCATGCGTGCGCGCGACCTCGGTGCGCAACCGGCGCGTTTCTAGCGCGTTTCGCAGCGCATTTTCGAGTTTCTCGAAGTTGATCGGTTTCTCGATGAAATCGTAGGCGCCGAGCTTCAGGCTGCGCACCGCGTCATCGACCACGCCGAAGGCGGTAATCACGATGACCGGCACCTGGATGCTGCGTCGTCTGAGTTCCGACAGGACTTCGATCCCGGTCATGTCGGGGAGCTTGACGTCGAGGGTAATCAGGTCGGGATTGTCCAGCTGGGCGCGCGCGAGCGCGGCAGCGCCGTCCTCCGCCAGGCTCACATGATAGCCCCACTGCTCCAGTCTCTGCTGAAGGGACCAGCGCACCAGGCGCTCATCATCCACCACCAGAATGGTTTCCTTGGGCATGCGACCCTTAACTCCCTAGAGGCGTGACAGGAGAGGAAGAGTGACGATGAATTTCGCACCGTGTCCGACCGCACTCTGCACCTCGATAGAACCCCCATGATATTGCACGTTTTTCATGCAGGTTGCCAGCCCTAAACCGGTGCCGTCGGTCCGGGTGGTGAAAAAGGGCTGAAACATCTTCTTCCGCACCTCTTCGGAGATCCCCGGGCCTTCATCCTCGACTTCCACGCGCACGATCCCGGCAACCGGGTCATGCGCCAGCCTGACTTCGATGCGCCCACCGGCCGGCATGGCCTTCTGGGAATTGAGAAGCAGGTTCAGGAGCACCTGCTCGAGCTGAGTTTCGTCGCCGGTGAACCCGGGGATCGGGGTGAGGGAGCGCAGTCGAATGGAAAGGGCGTCGTTATTGGCCGATTTGGCGACCATGGCGACGATGCGTTGCGCCGTTTCGGCAAGCTGGATGTCGGTGTGCGATGGCGGTTTGGGCTTGGCGTAATTCAGGAGATCGCGGACGATCTTGTCGATTCGGTTAACCTCGTACAGAACGTCGCCGAGAATCTCGCGATGGATGTCGGTGGCGGGGATGGAATCGCGGATTACCTCGATCGCCCCCTTGATCCCAGCCAGCGGATTCTTGATTTCATGCGCCAGACCGGCAGACAACTCGCCCAGCGTCGCCAGATGTTCGGCGTCCGCAAGCTGGCGTTCCATGTTCCGGTATGCGGTCACATCTTTCAGTACCGCGGAAGCGCCCATCATCTGTCCCATATCATCGAAAATCGCGGTACGCGTGAACATCACGTGGATGCGCCGGCCATCCTTCGTGATCCGCTCGGTCTGATAACTGCGCACGGCGCCGTGAGTGCGCACCCGCTCCGACAATTGGCGCAGTTCCTGCGCTTCCCACAGTTCGGGCGGGAGCAGGATTGCGATCGATTTGCCCATGATCTCCGCGGCGCTGTAACCGAAGATGGTCTCCGCCCCACGGTTCCATGACGTAACATGGTCCTGAGGATCCAGGGTCATGATCGCGTCGGCCGAATCCTGCAAAATGTTGGCCATGAAGCGATTTTTTGCCGCCAGCTCATCCTCCAGCCGGCGAATTTCCGTCAGGTTGCGAGCCACGCCCAGGGTGCCGATGATCGTGCCGGCCTGGTCCCGAATGACCGAAGCCGAAAGGACCACCGGGATCTTGCGCCCGGATGGCGATACGAGATGAGTGAAGTAGTTCAGCAGGCGCCCATCCTGCCTCAGCCGGTGCATGACCCGGTGGGCTTCGTCAGCCCCCCCGGCATAAAACGTATCGACCGGATGGCCTACGGCCTCTCCCGGCAGCAGTCCCAATAGTTCGCATGCGGTGGCGCTGCAGGAGGTGATCATGCCTTTGAGGTCGGTAGCAATAACGGCATCCAAGGATACCTGCTCGAGTTCACATCCCTCGAGGCAGATAGACCAGGAGCAGCGCTCCTTTGGCGCGGCCACCGCGCTGATTTTTGCTGAAGTTGACCCCCTGCGAGGAGACATTGGCTTTCTCATCCTCCCGGTGACAGCCGTGATGGCTGTTTAAATACCCCAAGTGCGTAATTATACCCGATTTTGATGAGCAGCGGTGCCAAGATCATCCAAAGCGCCCCAATTCCTGAGGCTATTTCCTGCCCCGCGCCCAGCCCAGCGCAAGAGATCGGGTGAAATCCCAATATTATTGGGTCTGATAACCCAGAGCGCTGATTAAAATATCAACACTGACGCTGTAAATGTTCCAGATTAAGCCATTGCAAACATGCAGGATAGCTGCGACCGTGCACCTCACCGAATCAATGGCACACGGGTTGCGTACTATTAAACTGGATAGAGCAAATTACAACCCTAAAAGGAGAATCGTTCCGACATACAAACCTCCTTTCCACCCTTAATACCCACCTACACCCGAGCGGCGCCCTTTCTCTTCCCGGAGAAAGGGCGCTGATATTTTAGGGGCTCAACAAGGACATATTGCATAACATGCGATCATGACCCCGGTCAATCGGCGATTGCTGTCGGCTGCGATTAGGGGGAAAAAGCAAAAACGCCACGGATTGCACTGATTCCACAGATTCAAAAAGCCCGGCGGATCATATTTTTGACCTGGCGCGACCCGGAGCCGAAGGCTCTTTACAAATCTGTGGAATCCGTGCAATCCGTGGCGTTTTTTTTGATTACGCCAGGAGTGAATTTCACTCCTATGCCTGGGGGTGCTGCGACGGGAATGGATAAATCCGGAGGGGAGCAGCATCTCCCCCTCCTCATTTGAGGAGGGGGAGATATGTTGATTAGCGGGAATAGACCAGGGAGAAGGTCATCAGATGGGCTTTGTAGTTCTCCATCGGGAAGAGCTTCTCGCTGTAGCCATAATACTGCCAGGCCGGTTTGAAGGCCATGCCGTGCCCCATCGGGATCAGGACGGACATGTATGGCTGATGGAACTCAAGGGGATTGCTGCCGCGGCTGATGATTCCGCGATAGCCGAGCTCCACCTTGGAGCCCCGGTAGATGCCGATGCCCACGCCGCCGCCGAATCCGGAGACCCGTTCGTCGAACATGGAAATATCTTTACGGAAGTTCTGGGGAATCAGATAAGGAATAGTCGAGAGGAGATCCGTGCGCGAGAAATCAGCATTCAAGCTGATGCGCTCGTTCGGTTCCCAGCTCAAACCACCGATGAAATTCCAGTTGCGCGACCGGAAGGTGATATCGCTGGCATCGTTGGAATTGCGCCGGATGCCGACCCGGCTGTTGACGGTGAAGCCTTTCCAGGATCCGATGCGCATATCGAAGTTGAAGTCGTCGTAATCGAACAGATCGGTCCGGGTCAGGGCCTGATTGGACTGGGTGTTCTCGTAGTCAACCCCGAGGCGCACCATTCTGGTGGGTCGGAAAACCATGCCGAAAATCGCGGTGTTTTGCGACATCTCGGAGGTTTGCGCGTCTTCAGAATCGTTATTGCTGATGTCGGTAAAGGTGTAACGATGACCGGCGCGCATGGAAATCCCGTGCCCCAGGTCGAACTCGCCCTCAGCCTGATTCCGCACCTGGTTGTAAACCAGCTCGGTGTTCAGCAAGGAGGTCACCGTAACGTCGGATGTCGATCCGGGACCAAGAAGAGAATTGGCATTCAGATACGACGTCGAAAGCAGGGCAGCCCCGGAGACGTGATACGCGAGCGTATCAATCCTGTCCGTCAGCATGAGCCGGGAGAAGGGGGAGTACTCGAACAGGATCGAACCGTTGTGGTTCGGCTTTTTGGCGCGGCCGTTCCAGGAATCCAGCTCGGCGCCATAGGCCAACAATTCTTCGAACGAGACGAAGTGCCCGGTGCTGAGCGCGCTCATGTTCGAATCAAGTTTGCCCATTGAGTAGATATACTGGCCGGTCATGCGCAAGTTCTTGAACGGCGTGAACTTGGCCAGGACTTTGGTGGTCGGCAGGGCGGTGAACCCGTTGTAGGAGCGATCGAGCGAATCGAGGGTCACATTCTGGCCGAAGAGGGGAAACGAACGATTTCCGGCCGGCTGGCCCGCGTCGATCAACGTGGTCCGGTTCTTCATTCTGCGGTAGCCCTGTTCCACCGTCAGATTGAGCGCGGACAGATTGAACTGGACCCCCGCGCGGTATTCATCTGACGAGTAATCCCACTGCGTGTGGAGCAGGAACTCGTTCCCCGCGGTGCCCAGGGTGGTGTAGCCCGGACCGATGCCCGAGTTGCGCATATACCCGAAATAAGGGGTGATCTTCGAATTGGGACGAAGGCGCAGCTCGAAGTTGATGATTTTATAGTTAACATCGAGGTTGTGTTGGGGGAAGGGATTCCCTGCACTCAAAAGCGGATTCGCGAAACTGGATATATAATTGTAGTATTTCAGATCGCGATAACTGAATTGTATCTGGTAAGCATCCGTACGGCTCATGTTGAAGCGCACTGAGCTGTATGGATCCCCCACGTTGCTGGCCGACAGATCCAGCCTGTCGAACCACCCGGTTCCCGGGGTGGAGCGAAGGCTGAGAGCCGCGTTGAACAATCGGGCGCCCTGAAACTGGTTGACCTGGCTCCGGTACATCTCCTGGTTCCCATCAATCTTGGACGACCACCGATAACCCACCTCAAAATCGGTGCGAGCATCATAGGCTCCAAGCTTGAACCCCTCGCCGGACGCCGCGGGTTGCGAGGCAGCCGCCTGTGCCGGCGGTTTTTCCTCTTTGGACGTCTTGTCGGCGGGGGTGCCGGCAGGTGCCGCACTTACCGTCCCCTCCGGATTGGATTGAACCGGGAGAGCATGGATCGTGCCGGCGAACATCACCAGCACCAGCGCGGCAAGCCCGACGATGCTGCATCTGGAACAGATCGGCTTGCGAAGAAGAACATTCATATTCATGGCTTTAGCTCCTGCCTCCGGTTCTATTTGAAAAACAAGCGATCGAAATTGGAGCCGTGGATCATCACGTGACAAGTAGTGCAATTCCGATACGTAGGGCTGTTCAGGTTGTGGATGGATGGCGGCTGCCCCCCGAGAACGCTCTTGCTCACCGGAGTGCGGGAATGGCACTCCAGGCACAGAGAGGTCACGGTGGCACGCACCAGCATCTTGGTGTTGTTCGAGCCGTGAGGCTCGTGACAACCCTGGCACCCGCGCAGGTTGATGGCTGGATGCTCGAACACGAAAGGCCCTTGCTTTTCCGTGTGACAGCGGACGCAGACTTCCTCGCCGGTGAGGCTGGTACGCATCTGACGGGCTTCGATTCCGCTATGAGGCTGATGGCAATCCGTGCACTCCATCGCCTTTTCCTTCACCTTGTGGTGAAACGGCTTGGAGAACTGGGACTTTTGCTGGGTGTGGCAACTCATGCACAGGTCGCTGGTCCGCGCCTTCAGGGAACGGGTCAGTCTGGCAGGGTTGTGCACGCTGTGGCAGTCGGCGCAGTCCACCGATTGCTTGGCGTGCATGCTGGCGCTGTACCCGGTGACTTCATGATCCTTCCGGTGACAGGCCAGGCACTGCTGGCTGTAAGTCTTGGATGCGCTGCCTTTGAATCCGATGACCTTTGTCTTGTCGCCCCCGCCGTCGATATGAGCTTTTCCAGGGCCGTGGCAAGATTCGCACGGATTCTCGATCTTGAGCTGAGTGCTCTTCTCGAGAGCGTCGTGAGGGGTCTTCGCGAAAGCTTTAACTACCTCCTCGTGGCAGGCGGCGCAATCTTGCATGGTCGTTTCAGCTTTTTGGGGCTGAGCCCCGGCCAGCAGCCCCTTCGGGTTGCCGGCCAGAGCCCAGATCGCAATAGCTGCCACGAAAGACACGAGCAGGAATTTGGTACTGCGTGTAAGTGTCATGTTGGCCTCTATCGAGCGTGTGCTTTGCTTACCGCGAAATCCGCGCTTTCCTTGTGGCATACCTCGCAAGACTCAACCTGCATGGTGCCGAAGGTGGTGGTGTTGATGAACGCATGAGCCGCCGTCGAAACGGAGTCATGGCATCCCAGACAGGCTGCCGCTACCGGCATCGTCGGGCTCCAGTAGTTCTTCGGGGTTACGGTGGCCACATTGGTCGTGGGCAGGGGCACGGTGTAGCTGTTGCCCACATGACACGCAGCACAATTGCGGCGATCTCCCGGGTAGAGCACTTCCTTGAAGCTGGTGTTGCCGAGCTTGTAGTCGTTCGCCAGCTCTTCGCCGGTGTGGATCTTGTGAACCATCCACTGCATGGAAACCGACTCCGCGGCCGCGCCGCTGCCGGCTACCAGCGTCGGGTTGTGGCACACAATGCACGATTCAGTTGTGTTGCGGTTGCTGCCGTGCAACGCGAGCTTTCCGTGGCACTTGTTACAGTTGTCGATCGAGACCACCGCACGCCGGTTGACCAGCGGGGAGCCATCCACCGAGAAGTACTTCACCACGTTGTCCATGGCGTCTCTCTGGCTGATGGTTTGGGTCGGGTCGCCGTTCTTGATCAGGTTTACCGTAAGGCGGCCTTCAAATTGCATAGCCCAGGAGCCGGTGGCGGTCGTCGGGACCTTGATCGTCTTGAAGGTGTAGCTGTAGGCGCCGCCGCCGATTGAGGTGGCCCCGGAAATGGTCTCCGTGATCCGCGTCGTGTAATCGGTGGTCGGGCCGGCCAGGTTGGCCGAGAATCTGCCCAGCGAGCCGCCGAATGCCGCCGGATCCATGGCATTCCCGTTCTTGTCGGTGATCTTGAACTGAACGGTCGGATTCTGCCCGGGAGCCGTATTCGTGATGCTCATGATGTTGAGCTTGGGGAACGCGAGCTGTCTCGATTTGTAGGGAACCGTGTGCGCTCCGACTACCGAGGGATCGTACTCGAGCTGGCCCTGTGGCTGATGGCAGGAGGAGCACTCTGAATTGTCCGCATAGGCGCCGGCCGCGTGGTTCTCTCCCGTGGCGAAATTGATATCATCGTGGCACGATCCGCAGGCTTCGATCGTCGGGAAGAGCTTCCAGGCATTCACCTGCCTGGAATTCTTGTGGCAGCTGTCGCAGTTGCGGATGTCCATCGGGTACACGATGTTGGAGAAATCGTTGACGGACTGGGCGTTGCCGATAATTATGTAGGGCGTTCCCGCTATGACGCTCGGCAGCGAAGAAGACCTGTGGACCTTGTGAATCAGGACCTTCATGTCCTGCGGCTGCCCGGTGTCGGGATCAACCGTCTGCGGAGTGTGGCACAGGACGCAGATCTGCACTTCGCGGCGGCCCGTTTCCCCATGCAGCGCCAGCGGATCGTGGCAGGCATTGCAGCTGGCGGTGACGGCGATTTCATGGATCTGGGTCACAGGCGATCCATTGGGGACGAAATCCAGCGTCGGGTTTCCTACGTAAAAGCTGTAGCCCCATTCCCGGAGGTCGCGCCGGCCGTAAATCCCGAGCGTGTGCGTGAGCGTGGTGTCGTAATTCGACGGGAGTGTGGTGCCGAACTTGTAGGTGTAAACACCGCCGCCCAAATCCGTCCAGACGCCGCCCGCATCGGCTCCGGCCTGAACATACTTCACACCGGGACGTGGGCTGTTCGACGGAGTGGTTCCAGAGCGCGTCGTGTACGCGACGTAATCCGTGACCTCGCCCGCCACGCTCTTGGGCAAATAAGCCAGGATGAAGCTCGAGCTGACGGCCCCCGGCGTCAATACGCCCAACCGGTCAAGAGGCTGATCCAGAGCGTCAGTGTATTTCACCGTGACCAGCGGCTTGCGGTCAGTCGGAATCGTGACGTTCTGGATAATGATCTTGAGCCCGGGGCGAATGAAGGTCGCTTCGGCTTCGGAGATGTAGTAATCCTTCTGTAAAGCAGTGTAGGTCTGATCTTCCTTTTCGGCGACCAGAGCAGCAATCGCGAGAGCAGTGGCCATGAACGACAGCAATGTCAGTATCGCTATCTTCGAGGCCTTCTTACTGAGTTTCATAATGCCTCCAAAAATTCACCCATTTTCAACACAACCTTTGTAAGCGCAGAAGTGTACGCATCTGATAAGCAATTTTCACGCCTATAGGCTCGATCAGGCAAAACTGATGTAAATTTCATCAATTGAAAGTGTTGCAGTCTTATGCACAATACCGGAACACACAAGCCGGGAACCCAAGTGGGGCATATCCCTCAGCTGTGGGGGTATCCTCTCATCCGCCCATTCCTTTGGCCGTCATCGCTCCTTCAGGCGACAATCCTAAAACATTAGAAGGAATTTATGGATATCCCAGCCGCAGCCTGTCACTCATGAGGGATGACATAGATAGCCTAATTCATTAGTTTTAGTCGTGCAATCAATAAATGAATGATTTTGGCGGAATCAGGAATGATCACAACCGGGGCCCACGCGCCGGCCCTCGCAATCCACCGTAGGGGCGACCGGAAGGTCGCCCGCTTATTGAAGATGTTCCGTTGCCGTCTCATTTCATGCGATGCAGGCGAATCTTCGGGCGGCCTGCCGCGCGGCGAAAATGAGGTATCCGACAGAAACTACTTAACCGAGAATTAATACACCATTAATACCAACTTGATGTTTTGTTACTACCATCCTCGCTCGTGCATCCCGTGACTTACGGGAGGGCGCCTTACCAGCAGGAGCATGAAGCGGATCGCGAGTGCCCGCTTCTTCCGCTTCTTTCCAACGATACCCTGACCGGAGAAAGGAATATGGACATGCGCGGAGCGGCGGAGAACCGGAGGATAATCACATTGTTCCTGATGGTTGCGGGTCTGATGTTCTGGCCGCGTGGGAACTTGCGTGCCATGCAGGATGTTTGCCGGCAGGGAGAAATGGCGACGCGGGCCACGGGAGGAGGGACTGCGGTCTCCTCTCCGGCCGCTACCCGAGCCGCCGCCCCGGCCGTGCTTGAGGCACGCGTCGAAGCGCTCAGCCGCCAGGTGGCGGAGTTGACCCGGTTGGTGCAGACCCTGTTATCCTCAACCGGGCAAGGGAGTGTCGCACCTGGGACGGCGGAATCCCCTTACGAAATGAAACCGCCCGTGACCACCGTTATCGGGGACCAGGCCCCCTCAGTCCCCGAATCGAAGGAGAGCAGGCAGGAAGGCGCCTCGCCGGCAGCGGCTCGGAACGCCGAGCAGACCGCTCCTGCTCCCAGACCTGCGACTGAGACACCGGCGAAAGTAGGGTTCGGGCCGCTCCGTCTCGGCGGCGATTTCCGCCTCCGGCTTGACGGCATTGTCCGTTCTTCATACAACTCGCACAATCCGGATGAACCGTCGCTGCCACATGTGCAGAACATCCGGGGACGGTATCGGCTGCGCCTGAACCTGGACGCCGACATCCTCCCATCCGTCTCGTTTCACGGGCAGTTGGCGACCGGCCCGGCCAACAATCCGCTGACCCTCGATCAGGATTTCTCGGCCACCGTCGCCCGTCACCCGTTCATGATCAATGAAGCCTGGGTGGACTTTCATCCCGTGAAGGGGATGACATTCCAGGGCGGCAGAGTCCAGGAGGTTTTCGCCGACAACCTGCGGTTCCTCTTTGATGATGACGTCACCTTCAACGGCTTCAATCAGCGCCTCACTCATGAGTTCAAAAAGCCGGTCGCCGGCCTCAAACGCATCGAGTGGCGCAGCGGCCAATACATCTTCAGTAACCCGGACATCGCGATCGTTACGCCGGGGAATCTCGGCCCAACAGGGGCGGTGATCGGATCCACCGGGCGCGCGGCCCAGCTTTTCCATCAGGGATTTGTGCTCGTGCAGGGGCTGTCGCCCAGGGTTACCCAGCAATTCGGGATGGATGTGCAGCTGTACCGGAATCCGAATCAAATCCAATTCGCCTCCACGACAGCAGGGGTTCCGATCATCGTGCAGAACTCTCTGGGCATCGCTCTTTCCGGCCCCGTGAAAGGAACGGGAAACGCGACGGCCGCCCCCGGCGGCGCCATGTATTCGGCGCCCAGCTTCCAGGTGGCGCGCCTGAGCTACCGCCTTGATGTCACCGGCCTCAAATCGGCGCGGCGCGAATACCCGCTGACCCTGAACTTCCAAGTGGCCCGCAACACCGGAACCGGCCAGGCCGAGCGCGACGCCCTGCTGGCGAACTTCAAAATCGGGAAGGTTCAGAACCGCTGGGACCACTCTTTCCTTTACATGTATGCGATCAAGGGCGCCAATTCCATGATTTCCCAGCTTACGGATGACGACCTGGGCACATCATCCGGAGTGAATATCCGGGCTCACTTCTTCCGGTTCGATCTTGGCCTTGCGAAGGGGATACAGTTCCAGAGCCTGTTCTTCATGCAGACGGGGCTGAGCAACCCGGGGCAATATCCAGGTTTCTTCGTCCCCCTGGGCGCCTTTGCGCCGCGCCAGTACCGGTTCCAGGAGCAGATCGTCTTCACCTTTTAAAAAAAGAGAAGAAAGAGGACATTCCGGAGTGGCTCTTAAATGGCGGTCAACTCTATTCCCGTAATTGTCTTGCCTAATCAAATGGATGAAGAAGCAAAACGCAAAGACGCGGGGGCGCAAGGCCGCCCACGCCCGCGAACCGAAAGGAATCTCTTTGCGTCCTTGCGTCTTTGCGTTCTGCTGTTCAGCATCGGCTAAACAGATGCCTATTCCCAGGGCTTGTGCCCTGGGCTCTGCTGCCCCGCCCCGTTGGGGCTCAGGCACACAGCACGAGGGCGTTAACAAATGATTGCGGACACCCTCAACCAAGATGTTATTTGGGGGTGTTATTTGGGACATCCCCGCTTATCGTTCTGGACAATTCAGGTAAATGATTCTGCTAACTTACTTTAGTGCCAATTTGGGGGTCAAGCCAGACCGGAGATTCGAAGTGTCCCCTTTTTCTTAATCGAATCTTAACGGGAAAATCGTCACAGGCTCACAAAAGCCGGGAAAACTAGATCAGGATCCAAGGAGGAATGATGAAGAGGACAAGTGTATTCTGGCTTCTCTGTGCCGCTCTCGTATTGCTGGCGGCCACCGGTTGCGGGGGGCCCGCGGAAGGCCCGGAACACAAACCGATAACCATCAAGGGCTCCGACACGATGGTGATCCTGGCCCAGCGCTGGGCGGAAACGTACATGACCGAAAACCACGGCAGCCGCATCCAGGTGACCGGCGGCGGATCGGGGACGGGATCGCCGCGCTGATCAACGGCGGGACCGACATTTGCGACGCCTCGCGCCCGATGAAGGACAGGGAAAAGGCGCAGGCCCGGAGCCGGCACGGGAAGGACGTGAAGGAGATCCCCGTGGCTCTCGATGGCGTGGCGATTTACGTGCATCAATCCTCCACGCTGCAGTCGATCACTACCGGCCCAGCTCAAGGGCATTTATACCGGACAGATCACCAACTGGCGCGATGTCGGCGGCCCGGATGCGACGATCGTCCCGTACAGCCGCGAGAACAATTCCGGAACGTACGTGTTCTTCAAGGAGCATGTGCTCGGCAATGCGGACTTCGGCCGCGCGATCCAGACGCTGCCCGGGAACCGCGGCGGTGGTGAATGCGGTGTCGAAGGATCCGGCCTCGATCGGGTATGGCGGCATCGCCTATGCCTCGGGGCATTCGCGCCAGTCCCGGTGCGCAAGGGATGAGAACGAGCGAACCGGTGATGCCTTCGCTTGCCACGGTGCAGAGCGGGAGCTATCCGCTTGTCCCGAAATCTCTTTTTCTACACGATCGGCGCCCCGGCCGGGGAGGTCAAGACGTTCATTGATTGGGTGCTTGGCACCGGAGGGGCAGAAAATATGCGAGGAAGTGGGGTACTATCCGATCGTCAGGAAGTGACGGCGCATTCACTTGCGCCGGATCGGCATCGGGGCAGTGCTCAGCGACCGGCTGGCCGCGTTTCTGATCAAGGGGAGCGCGTTTCTGGCGATCGTTTCGCTCATCCTGATTTTTCGTCTTCATCGGCAAGGAGGCGTTGCCGTGCTGACCTCTCCCGAGGTCCAGAAGGAGGCGGACCTCCCGGCTCTTTCTGCCGCAGGCGCCGCGAGCTGGGGCGGACGACGGAGTTTACGTGGCAGCCGGTCTCGGAGATTCCGAAGTATTCGCTGCTGCCGCTGTTCGCCGGCACGCTGAAAGTGACGATTCATTGCGGTGCTCATCGCGATCCCCCTGGCGGTGGCGGCGGCGCTCTACACCTCGGAATTCGCGCCCTCGTGGGCGCGCGAGGTGATCAAGCCCTGCATCGAGATTCTCGCCGGCATTCCCAGCGTCGTGATCGGATTCTTCTGCCTGATGGTGATTGCCGGCTGGCTGCACAGCGCCTTCGGCTGGACGTATCGGCTGAATGCGCTGACGGCGGGGATCGGCCTGAGCCTGGCGGTGATCCCGATCGTCTACACGGTGGCGGAGGACGCGTTTTCTTCGGTGCCCCAGGTCCTTTCGTGAAGGGTCGCTCGCCATGGGAGCCTCTTCCTGGCAGACCGCGTCGCGCGTGGTGCTGCCGGCGGCGATGCCGGGGGTGCTGGCGGCCTGCGTGCTGGGATTCGGCCGCGCTATCGGCGAGACGATGATCGTTCTGATGGCCTCGGGAAACGCGGCCGTTCTGTCCTGGTCGCCGGTCGATTCCGTCCGCACCTTTTCCGCCACCATCGCCGCGGAGCTCGGCGAGGTCGTGCAGGGCAGCCCCCATTACCATGTGCTGTTTTTCCTCGGCGCGTTTCTGTTCATTCTGACATTCGTCATCAACCTGATGGGCCGGTGGTGGGTCGGCCGCCTGCAGAAAAATCTTCAGGGAGCATCCTGAGCCATGATCGAACCGACAGCAGGATTGTGGGCGGATCGTTTCAGGCCTGACGGCGCTAGCCTGCCTGATCATCGTCACCATGGTGGCAATCATCATCGGCAACATCGTGTTTCATGGCGTGGGCCGATTCTCCTGGGCGTTTCTCTCCCAGGCGCCCAAGATGGGCATGACCGAGGGCGGGATTTTCCCGGCCATCTTCGGGACGGCGGCGCTGGTGATCCTGATGACGATCGCGGTGATCCCGCTCGGCGTTGCGACCGCGGTCTACATGCACGAGTATGCGCCGAAACGTTCGCGCATGGTTCACCTGGTGCGCCTGGCCATTCAGAACCTGGCCGGTGTGCCGGCCATCGTGTTCGGTCTGTTCGGGCTTGGCTTTTTCATCGAGTTTATCGGGCGCGGCATCGACACACGCCTCTATGGAGGCCGGCTCGTGTATGGCCAGCCCGCCATCATCTGGGCGCCCTGACCATGGCCCTGCTCACGCTTCCCACGGTGGTTGTGGCGACGGAGGAGGCGCTCCGCGCGATCCCGCAGAGTTATCGCGAGGTGGCGTATTCGCTCGGCGCCACGCGATGGCAGATGATCCGCCGGGTGGTGCTGCCCGCAGGCCGTGGGCGGAATCCTGACCGGCGGCATTCTCGCCGTGAGCCGTGGATCGGGCGAAGTGGCTCCGGTCATGTTCACCGGCGCCGCATACTTCCTGCCCGACCTGCCGACTCGCCTGCAACAACCAGTTCATGGAACTCGGGTACCACGTCTACGTGATGACCACGCAGTCTCCCGACGTCGAGGCGACCAAGCCGATCCTGTACACCACGGTGCTGGTCCTGCTGATGCTGACCTTCCTGCTGAACTTCACGGCGATCCTGATCCGGGCCCAGATCCGCAAGAGGCTCCGCTGATGGACGGTGACAGCCGGTCGTGTCGGCGGATAATGAGGAGGAATCCGGTTTTCCCGGGATGCAGCACCGAGGATCTGCGCGTGAGTTGTGGCGGAGACGGAGATTCTGAAGGGGATCACGCTCGAGGCGCGTCGCGGCGAGATCCTGTCCATCATCGGCCCGGCCGGGCGCGGGGAAGACCACGTATCTGCGCTGCCTGAACCGCATGCTCGAACTCGATCCGGATTTCCGGATCTCCGGAGAAGTATGGCTCAACGACCGGCTCGGTTTATGACCGCAGCGTGCAGGTCGCGGCGTTGCGGCGCAGGGTCGGGATGGTGTTCTCGGTGCCCGATCACGCTGCCGATGACCATCGATCAGAATCTCACCTTCGGCTGAATCTTGACCGGCGAGGGCGAAGCCATGCGCGACGAGACGGTCGAAGCGGCCTTGCGGGCCGCGTACCTCTGGGAAGAAGTCAAAGACCGGCTGAAGGAACCGGCGCGCAATCTCTCCGGCGGCCAGCAGCAGCGGCTGTGCCTGGCGCGCACGCTGACGCTGCAGCCCGAGGTGCTGCTGCTCGATGAGCCGTGCTCGGGACTGGACCCGATTTCGACGGGGAGGATCGAAGAAGCGTTGCAGCAGCTGAAGCGGGACCTTGCGATCATCCTGGTGACCAACAATGTGAAGCAGGCGGCGCGCGCGTCGGACCGGACCGCGTTCTTCCTGTTCGGTGAATTGCTCGAGGTCGACGCCACCGAGACGCTGTTTACTACGCCGCGCGAACGCAAGACGGCGGACTACATCTCCGGCCGCTTCGGGTAATCAAGATGAAAAGCGGAGCAGGTGTTTTATCCCTTTCAGAGATTGCGGAGGCCAATTCAACGATGACGGCTGCGGCACACTCCGAACCGACCGCCAAGCTGGAAACCCGGGAAATGAGCCTGTGGTATGGCAAATTCCAGGCTCTGATCAACGTTTCCCTGCCGATCCGCGCGCATACCATCACCGCGATCATCGGCCCGTCGGGATGCGGCAAGTCGACGCTGGTGCGGGTTTTCAACCGGATGAACGACAGCATCCGCGACGTGCGCATAGCCGGTGACGTTCTGCTCGACGGCCGGTCGATCTATGGGGAAGGAGTCGACCTGCGGCAGCTGCGCAAGCGGGTCGGCATGGTGTTCCAGCGTCCGAATCCGTTTCCGCTGTCGGTCTTCGAAAACGTTGCCTATGGCCCGCACATTCACGGACTGCATCGGGGCGATCTGGAAGCGCGGGTCGAAAGCGCGTTGCGCCAGACCGGATTGTGGGACACGCTCAAGGACCGTCTCGATGCCTCGGCCCTGTCGCTCTCTCCCGAACAGCAGCAGAGGATCTGCATCTCGCGGCTGCTCGCGGTGGAGCCGGAGGTGCTCCTGATGGATGAACCGACTTCCGCTCTGGATCCGATCGCGACGGCGCGCATCGAGGAATTGCTGGTCGAACTCAAGAAGCACTACACGATCGTCATCGTCACGCACAACATGCAGCAGGCGGCCCGGATATCGGATATCACCGCCTTCATGCTGCTGGGCGAGCTTGTGGAGGTGGGGGAAACCCAGACGATCTTCACCCTCCAATCCGATCCGCGGACGGAGCAATATATTTCAGGGAGGTTCGGATAGAATGCAGCGCCATTTTGACGAACAGATGCAGGATCTTCTGGAAAAACTGGTGCGCATGGGGCGGCTGGCCGAATCGATGATGCAGACTCGCATTGCGCATCCTGATTGAGCGCAAGGAGGACCTGGCGGAGGACGTGTTCGGCAAGGAAGAGGAGGTCAACGAACTGCAGATGGAGATCGACGACCGCGCCGTGAAGCTGACGGCATTGCAGCAGCCGGTGGGCGGCGATGTCCGCTTCCTGTTCATGGCTTCCCGAATCGCCACCGAGCTGGAGCGCATCGGCGACCAGGCGGTCAATATCTGCCAGAACGCGCATCCATGTCCTCAAGGCGCCTCCGCTGAAGCCGCTGATCGATCTGCCGATAATGGGCGAGATCGCCGAATCCATGGTGCGCAACGGCATCGATGCCCTGGTCACGAGGAGATTGCGACTGGCCCGCGTCGTGCTGGATGATGAAAAGCAGGTGGATGCCTTCCGCGACCAGATCTTCCGCGTGCTGCTGACCTACATGATGGCGGACCCGGGAACTATCGAGCGCGCGCTGGCTTTGATCCTGATCTCGCGCAATCTCGAACGCATCGGCGATCACGCAACCAATATCGCCGAAGAGGTCATCTACATGGTGGAGGGGCGCGAGGTGCGTCACCGTCGCGAAAGCAAGGCCCCCTCACAGCAATAGAATTCCATTCCCGCGGTCCGGCGCGTGTATTTATGGCGAAGAGAACGGTGCTCGTCATCGATGACGAGAAAGACCTGATCGAACTGGTGCGCTACAACCTGGAAAAAGAGGGCTTCCTGGTCAAGGGGGCGCTTGACGGGGAATCCGGGCTGGCCACGGCCCGCCGGGAAAAGCCGGATATCGTGCTGGTGGATCTGATGCTGCCGGGTATGGACGGTCTTGAAGTCTGCCGCAGCCTGAGGGCCGATGCCCGGACGGCGGGGATGGCGCTCATCATGCTCACCGCGAAGGCCGCCGAAGCGGATCGCATCGTCGGTCTGGAATTGGGGGCGGACGACTACATCACCAAGCCGTTCAGTCCGCGTGAGCTGATCGCGCGGGTGCGGGCGCTGCTGCGCAGATCCGAGCGTGATACGCAGCCGTCGGCGACCATCCGCCGGGGGGACCTGTCTATCGACGTCGATCGCCGTGAAGTGCTGTGGAAAGACCGCCAGATCCTCCTGACGGCCACCGAATTCCGCCTGCTGCAGTGTCTCGCAGGCCACCCGGGACGTGTGTTTTCCCGCGGCGAACTTATCAACAACGTGCTTGGGCGCGATGTCGAGGTCCTGGATCGCACCGTCGACGTCCACGTCACTTCGTTGCGGAAAAAACTCGGCGAGCACGGCGAATGGATCGAAACCGTCCGCGGTTTCGGTTACAGATTCCGCGAGGCTGAGGGCGCTCCCTGACCCGCCGGCTTGAGAATATGAAAAACAGACTGTTCTTGAAATTCGGCATCATTCACCTGCTTCTGTTTCTGGCGATGCTGCTGGCAATCGACCTGCACGTCGTCGGCACCCTGCAGCAGGAGTACGTCGCCACCGCCTATGCGCAGCTTGAATCGCTGGCTCATCTCGCGCAAAGCCGGCTGCCGGATACCTCCGCCACGGCCTCCTTGCGCGAATGGGCCGGCTGGCTGGCCCGGGCGGGGACGCGAGTTACGCTGGTGGCTGCCGACGGCAAGGTGCTGGCCGACTCCGATGAAGATCCGGCCCGAATGGACAATCACATCGGCAGACCGGAAATCAGCGAGGCGCTCGCCATTGGGAGCGGGCGTGCGGTGCGGCACAGCCCGACCATAGGCCACGATCTCGTGTACCTCGCAACCCGCCAGCAGCTGCAGGACGGGACGCTCCTGATTATCAGGTTTTCTATTCCGCTGGAACGGCTGGATTCGGCCTTGAGCGGTTTTCGCCGCGGGCTGTGGACTATCTCCCTCGTGATCCTGCTCCTGGCCGGCGGGATTTCGCTGCTGTCGTTCCGGGCCATTTCCATCCGTCTCCAGAGACTGCAGCACTTCTCCCGCAGGGTGGCCGGCGGAGATTTCCGCCCCCTGTCGCTGGATCGCAGGCAGGATGAACTGACGGATCTGGCCCTCACGCTCAACCAGACCGCCTCCCGGCTGGACGCCAGCATCCGGACGCTGACGGAAGAGCGCAATCAGTCCGCCGCCGTCCTGGCCGGCATGGCGGAAGGGGTCGCCGTAATCAGCGCGGACCAAAGGGTTCTTTATTGCAATACGGAGTTTCTCCGGGCGCTCAACATCGAAAACGCGGCGTGGAAGAACCGTCCGGTGGTTGAAGCCGTTCCCAATGCCGACCTGCTCGCCTACATCGGAAAGGCGCGCGCCGGCAACCGGGCCATTTCGAGCGAACTCGCCGTTGGTTCCGTTCGCGTCCGCCATTTCGACGTTACGGTGACGCCGGTCAAGTCGGAAGGCGCGGCGGCCGGATCTGTCGTCGTGCTGCACGACATCACCGAATTGCGCCGGCTGGAACGGGCGCGCCGTGATTTTGTCGCCAACGTTTCTCATGAGTTGAAAACTCCGCTGACCGCCATTCAGGGGTTCTCGGAAACCCTGTTGGACGGCGCCCTGGAGGACCCGGATAACAGCCGGCGCTTTTTGGAGATCATTCGCGAAAACGCCATCCGGCTCGGGCGGATGACCGATGACCTGTTGCGACTGGCGCAGGTCGAAGCCGGGCAGCTGCCGATGCAGTTCCAGCCGGTCGAAGTGCAGTCGGTCATCAGACCATGCCTGGAAACGGTGAGGTTGGATGCCACCGCCAAGAGACTGACTCTGGATGTCGATTGCCTTCCCTCCCTGCCCAGGGTCAGCGGCGATCCCGGAAGTTTGCAGCAGGTGGTGCAGAACCTCCTGGACAACGCGGTGCGTTATTCGCCGGAGGGGGGGCGGATCTCGATTAAGGCGGCTTTCGAGGGGGAGAACATCGTAATCTCGGTTTCCGACACCGGGCCCGGTATCCCAAAGACCGAGCAGGAGAGGATTTTCGAACGATTTTATCGCACGGATTCCGCCCGTTCCCGTGACCTGGGCGGGACTGGATTGGGACTTTCCATCGCCAGACACCTGGCCGAGGCGCACGGGGGGAAGATCCTGGTTCGGAGTGATGTCGGTTCCGGAGCCACATTCACGGTCATCCTGGCCCGCCGAGAGCGAGGCTCCTGCGGCCACACCACTCTAACCGCGATGCTGCTCCGAAAATAGCTCTTTGCGCCCTCGCGTCATTGCGTTAAAAAAATCAACGCAAGGACGCCAAGACGCAAGCGCAAAGCCAAAAGATTTTCATGCGTCACCGGGTGCGCCATAGCGCATGAGAGGCTGCTCCGAAATTAGCGTTAAAGACTGACAACCTTCCGGGTCGGAACCGGCATCGGGGTTGCAATCGCAGTCAGAATCGGCCTTCCCAGTCCGAAAAATCCGATAGCGATATCGATTGCGACACCGATTCCGATCCCGACCCCGATGATCGCCGACGTAGACAGCACGATCGTTTCATACGTAACTGGGTGTTCCCCGGCGCATGAGAGGCTGCCGTGATACTATTGGGAGCAGGGCGGCGATGCGGGATAATGCCGCCGGGAGAAAGCAGCCGGCATGCGTGTTGCAGCCATTGATCTGGGATCCAATTCGTTTCATATGCTGATCGCCGAGATTCTCGGCCCGCGCCTCTTCGAACCGGTATTGCGCGAGAAAATGACGATTCAGCTGGGTAAGACCTCGCTGGTGAGCGGCCGCCTGGATACGGAGGCCATGGAGCGGGGCCTGAAGTGCCTGGACGAATTCCGGCGCATGGCGATTTCCAGGCGTGTCGAGCGCACACTGGCCGTGGCGACCAGCGCCATCCGGGAGGCGGAAAACGGAGCGGAATTCCTGCGTCGCGCCGGCGTCCGCAGCGGAATCGCCATACGTACAATTTCAGGTAGGGAAGAGGCGCGCCTGGTGCATCTGGCAGTGAGCCATCATGTCGATCTGGGCCATCATAAATCCCTGCTCGTCGATGTCGGCGGCGGCAGCGTGGAACTGCTGGTCGGCGATAGCGTCAAGATCCATTATTCCTCCAGTCAGAAACTCGGGTTCCTGCGCCTGCACGGGCGTTTCATTACGGGTGATCCGGTCTCGAAACGTGAGGAGCGCCTCCTGACTTCGTATGTCAGGCAGTCCCTCGTCATCCCGCTCTCCAGAATCCGCCGGCATGACATTAAGTCGGTGATCGCCACCAGCGGGTCCGCAACCACCCTGTTGCGCCTGGCTCGACAGCGCCGTGGAGAAAAGGAAGACTCCGAGACCGCCTCCACGACGGTGAGCCGGATGGAGATTCGTGCCCTGCTGGCGGATCTGCTTCGGGTGCCGGCAGTCGCCGGCGCCAAAAAATTCGACCTGGATCCGTTGAGATCCAAATACCTGGGCACGGCGTTGTTATGCCTGGATGCCATTCTGGAAGGTGTCGGAGCGAAGCGCGTCACGGTCTGCCCGGCAGCCCTGCGGGAAGGGATCATTTATGATTTTCTGGCGCATGCCAAGCCTCGGGCAGCAATCCGCAAGAGCGCCGGGGATCTGCGCTATCAGGCGGTGATCGACCTGGCCGCCCGCTGCAGGTACCCGGCCGAGCACTCGCACAAGGTGGCTCACCTGGCCGGGCAGATTTTCCAGCAGACGGCGCGCTGGCACCGGCTCGGGGAGGCGGAAGCCAGGCTGTTGCGCTATGGTGCCATCCTTCACGATATCGGCTACCACATCGGGTATTCAAAACATCACAAACACGGGTACTATCTGGTCATGAACTCGGATCTGCGTGGTTTTACTCCCGAGGAAAGAGCGATTCTGGCCCTGCTGGTTCGATACCATCGGCGCGCGGTTCCAAAACCGTCCCATCCGGAATTTTCGGCTCTGCCGATCCCGGCGCGCAAACTTGTGAAGTCGCTCGCCTCGATTCTGCGCATTGCCGACGGTCTGGACCAGAGCCACTTCTCTCATGTCCACGAAATCAAGTGCCGGACAGGGAAGAAGACGATTCGCTTCCAGCTGGTCACCGGAGCCAGCCGGAGTGACATCGACCTCGATCTTTACCAGGCCAAACGGCATGCGCAATACTTCGAATCGCTGTTCGGCGTGGAAACCTCGTTTGCCCTGCACCGGCTGGCGACTTTGATATGCCTGTCATAGGCGCACCCCCGGCTTCCACGCCTCACCCGTCCGAAGCAGCCCGAGTTATTCAGCCCCTGTAAAAGCAGCCACGGATTCCACGGATTCAGATGCATAGGGCAGGCGGATGTCGAGGCGCGCCGGATGATGTCGGCTTGACCTGCATCCTGGAGCGGAAAGGAAACACCCCCCTGATGTTAGTGCTTTTAAATAAATCAGTGTAATCCGTGAAATCCGTGGCGTTTTTTTACTGCCTCTGACCATATGCCTGTTCAGCTGCCAAAAGCCGATTGCGATAGCGCTTCCGACCCGGACAATTGTCAACCGGAGAGGCACGATATTTTCATGCGGCTGCCCGGGTGTGCTGCACGGCGGCGAAAACGGTCCGCAGGAACTCCTGGCGCTCGGGAGGCTGGGGCAGAAGATCATAAGCCCCAAGAGAGAGCACCTGGCTCCACAGCGCCTCATCCGCCATTCGTGACAGGAAAATGACTTCCGCACCCGGCGCCGCCTGCTTTACGGCGGCAACCAGATCGTTGCAGGTCGCGCTTGCGGGACGGGAAAGATCAATGATGACCGCATTGAAAGGGGAGTGTTTCGAGAGCACGTCCTGGAGAGGATCCGTGGGGGAAGCGAAGCAGACCGTGATGGGAGATCCGCGCAGATATTCCCGAATTGTGTCACGACCCTGCGGGTCCGGTTCACAAACAATCAAACGCCAGGGCGATCCAGATTTCATGGTTCACCTCCGACTCCGAAGCCGGGATGGGCACCATGAAGTGCGTCCTGCCCATCCCTGATTCCAAATTGCCTCCATCACACCGGTTGCGGCGGCAATCCTGAGAAGAGCTGGAAATCGGATGGCGAGGTTTGTGGCTCCTGTTATCTCCGGTTAAGCTGGTCGATCGCTTTCTGTAGCCGCAACCTGATACATGATAACTCAAAAAAGCGATTGCGGGAATCGGAGAATCGAAAATAAGTTCTACTCTGAGCGGCGGCTCGCGGCACCCCCCCGGGGCATCATTGAATTGTATCCAGGAATGAATGGAAACTCGCTGCCCACCGTTCGATCGTCCGGGCCGGGCCGGTGAGCTTGAAAAACCAGAGGCCCGCTGGCGTTTCGGCAACCGCCGCCAACATCCGGAAGTTGGGCTTGGGCTTGGTTTCTCCCATCATGGCGCTGCTTCCGGAGAGATAGATGCCGCTCACGTCCACGATCGTAATCGGTATGCCGTGGGCCTCGCGCTTCGATATGTTGCCGGCGACCGGGGTTCCGTCCGGTTTCTGGAATTGGGCAACCCAGCGATCGATATTCTCCTGCACCGTTCCTCCACCGCCGGGGAAAAAGAAGACCGCCAGGTCCGCATCCTCCGGATCGCCGTCAACCTTCGGCAATCGATACTGAGCCTGCCTCATTGAGCTGGAGGGCTGTTCAGAGACCCAGTCCGCGGGGGCCGTGAATTTCAGCGTCGGGCCGGCGGAAGCCGGGTTGGCACCGCCCTTCTGTGCCGGAGTTGTGGCGGTTTCCGGTCCCGCCCCTCCCGCGGGCTTCGATGGGCCCGAACAGCCTGCTGCCCCAAGGGATAATGTGACTACCATTAAAACAATCATGCGCAAACAAGGGCTCGCTTTCATCTGATAATCTCCAGACTGCAGGGTTGCGGTTCGCTCCGGCCTCACGACCTTGACCGGGCCGCAGGATTTTATGCCGACCCGGATAACCGGTCACCCTAGGTATTGATAACGATATTGATCAATTTTCGAGGCACCACGATCACATTCCGGACCGTCCTGCCCTCGATGTGTTTTTTTACTCTGGCATCCGCCAGGGCCGCCGATTCCAGTTCCTCCCGGCTCGATGCGATCGAGGCCACGAGCCGGCTGCGCAAACGGCCGTTGACCTGGATCGGCATCTCGATCGTGTCCTCCCGCGTGAACCTCTCGTCGTATTCGGGCCATCCTTCAGAGGCTAGCGACTGCGGGTGTCCGAGAACCTGCCAGAGTTCCTCCGCCAGATGGGGGGCCAACGGAGCGAGCATGAGCACGAAGGGCTCCATGCTCGCATGGGGCCGCGTCTCCTGGGAGGTGAAAAAGTTGACAAATTCCATGAGACGGCTGATCGCGGTGTTGAAACGCAAGCCAAGCATGTCCTCCGTGACCGCCTGAATGGTCTTGTGCAGCACGCGCAGCTGCTCGGCGGTGACGTCTGCCCCGGGTTCCTCGCCGGTGCGGATCCGGGGGCTGATGCGCACTTCGTCGACCGTTTCGTCGATGATCATGCGCCAGGCGCGATTCAGGAAGCGGCTGATCCCTTCCACCCCCTGCATGCTCCATGGCTTGGTCGCCTCCAACGGACCCATGAACATCTCGTACAGCCGGGTGGTGTCGGCGCCGTATTGCTGCAACGGAACATCCACCGGGATCACGTTGCCGCGCGCTTTGGACATTTTCTCGACCTCACCGGCCAGCTCCTCCCCCGTCTCCGCGTGCACGGCTTTGCCCTCGCCGAACCTGATCTGGGTATAGGGGACGATCCGGCCTTGAGCCGTCCTATAAGTGATCGACAGGATCATCCCCTGGTTGATCAGCCGCTGGAAGGGTTCGAATGTCGACACGAAACCGCGATCGAAGAGGACCTTGTGCCAGAATCTCGCGTAAAGCAGGTGCAGGACCGCGTGCTCGGCGCCGCCCACGTAGAGATCGACAGGCATCCAATAGCGTTCGAGGCGGTCATCCCACGCCGCCCGCTCATTCCGCGCATCGCAGAAGCGCAGATAGTACCAGCAGGAACCGGCCCATTGCGGCATGGTATTGGTTTCGCGCCGCCACTCCCGGCCGTCTTCGCGCACCCGGATCCAGTCGACCGCTTTTTCCAAGGGGCCGCCGGGCCGCCCGGTCGGTTTGAAATCTTCCATCTCGGGGAGCAGGACCGGGAGCTGATTTTCGGGCACCGCTTTCACCAGTCCGGTCGGCTTCCCATCGGCATCGACTTCGTGGAGGATGGGAATGGGTTCTCCCCAGTACCGCTGCCGGCTGAAAAGCCAGTCGCGAAGTTTGTATTTGATGGCAGGCTTGCCCAGGCCGGCACGCACCAGCCACCGGGTGATGGTTGCCTTAGCTACGGCGGTGGCCAGCCCATCCAGGGATACTTCCGCCCGCGCGGACTGCATGCCATGGCCGTCATCCACATAGGCGGCGGGCAGATTGGCGATGGCTCGTGCGTACTCCCCCGGGGTCGTGCCCATGCGCATCAGCCATTCTTCCGGCGGCAAGACCACGGCGCGAATATCGAGGCCGAATTTCCTGGCGAACTCGAAGTCGCGCTCGTCGTGTCCCGGGACTCCCATGATGGCCCCGGTCCCATAGCTGATCAACACGTAGTCGGCGATCCAGACCGGAATCGGCTCGCCGGTCGCCGGATTGGTGGCATAGCCGCCGGTAAAGACACCGCTCTTGTCACCGCGTCCCGCAATCCGGTCCTCTTCGCTCATGGCGGCGACGCGCGCCCGGTACTCGTCCACGGCGGCCCGCCAGTCGGCGGCCGTCAGGGTTTCCACCAGGGGATGCTCAGGTGCGAGCACCATGTAGGTGGCGCCGAACAGCGTGTCGGGCCGGGTGGTGTAAACGCGGATCGCGGCTGCATCCACGACGTCCGGGAAACCGCTCCTTGCGCGGCTGCCGGCCCACTGCGTGCCCGCCGAGCCCGGCTTCCCGGCATAAAAATCCACCTCGGCGCCCTCGCTGCGGCCGACCCAGTTGCGTTGCATCTCTTTGATCGGTTCCGGCCAGGCAAGCGATTCCAGGTCTTCGACCAGCCGGTCGGCGTAGGCAGTGATGCGCAATTTCCACTGCCGCAGCGGAACCCGCTGAACCGGAAAGTCACCCCTTTCCGAGCGGCCGTTGATCACCTCCTCATCGGCGAGCACGGTTCCCAGCTCGGGGCACCAGTTGACGAGCGACTCTGCCTGGTAGGCCAGCCGGAAAGAATCGCGGTACTTGCTGACCGCATCGTCGCCTTGAGCCCGGATCTCCCCGGGGATCGGCAATTCGTCAATCGGCCGCCCTTTCCCCCTCTGCTTCCTGCCATCGGGCAGAAGCATTTCCATTTCCGGATCGAACCAGGTATGGAACAGGACCAGAAAGATCCACTGGGTCCAGCGCATGTAGCCGGGATCGGTGGTCGCAAACTCGCGGTCCCAGTCGTAACTGTAACCCAGGCGCTTGATCTGGCGCCGGATGTTGGCGATGTTGCGCTCCGTGGTGACCCGAGGATGGGTGCCCGTCTGGATTGCATACTGCTCGGCCGGCAGTCCGAAGGCGTCGTAGCCCATCGGATGGAGCACGTTATATCCTCGCATGCGCTGGAAGCGGCAATATATGTCGGTGGCGGTATAGCCCTCCGGGTGACCCACGTGCAGCCCTTCGCCGGAGGGATAGGGAAACATGTCCAGAACAAATAGTTTCTTTCCGCCATGATCCGCGGCGCGAAACACCCGGTTTGTTTCCCAATGCTTCTGCCATTTCGGCTCGATCGTCTGCGGGTTGTAGGCGGGCATGAATCCATCCTCCGAAAATGCGCCCTTGCAGGCATTAATCTTACAGAATAACGATCTTTGAGCCCGTTTAAAAGCCTCAAGTTCCCTACGGGTGTGATCGGGAGTGAACGTCAAACATGGGGGATTAAAAACAAAAACGCCACGGATTACACGAATTTGCTGAAAAATTCTCGATCACGCAGCGAGGATGACGGTTAGATACAATGGGGCTGAAATGCTCTGTGAAGAATTCCCGGGAACGGTCTTCGGCGCCGGGTAGCGCCAGTTCAAACGCATGATCCGCGAGCTTTTTAAATCTGTGGAATCCGTGTGATCCGTGGCATTTTTTGCTTTTTGCCCCATTCACCATGAAAAACGATGCAGGAAAGCGCACTCAGGAGGAGCTTGAAACCGTCCTTTTTGATACAATGCGGCTGCCAGTATGATTCTGCTGACCACCCCATTTCGGAGAACAACCATGATCATGGGTAGGATGGGCTCGCTCCCTCTGCTGCTTTCCGGCATATTGGTTGCCTCCTGCGGTTCACCTCAATCCCCCAGGAAGAAGACAATGGAAACCACCGTAACGGCAAAGCGAATGGTTGGTGAACTCGAAAGATTGGGGAAAAACGGCAACGACTTCATTGTTCTCGGGGTCGACGCGCCCGGGTTTGACCAGCTCACCCTCCGGCAGAAGCAGTTGGCGTACTACCTGTACCGTGCCGCCATCGCCGGACACACACTCGTCGATCAGCAGAATCACCGGTATGCGCTCGAAATCCGGACGCTGCTGGAGACCATTTACCTGAACGCCGAGGGGATGGACCCGCAGGTCAAAGATGCTGTACACGACTATCTGAAATACATCTGGATCAACCATGGGCCCTATGACCATGACTCACATGTTAAGACGTTGCCAAACACGCTGACCTTTGAAATGCTCAGACAAGGGGCCGAGTATGCCCAGTCGCGGGGCGCCAGGTTCGAGTTGGTTGGCGGAGAGACGTTGTCGGCGAAACTGGAGCGCCTGCGCCCCACCGTTTTTGATCCGAATTTCGAACCGATCATGACCAATCAGAAGAAGGGGGACGACATCATTGCCACGAGCGCCGTCAACCTCTACGATCCGCGGCTGACGCAGAAGGAGATTGATGCCCTGCCTGAGGAATGGCAGCAGAGGCTTAATGTCCGGTTCGGGTTTGAAAACGGCAGAGCGGTGCCGGAGGTATACCGGATCGGTGGCCTGTACAGCGCGGATCTGGAGACCATCAGCCATTTCCTGAACCTGGCTCTCCCTTGCGCGGAAAGCGATGAGCAGCGGCGCGGCATCCAGGCTCTGATCGACTATTACAGCTCCGGCGACGAGGAGAAGTTCCGCCAGTATTCCGTTGACTGGCTGCGGTCGGACACCATCATCGACTATCTGAACGGATTCGTTGAAAGCTACATGGACCCGCGGGGAGTCATCGGCCAGTTCGAAGGGAACGTAAGCTTCGTATCGGATTCGACCCTGATCGGCCGGCTGGCGGAAAACGCCCTCTATTTCGAAAGGAAAATGCCGTGGCCCGAAGTGTACAAGCTGGAAAAGATCAACAAGCCGGTCGCGAATGTCGTGAATGTCATCGTGGAAACCGGAGACAGCGGGCCGACGTCACCGGCAGCCTACAATCTGCCGAACTACAACGACATCAGGCGCGACCACGGCAGCAAAAACATCATCCTGCTGAACATTGAAGAGGCCCGCTCCGACAAGATCCGGGAAGCTACCATCCACGAGTTCTATCTGCCCGAATACCAGGAACTGGTGCGCCGTTTCGGCGACCGGGCGCGGCAGTGGGAAGTCTATATGCACGAAGTAATCGGCCATGGTTCGGGCAAGCCGGCGGCCAGCCTGAAGGTCGATCCCGCCGTGGCGATCGGTCGCGCCTATTCGTCTCTCGAGGAGTGCCGCGCCGACCTGGTGGCCCTCTATCAGGCGGCGGATCCCAAGCTCGTCGAGATCGGCGCTTTCAAGCAGGAAGAGCAGGGGGACATCGTGCGGGCCATGTACATTTCCTACCTGCAGGGGCAGATGAATCGCTATCGCATGTATGAAGACGATTTCGTGCGGGAAGCGCATCAGCGCGGACAGCAGCTCGTCCTGGGTTTCCTCCTGGAAGGCGGGGAGCGGGGCAACCGGGACTACGGGACCAGGGTCGTTACGACGAACGGCAACTATTATGTTGAAGTCGTCGATTTTGCCAAGGCCCGCCAGGGAGTCGGCGACCTGTTGAGCTATCTGCAGCGTGTCAAATCCAAGGGGGATGCCGCCGCGGCCACACAGATTTTTGACCGCTTCGGAACGCGCGTCAACCCGGACTGGCGCAAGAATGTGAGGGA
This sequence comes from Terriglobia bacterium, assembly GCA_963824985.1. Taxonomy (GTDB): domain Bacteria; phylum Acidobacteriota; class UBA6911; order UBA6911; family UBA6911; genus JAFNAG01. The sequence goes on from CAWGRQ010000027.1 coordinate 88,936, forward strand.
GCGCGCCGCGCGGCTCAAGCTCCCCAACAAGTCGGCCTTCGTCTTCCCGCGTCTCGAACCGGTCATGGCGGGGAATGAGATCACGGAGGTGCGGCTTCACGTGGATGAGGACCTGACCGCACAGCAGCTGCGCATGTCCCGGCTGCGCTTTAATAAAAAGATTCCGGAATAAAACAAGATCACGATGGCCGGGAAAGCCCGATGGAAACGCGGGTGATCTTCCCGGACGCCTGTTTTTCCTGGTATCGATGGGAGGATTGCTATGAGAGGGACCCGTAAAGCAACTGTCTGGTTGTCGATTGGCTGCGTCCTCGTTCTGGCCTGCACCTTTGCCTTGGCTCAGAGCTTGCCGTCGCCGGAACAGTTCCTCGGCTATGCCGTGGGCGCGGAAAAGAAGCTAGTGCGCTGGGACAAGCAGCTCGAGTACCTGCAGCTGATCGCCAAGGGTTCGGACCGGGTGCTGTTTCAGGAAACCGGCAAGACAACCAACAACAATCCGTTCGTGCTCATGGTGATCTCTTCCCCCGCCAATCTGAAGAACATCGAACATTACCGGCAGATTAACAGGCGGCTCTTTGACCCGAGGACCATTTCCACGGATAAAGAGGCGCAAGCCTTGGTGCAGGAAGGCCGCATCTTCGTCCTGATTACCTGCAGCATTCATGCCACGGAAATCGGGGCCAATCAGATGACCCTGGAGGCGGTACACCGGCTCGCCACGGAGAATTCGCCCGAGATTCAGACGATTCTGGATAACGTGATTTTTCTCCTGGTCCCCAGCCTCAATCCTGACGGTCAGATCATGGTGACCGACTGGTACAACAAGAATCTCGGCACTCCATACGAGAACAGCCCGATGCCCTGGCTTTATCATACCTATGTCGGGCACGACAACAACCGGGATGCCTATATGTTCACCCAGAAGGAAACCCGGCTGATCGGCGGGATCCTGTACCAGGACTGGCTGCCGGAAGTCTGGCTGGACATGCATCAGATGGGGGGCAACGGAGCCCGCATCTTCGTCATGCCCGCCATGGATCCGATCAATCCCAATGTCGATCCGCTGGTCTATCGCAACACCGGCCTGCTGGGATTTGCTCAGGCGGCGGCGCTCGAGCGCGCAGGCAAAGAAGGGATCCTTTACGGCGAGCAGTATACGTACTGGTGGGAAGGGGCCATGGCCTGGACCGGATGGTGGCACAATATGCTCGGCCTGCTCACCGAGGTGGCATCCACACAGCTGGCGACCTCTGTGGAACAGGCGCGGGCCACACCCGGCCAACCGCCGCAGGCGGCTGGGGGTGGACGCGGTGGCGGCGGCCGTGGCGGCGCGGCGGCGGGAGGAATGTCGCCCGCGCCCAACGACGTGCAATTCCGCTCGAACTATCCGCGTCCATGGCTTGGGGGCCGCTGGACCCTTCGTGACATCGTCGACTACGACCGGATTGCCACCTTTGGACTTCTGCAAACGTCGGCCAACCTGCGTGTGCAGCTGCTCGAGGGGCTGTATTCGATCGGCAAACGCCAGATCGAGATGGGGAAAAAGGGCGATCCGTATGCGATCGTGATACCGCGCGAACAGGCCGACCGCCCCACGGTGGTGAAGCTGCTTCAGACCCTGGCGCTCGGGGGCGTCGAAGTCCATCAGGCGCAGGCGGCCTTCTCGGCGGATGGCGCGAGCTATCCGGCCGGGACATACGTGATCCTGCTGGCGCAGCCGTTCCGTGCTTACGCCAAGGACATGCTCGAAGCCCAGGTCTATCCGAAAATATCTCCGGCGCCCGGCCAGCCGCCGCGGCCCCCGTACGATGTTGCCGGTTGGTCCCTGGGCATGCAAATGGGAGTCGATACTCCCTTTGTCCGAAGACCCTTTGAGGCCGATCTCAAGAAGCTGGAGACCATCGATCTGCCAGGTGGAACGGTTTCCGGGCAGGGCTCCGCCTATCTTCTGAGTCATGCGCCGAACAACAGCCTGGTTGCGGTCAACCGCCTGCTTAAGGGCGGATACGAAATCTCCTGGCTGACCGAGCCGGCCGGTATTGGAGGGAAGACTTATGCGGCTGGAACGATCGTGGTCCGGGGCGGCAAAGACCTGGCCGGGACCATGACCGGCCTGGTCCGGACGCTGGGCATCGACGCCGTCGCCGCCGACGTGCCGGCAAATGTCGCTGCCATGCGCATCCGCAGCCCGCGAACTGCCCTTTACCAGCCCTGGGGCGGCAATATGGATGAAGGCTGGACACGCTGGCTCCTGGAGCAGAATGAGTTCCCCTTTGCGACCGTCCACCCGGAAGACCTGCGCAACGGCGGTCTGACCGGAAAATATGATGCGATCCTTTTCCCCGACATGAGCCCGCAGCAGATCATCAACGGTCAGGGCGGCCGCAATGTCATGGAGCAGTACCAGGGAGGGATCGCCGAATCGGGACTCAAATCGTTGCGCAGTTTTGTGGAAGGCGGCGGCAGTGTCATCACGATCGGAAGGAGTTCCTCGCTGCTGCTCGACAATTTCGCCGCTCCCTACCGCGACGGCCTGCAGGGGATTCGCCGGGAGGAGTTTTTCTGCCCCGGTTCGGTGCTCCGGGTTCTGGTGGACACGACCCATCCGCTCGGCTACGGGATGAACGAGGACAGCAATTCCTATTTTGCCAACTCGATGGTCCTGGAACCGGCCGATTCGTTTTCCACCATGAAGGCGTCTATCGTGGTGCGCTATCCGAATGAAAACATTCTCCAGAGCGGCTGGTTGCAGGGGGAATCGTATCTCTACAACAAGGTAGGGGTGGCGGAAGTGAAACTGGGCAAGGGCCGGATGGTGCTCATGCCCCTGAAGGTGCAGCAGCGCGCGCAGCCTTACGCCACATTCAAGCTGCTCTTCAATGCCATCCTGACATCGGCCGTGGAGTAGGCGAGCGCCGTCGAAATCCATCTTCGTTATTCGGCGCGTTTTTGGTGCGCTCCGGGCAGGCGACGGCATTCGCTGGAGGGGGCGCCACGGCACGAATGCAGGTATCGAATTTCGAGGTTTGACTTTTTGGCGCGGCCGGTGTGAAATAGAGGGGCGTAAACGCGGTCGGCATTCCTCTATTTTAAAATTGTCAGAATTCCGCCGGGGAGGCCATTCCGGGCCGAACCTGCAAGTGCGTGATGAATCTCATATGCCATGCGGGCATTCCCGCCGGGCTGTGCGGAGGCCACAATGAAGAACTCGCGTATTTTCTGCATTTTGATCATCTTGTCGCTCGCCCTTTTTCTCTCCGCATGCTCCACCAGGCCCACGGCGATGATCCAGCAGGCCGAGGAGGCCAGGACCGAGGCGGCTGCAGAGCACGCTGAACTGTTTGCTCCGGACGATTGGAGCACCGCTGAATCCGACTGGAAGGCCGCTTCGGAGAAGCTCGATGCCGGAAGTTACGGTGAGGCCAACACCCTGCTCCTGAAGGCCAAGACTCGTTACGACAAGGCCAAGTCGCTTGCCAAAGGTAAGCGCGAGGTGGCCGAAAAGGAGATTGCCGGGGCGCAGACGACCGCCAACATCAGGCTCAAGAAAGATTTGATGGAAAATCCCGCGGTCCAGCGGCTGTCAGCCGCCCGCAAGTCGGCGCTGGACGGGATTGTGAAGGAGATCGAGGACAGCATTAATAAGGTTACCGCCTTAGTCCAGAATGGGCAGTACGAAGAAGCCCGTCTCCTGATCGGGAATACCCAGCGCAGAATCTGGGAAGTTCAGCAGGAATATTTGAAATAAAACCAACGGCATCTGTAGCAATGCCGCTGTGGGTCGGTACCATGGCTCGCCAGAGCCCATGGGAAATCCGGTCATTGTGAACCTTTCTCCAGCTACGGAGAGATCGCAGAGGCAACCATGATGAATTCCTGTCGTTTTCCTGTCCTTGTCGGCGCAATCCTGTGTCTGTCATGTTTTGGCTGCGCTTCCAGGCCGGATGAACAGATCAAACTCGCCCAGGACGCCATGAATCAGGCTATCGAACAGTTTGCCGACCAATATGCTCCGGGCGATTGGAAGGGCGCCAAGGATCTCTGGGATCAGGGACAGGCCCAGGTGGCGCAGGAACAATACGCATCTGCTGCGGAAACTTTCCTGCGCGCCAAGGCTCGCTTCCTCAAGGCCACCGAAGTGGCGAAAGCTGAGCGGGAGTCGATGCATAAGCAGGTTATGGACATTCTGGCGAACATCGATGCCCGCTATTCCGGTTTCAAAGCGGGAGTGGCTCCGGCCGCCAAAAAGGAGTTTATGGCGGCGAGCGCCGATATCGACAAGCGGATCGCCGACGTCAAAAGCCTGATGACCCAGGGGGACTACATCCAGGCAAAGACTCTTGGCCAGCAGGCGCTGCAAGCGATCGATTTTAACGAGAAAACACTTAAGAAGAAGTAAACAGCGGGCATCCGGCAGTAAGCGGGAGCGTTGCATGGCCCCCGGGCTTCCAGATCGCTTTGAAAATATTGGGCCGGTCCCGGTGAATTCCGACCCCCGCAGGACACAACTTTTGCCGATAGTACTGTCACTCGGTACCGGTATCTGTTTAGCCGCTGCTGAACAGCAGAACGCAGAGTCGCAGAGGCGCAAGGACGCAAAGGGAGCCCTTTCGGTTCGTGGGCGTGGGCGGCCTTCGGCCGCATCCTTGGACGAACCGCGCGAGAAAGCGCAACCCTCCTGAGTAGCCGCTGCCCGCGCTTTCTCGCGCGGCTCGCCCAAGGATACGCCAGCGCGAAGCGCTGCGCCCACGCCTGTTGCTCAGTGTCGATCTTTGCGCCCTTGCGCCCTTGCGTCTTTGCGTTTTGCCTCTTCGTCCATTTTATTTGGCTAAACAATTACCGGTACCGGCAACAGGCGGCTGCTCATTACCTGCCATCCAGCCGTCAACCAGCTGAATGATATGTGACCCATACGAGGCATTTTTCTCAGAGTGGGTTACCTGGATGATGGTCGTCCCCTCGTCGTTGAGTTTTTTGAACAGGTCCATAATTTCCTTGCCCTGGCTGGAGTGCAGATTTCCCGTCGGTTCGTCGGCTAGGATGACCTTGGGGCTGGCGATCACGGCCCTGGCCACCGCCACCAGTTGCTGCTGACCTCCGGACAATTGGGTCGGGTAGAGGTCCTTTTTCCCGACGATCTGGAACCTGTCGAGGGTGTCGCAGACGGTGCTTTCCCGGTCCTTTCGGGGGAGGTTGCGGTAGGAAAGCGGCAGGTCGAGGTTTTCATAGACGGTCAGGTTGTCCAGCAGATGGTAGCTCTGGAACACGAAACCGATATTGCGCTTGTGCAGCTCGGCGCGCTCTTTCTGTTTGAGCTTGTGCACCGGGACATCCATAAAGTAGTACTCCCCTGTCCAGGCGCTGTCGTACATTCCCAGGATGTGCAGCAGAGTGGATTTGCCGGCGCCGGACGGGCCCATGATGGAGACAAAATCCCCCGCTTGGACATGCAGGTCGATGCGGCGCAACACCCAGGTTTTGGTGACGCCGTGCTCAAAACACTTTTCGATGTTCTTCAGTTTGATCATGACGGGTACGCCCTCAGGAGTAAAATGCGAGTTTAGCATTTCGCGGTTTGGGCCACAACCACCGACCCTGCTCTACCGGCGCACGATGCTTGACAACCAGAAAAGAATCCCACAGACTCACACTCACCGCGTTTCGAGTTACTATTGAGAAGGAGAGCCATGGCACACCTCCAATTCCTCGGCGGCGCCGGCACTGTGACCGGCTCCAAATATCTGGTTGACACCGGCAAGACCCGTTTCCTGGTCGACTGCGGCATGTTCCAGGGGGCCAAACAACTGCGCCTGCTCAACTGGGAGGCACTGCCGATCCGCCCCTCGACCTTGGATCACGTTTTCCTGACCCATGCCCACGTCGATCACATAGGCATGCTGCCTGTTTTTGTGCGGGAAGGCTATCAGGGACCCGCCTGGTGCACTCCAGTCACGCTCGAGCTGGCCGGGATCAATCTGGCCGATGTTGCGCACCTGCAGGAGGAAGATGCGAGGTTTGCCAACAAGCAGGGGTTCAGCAAACATAAGCCTGCCCTTCCGCTGTACACTTTACAGGATGTCGAGCGGGCGCTGCAGCACCTGCAGCCTCTGACATATGAAAAGCCGATGGAACTGAAGGGCGGCTCACGGGTTCAGTTTCACGATGCCGGACACATTCTGGGATCGGCGATGGTGGCGGTCGAGCTGCCCAATGGGAAACACTCCCCGACCACTGTTGCGTTCTCGGGGGATTTGGGGCGGTATGATGCGCGTCTGGACACCGATCCCTCTACGCTGGAACGCGTCGACCATTTGATCGTGGAATCGACTTACGGGAATCGGCGGCATCCCGATGAGGACAAGGCCGCGGACGAGCTTGCCGAGGCCATCAAGGCGACCGCCGGGCGCGGCGGTTCCCTATTGATGCCGGCGTTTGCCCTGGGCCGGACCCAGATTCTGCTCTACACGATCCGGGAACTGAAAGCCAAGGGGAGGATTCCGGATCTGCCGGTGTACATCGACAGCCCCATGGCCATCTCGGTTACGGATGTATACTGCCGGCATATCGAATCGCTCGATCGGGAGGCACAGAAGATTTTCAAGGAAACCGGCACCTGCCCGATTCTGTGCCCAAATCTCCACATCGTCCGCACGCCCGCGGAATCGAAGGCGCTCAACAGCCTGCATTACCCATGCATCATCATTTCAGCCAGTGGCATGGCTACCGGCGGCCGGGTATTGCACCATCTCAAGCACCGGCTTCCGGATCCGCGGAACACAATCCTCTTTGCGGGATTTCAGGCCAACGGAACACGGGGGCAGATTCTCAGGGACGGGGCTCGCGAAATCAAAATCCACGGCGAGATGGTGCCGGTCCGGGCACGCATCCAGGCCATGGAATCACTCTCGCGTCATGCCGATGCGGGGGAGATTCTTCGCTGGCTGGGCGGGGTGCGCGTGCCCCCGAAACATACCTATGTGGTTCATGGAGAACCGGAGTCAAGCGAGGCGCTAGCCCAAGCGATCCGAAAGCAGCTGAGGTGGAAGGTCAGCGTGCCCGCATATCTTGATACGGTCGAAATAACATAGTAACTGTTTGGGCATATGGTCAGAGGCAGCGAAAAGCGGCCACGGATTTCGGGATTCCGCAGATTTTTTGAAGGCACTGCCATTAGGGGAGTGTTTCTTGCACCCTCCAGGAGAGTGGCAAAGACGATATCATTTGGCGCGCCTCAATATACGCTTACCATATGCATTTAAATCGATGGAATCCGTGGCTGCTTTTAAAAAGGCCGAATAATTACATAACATAAGGGCGGAGAGCGCCGGCAGAGGAGCAGGCGGCGGAGCCGCCAACAGAAGCTCGGATCCTGCAGTTACCCGGATTCCCTTGGCATTGAAGGTTGGATCGATGAAGAACCTCGCATTTGATTTCTCAGCGTCAAGCGGCGGGCCCCTGGTGCTGGATGTTGAAACACAGTACCTGAGCGATGAAATTGCCGGCGGATGGAATGCCGTGCACAAATTCAGGGTCGCATTGGTTGTTACCTGGGATCAGCAGAGCGGTCTGCGCGTCTGGTACGAAGAAGACGTCCCGCGGTTGCTGGAGGAATCTGAGAAGTACGAGCCGATCGTTACCTTCAATGGTGAGGGGTTCGACTTCAAAGTGCTGAGCGCATATGGCGGGGTGGAATCGCTCTACCACCGGAGCCTTGACATGCTCGCACGCCTCAGCAAATGCCTGGGATTCCGCATCAAGCTCGACTCGCTCGCGCAGGCCACCCTGGGTCGTGGAAAAACCGGCTCCGGAACGGAGAGCGTCTCCTGGTGGCGCTCCGGGGACCCGGCCCTGAGGCAGAAAGTGGTCGACTATTGCAGCATGGATGTCGAGCTCACCAGGGATATTTACCTGTTTGTCAAGCAGCACGGTTACGTGTGGATTGACGATGCGAAACAGAATGCGCGCCGCCGCATTGACATATCTTGGTAGGCCCGGTGAATTCTTATGACACCCGTCCGCTTCATTCACACCTCCGATATCCACCTCGATACCAGTTTCTCCGCCGCCGGTTTCCCCTCCCGGCTCGGCCACCGGAAACGGGAGGCGATACGGGGCACCTTCCGGCATATCTTGGAGGATGCCCGGCGTGAAGAGGCGGACCTGGTGCTTATCGCCGGGGATCTCTATGAGCATGATCACGTCACCCCCGATACGGTCGAATTTTTAAAGCAGCAGTTTGAGAACCTGGGCCCGATTCCGGTCCTGATCGCGCCCGGCAATCACGATCCCTGCCTGCTGGCATCACCGTATCGCCAAGAGTCCTGGCCTGGGAACGTCCACATTTTTCTTGAAGAGGAATTCCGGTCGATTGAATTTCCCGACGCTCGCGTGCGCGTGACCGGATTCGGGTATGCCCACACACAGATGCCGGAGCACATTTTTGAGAAACTGCCCGCGCTGCCCGGCGACGGCTGGAACCTGGTGCTGGCTCACGGTTCCGATATCGCCGTTATCCCGCCCGGGAAATCGGCTCACGGTCCCTTCACTTTTGACGAGATTGCGCACAAGAATGTGCTCTACTGCGCGCTTGGACACTATCACCAGCAGCGCCCCGTCCCCAATCCACTGGACGGCACTCAAATCTGGTACAGCGGCATTCCCGAAGGCAGATCCTGGGACGAGGAAGGTCATTGCGGGTATCTTCTGGGGGAAATCGGTGAAGCCGGAGAGCTGGCTGTAACGCCGCGCCAGTCATGCCAGTATCCGCTGGCAACCATCACGCTCGACTGCGACGGGTATTCCAGCCGGGAACAGATTGTCGACGAAATTCTGCGGCGACGAGGGACTGCGTTCGATACCCGGACGATCCTGCGCGTGCGGCTGGAAGGGTCTCCCGATCCGGGCCTGGTGCTGTCCACCCCAGAATTGGAGGAGCGCCTTGCGGGGGAAGCGCTGCATATTACCTGGGAGGATCGCACTTCACCGGCTCTCGATTTTGACTCCCTGGCCAAAGAACGAACGTTGTGCGGCTATTATGCCCGTTCGATGAACCAGCAGATTGCAGCGGCGTTGGAGGCGGATCGTCCGGCGCTGGAACGCGCACGGCTCTATGGTGTGCAGGCGCTGCTGGGGCGGGAGGTGCGCGTCCGGTGAATCTGATCCGCTGTCACATATTGGGATTCGGAAAACTGGCCGGGCCGCCGCTCTCCTTTGCCGAGGGCCTGAATGTCGTATATGCCGCCAATGAAGGGGGCAAATCCACGCTTCAACGTGTCCTCACGGCTTTGCTGTATGGGCAGTTACGGCCGGACGTCAAAGCGCAGCGGCGTCTCGATCCCTGGGTGGAACAGTATAAGCCGTGGCGAGGAACCGAGTATGGGGCCACGCTCTGGTGCCGTCTGACGAATGGCCGGGAGCTGGAAATCCATCGCCGGTTCGGGCGCGATGAGAGCCGGCTGGAAATCCGGACCTCGGGAGGCGAGGAAATCTCGCGCGAATATGAAACGCTGCGCAACGGCGACGTGCTGTTTGCTGCTACCCATTTAGGTCTGGCAAAGGAGCTGTTCGAGTCGATTGCGGTGATCCGTGAAAGCGAGACCACGGAGATCAAGTACCGGGAGACTCTGCGCGACCGCATCGCCAACCTGGCCCAATCCGGCGACGAGAAGCTCTCCGTGCGCCTCAGCCTGGTCAAGCTGGAGGAAGCCCTCGAGTCCATCGGATCCGAGCGCGCGCCCACAAAACCGTACAAGCAGGCACTCGACCGTTTTCAGGAGTTGCGGGAGGAATGGGAAGAACTCGAAACCCTGCGCCGTCAATGCCAGGCCTGGATCGAGGAACGGGTCCGGCTAGGTGCGGAAATCGGACGCCTGGAGCAGGATCTCGCGGCTGCCGGGCGAGGCATCGTTGAGGCCCGCTGGCGCGAAGCCAGGCTTCAGGTGCAGACACTCGAGGAGATCGACGCCGAGCTGCGGGAGCTGCGCGGAGACATCGAGTCGCTCGGCGCCAACCCCGAATTCCCGGTTCATCGCCTGGATGAATTGAACCGGCTGGTCGCCGATGGCGACAACATGATGCAGCGTCTTGAAGAGCTGCACGGCCGGACGAGGGATTCCTTGTCCCGGCATGAGCAGTTTGCGCTGGAACTCCAGAAGCTGGCCGCTTACGCACGCCTGCAGGCAACCGTCGAAACGGAGAAAATCACCGAGTGGTTTGTCAGTTTTCTGGGTCTCACACGGCAGAAGGACGATCTGCAACGCACCGCCGGCCGCCTGCTCGATGAGGCGGCCGTACTCATGCGCAGGATGGACGGATTAAGTCCGGCTCTGCAGGATGACAAGACCGACTGGGAGCGCAAGGCGCGTCAGGCGGCCGAAGAAGAACGGTCCGCGTCCGACCAACACGCGGCTTTGGCGGGAAAGGTCGCGCAGTGCCGGTCGGAGCACGCCCGCATCAGCTCCAATGCCAGGCGCCAGACCCTGCTGGCCGTGCTTGCGATCGTGTGCGCTCTCGCTTTGGGGGCCGGCGGTCCTGCGGGCGGAATCGTTCCGACGGCTCTATGGCTCGTCCCTGCCGGCGTTCTGGGTGTGGCCGGAGCGATACTCATGATGGCAGCCTCCAGGTCTCGGGTTGCCGCCCAACAGGCGAAGCAGTCCTACGATGTCATGGATGCAGGGCTGAAGCGTATGCGCGACCAGGCGCTGGAAATCCAGAGCGAACTGCGCGAGGCGGTGTCGAGCTCCGGGTTCACCACGGTAGAGGAGTTTCTGGCCGCTGCCCGACAGACGGCTCTCGACCGCCAGCGGCTTGCCGACCTGGCCCCACGCATTCGCGAGGCCGAGCAGCATCGCGATCGCATCCAGGGAGAAGCGGACGCGGTCTATGCCCATCTCCGGGAATGCCTGTCGATTGCAGGTCTTGGCTGCGCCCCCGGGAACCTGAAAGCCCCGGTTGATGCCCTGAGGGCTAATCTGAAGCGCCATGCCGAGCTGCAGGCCGGTCAGCGGCGCGTCGATCAGGAAATGGCCGCCCTCAAGACAGATGAAGAGAGCCTGGGGATTCAAGCGGCCGCAATTGCCGCGCGCATCCAGGCGATCCTGGGAGAAGCGGAGGTCGAGTCCCCGGAAGCCTTCCGGCAAGGGTACGAGAATTGCCGCCGTTTGGCCGATCTGCGCGCCCGTGAGGCTTCCCGGGGGCGCGAATTTGACCGGCTGCGGGGAAACCTGGCCCTCGAGCAATGGAAGGAACGCCTGGAAGAGCTGCAAAAACTCAGGGGAGAGTCAGGCGAAGCCGGCCGGCTCCAGGGCGTTACCCCCGGGCAAGCCCCCAGCCTCCCCTACCTGCCGACGGTGGATGAAGCGGAACAGGAGGAGCGGCGGCTCGCGGATCTGCTGTCCGGCAGGAGGGAAGAGCACGCCCGGCTGGTTGAAAGGGTCCGGCAGGCGTTTCACAACTACCGCGCCCCGGCGGAAATCGAAGAGGATCTTGTCGCCGCCGAACGCGCTATCCAGGAATTCGGGGTGAATCGAAAAGCCCTCAACATCGCTCTGGACTCCATCCGCACCTTAGCTCGCCTGCAACAGGAAGTGTGCGCACCCCAGTTGAATCGGGCCGTCGAAGAACGATTTCTGCAGCTCTGCCCGGAGGGCTATGAAGAGGTTAAGATCGATCCCGATTTCAGAATTCAGGTGCGCGAGAAGGGGGCCGTGGAATTGCGTCCGGTGGAAAGCCTGAGCCGCGGAACCCAGGATCAGGTTTATTTTGCCGTTCGTTTCGGAGTGCTTGAACTGCTGGCCAGCAGCCAGGAATCGTGTCCCTGCCTCCTCGACGAACCTTTTGTCGCCTACGACCAGGATAGGATGGGCGCTGCCTTCCGCATCCTCGAAGCTGAAGCGGACCGGCGTCAGCTGATCCTCTTCACCTGTCGCGTTGATGTGCGCACTTTCGCTCTTCAGCACGGCGCCCATCTGGTGACCCTGTAAGGCAATCCTCACGGATCCTGCAGCGGTCCCTCCGCTGTCGGGAAGGGAAGTTGGCGGAACGTGCAGGTTCAGCACGATGGAAGAACAGATCGACCCGTGGCCGTGGTCACTGGAGCATCCAGCGGTATTGGCGCCGAGTTTGCCCGTGCCCTGGCCGCGCGCGGCTGCGATCTGGTGCTGGTGGCGCGGCGCAGAGATCGGCTGGTTGGTCTCGCGGGGGAATTGAGCCGGAACCATGGAACAGGAGCGGAGATTCTGCCCGCCGACCTGAGCCGCGATGAGGATGTCGAGCGGCTCGCGCTACGGATCGCAGGGGAGACCCGGCTCGAAGTACTGGTCAACAATGCCGGTTTCGGACTGCTGGGAGACTTCCACGAAGCGGCGGCAGAGGCGCAGATGAGCATGTATCGGGTTCACGTGCTCGCCGTCGTGCGCCTGACCCATGCGGCGCTGCCGGTTCTGATCGCGCACAACCGGGGCGCGGTCATCAACGTATCATCGGTCGCCGGATTCACCCGAATGCCCGGCCACACGAGTTACGCCTCCACCAAGGAATGGATGATCGCCTTCAGCGAGTGCCTGCACCTGGAACTCAGGAATTCCGGATCCCGCGTCCGTGTTCAGGCGCTCTGCCCGGGATATACCCGCACGGAATTTCACGAGGTTCTGGGACTGGACCGGCAGGCGATCATGAAAAATCCGAAATTCTGGATGCCGGCCGGGTTTGTGGTTGGTGAATCGCTTAAAGCCCTGGACCGGGGACAATGGCTGGTGATCCCGGGCTGGCGTTATCGCATGATTGTCCGTTTCCTGAGCGTGGTTCCCCGGTCGTTGCTGCACCCCATCGTGACCCGGATCGCCAGGAAACGGCATTTGGCCGCGACCAACACAGGGGAAGACAGCCGGGGCCTGGGTTAACGCCCGATCTGTCCGTGTCCGAGCGTGCTTTTGGCTATTGGCTCTAATTGACCTGCAATTGCAGGAGCGTACGGGTAACGGAGCCTTAAGATATCAACATGCCGAAAACCACAAAATCTGCAGAACCACGAAAATCCAGGCCGCTGCCGGCAGCGAAGGAACGCATCTGGCTGGAGGGCGGGCCGTACATGGCCCTGCTGCTGGCCGGCGCCGTGCTGCTTCGCCTGCCCCACCTCACGGAGAGCCTCTGGTACGACGAAGTCTGCTATACCTCGGTTTTCCTGAGAACTGACCGCCTCTCCACCCTCCTGTTCCGGGATGTGCATCCGCCGCTGTATCCGCTTTTCATGTGGATCTGGACGGGCCTGTTCGGAGACGGCGAGCTGGCCATGCGGCTCCCCTCCCTGCTGTTCGGCCTGGCGTCGATCGTGATCCTGTTTTCGCTGGTCAAGCGCTGGCTTGGACCGAAGGTCGCCTGGCTGGCCGCCGGACTGCTGGCGGCATCGCCGGTCCACATCTGGCATTCGCACGAAGCCAAGAACAACATGCTCCTCCTGCTTCTGACGCTCGTGACCGTCCACTACCTGGCCCGGGCCTGGTCCGACAACCGCACGCGCAACTGGATCCTGTTTGTGCTCTCTTCGCTGGCCGCCCTGTGGACCAATGCCTTTGCGCTGTGGGCGGTAGCAGCCCTTTATGTCTGGCTTTTGCTGCAGATGATCCGGGAGCCGGGTCGCACCAGGCTGCGGGCGGTTTTGTGGAGCGGAATGGCCACGGCGCTAGGCTGGCTCCCCTTCGTGTGGCTGTTGCTCTCCAACACGGGCAGCCTGGAACGTGACTACCTGCGCCCATTCACACCGGCCGAAACCTATTCGCTCTTTTTGATCTATCTGAGTCACGGAAACACGCTGCGGACAATCTCACCGTACGAACCCCTGCGCGCCTTGTTCAGCCAGCCGAAGGGATTCTTCCTGATTGAAGGTTTCTTCCTGCTGCTGGCGGGTGCAGGCTTCTGGCTCTGGGGACGGGAATGGAAGTCCGGCTCGACCGGGACTGCCAGGATGAGCCTGTCCGGCCGCCAGTGGAGCGAATTGCTGTTTTTGCTGCTGCTCCTCCCCCCGCTTCTGCTCATGGCGGCCTCTCTGTTCTATCCGGGCCTTTACATCGAACGCAGCATGATCATCCTGCTGCCGCCGTACTTGATCCTGATCGCCTGCGGGGTTATGGCCTGGCGTTCTCCCATCCTGAGCAGGGCACTGCTTGCCGTCCTGATCGGACTGAATGGATGGGCGCTGGTGAATCTCTATATTGTCAAGACACATACCTGGACCGTGTACAAGCAGAATCCGGACTGGAGGCCGGCGGCCGTATGGCTGAGCGGGGAGTATCGGGATACCCGTGGGAACCTGTTCATCCTGCACACGACTCCGGGGGAAGCCCTGGATTACAGCTACCGGCGGATGCTGGAGTCGATGCCACGCCAGGGTTCCGGCGTTCTGCCCCGTGAACTGCCGCACGGCAGGATGAGCGAGTACAACGAGGAGACCTTTGTTTCCTTCCTGAGGGAATACCGCCTCGAGCGCATTTATCTGATTCATGAACTCGCCTGGTCCCAGAATTTCCCGAGCCTGATGGCATCGCTGGAAAGCAGCCCGGCTCTGGTTCCGGCAGGCAAAGCCGTCTTCAAGGGACTGGATATTTACCGGTTCGACGTGCGCCCGCTGCGCTGACATCCGGTACCGGCCGGGCCTTTCCCATTTCCGCGGTGAATGGCATCGGATCCGCAAGATTCAGAAACTGCCGACGGGCTGCACCTGTCATTGGGTGGGGAAAATCTAATTTCCCCGGCCTGACGCTTTCAGCGGAAGTTGGGCTAGCCCTTGACCAGATTGCGGAGGATGAAAAACAGATTCGCGGGGCGCTCGGCCAGGCGGCGCATGTAATAGGGATACCACCGTTTCCCGTAAGGGATGTACACCCGCACCTTGTATCCCTCCCCGGCGAGCTGCTGCTGCAGGTCGCGGCGGATTCCGTACAGCATCTGAAACTCGAAACCATCCCGGGGGAGGTTCCGCTCGCGGGCGAATTGCCGCGTGGCGGCGATCATGGCTTCATCGTGTGTGGCGATGCCGTGGTACAAACCGCTTTCCAGCATCAGTTTCATGAGCTTGATGTAGCTGGCGTCGGTGTCGCGTTTCTTCCGGAAAGCCACGGATGCAGGCTCGAGATACGCGCCCTTGCACAGCCGGATGCCGACCCGGTTCTCGATCAGCATGCGCACATCCTTCTCGCTCCGATACAGATATGACTGAATGACCGTGCCCACGTTCGGGGACTCTCCGTGGACCTGGAGAACGACGTCCAGCGTGCGCTGGGTGAAGCTGCTGTCCTCCATGTCAACGCGGATGAAGCCGTCGAGCTCCGCGGCGCGGCGCACAATCCGCACCAGATTCTGCCGGCAGAAATCCGTGTCCAGGCTCAGGCCGAGTTGGGTCAGCTTGATGGAGACGTTGCAGCCGACCTTTTCAGCGGCCAGCGTATCCAGCATGCCGACGATCTCATCCGTTGTACGCGAGGCATCCTCGCGCACGAGAGTGTTCTCGCCCAGGAGATCCATCGTGGCCGTGATTCCATGGAGGTTCGCCTCACGAGCGGCCCGGATGGCGTCCTGAATGGTCTCGCCGGCGACAAAGCGCCACGCCGTGTTCCGGAAGATGCTGAAGCGCAACATGAAGTTCTTGAAGGACTCCCGACGGGATAAAAAGAGCAATAAGGCGCGCATGCGACTTTCCCTCCATGCCAGGCCGGCTGGCGGCTGGGGAAGATATTACATCGAAACCGCGGAACAGGTCATGCGCAAACGGATGAATAAAAGTGCACAGCGCAGGGCTCTCCGTGTCCTGAGATATCTTGCTTTCCTTTATTCATGAACAATGCGGGTTCGCGTTCTTCACGGTTCGCCTCCGATACGGCTCCGTCTGAATTGCATCCCACCGGCTCGATCCATGCCCGTGAAAATCAGATTTCTGCTAAGATGAGCCTGCTCATTACCCGGAAACATTGCCAGCGACGGGCCTCGGAGTTGACCATGAAAGGGAAGTATCCGGAATACGCCGCCGAGCCGATCTCCGACATCCGCGAAATGTTCCTGCGCAGCTGTGAAAAGCACGGCAGCCGGGTGGCGCTTCAGCACAAGAATGGGGATCGCTGGGTTCCGATCACTTATCGTGAACTCCGCGACACCGTGGAGCAGGCTGCCTGCGGGCTGGCCGCTTTCGGGCTGCAGCCGCCCGAGAGCAAACTCGCCATCGTGGCCGAGAATCGGCCCGAATGGGCGGTCTCCTACCTGGCGGCGGCCTGCAGCGGCGTCGTGTGCGTCCCCATCGACAAGGATCTCAAGGAGACCGAGGTCTACCACATCCTCTACCTCTCGGGGGCCGAGGCGGTGGCCGCGGATGCGAGGCACATCGAGATGATGCAGGAAATCCGGGGCAAACTGCCGAAACTCCGGATCCTGATCAACATGGATCCGGTGGGACCCGGGACGGAGACGGACACTATTGGGTTCGATGAGCTGAAGGCCCGCGGGCGTGAGCGTATGTCCGAAGGACATAACGCCCTGCTTGGCCATCGGGCCTCACCCGAGCAGCTGCTTTCGATTTTGTACACTTCGGGGACGATGGGGAATTCCAAAGGGGTGATGCTGACCCACGGGAATATCGCGGCGAACATCTGCGACGTCGTGCGCTATGTCGATGTCGGGCCGGAGGATCGATTCCTGTCCGTTCTCCCCCTGCACCATTGCTACGAGTGCACCGACGGTTTTCTGCTGCCGCTTCACATGGGGGCGGTAATCTCCTATGCCGAGAATCTGCGCCGGATCGTGGAGAATGTCGCCGAGACCCGATCAACCGCCGTGCTGGGGGTACCGTTGCTCTGGCACGCACTGTATAAGAGGATTGAAGCCGGGCTGGCGGAGAAAGGCATTTGGAAGGTACGCGCGGCCAAGAAGGTCGCCGCCCTTTGCCAGGGCGCCTTGGGTCTCGACGTTCGCCGCAGGCTGTTTGCCGGTTTCCACCGCAGATTCGGCGGCTCGCTGCGCATCCTGCTTTCCGGCGGCGCCGCGGTCGATCCCGCGGTGGGCAAGGGATTCCGCGAATTGGGAGTCAGCTTCCTGCAGGGGTACGGCCTGACGGAAGCCGCCCCGATCGTGGCGGCGAATCGGAACAAGGCCTGCAAAGACGGTGCGGCCGGCCTGCCGCTGCCGAGCGTCGACATCCGGATTGCGGAGGATGGTGAAATCCTGGCGCGCGGGCCCAACATCATGAAGGGGTACTACCACAATCCGACGGCTACCGAGGAGGCCGTCGTGGATGGCTGGCTGCACACCGGAGATCTGGGCTACTTCGACAAAGACGGATTCCTGTTCGTGCAGGGGCGCAAGAAGAGCGTGATCGTCACTCCTGGCGGCAAGAAGGTCTACCCGGAAGAGGTCGAGGCGGAGATCCTGCGATCGCCGTACATTCTCGAGTGCCTGGTCTGGGGCTATCAGAGCGATGATCCCAATCAGGACGTCGAAGTCCAGGCCATCGTGGTGCCGAACACCGACTATTTTGTCAGCCAGGGGCTGGAGAAAGAGGGGAGCGCGGATGCCGACGCGGTCGAATCGATTCTGCGCCGCGAGGTGAAGGAAAGATGTTTTCGCCTCGCGCCCTTCAAACGGGTCACACGCCTGACGGTGCGCTTCGAAGAGTTTGAAAAGACGACGACCCGGAAGATCAAGCGATACCTGTATACGGGAAAGCCGACGGAAATCCGTTGACTTCGAGGAGAGAGACATGGAAGGACGGGTGGCACTGATAACCGGGGGGGCGCGCGGCATCGGCCGCCGCGTGGCAGTCACACTCGCGGAGCGCGGCTGGGAGGTCGCGGTCTCCTATCGCAGCAGTGAAGCGCACGCAAAATCGCTCGAGGATGAGCTTCAAGCCATGGGGCGCCGCGCCCTGGTGTTGCGCGCCGATGTGTCCGACCCGGCCGCAGCCTCCGGGTTGGTGCGCCGCGCCGAACAGGAATTCGGCCGGGTGGATGCCGTGGTGAACTGTGCCGGTTCCTATCACCGCACGCCGCTGCTCGAAGAAAGCGTCGAGGGTTGGCAGTCGATGTTCGACGACAACCTGAACACGGTGTTCCACGTCAGCCGGGCGGCAGCCGCCGGGATGATCGCGCGTCGATGGGGACGCATCGTCAACTTCAGCATTGCCAAGGCCGATCAGCTGATCGGCCAGCCGTTCATCACCGGCCACTACATTGCCAAGGTGGGCGTGCTCATCCTGACCCGATCGCTGGCCAAAACTCTGGCGCCGCACGGCATCACGGTGAACTCCATCTCCCCCGGATTCATCGAATCCGGAGGGGCCCCACAGGAGGACTTTTCACAATTGACGAAGAACATACCCGCCGGGTATGTCGGCAGCCCAGCGGATGCCGCTTCCGTCGTCTGTTACCTGCTGTCGGATGAAGCCCGCTATGTAAACGGGACCAACATCCACCTCAGCGGCGCCTGGGGCATCTGAAATCCAGTGCCAGGCTCCTAGGCAGCAAACAGCGGCCACGGATTACACTGATCCTTTTGAAGGTACTACCATCAGGAGACTGTACCTGGTTATATTCGAGACTGAGACTGTACCTGGTTATACTGTCCCGTGATGCATCGTGATGCAACGTTTGAAGTTGAAGTTATGGTCTTGGTTTGAGTCAAATCCGCCTGCTCGATCGAAGTTTGGAGTTCCGATAAGTAGATCTCCGAAACTCCCGTTCCAGCTTCTTTGCGATCTCCTCGGGGCCGCAATAGCGTCCGGTGGTTGTTGCTTTGCATCTGTTTAGCCGATGCTGAACAGCAGAACGCAAAGACGCAAGGACGCAAAGAGATTCTTTTCGGTTTGCGGGCATGGGCGGCCTTCGGCCGCATCCTTGGGCGAGCCGCGGGAGAAAGCGCAATCCTCCTGAGTAGCTGCTGCCCGCGCTTTCTCCCGCGGCTCGCCCAAGGATGCGCCAGCGCGAAGCGCGGCGCCCACGCCTGTTGCTCAGTCGATCTTTGCGCCCTTGCGCCCCCGCGTCTTTGCGTTTTGCTTCTTCATCCATTTGATTTGGCTAAACAATTACGTTGCTTTACGAATTCGATCGTGGACATCTGTCCTTGGTGCTCGATCAGGTCACTGGGGGCGTCGGAGGAGGGTGACCAGGTCAGCGAACAGACCGAAGGCGGTCTGTTCGACGGTCGGATTGTTCTCGATGATAGCCAATTCGCGCATGGTGTCGGTATTGAGAATGAGGACGTTGCTGAGCCCGCGAATCGCGGCCAGCGGATCGAAGACTTCGAGTTCTTCCGGGCCGACCTTGCCGATGACTTTCCCCCCCTTGCGATAGGCCCGGGCAACCAGGCGGATGCGCCGGTCCCGGCGCACGGCCGCGCGGACCAACTTGCCCGTGTTCTCCGAGATCCCCTCCCGCTGAATATCCTGAGGCTTGGTGGTTCCGCCCATCAGCGCCTGGATGAGAATCGACAGCTTGGCGGCGGCATCCCAGCCGTCGAGGTCCAGGGTCGGATTGGCTTCGGCGATCCCCAGTTTCTGAACATAGCGAAGCGCCGCCTCGAACGATGTCCCCTGCTCCATCTGGGTGAGGATGTAGTTGGTGGTGCTGTTCAGGATTCCGTGCAGCGAGCGGATGCGGACGGACGGAAGTGTCTGCCGGACCAGGTTAAACACGGGCGCCCCGTCCATGACGGTCCCTTCGTACAGGAAGCGCACGCCGCGCTGACGCGCCAGCCGGGTCAACTGGCGGAAGTGCGCGGCCACCGGACCCTTGTTGGCCGTCACGACGTGCAATCCCGCCCGCAGGGCCGCGCGGATGTAAGTGGCCGCGGGCTCGCCCCCGGGATCGAAAATGCTGGTTTCGAAAAGCACGTCCGCTCCGCACTGGCGGATGAAGTCGGTGGTCGAGGAACAGGCGGGGCCTTCGTGAAAGCGGTCCAGACTGAAATCACGTTTCCAGGCGCGCAGGATCTTCTGCACCGGCAGGCCGTTGTAATCAATGGCCATGCCGTGATTCTGGGTGGCGATGCCCGTAATCTTCCAATCCAGCCCATATTCCCGGTGCAACCAGGCCCGGCGGTGAAGGAGCAGGCGCGCGAATCCGCGACCGACTGAGCCGAAACCGAGCAACGCCAGATTGATCTGCAGCAGTTCCTGAGTCATCGCCCCTCACCCGCATATGGTCGTTTCTTCATGGACGGACACCCCACGCCCCGGGCATCACCTTGCCAGGCCACCCTACCCTGGCTTCTGCTTGAGATCGGAGATGATCTCGTGCACGAGTTCCAGTCCCTTCCGGAGATATTCGGGGGGAGGACCATACCCGATGCGCAGGTAATGATCCATGCCGAAGTGATCGCCGGGTACCACCAGGACATTCTTCTCTTTCAGCAGGCGTTCGATGAGCACCGACGAATTGATATCCAGGTCATAACGCACATACGCGATGGCACCGGCCTTGGGCTCCACCATCCGGAACATGGAGCCGTGGCTCTTCATCCACGTATGGAACAACGGAAAATTTTTGCGGCAAATATCCCGCGTGCGCTCCAGGCAGCGGGTTCTCCCCTCCGGAGATACGGCAATGCGTGCCAGCCAGTCGCTGAGGGTTCCCGGCGCGATTGTGGTGTAATCGTGATAGGACCACGTTTTGGCGATAATGTCCTTCGGGGCGACAATCCAGCCGACCCGCAACCCGGGGAGCCCGTAGGCCTTTGACAGGCCGTTGGTGATGATCACCCGGTCATATTTGCCCCAGAAGGTCGCGGTCATCTGCCCGCTTCGCTCCGATCCCTGGTAAATCTCGTCGGCCAGGATCCAGGCCCCGCTGCGGGCCGCGATGCGCACGATCGCGTCCATCTCCCCTGCCGTCAGGATGGCGCCGGTGGGATTGTTGGGGTTGCAGACAACGATCATGCGGGTGCGCGGCGACACGGCCGCCTCGAGTTCGTCCAGATCGGGTGCCCAGCCGCGCTCCTCATGCAGCCGGACGGCTTTGACGTTCATGCCGAAGCTGTGAATCATGCCCCAGATCTGCTGGTAATTGGGGAGAATGATCACCGCTTCGTCGCCGGGCTCCAGCAGGGCATAGATGGAGACGAAATTGGCTTCGCTGCCGCCGTTGGTCACTTCGACATGATCGAGCGTGGCGCCGGGATACAGGGCGGCAATCGCGGCGCGCAATTCGTCGGTGCCGTTGCTCTGGTTGTAGATCAACGGCTCGTCCATGAGCCGCTCCAGATATGCCGGATCCTGAACCAACTCGCGCGGGGACATGGGATGCACGCTGCTTTCCGAGAGATTGAATTGGACGCGATTCTCCCAGGTGGACTGCAAGCGCTCCATTTCGAATTTGTCCAGTCTCATCATTCATCTCCTCTGAAAAAAATCGCCTGATATTACATCATGCCGGTCGTGAAGACCACAACGTCACGCCCTGCTCTGCTTTATTTATGGAGATCGGAATGTCCGAACTTCTCTCTCTTGACTTTCACCAAATCTTCACCTATTTTGGAGTCATGATTCTGGTCGGAACATGCGGATTTCAACATCGTGATTGGGTGCGGGTGTTTTACCCTTCCGGGCTCGATCCGTCCCTGTGGCTGCAGTATTACTGCCGGCATTTCGGCTGCTGCGAGTTAACTTTTACGCATTATAGAATTCCAGAAGTAAATATAATTCAACAACTTATAGATGAGTCCAGAGGGGCGTTGCAGTTCGTGTTCCGGGTTCCGTTCCGGCTGCTGGAAGAAGGAAACGAGACGGGTGATCTGGCGCGGAGTTTTGTCTCATCCCTCTGGCCTCTGCAGGAGAACGCGCAACTGGCCGGGGTGGTGGCGCAGTTTGGAATGGACTTCGGGTTCAACCGCGACAGTTTTCAGCGGCTTTGCCGGCTCAGGGACGCACTGGCAGGACTTACGTTGATAGGCGATTTCGGCTGTCCCGACTGGCTGACGCCGCGGGCGGCCCGGCATCTGGCGGCCGAGCGTATCGTGCTGGCCTGTGTCGACGGCGGCACCAGCCTGACGGACCGGACGTTTTATTGTGCGACGGCGGGTCTGGCCTATGTACGGTTTCAGGGGCGGAACCAGTCGCGCTGGATTCAGGGGGACGGATCGGCGCGGCACGATTACCTGTACAGCCGGGCGGAACTGGAGGCGGCGGTGCCGCAGATCCGGCGTCTGGAGCAGGAGAGTGAACGGGTGCTGGTGCTGATGAACAACCCATGGCGGGGCCAGGCCACGATCAACGCCCGACAGCTAGGCTGTAGCCTATAGCCTCCTACAGTCTACAGCCTAACAGCTTACAGCCTGGAGTACGAAGGTGGAGATCATTCACGTCGACATTGCCGCTTTTGCGGTTGCGGTGGAGCGGGTGGTACACCCGGATTTGCGTCACCGTCCGGTAGTGGTGGCGCCTGTGGGCCCATCCCGGTCTGTGGTGACGGCTTTGTCTCCGGAAGCCCGGGAGGCGGGTATCTGCAAGGGGATGATTCTGGCCCGCGCGCTGCGGCGCTGCCGGGATCTGGTGGTTCTGCCCCCCAACGAACCTCTCTACACGCGGGCGTCGCGCGCCTTCTGCCGGATTCTGGAGGGGTTTTCCCCAGTGTTCGAGCCGGCGGGGTACGGCCAGGCATATCTCGACATGACGGGGACCGGCCGTATATTCGGGCCGCCGCGGGATGCGGCCTGGCGGGCGCAGAAGGAAATAAGGCAGCGGCTTCGTCTCGATGCCGCCCTTGGGGTGGCGGCCAACAAGATGGTCAGCCGGATTGCGGCGGTGGTAACGGAACCGGCCGGGCTGCAGGATGTGCCTGCGGGAGATGAGCCCACATTTCTCGCTCCCCTGCCCGCACAACTACTCCCCGGCGTGGGGACCAGGACACAGGAGTTGTTCCGGGAGCTCAACATCCGGATCATCCGGGAGTTGGCGGCGATGAGTCCGGACCACCTGGTGCTGGCCTTCGGCCGGTTCGGGTTCGTGCTCCATCAGCGCTCCCTGGGGATCGACGACACTCCGGTGTACCCGCCCCGGGCGGTTCCGGCCGTGGAGGAAGAAACCGTACTGGCCGAGGACAGCAACGATTGGGATGGTGTCAAGAGTGTACTCCGCGGGTTGTGCGGGCGCGCGGGGGAAAGACTGCGGGCGCAGAAACTGCGTGCCGGACGGATGGAATTGCGCATCCGTTACTCGGATTATCGCGAAGCGGGAGGGAAAGCGCAGCTGATTCCGCCGCTGCAATCGACGGCGGGGCTGACGGCGCGTGCCGAGCGCCTGCTCGAACGGATCCTGGTGCGGCGCACGAGAGTGCGCCGCCTGCATCTTTCCCTGACCGGGCTGAGCCGCGGCCCGGCGCAACTGGAGCTGTTCTCCGATCCGGCGGTCGAGCGCCGCGTCCGGCTGGAATCCGCCCTCGACGCTCTCCGCCGCCGCGGCGCGAAAATCGAACCGCCGGGTCCCCAATGAATCTGGTTGGATGATTCCCGGCAGCATGAAAGGCATTTATGGACACGGAGGAACACGGAGGAATACAGAACATCGGTTGTTCGATCCGTGTGCAGGGCTTTGGCGGGCCCGAAGGGCCCAGGCGCTGCGCGCCGGCTGTCCTTTTCAGGCGCGGATTGACGAGCGTGTCCTTGGGCGACCAGGGGATATCCGCTCCCGCCCGGGCGCTCGTCAGTCCGCGCCTGAAAAGGACAGCGCCAAAAAACCTGCCTGTGTTCATCCGTGTCCTGAATGGCAATTGCCGGGGACCGATCCGGGCAATTGCGAAGGCTACGTTCGTTTTTTTGAGGTCTTCGCGGTTTGCACCTGGTTTTGGCCGGAGGTCTGATGGCTGAATTTGTTCATCTGCATGTGCACTCGAACTACTCGTTCTGTCGTGGGGCGAGCCGGATCGAGAGCCTTGTCGACGCCGCCCTGGCTCGGGGCATGCCCGCGCTGGCCCTGACCGACACCAACGGCCTCTACGGGCTGGTCTGGTTCCTGCAGTGCGCTGCCGAGCGCGGCCTGCGCCCGATCGTGGGCGCCGAGCTGCGCACT
Organism: Terriglobia bacterium; assembly: GCA_963824985.1. Taxonomy (GTDB): domain Bacteria; phylum Acidobacteriota; class UBA6911; order UBA6911; family UBA6911; genus JAFNAG01. The sequence continues at coordinate 112,970 of CAWGRQ010000027.1, forward strand.
GAAGATGAACGCGCCGTCCTGCTGGCGCGCAACCGCGAAGGGTATGCAACCCTGTGCCGGCTCCTGTCGCGGCGGCACCTCGACGCCGGGTTCCGGCTGGGCCCGGCGCTGCTTGCGGATCGGGAGCACCTCTTTGTGCTCAGCGATCAGGTTCCTCTGCTGGAGGCGCTCGGCAGGCAGAACGGCACGGCGCAGCTGTACGCGGAATTGAACGACCCCGTGGTGGAGCCGGAGCTGCTCCGGTTCGCGCGCGCCGGCGGCATTCCGGTGGTGGCGACCAACGATGTCTATTTTGCCGATCAAACCGATTTCCCGCTGCACCGCCTGCTGCGCGCCATCGACCTGAACACATGCCTGTCGCGCATTCCGGAAGGGGAACTGGCGGGGGAGGACCGCTGGCTGAAACCGCCGGACGTGATGGTGCGCCGCTACCCGCACCTGGTCACGGCGCTGGAGAACACGCTACGGATCGCGGAAGAGTGTGCCGCGGACCTCGACTTCGGCCCTCCGGCGTTTCCCGACTTTGAGACTCCGGATGGGATGGATCTTTTCACGCACCTGCGCGACGAGTGCTATCGCGGCGCCGAAGCGCGCTACGGCGAACTGTCCGAATCAGTTGTTAAACGGCTGGAACGCGAGCTGGAGATCATCCGTGCCAAGGGCTTTGCCTCCTATTTCCTGGTGGTGCGGGACATCGTCCGGCAGTCCGCCCGCACCTGCGGGCGGGGATCGGCGGCGGCCAGCCTGGTCTCCTATTGCCTGGGCATTACGCACGTGGAGCCGATCACGCACAATCTCTTTTTCGAGCGCTTCCTCAACGAGGGGCGCACGGATCCTCCCGACATCGACGTCGATTTCCCCTGGGACGAGCGTGACGGCATCCTGGACTATGTCTTCCGCAAATACGGCGACACGAGGGCGGCGATGATATCCAATCACGTCGGCTTCCGCGCCCGGGCGGCCGTGCGCGAGGTGGCCAAGGTGTATGGGCTGCCCGACCAGGAGATCAAGAGCGTCACCGAGCGCATGGGATATTACTGGTCCATCCGCCACCTTCCGGATTTTGTGCGGCACAGCCCGATGTACAAAGATGTCGATCTGAAGGACCCGTGGCCCGAGATCATGGCGTGGGCCGTGAAGCTGGACGGGTATCCGCGCAACCTGTCGGTGCATTGCGGCGGGGTGGTGATCGTTCCCGACCATCTGAGCCGGTACGTCCCCGTCGAGCGGGCGCCCAAGGGGGTGCAGATCATCCAGTGGGAAAAGGATCAGGCCGAGGATGCGGGGCTGGTGAAGATCGACCTGCTGGGAAACCGGTCCCTGGCGGTCATCCGCGATGCCCTGGCCGCCGTCCGGGAAAACTGCGGGGTGGAGATCGACTATGATACCTGGGATCCGACCACCGACGGGAAAACGCAGGAACTGATCCGCAAAGGGGACACCGTGGGGGTGTTCTACGTCGAGTCGCCGGCGATGCGGCAGTTGCAGCTGAAGTGCCGCCGCGGGGATTTCGACCACCTGGTGATCCACAGCTCGATCATCCGCCCCGCGGCAAACAAGTACATCCGCGAGTATGTCCGGCGGCTGCGCGGCGGCTCATGGCAGCCTCTTCACCCGATCATGGACGAGGTCCTCGGCGAGACCTGCGGCATCATGGTCTACCAGGAGGATGTCTCGCGCATCGCCATGGCGATGGCCGGTTTCGGCGCGGCCGATGCCGATCTGCTGCGCAAGATCCTGTCGAAGAAGCGCGCGGGGAAGAAGCTCGAGGATTACAAGGAAATGTTCTACCGGGGGGCGGCCGGGCGCGGGGTGTCCTGCGAGGTGGTGGACCAGGTCTGGGAGATGATTCTCAGCTTCTCCGGTTATTCCTTCTGCAAACCGCATTCCGCCTCGTATGCCCTGGTCTCCTACAAGTCGTGCTGGCTGCGGGCGCACTATCCCGCCGAGTTCATCGCGGCGGTGCTGACGAACCAGGGGGGGTACTATTCACCGTTCGCCTATGTTTCCGAGGCGCGCCGGATGGGGTTGCAGGTCCTGTTGCCGGACGTGAATGAAAGCCGGAAGGAGTACTGGGGAAAGGATCGGATGCTGCGGGTGGGGCTGATGCAGCTGAAGGGGTTGCGCGAGGCCGGCCTGGAGGCGTTATTGCAGGAACGGAAGAAGCGGCCGTTTGCGTCGCTGGAGGATTTTCTCGGGCGCGTGGATATTGATCCGTCCGACGTCAAAATCCTGATCAAGGCCGGCGCCATGGACAGCATCGCGCACGGGGCGACGCGGCCGGAGATGATCTGGAAGACGCTGGCCTGGCACGAGACGAAGGCGGCGCGGCGCGCGGTGGCGCGCTCGCTCTTCCAGGACATCGCGGCGGTCGACGCCGCCGCGTGTGCCCGCCTACAGCACGCGCACGCTCCTGGAACACGAGCTGGAGACGCTCGATTTCCTGGTCAGCCGGCATCCACTGGCGCTTTATCGCGAGCCGCTGGCGCGACTCCGGCACGTGCGCGGCGCCGACCTGGCCGCCCATGTCGGCCGGCGCGTGACCACGATCGGCTGGTGGGTGACCGGGAAGGTGGTAACGACCAAAGAGGATGAGCCCATGGAGTTCATCAGCTTCGAGGACACGAGCGCGCTTTATGAGACGACGTTTTTCCCGCAGACTTACGCCCGCTTCTGCCACATGCTGAACCGCTCGCGCCCGTATGTGCTTTCCGGCCTGGTCGAGGAGGACTTCGGCGCCGTCACCCTGACGGTCGACTCGGTCCGATTCCTGTAATCATGGCGGAGGGCACAGAAAAATTGTTTTTATGCGCCCTCTGCGTGGTTTGTCCTCAGATTGAGGATTCTGGCCAAGGCATCAGGATTGCGCCGATGCTCGTGCTCGCAAAAAGAGGTGTTCCACGCCTAATAGCACTATGGCGAGGAAAATGCTCAGAAATGCGATTACAGAGAGGGCTATGAATGGCGAATACACATCACGCACAAGCACCGGTGATTGTTTGACTACCACCAGGCTCGTGACCGTAGCTACCAGATATTGTTCAAGGAGGCGATTATAGTCCTCGATAATTCCCTTAAGCTCTCCGGAAAGAGTAGTGACGAGACCTTTATAAACGGGCGGCACCGAACCGGGGGCTGTATCAGATGATTTTGGCAGCCAGCTGAGCTGCTTTTCCAACCGCGCCTTCTCCGCCTCCATGAGCTGACACTGTTCCTGAAGTTTGGAGATGCGCTCGACGACGGGACCCACATAATCGCTCTTTACCAGCTTGTCCAGAGCGCTGACATCGATGACGGGGAGGCCTTCTTTGTTGTTCAGTTGGCCGGTGAGAAGGGCTCTGGGCCGGTCGATGACTTCCAGGAGGCGCACCGCTTCGCCGGCTTCCTGTGACTTCTGTTTAATCTGAATCTCAAAATCCTGGATGCGATATTGGATACGCTGGGCAACCACCTCTTTGTTGCTGACCAGACGTCCTTGATAGGTAAGAGCCTGCAATGCCTGGAGTCGCGTCCGCTCCCAGGTATCGAGTTTTTGCTTAATCTCCCGGAATGCCAGCTGATAGCTGGCATCCTGAAACTGTGTTGACTCCTCGATTCGGTCGTTAATTTTTTCGCTTAACGAATTGTAGGTTTCGAGGAACAGATCTGGGATGTCCCAGTAGTCGTAACTGCCGGCAAGTCTTTCGTAGTCAATATTTGAGGAGTAGATAAATCCCGCAGCGGACTTTTGATCGAACTTCAAGCTTCCTTGATAACGGTTTACCAGGCCATCGAACAGCCTTATGCGTTCTTGGTCCGTTAAACCCCTTGCCGCGATGGCAATCTTGAATTCGTTGGCAGAATACTCTTCCTTCTTAGTGCCGGCTTGCTCTTGCTTTTTCCAGCGGCTTTGGATGTCACCCGGTATGATAGGAGAGATGTAGATATGAGAAGCCAGGTACTCCAATGGGAGTCGCTCTGTCGATATCGCTGCGTCACTCAACGCTTTGGAGAGCACACTCGGGCTCCGGAAGTCCTCGACCGAAAACCTTCTTCCGCTTGGGTACTCACCTTTTTCGATACCGCGGAAACTGAGGCCTAGGGTTCCCTCGACTGTTTTCTGAGACCTGTAATATGAAAAAAAGAAGGCCAGAACCCCGAGGCCAAAAATTACCATCATATGAAACACGAACTTGACCCGCCGCTGGTAAAGGAAACGGAGCGCATCCACTAATCCGGGTTCCTGTGGCTCGGTTTCATATTGATCGGCGCTCAGGATCTGTTGCTGTGGACTGTGCTCCTGCTGATTCATCTTATTCTCCCTATGTAATTTCCCCAGAATGGTGTTCCGACGAATCCAGACGCTTTGGAATGGCTCGGCTTTGATGGGGGTATCGCCATTCCTGCAAAGTGTGAAGCGCTCCGGGATGTACGTGTGCTGTCGCCTTTCGGGCCAGATTCGATATGGCGGAGATCCGTCGCGAGACCATTCCCGTGAGAGGATGAAACATAATTCTTCTAAGCTCGTGATGTCAACACACAACTGCCTCGCGGGCGAGTCCGTGACAAAGTCCCAGTTGCAATACTGGATGAGTTTCGGTTGACTGCCGGCCATGAACTCATGGTACTGTGCCCCTCCGACAGGGATTTAGATTGAAATGCCGAACATGAACCCATAAAATTAAAAGTTTGACATATTTTGTCAATTAAGTCCTGCATTATCTAGGGCATACATCATTCTCCCCGCTGTATGCGAAGGGACGAAGTTGTCTGTCCCACCTGAGTTTCGATGGCTGTGGCAATGATGGCGTCGTAGGCGGAGCTCCTTTCGGTCTTGCCCGGGTTTGAGGGATTGCGGTGGACGCACAGGCGGATCGAGTAGCTTCCCCAAGCGCAACAGAGGAGTTTCTCCCTTGGCCGGATTTTGACGGGGCGCGTTTCCCACCGCATGCACCATCCCAGGCGTCATGGTCACGCGAAGGCGCTGGGGTTTCCTCCAAACAAGCTTAATGTAAGGGGATAGAGGGTTAGTGATAACTACCTCCAGTCTTGGGACGCCTGACATTTCGGTTCCCATGCGCGACAAAGGCCAGATCATTTTCATAGGAGATTATCTATTTCCCGAGGGAGACGCAGCGGCTGTTCGCACCCTGTCATTAGCCCGCATTTGTCGAGATCTTGGGTTCGCAGTTACTGTGATTGGCAAGGGCCGACTCCGATCAGAGGATTACGACCGGGAGACGGGTCGGCACCGCATTGAAGGCATTCGCTACTCGACGATGAATCCGAAGCCAGTCTCTGCGATTCAGAGAGTTCGGCATCCCGTAAGTCGAATGAGACAATCTGTATCCGCGCTTGAAGCGCTGAATCTAGAAAACGCACGGGCTGTCATCATCAACGCATCCGGCAGTGCGAGGCATGTACCATTCGTGAGTACCTTCTGTCGACGGACGATCGATTCCACTGATAGGCGACGTCTGCGAGTGGTACGACCCGCGCCAGATGAACTACGGGCGACTCGATCCCTGCATACGCCGTGTTCTATCTGGTCTTTCACTGCTTTCTTCCTCGCATTCGACATCTGATCGTCATAAGCCGGATGCTGGAACGGCATTTCGCCGGGTGTGGACGTAATGTGATCAGGATTCCTCCGGCAGTGGACCCGACTAAGATCGCTTGTGTCGATCGTACCGCCCAGAGATCGGCTGGTGTTGCTATACGCGGGCCTTCCGGGGCGAAAGGACTTACTTAGGGAAATTCTTGTGGCATTAGCTTCGCTCGCTCCGGATGAAAGAGCCAGGATCGAATTTCGTTTGCTTGGTCCTACGAAACAGGAGTTGATCAAGCTTCTAGGACGGTCCGCGAGCCTGCTCAACGTACTAGCGCACACTGTGAAGCCGATGGGACGAGTTCCCCGTCACGAAGTGCTTGATGAGTTGCAGAAGGCTCATTTCACGGTGCTCTTGCGTCCTGACAAACGATACGCGAACGCAGGCTTTCCCTCGAAAGTGCCAGAGAGCTTGGCGGCCGGTGCGCCCGTCCTCCTCAACCTCACGAGCGACCTGGGAGAATACCTCGACGACGGAACTGCCGCGCTCCCAGTTCATGGCTGCTCTGCAGTGGAAGTTGCCAAAGCGATTCGGCGAGCTCTGCAGCTAGGGCCGGCGGAATTGCACGAATTTCGTCGGTGCGCGCGAGCAAAAGCGGAGCAGTATTTTGACTATCGACTCTATCTGGATTCCTTTGAAACCTATCTCGAGCAATTAGGCTAGAAGGCTAATAATACACTGCATGTTCGACACGGTAGTAAGTGCCTTTGGCAGCAGGGCGGCGAAGCAAAGCGGTCTCCTGATCGGAATGCAGAGCTTCGCGATGCTGTTGTCATTTTCATTCACGATGCTGATTACCAGAGGTCTGGATGTCGCGGCCTACGGCATGTTTCGATATGCAATGACTTTCCTGGCTTTGGCAATGACACTCCTGCAGTTTGGGTGGCCGAATTCGGCAGCGAGGCTTCTGGCGCTCGAAAGCGAGCGGTCTGCGCAAAAGCAGATTGTCGGCGCATGCGTTCTCATGGTGATCATCAGTTCAGGCATCGGCACGGTGAGCACGCTTGTTGGATTTGTCGCGGCCAAAGCGCTCGGTTATCAATTGCCGCACGTACTGATGTGGGTGGCACCCTTTCTGTATGTCACTCTCGGCCAGTACATGATAGGGAGCATCTGCCAAGGCCTGAACCGCATTTCTCTGTTGTCCTTCCAGCAGGTGCTCCCGTATATCCTGCTTCTGCCGATTACGGCAATCCAGATGTTCGTATTCGAGAAGTACTCCTTGTATGCTGCGGTTATAGTATATGTTGCGGTCGTTCTCAGCCGTGATTGCGGTCGGTTTTTTTCGACTTGGTGTCGCTTTTATGCAATGGCGGTCGTGGTCACGGGCAATCATCAGGGAGAACAGGCATACCGGGTTTCCAATGTACATCGGGGGAATCTTCGGCGTGGCTTCAGCGCAAGTTGTCGCCTTGTGGGTTGCCGAGTTTACCAGCTTTTCCAGATACGGCCAATATGCGCTCGCCTTGGCGGTTTCGGCTCCGCTTTCCGTACTTGTATCCTCCGTGGGAACCGTTGTATTCCGGTCGAGTTCGCGCAGTGAACTCTTTGTCGAATAAAATCCTGGTCTTTTCGTTTGGACTCGGGGGCTCGCTGGGAGTTGTTGTATTTCGTTGCTACGGAGATGCTGCTGATCTAGAGCATTCGGAGGCCAGTACGGCCTTTCAGTGAAGATGGCCCAGATACTGGGCATAGGTTCGCTGATGATTGGTTGGGGTGATATCTTCAACGCTTTCTGGCGCGCAGGGCCAAGGCAGGGGCTTGTGCATCGCCGCGATGTCCACGGGAACCGTGGGCATTGTTTCTGCCGCGATTCTGCTACCCAAATGGGACGCCTATGGCGCAGTTGCTTCATCTGTTCTCGCCGCTACGACCTACTTTGCATTGATGGTGGCGTTGTACGTCCGCCACACAGCGCGGCGTGGACATGGCCCCGTTGCGCCCTGACGGACGCGGATTCGATAGCACACAAGGTGTAGCCAGAGTCTTTAAGGTAAGGTAGGCGACGGGTTTCGCCAGGAACGCAGCGCAACCGACGGCATTGGTCAAAGGGTTTGCGCCGCCGCAATAATGGGCTCGCCCCCGGATACCAATATGTCGGTAAGCTGCTCCTGGGTCGGATCCGACAAGGCGCGGATTTGCGTGAACGATGCTCGATGTATCGGGAAACCTGCGCGGGCGGCGACCGGTTTTCTCTGGCGGATATCGGCAAGGCGCAGGGGCTTCTGGATTACAGCCCGATGTATTGAATCCAACACGGCCTTCGGGTATCCCTGCGTGGGTGTTGATGCAGTGGAGGCGGCCCGACGAATCTTCTTTGCCTCGCGTGGATTTGTCCCGCAGAAACACACGCCACCATTGACTGAACCCTGAGTCAAGGAGGCCGTCTAAGGCCGAAAAGATCCACCATGAAGACAGAGCTGATAAAGAGGGTGATCGCAAGTTGTTCGTGGCGAATGCGTCGTCTGTAGATTCGCAGCCGAGCATGAGTGGCTGCGCTCACCACCCTATGTCCTCCGCTATGCAGGCTTTGATCTGTTGTACAATCCTGGAAATGCCCTGGCGATGAGATACTGCATTAATGGTTACTATGAACCAGAGGTGGAGAGGTATTTGGGGTCCGTGCTGAAGCCTGGATCGGTGGTTGTTGATGCGGGGGCGAATATAGGGTTTTTTACTTTAGCGGTGCTGGGCAATCGTGAAGGGATTACGGTGCATGGATTCGAACCTTCACCGGACTCGTACGCGCTGTTCAGGGCCTGCATCTCGCGAAACAACCTGGCGGGTCGGGTTATATCAAGCCAGGTTGCCCTCTATTCCGAGCCGGGCGAGATGGATTTCCAAATCCACGCTGCCAGCCATGGTGCGTATGACGGTTTTCGGGACACGGGATATGCAGGAGTCGGCGAATCGAGAACCATCAAGGTTCCAGTAACAACGCTGGACATTTACGCCAAGCAAGTTGGATTGCACCGGTTGGATCTCCTGAAGATCGACGTCGAGGGAGCCGAGCTCTTCGTGCTGCGTGGAGCACGCGAGGTTCTGTCCAGTTTGCATCCCGCGGTACTCTTTGAGGTGGGATACCAGAATTTGCGCCCATTCGATATCCTTCCTTCTGACCTGTACAGGTTCTTCGAGGGTGTGGGCTATCGAGTCATGAACCTCAACCAGAGAGCGTTATCAGAGGTCGACTTCGGTCATGCCTGTATTGCAGAGCACGAGTTCATTGCGTTGCCGAAGACCGAATCGGCCGACGGCAAAATGGGGCAGTCGACAAATGGACGGCCTGCCGGGCGCCGCTGACGTCCGGGAGACAGCAGCGGACGTTAAGAATGCAGGACTGAGCACGACGACGGTCTCCAAGGATTGCCTTCGGGTTTCAGTTGATGACAGGCGACGTGCATCTGCCACGCTACGCCGCGCGGGCACGGTCGTGTCGACCCAACCGGCCCGGGTCCGATCCCACCCGGGGTAGAGAGTGGCGCTCCATCGCGAAGTTGTGCGGAGACGACCAGCGATCTGGCACATTTTGACCAACGGGGCTTCTCTGGCAGTGTTGCGAAAATAGTAGCCCCGGCGAGAAATCAATTCCCCGGCCAGTGGTTTCCGCGATCTCAGTTTCTTCTCCGCGCGCATCCCCTGTTTCCTCGATCAACTCTATCGACTGGCCAAAAACACATTAATCCATGAAAACCATATATCTTCCCGTCGCAGTCCAGCCATGCGTCCTGGTGTTGCTCAAGTGAACGCCGGGGCAAAAAGGCCGGCGGCCGCGCGTGGGGGCCTGACGATTCGACGCAACCGCGCCCGCGCATTATGGGCTCCCATTGTCCTACTGGAGCTATATCTCGCATTTACTGTCTTTATCTTCTTCTTCGGCCCCGTTGAATGGCATGTCCCGAGCGCTGCAAAACTGCTCGCATTTCTCTTAGTTAACTATAGCGGGTTATGGTTCGGATATAGCTGGGGGATCAGGAGAGGAAGGAAAGCGCTGAAGCAATCGAAAACAGGCGATGTGGGAGGCATCAGGATGCCGCCGCAACTCATGTGGTTGATTATATGCAGCATGGGTTTTACCATTATCAGCGATATGGTGCGATTGTACGCTATCAGAGGCGATACGGGAATGTTCCTTTCGTCGTTTTTGAATCCAGGGGAGGCGTATCGAAAGTCGCAAGTGCTGGCGCAGATGGATCGGGACGGCGAAGTGATGGCTATAGCGAATTTTTCGTGGGCCTTTCGCATCAGTACAGTGCTGGCGGTTCTCAACGGGCTATATTTTCCGCTCGCACTTATATGTTGGCGCCGAATGAGCCTCGCTTACAGGGTGATGTTTTTTGTGACATTGTTTACTGCGATCCAGTTCACCGCAGGTTTGGGTGCGCAAAGCGGGATCGGCGTGTTGGTGTTTGCTTCCTTGCCGGTGATCCTCTATAAGATCTACGTTGTCGCGCGGCCCATCACAGGTCATCCGACGAGCAGCATCGTGGTAACAAAGAAGAGGGCCTTGAGCCCAGCGCTGGCTAAAATGCTGGTCGTCGCGTCGCTTTGTGCTTTGGTTGCGACAGTCGCGTATTTCCAGTTGAATCGGGCGGAAGAATCCGGCCGGGAATTGAACGCCGTCAAGGATCTGGGAGGCCAATACGCCTCCCCTTCGGAACGCGGCATTGTGCCGGTTACGGGCGGGAGACTGAACTATGGTTTTGTCATGGCGTGCATGTATGTCAGCCACGGCTACGAAGGTTTGGCCCTGTCAATGGAGTTGCCATTTGAATGGACCTATGGATTGGGCTGGAGTAAGGCGTTGCAGGTGATACTTCACGACTATTTAGGCGGACCGGATCTGTTCGAGAGATCATATTTGATGCGAAATAGTCAGAAGAACGAGTGGCCTACTGCTTGGTGGTCGACTATATTTCCGTGGATTGCCTCGGACACTACATACTACGGTACGGTGCTGTTCATGATTCTCGTTGGCTTCGTCATTGCGCGATGTTGGGTGAATGTCATCATCACCGGTAATCCAATCGGCTTTGCAATATTGGCGCAGATGTTCACGCTCGTCTTTATGTTACCTGCAAACAATGCGCTGGGCCAAACGCTCGAGGGTCTTTTCTCGTTGATTGGAGTGTTTGCTATTTATGCCGTAAGCCGGAAGTACTTCCGACCAGCTCGAACGGCCCGTCAGGGCCGGGACGCATCGGACATCGTGTCGGGGCCGACGCTTGAGCCCAGAGTAGAAATGTGAATTTGTCCTCACGCGGATCGGCTCGAGAATCCGGCATTCGCAGGGGAGATTGACGGGCGGATTGATGGACTTGGGAACTGTCTCGATGTGCCTGGGAACTATGTTCAATGCCAAGACAGGAAAGTCAGGCAAGATCTCGATATTTGCACGGGACTAGATTGTTGATTACTTTTCTTCATAAATTACGCAATATCAATACGTTGTGCAAAATTTGTGATGCCATGATATTGGGGTTTCCGACTCGCTCCGCACTGTCAGATGATGGAGAGGAAGTTCTGCCGGGGCGGACCATGCAGCAGCAGATGCAGCAACGTTTTTTCCCGCACCTGCTGCACGGCAGCGCCGGCGCCAATTGCGGGGAGACCAATGAAATCCGGACGAGAAAGCTAAAAACCTGGAGCTAGCACATGGACGTCTCATATCACCAGGTGTGTTCGCACTGCATTATGGACACAACCGATCCCTCAATTACCTTCGATGATCGGGGATGGTGCGACTACTGTCGTAACTTCTACGAGAACATCGCGCCACACTGGCATCCAGATGAGGCGAGTGAGAAGAAACTCGAAGAAATCGCTGCAAAGATCAAGAACAGCCAAAAGAGCCACGAATACGACTGCCTTATCGGGCTGAGCGGTGGCGTCGATAGTTCTTATGTTGCGCACATCTCAAAGACCAGACTGGGACTTAGACCCCTTCTCTACCATGTCGACACGGGCTGGAACTCGGACATATCAGTCAGCAACATCCAGAAACTGGTCGATGGACTCGGGCTCGACCTATTCACCGAGGTAATCGACTGGGAAGAGATGAAGGATCTCCAGCTGGCCTTCTTCAGGGCGCAGGTAGCAAATATTGACATACCTCAGGAACTGGGGCTCTTTTCGTCGCTCTACAACTTTGCCGTTCAGCGAAAGTTCAAGTACGTGTTGACAGGAGCCAACTACTCAACTGAATGCGTGCGCGAACCTCACGAATGGGGGGCCTACTATCCCACCGACATGAGGTTTGTTCGCGACATCCACCGGCGGTATGGACGGGGTCCGCTGAAGACCTTTCCAACGGCAGATATCTTCACCTACAAGTTGTACTACCGCTTCCTGAAGGGCGTCAGAGTCGTCCGGCCTCTCAATTATATTTCCTACCTGAAGTCAGAGGCGATTAACGAATTGACTCGCCTGTATGGATGGCGACCATATGTGCAGAAACATCACGAATCCCGATTCACGCGGTTCGTGGAGTGCTACTGGCTGCCCAAGAAATTTGGTTACGAAAGGCGTAAGGCACATCTATCAAGTCTGGTGCTGACGGGGCAAATGACCCGGGAAGAGGCACTGGAACGCATAGAGACCGGGGAGCTAGATGATCATACAATGAGAGAGGAGTTTGATTTTGTCGCGAAGAAGCTCTCCCTGACGCCAGGCGAGTTGCAGGCGCTGTTCGATGGTGAGAACAGGACATACCGCGACTACAAGAACAAAGAACGCCTGATCACGTTCGGCGCGACGCTCATGAAAGGGTTGGGTGTTGAAAGACGAGTCATTCGATGATGAAGATTGTTGACTACGGACTGGGGAATATTCAGGCATTCTTCGCTGCGTACAAGAAGCTCGGCATCCCGGTCTCCACAGCGTCGACGGCGGCCGC
>CAWGRQ010000028.1:0-84793 GCA_963824985.1 Terriglobia bacterium
CGCGGTTAAAAGCCGGCACCGCTGCCTCGGTGATCTTATCGCACAACGCCAGAGCCTCAGGGTGCCCGCCATAGTGGTGCATATCCAGCAGGCCGCCAACGAGTTTTTCATAGGGATAATGGCTCAGGCCGCCGGTGGTCCCACCGCCGCTTCTCCGCCACGCCCGGCGCCGCTGGACATTCCCGGCCAGCACTTGGCGTATTCGCTGACCAGGAGATTGGCCTTTTCAAGCAAGTCCTTGTCCCCGTAAGCGCGCTGCATGCGCGCCATGGACTGCAGCCATTGGCCGAGGACGGTGTTGGAGTTCGGGCTGGCCCAGCCGCCCAGGGCCCTGCCGGGGGCATTGGCATCGCCGGCCGCCACTCGATAACCATGGAGTATATCGTCATTGGATAGGCCCAAGTAAAAATCGCGGCCGGCCGAGGCCTGGCCCTGCCATAGGCTTTGGCGCAAGGTGACGCCGGTGTAGTCAAAGGGCTCCAGCACAACTTTCTTGTAAGGGGTCGTTTTACTCAACGCAGTCGCCGCCCCTCGAGTGTTTTGCACTCCCGGCGCACTCCGGGCCAGCGGCGGCAATGCCACTGAGGCTGCTGCCGCCGTGCCCACGGTTTCCAGGAATACGCGTCTGCTCAGCTTAATGTCCATTGCAACTCCTCCATACAAAGACCTGTCCAAACCCTGCTCCAAGGATTCACGCCTGAGGTCAAAAAAATCGGCGTCCGGCCGCCAGGCATTCGCGTTATTGCTCACGGGCCGCCCGCCCGGACTATCCGACGACACGGAACCTCACGCCAGTCCCCTTGCCCGCTGGAGCGCGCAAGAACGGCGAGTCCTTGCGGCAAAATCACTTGTATTTGGTCCCCTCTTCGCGGGTAACATATCGCGCCTGCCGCCTGCCGCCAATCTCTTCTTGAAATCGGGAAATCCGGGACTGCAATTTGGATGCTATTCATTTCGATCAGGTACGAGTCGGGCTAGGATTTCTCCGTAGTAGTAACCCCGGCGAATTTCAATCCGTTTCAATTGCACTTTCGCGGAAATATAAGGCGCCCGAATGTCGATGGGGAGGGCCCTGACAGCCATATCGTATATCCCCGCAGGAAGGTCCTCAACCGAGAATAGACCTTGGTCATTGTCGAATTCGCGGCGGTACACCATGCCGTGCTCTGATGTAAAAGTTATGCTGAATCTCTTTACGGGGCTGCCTGCTTCATCCACTGCCCTTCCAAAAATGCCGCCATCGGCGCGTTTGAGACTGATGATCATCTCCGCATCGAGGATCTGGCTTTCGGGCTGACCTCCTGTTTGCGCGATGAATGCAGGGATCACCTCCTGCGGAAAGTACCCTGCCTTGGAGACGATGAACCTTCATCCGGAGGAGATCCCCGAAGAGAAGGCTATCGAGAATTTGCCGTCCCTATCGGTTCCACCGAAGGCGCCGCCACCTTCTAGTTTTGCGCTTTCTACAGGCAAGCCGTTTTCGTCGATGACTCTGCCGCTGAACAACATCCGCCTTGGTGAAAATTGGAGAAAATGTCGAATGCAGAGTAGCCATAGCGACATCTCCCTGTGCCATACTGACCAGTGCACCCGGGATTGGCTCACCAGCACGATCGAAAACGAATCCCTCAGCGCAAGCGGGGGCCGGCCTGAGGCGAAGATCCAGCACAATGGTCTCCGGGACCACGAAGTTGATCTGAGCTTCATTCTGAGTGAATCCTTCCTTGCACACTCGTACATAGGCGCGCATGGGGGATCTCAATCGTATGACATATCGTCCTTCGCTATCGCTGATCTGTGAGACGAGAGGCAACGGCCACTCGTCTCCGGGTGCCTCACCTTTCGCATTATGCATCGAGACGACCGCCCCAGGCAGAACTGCGCCGTCCTGCGACGTCACTCTCCCAGTGAGGACAAACATCGAATTTCTTTCGTAAGTTTGGAGTCTCGCTGCACCGACTGGGACATAGGAGAGTCCTCTTTGAGGCAGTACGGTGTGCTCTCCTTGCGCCGGAAGGACCTCAGTCCCCTTGACGAAAGTGGGGGATGATTTCTGGATCGCGATCTGATTGCTTTGCCACCTTGCGGATTGCCAGAGCGTTCCAGCTATCAGGAAAACCAAAAGAAGCAACCAGAACCACCGTCTCTTTCTGACTGCCATTAAGGGCCTGTCAATAAATAAAGGTTGCACTTTGCTGGGGCCCCCAGGCCGGCCGGCAAGGCGCGAACGACGAGCATACCCGGTGTGGTATGTAAGGAGCGAGCAACGCAGCAGGCGGGCCTGCGGGCCGCAGCCCGAAGGGTCGCGGCGGCGGGCGGGCATCTGAGGCGTTGCCGCTCCTCGACGATGTCCTCACATCGCCTGCGTCGCGGCGCCTGGCATTTGCCCGCCCCAGGAGCACCGCAGGTGCGACGGTGCTCGCGACAAAGTGTAACCTTTATTTATTGACAGGCCCTAAGGCACCGCTATGCGATTTTTTTCGATTTCGTTGTTCAATCCTTCGTTAATCTCGAATCGGACTCCGGAGGTTTCAGAAGGTACTCGCACTGGGATGTCATCTGGGTCCGATCGCAAATCAGGCAATTCGCAAGGATGGAAATCCAACTCCAAACGATGGCCGCTCGTCCTCCGGAATCTTCGGGCGATATCTCAAGCTGGATTTTACGACTTTCTTGAGCAAGATAGGCAAACATTTGGATCCAGGGCTGACTTGTCGTCGGAGGTGGGGGATGACAGGGCGTAAAACAAACGGCGGCATGCGAGCGGGTAGTTCGGTGGCAATTTTGACGCCAATCGCCCCTTTTTGAAGCATCATCCGCGCGAATCCAGGCCCGAAAATCGATGCCGATGACGGATGGTCCACATCGTCCAATCTTGACCCGACGGCTTTCTCTGTTGCCCGGCACTCTATCCTATAGGTAGGCTGGAAGCCGAACTGCGCGCCGGACCGGCTGGATTTCCAAAAGGAGAATTCCATGATCTCGCCGGCCGTTACGGCTGCGTTCCAAGACTGGGACACCAGGAAACACGGAATGGTCACATGGCTTTTGGTCGCTGGGCTGCTGGTTTTGAGATTTCCCCTGGTGACCGGGGCGGCCCTATTCTTCAAAGCCCAATCCTCCTGGGCGGACGCATTGTTTCAAGTTGGAACGTACGTGCTGACAGCCGTCCTGATCTGGTGGGAAAGGCGCAGGCTGGCGGATTTTCACATTGATCGTCTGGCGATCCTCATCATCCTTCTGCTGAAGCCATTGCAAATGATTTTCCTCATGACTCGGAGGGATGGGCATGCCTTTCCCTTCTGGGGAATGGTCACCATCTGGACAACAGCCATCGCTCTCTTCATTGTTCTTCGCGGAAGCCGACCGAATCTGCCCAGGTTGCGCGCCGCAAGCGTGAAATGGTTCGTGGTAGGGGCGGGGACGGGCGTGCTGACGGCAATTGTCCTTGGATATCCAACGTCGTTACAGCTCAACACTATTCAAATTCCTGCCTCACCAGGCCTCCCCATGTTTCTGTTTGATGCCGCCTTTGATTTTGTTTATCAGCTGGGCTATGCAGCGGTCAGCGAGGAACCTTTGTTTCGAGGATTTCTCTGGGGGTGCTTGCGCAAAGCAGGCTGGAGAGAAATCTGGATCTGGCTATTTCAGTCCGGGCTTTTCATGCTGGGGCACCTTTACTATCTCCATAAGTACGATGTTTCATTCTATGTCATCATTCCGCTGGGCGCGCTGGTATACGGGTTCGTTGCCTGGCGGTCACGCTCGATAGCTGCGAGCATGGCTGCCCACGCAGCTCACAACGCGCTGGGTTTCTCGCTCGCAGCCTTTTTCGCCCGCCTCTGATGTCGAATGACGTGTCGTGCGATTCTGAGCTGGCGGCCGGCCACGACTGCGCGGTGTCTCGTCTGAACTCCGGACCACAGATCGCCAGGCGGCGCCCTCCGCCGTGCGCCGGATTTGACGCTGACCAGGGCCTGACGGTACTATGGCCGGGCGATGGAGATATTGAGATACAGCGACCTGGATGCCCGAGGGTTGGAGGCGCACGTGGAGCGTGCCACCGCGCTTCTCCGGGAAGGCGACTTCCGCGGCGCGGACGCCCGCAAGATGGTTGGTTCGCCGTTTTATAGGGCGCGGTTGAACGACAAGGACCGCCTGTTGTTTCGCTTCGTCGCGCACGGCGGGAAATCCCATCTCGTGTTGCTCGAAGTGATCCGGAATCACGCGTACGAAAAATCCCGCTTTCTCAACGGCGCCGCGGTTGATGAAAATAAATTGGTGCCGATCCCGGACGCCGCGCAGGTTCCGGCGGCCGATCTCCTGCCGCTGAGTTTCATCAATCCGAAAATTCAGCGCGTCCATGTGCTGGACAAGATCCTGTCACTCGATGACTGGCAGGAGGCTGCGTATGTGCAGCGGCTGCCGTTGATCCTGATCGGCTCGGCGGGGAGCGGCAAGACGGTGCTGACGCTCGAGAAGATGAAGCAGATGTCCGGCGATGTGCTGTACGTCACGCACTCCGCCTACCTGGTGGAGAATGCCCGCGGCCTGTACTACGCCTCGGGCTATGAAAACGAGGCGCAGAACCTCAGCTTCCTGTCGTTTCGAGAGTTCGTGGAAACCATCCGTGTGCCGCCGGGGAGCGTGGTGGATTTCCGGATTTTCGCACGCTGGTTTGCCCGGCATCGGCAGGCTTCAGGCCTGCGCGACGCCCATCAGCTCTTCGAGGAATTCAACGGCGTGTTGACCGGTTCGCCGGTCACGACCCCGTATCTGTCGCGCGCGGACTACCTGGCCCTGGGCGTGCGCCGTTCCATTTTCACCGGCGACGAACGGCCGCTGGTGTACGACCTGTTCCTCAAGTACCTCGACTTCCTCAAGCAGGAGGAGCTCGCGGATCTGAACCTGCTGTGTTTCCAGTATCACGAGGCCTGCCGCCCGTCCTTTGACGCGATCGTCGTGGACGAGGTGCAGGATCTGACCAATGTTCAGCTCAGCCTGATTCTCAGGACTCTCCGCCATCCGGAAAGATTCATTCTCTGCGGCGATTCCAACCAGATCGTTCATCCAAACTTCTTCTCGTGGGCCGCGCTCAAGACCTTGTTCTACGAGAACCGCCTGAAGACCAGCGGCGAAATCATCCGGATTCTCAATACCAACTACCGCAACACGCCGGAAGTTACGCACCTTGCCAATCGGTTGTTGCTCCTCAAGAATGCGCGCTTCGGATCGATCGATCGGGAAAGCCACTACCTGGTCCGGCCGATCTCGGAAAATCAGGGGCGCGTGGAATTCCTCGCCGATACGGACGCGGTGAAGCGGGAGTTCGACGCGCGCACGTCCCGCTCCACGCGATTTGCCGTGCTCGTGATGCGCCCGGAGGACAAGGAAGCGGCCGGCCGCTGCTTCCGGACTCCGCTGCTGTTCTCCATCCAGGAAGCCAAGGGCCTCGAATACGAGAACATCATTCTCTTCAACTTCGTCTCAGGATCAACCGCCGCGTTCAAGGAGGTCACGGAGGGCGTGGAGGCCGCGGATTTGAAAGCGGACTTCTCGTACGCCAGGGCGAAAGACAAGACGGACAAGTCGCTGGAAGCCTTCAAGTTTTACGTCAACGCGCTCTACGTGGCCATGACCCGGGCCGTGCGGAACCTGTACATCATCGAGCAGGACACCGGCCACCGCCTGTTCCGTCTGCTGGGGCTCGATCTGCCCGGCCGCGAAGTGAAGCTCAAGACCCAGGATTCCTCGGCCGAGGAATGGCAGGCCGAAGCGCACCGCCTCGAATTGCAGGGCAAACAAGAGCAGGCGGAAGCGATTCGGCGGCGCATTCTCGAGACGCAACCTGTGCCGTGGCCGGTGATTACGCCGGCCGGGCTGGCGCAACTGGAGATCGAAGCGCTCAATCCGCAAGCCTACAACCGGCAGGCGAAACTGCTGCTGTTCGAGTATGCGGTGATGTATTCGGTGCCTCGCCTCTTCCCGAAACTGGCGGCGCTGCAGTTCAGCCCGGCGCTCCGTGCCGGAGTCCGAGCGGGCCGCGATTGAGAACAAGTACAGCCAGGACTGCCAGGGGGCGCATCCGGTTCTGAATCAGAAGATCGAGCGCTATGGTGTTGATTTTCGCAACCCGCTCAACCAGACGCCGCTCATGGTGGCCGCGCGCCTGGGGCGGAAAGACCTGGTGCGCGACCTGGTTGTGCAGGGAGCCAACACCCAGGCCCGCGACAACTGGGGACGGGTGCCGCTGCAGATTGCGCTGCGCCAGGCGTATAGCCGGCCCGACTACGCACGGTCCGCGATCGGCGAGATCTACCCCCTGCTTGCGCCGTCCGCTCTCAAGGTGCGGACCGGCGGGCGGCTCGTGAAACTCGACAGCCATGTCATGGAGTTCTTCCTCCTGCACTCCATGGTGGCGCTGTTTGAAGACGTGGTTCGGCGCAAGGTGCAGGTCTCCTATCCCGCGTTCGAGACGGGCGACTTTGTGTCCGCGCTGGAGCCGTTCCCCATGAACGTCATCCCGGAGCATCGCCGCCGCCGTCCTTATTTGAGCGGTGTGCTTGCGCGCAACGAACTGCATCGGGACGATCCCTGGCAACCGCCAGCTCTTCCTGCGGGTCAGCCACGGGTTCTACGTGCCGAATCCGGCGATGGATATCGAGATCGAGAACGCCTGGATCAATGTGTGCGACCTGCTGCACCTGGACACCATGGACGAAGGCGCGGAAAAGCGCCTGAAAGATCTGCTCGACGTGATGCGGCATGTTCGAAAACAGGGAAGGCTCGAAGACCTCAATCCGTTTGCGATTTTCTCCATTTCAATAACACCCCGTCGCGCGCACCCTCGCCAGTATTGCCCGCAGAGTGCGTGGCGAAGATGTGGCCTGGGAAGATGAATGGGAAGGGACGGATCCGCGATCCGACGGTGCGACTCCCGAGGTTCCGTTCGCGGCAGGAACGCGCTGCAAAGACCGTCTCCGCGGCCATCCCGCCGAACGGCAACCGGAGCCGGCGCCCCCGCCGCCGCAAGCGGAGCCTGCGCCAGCCGTGCCCACCCAATATGAATTACCCTTGGAGGATGCCGTGGCAGACCCGGCGGCAGTGGCGGCGCCACCCGCCGCGCCGTCAGAACCCGAACGTATCGACGCTCCCGCCGTGGTTCCCTCGGCGGCGGAACCGATGACCATGTCGCCGTTGCCCATGCCGTCTGCAGTATCCGCACCGCCGGAACCGGCGCGCTCTCCGCGTGGCGGAGCGCACCGCCCCAACACGTCAAGGCGGTTTCCGCAACCCCGCGAGACACCGCGTGGCGCGGAGGGCGCCGACATGCCTCCACCACTGCCTCCGCTCCTTGACATCGCCATGCCGGCGTACACGCAGCGCGAACAGCAGATGCTGCGACGATTCGAGTTCCCGCCGCACCCATTTCCCGAGGCGGACGGACGTCTGGTGGCCGCGAATCAAGATCGTTTTGGCCCCGCGCTTCTTGCCATGGTCCGAGGGATGCTCGATCCGCACGTCAAGCAGGAGGTAATCGCCGAGCGGCTACAATTATCATGGGGTATGTTGCCGCAATATATATCCTCGCGGGCGCCCGGGATCAGGCGCTTTTGCCGCTATTGCTGAGGGTGACGATCGATCCGGACCTCGCCCGTTTCCACTTGCGCAACGAGAGATGGCTGGATTTGCCTCGCATCCTTGCCACCGTGGCACCGCAGGATCTCGCACCCATCATGAGTCTCGCCGCATGGCGGCCGCTGCCGGGACGCTTCCCGTGGCTTGATCCTCAGAACCCTGGCCTTTCTTTTCTTTTGGAAGCGCACATCGCGTGAGAGCGTAGTCCAAGCCCTCCGGCAAACCTTCGAGGCCGGGATTCCGGCGTCGGATCTCGATCTCTGGGACGTCGTTCTGGATGTCTGTTGGACCGTGCATCCGCACGAGGTGATGGGGCATCTCCGGCGGCAGATGTCTCCAGCTGTTTGCCGTGGACTGGGAGTGAGCCGCGCGGACGTGGAGAACATGAATCAGGGTGCCAATGGACAAGGTGGTAGCCGATGCACGCGCCGGCGCCGCCGGTCCCATCCGGGGTTGGGAGGACTTCGCCGAGATCGTGGCTTGAGGGCGGGAGCGCCCGTGAAGAGGAAGGTGATATCAACGAAGTCGAGCCCATCCACGCCGCACCGAAGACAGGCCGGAATGATCCATGTCCCTGTGGGAGCGGGCGCAAGTTCAAGAAGTGTTGCGGCGCCGGGTGATGTCTATCACTACGTTGGTCAGCCGAATTGTCGGCATCCAATGATGTGTCGTTTGCCAAAATCCGATACTGCAGTATTGGGACGGTTTCCCGCCGGTTGAGCCGCCGTCCGCATTGTGAATATCCAGTCCTGGGAATAGATCAATTGGGGTATCCTCTTGACTCAAGTTCCGGTTTCCAAGCGGCGTCAGATTGCCCATAGAACGGGCCGCCACACGACAGTCCGCTCCGAGATGTCCATCCCGAGTATCAGCAGTTCGCCGTGAATTCGGGGCTCCCCCAAAGCGGATTGGCCAACGCAATCTTCCAGATCAAATTCCTGATCTCTTTCCCGGTTCCCGGACGGCCGGTGCGGTTTTCTTTCGACGGCCGCGTCCAATAAAGAGCAAACCCTTTCCGATGCCATCGAACGACCGTATCTGGCTTAACGACGATCAACGATTCCCGCCAGTTTTTCCACATTCGGGAGAGCCAGACCCAGAATAGCCGATCCGTTTTCCGCAGGCGCCGGTGGGGGTGAGTCCGAGCCAAAATAGCAAGCTGTTGACGCAGGGCTAAGTTTTCGAGGGCCAATTCGCGTCGATCCCTGAACAGAGATTTGAGAGAGGCTATTAAAAAAAGAGGGTTTCCATCATGGATGCTAAGGCTGCCAGCTTGAGACAAAAACATCAACGTTTTCAATGCGGACGGGGTTGGGGCAAAGGACGGCCTGTTTTGTCGCCGTCCACGCGCGCAAATCCCGCAACAACGACACTGTACCTGGTTATACTGTCCCCGCGCCAAAGAAGGTCGGTACCTGGTTACATTGTCCCCCCTCTCCCGGTACCGGTTACCCTGTCCCCATATTCCTGTTTCAGCTTTTTCATCCTCAATCGGCCCGCAGTGCGATCATCGGGTCGACCCGCGTGGCCCGCCATGCGGGTACAAGCACGGCAACCAGCGAGACGATGGCGACCAGCACGAAGACCGCGATGTAGGTCAGCGGGTCAAGCGCGCTGACGCTGTACAGCGAGTTCGCGATCGCATCCCGGCCTGCGACGGCCAGCGCCAGCGCCAGCCCGAAGCCGGCAAACAGCCCCAGTAAAATCTGCCGCGAGCCCTGCTTCAGCACCATTCCCAGGATGCGGCCGAAACCGGCCCCGAGTGCCATGCGCACGCCGAATTCCTGGGTGCGCTGGCTCACCGAGAACGCCATCACGCCGTAGATGCCGACAGCCGCCAGCACGATCGCAACCGCCCCAAAGGCCGTGAACATCGCCGCGACGATGCGGCTTGCGGCAATCACGCCGTCCAGGTTGTCCGCCGGTGTCGCCACAAAGTAAAGCGGCAGGTTCGGATCGATCTTGTTGACGACGCGCCGCAAGGTGTTGGCCAACGCGGCGGGACTCTGGGCGCCGTGCGGTTTGACCAGGACGGTGGCGAACTGCGCGGCCAGGGGGGTTGGCGGCGCCGGGCCGAACGGCACCGCATAGAACGGCACATAGAAGCCGCTGTCGTCCAGGTTCGGCAGGTTGAAAGGGCCCAGCATGCGGACCGTGGAGACCACCCCCACGATTGTCCGCCAGGGACCGTACTGCGGCGTGCTTCCGTCACCGGTGCGGAACTGCCGGCCAAGGGCGCTTTCCCTTCCGAAGTGTTTTTGGGCGAACGCCGCGTTGACGACCGCGACGGGCAGGTTCGACCCGACCTCCTCGTCGGTGAAGTTGCGTCCCTCGAGGAACCTCTGGCCCATGATGCCGAAGAATCCCTGGGATACCTGCTCGAAGTTGGTGTTCGGGCGATCGCGCTTTTCCCGGTAGACCTTGCCGTTGATTTCGATCGGACCGTTGCCTGAGAACACCATGCGGAGACGGCTCGAGAAGGCAGCCCCCTCGAATTCCGGCGTCTCGCGCAGTTGGAGCAGCAGTCGATCATAAAACAGCCTGCGCGACTCCGATGTCGGGTAGTCGGCATCCATCAGCCCCATCCGGGCCGACAGAAGGCCGCGGGTGTCGTAGCCGTAGTCGATCGTCTGCTGTGCGAGGATCGAGCGCAGCTGCAACAATGAACCGATCAACAGCACGCACGTGACCAGGATCTGGCAGACCACCAGGCCGCGCGTGACGAGCCCGGCGCGGCGGCCGGTGGTGCCCCGCGTGCCGTCTCTGAGCACTGCAGCTGCATTCTGCCGGGACGCCATCCACGCGGGCACCAACCCGGACACGACGGCTGCCGCCAGGGTGGCGCACACGGTGAACGCCAGCACTCGGCCGTCGAGGTCAAACGTCATCCACGCCGGGGGCGGATTGTCCATGTTGTGAAGGGTGGTCGACAGCCAGTCGCTCGCCAGGTACGCCAGGCCTACCCCCAGCAGGGCTCCCGCGCCGGCGACGACTGCGCTCTCGGTGAGCATCTGGCGGATCAGCCGGATGCGCGTCGCGCCGAGCGCCGAGCGGATCGCCAACTCCTTGGCCCGGAGGGTCGCGCGGGCGAATTGCATGTTCATTACATTGACGCACGCGATCAGCAGCACGCCCACACAGAATCCCAGCATCGTCAGCAGCGTGCCGCGGAGCGGAAGCGGCGTGAACGTCTTGATCAGCGGCTCGACCAGACCGGCGTTGAACGGCTTGTTGGTGTCGGGATAGGCTTTCGCGAAGCGCTCGGCAATTATCGTGAACTCGGCCTGGGCCTGCTCGGGTGAGATGCCGTGCCTGATCAGCCCCAGCACGGCCGGCGCATTCGCCCGCGGGTCATTCCGGGGCCGGACGGGAAACTCGCTGTAGAGCGGGATCCACAACTCCTCGGTGGTGGGGAAGGTAAAACCCCGGGCCATCACGCCGATGATGGTGGCCGGCGCTCCGTTCAGCCTCACCGCCTTGCCCACGATGTCCGATGTCCCGCCGAAATCCCGCTGCCAGATGCCGTAGCTGATGAGGGCCACCTTGGGCGCCCCGGGCTTGTTGTCGGCCGCCGTGAAGTTGCGGCCAAGCACCGGGCTGACTCCCAGGATGCGCAGGAAATTCTCCGTCGTGTATGCACCGGTATAGCGCCGTGGAATGCCGTCGACCGTGATGTTGACGGTCGAGCCGTTCAGGTAAGCCGCCATCATCTCGAACGATTTCTGTTCGGGCTGGAACTCCTCGTAGTCCATCGAGGTGACCTGGCCGTTCACCCCGAAGAAGGTGGCGCTCGACGGGTCGATGAAGCTGACGTTCATCATCCGGTCGGCATTCGGGAATGAAAAGCCGCGCAGCATGATCCCGTTGACCACCCCGAACTGAGTTGTTACCGCGCAAATCCCCAGTGCGAGCACGACGATGGCCAGCGCGCAGAAGGCCCGTTCCTTGACGAGCACACGCAGGCCAACGCGAAGATCCTGTACCAAAGTTTCTGGGAACATGACGTCTCCAATCTATCCGGTGGAAAGAGTCCTCTTTTTTGACATTCCTCAATCTCTGGTTGACGTCAAGGTTTCACTTTCTTTCTGTTTTGGATTGCGGCCAGAAGCTGCGCCGGAATATGCCTGCTGCAATCATGCCGCGCGCCCCGGCGTGGGTGCCGTTCCCGACAAGAGTCGTGCTGCCATTTTCGACCGTCGGCCGCGACTCCCCGAATCCCGGGCGGCGGCCAGGGACAATTTGCCGAAATCCGGTCTGCCGCGGCTGGAGTCTTATCTCCGACATCGATTCCTCCTCCCGTATCGGGAAGTACGCACCCATGTTACCTATACGATGAACTCCGGCCATCGGTTCCAGGGCCTTTCCGCGGGAGGGAGGTTGGTACCCGGGGAACTGGCGCCCGGATATGCTTTTCCCGTTCTCATGAGAAGGTCTGACCGGGACCATTGACCTAGCCTTCCCGCCCAATGAGCACAATTTCGCGATTCGTTCCGATGGCGGCAACCCGCTGAAAAGCCGGCCGTGTGCTTCGGGGGAATTTGCCTTCTTCCATGTAAATGACCGACCTGTCGACGTTCATGTTGCGTAACATTACGCATCCGCCGGATTTTGATCGCTTCATCGCCAAAGGCTCGCCCATCTCCGGCCCGGTCCCTCATGCCGGCTCCCGCCCGGGGAAGCCTGAAGGTCCTGTCCGCGGATTGACCGAACCCTGCATCCGCGAGTCCTCTGACTATCCGGGGCCTACATTCCGGAGCCATGCGCCCAGCTTATTTGACGCGGCAAATATATCCGACACCTTTAATACTCCGGCCAATTTGAAACGGCCGATAGCGGCAAAACCCGCCCCCGCAATGCAGCCGCACTCGGAGCAATCGGGCTGGCCGCCAATTTGACACGGGGTTACCGGTGTCGATAAATCGACCGAAAGGCAGGTGGTGGTTTGGGCAAAAATGCATTCAGAGGGTCCCGCCGGCGGAGCGCTATAGCCTTGGAGGACGATTCCCGGGGCATACACTTTCGGGTATCGGGATCTGAGTGCGGCAATTCGATCGATAGCCAGCGAGCGGTCTGTAGCGGAGAGCCTCTCGGGGGGAAAGTCACCAATTTGAGGCGTGAACAGGCTGAACCATATTTTGGTCACGCCGCTTCGAGCCGACCAGACATGGGCAAACTCAGCCAAATAATCCGGCCGCGCCAGCAACCTGGGGGTGATAGTGCAGTGGATGACGACATGATGACCATTCATATTACGGACGATGCGATCATACGTGGCCGGCGCACGGCGGGCGTCATGTTCGGGCTGAAGTCCGTCTACGGAGACGACGAGGTGCAGATTGGAAAATGCCGCCCATTCTCGCGGGATTGGACAAACGGCGCTCGTGACCACCTGGATTTCGATTCCCATCTTATCGAGCCGGTGAAAGAGAGAGGTCAGCTCATGGGTGCGAACGAGCGGCTCGCCGCCGACGATGGAAACATGCAACGGACGGAGGCGCGCGACCAATGAAAGCACTCTGGTCACCAATTCCTCACCCCGCCACTCAGCCAGGTCGCGGATTGTGCGACCGCCGTTCAGGTGTCCGAGGTCATATGCGTAGCAGCCGGGACATCGGAGTGGGCATGCCTTGGTGATTTCAATGGACAGGAAAGGCCGATATCCCCGCAGGATGCGCCACCATGCGGAAAATATCGCCGTCTTGCGCATCATGCTCCTCCGCCCAGCACCTTGTACAGGGTCACGAGGTTGCTCAGGCGAGCCAGGCGAACATCGACCAGGCGCTGTTGAGCGCCATAAAGTGACCGTTGGGCTACGAGTACGCTCAGGTAGCCGTCAATCCCTGCAGTGTATCGGGCCTCTGAAAGACGATAAGTTTCCGTCAGGGCATCCACCAGGGACTGAAGCGCATTCTGCTGGGACATCAAGGTAGTCCTCAGGCTCAGCGCGTCACTCACCTCCCTGAAGGCTGCCTGTATCGACTTCTCGTAATCAGCGATCGCGATATCACGCTCCACCTGGGAGGCTTTGTAGTTGGCCTGCCGGGCACCGGAGTCAAAAATCGGTAGTGTCACCTGCGGTGCGAAGTTCCAGGTTCCGGCAGCGGGCTTGAAGAGGTTTGTCAGGTCGCTGCTTGTGATCCCGGCGGCGGCGGTCAGAGCGACACGGGGGAAGAACGCTGCGCGAGCCGCGCCGATATTCGCGTTGGCTGCCTTCAGCTGGTGTTCTGCCGCAAGAATGTCGGGGCGGCGAAGCAGCACGTCGGACGGCAAGCCGGGCGCAACTTCCTTAAAATCACCCAACTTGCTCATATCTTCGGCCAGCAGGCCGGACGTCACGGGTGAGCCGACCAGCAGATTGAGCGCGTTTTCGTCCAGTGCCACGAGGCCAGTATATGTGGCAATATCGACGCGAGCCGCCTCCACCTGGCTTTGCGCCTGTCGCAAATCCAAATCAGACGCCATGCCGAATTCCGTGGTGCGCAGTATCAATCCGTAAGACGCCTGCTGGGCATCGAGGGTCACCTGGGCCAGCTTCAGGACCTCCCGGTCGGCTGCAAGTGCCAGGTAGGTGTTCGCGACGGCGGCTATCAGGGAGATCCGGGCTGCGGACTGCGCCTGTTCCGTTGCCAGGTACTGCTCCAACGCCCGGCTCTTCAGGCTTCGGACACGTCCGAAAAGATCCAGTTCCCACGAAGCCGTGCCCAATCCCACGGTGTATTGCGCCACCGTTTTCGCATTATCTGAGCCGGACAGGTTTTCCGGCACCCGATAGGCATCGCCGCCGGCTGACGCTACCACGGTGGGGTACAGTTCAGCGCGCTGGATCTGATACAGAGCCTGGGACCTCTCGATATTGAGAGTGGCCACCCGGAGATCGCGGTTGTTCGCCAGGGCCAGATCGATCACAGATTGGAGCCGCTGATCGGTGAAGAATTCCCGCCACTTCAGATCGCCGGCGGCCGGCGCACCCGCCCCGGCGGTGGAGGCGTCCGGCCAAGTCGAAGGTACCGGCAATCCGGGGCGAACGTACTGTGACGGGCGAGGACACCCGTACAGGAAAAACGAGAGCGCCAGGATGGGTATGAGCTTACGCATTTTGTGGCCCCTCCGTCCGAATTTCTGAATCTGAGGAGACCGTCATTCTTCGATCTCCTGTTTTTTTCCTGCCGAACACCTGAGTTATCAGCACGAAGAACAGGGGAATAAAGAAAATCGCCAGGAATGTCGCCGTTACCATGCCGCCGAGGACGCTGGTGCCGATGGCTTTTTGCGCACCTGCTCCGGCGCCGGAGGCGATCACCAACGGCAGTACCCCGAAGCCAAATGCCAGCGAGGTCATCACGATGGGGCGAAGTCTGAGCCTGGCACCCTCGAGAGTGGCCTCGATCAGGCCTGCACCTGCTTCCACGCGGATCTTGGCGAACTGCACAATCAGAATTGCGTTCTTCGTCGTAAGCCCCAGAACGGTGAGAAGCCCGATCTGGAAGTAGACGTCGTTCGGCATCCCACGCGAGGAAGTGGCCAGCACGCCTCCGATCACTCCGAGCGGCAAGGCGAGCAGAATGGAAATAGGAATCGACCAGCTCTCGTACAGGGCTGCCAACACCAGGAAAATCGCGAGTATGGAGAACATGTACAGGAGCCCCGTTTGGGATTGGCTCATTCGTTCCTGGTAGGAAATCCCGGTCCATTCGTAGCCGATTCCCTGGGCCATTCTTGAGGAGATTTCCTCCATGGCTTTCATAGCATCACCAGTGCTCCTTCCGGCTGCGGCCTCACCCTGGAAGTTCAGAGCCGGAAATCCGTTGTACCGCTCGAGCCGTGGGGAGTCGAAGATCCAACGCCCCGATGCAAGGGCGGTAACAGGGACCATGCGGCCCTTGGCATTCCGAACGTAGAGATGGTTCAGATCTTCCGGCAGCATCCGGTACGGGGCGTCCGCTTGTACATAGACTCGATGGACCCGCCCTCCCTGAATGAAATCGTTGACATAGGAGCTGCCGAAAGCCACCGAGATCGCACTTTGAATCGCCGATACCGACACTCCGAGGGTGCCGGCCTTATCCCAGTCAATATCCACCTTGTGCTCGGTCGTGTCCGGCATCCCGTTCGGCCGGACGGCGGTCAGCCGCGGGTCGCGCATAGCCTGGCCCATGAGCTGGAGACGGGCCTCCATCAGTTTCTCGTGGCCGAGCCCGCCGCGGTCCAGCAGCATGAAGTCAAATCCCTTCGCCGAGCCGAGTTCCGTGACGGCAGGAGGCGGAAAAGCATAGATGGTCGCTTCGCGAATAGCGGCGAGAACCGGCATCGCTTTCTGCACGACACCGTTAACCCGCAGCTCCGGCTTATTGCGCAGATCCCAGTCTCGAAGCTTGACATACGCCAATCCCTGGTTCTGTGCCATGCCTGCCATGCCAATCCCGGCAATGGTCATGCAGGATTCCACCGCCGCTTCCTGATCTTCGAGGAAATGGTGGCGCACCTTTGCCATAACCGCTTCAGTCTGCTCCAGGGTCGAACCGGACGGCAGCTGCGCCATTGCCAAGAGGACGCCCTGGTCCTCATCCGGCAGATATCCTGTCGGCATTCTCAGGTAAAGAAAAACCAACGAACCCACAATCAGAACAAAAACAGCGAGGTAGGCGAGTCGGGCCCCGAGTATGTGCCCTACTGCGGACTGGTAGTGTCTCCGAAGACGGAGAAACAGGTGGTCAAATCCCAGGAAAAACGGCCGCAGGAGACGAAAGCCCGTTTCCGCGGCTTCGTGTCCCTTGCCCACCGGTCTGAGAAGAGCAGCGCAGAGCACCGGCGTCAGGATCAAAGCCACCATGACAGAAAGCAGCATGGAGGAGATGATTGTGACGGAGAACTGGCGATAAATGACGCCCGTGGCCCCGCCGAAGAATATCATGGGGCCAAATACCGCCGAAAGAACAAGCCCAATGCCGACCAGGGCGCTGGTAATCTGGTCCATTGATTTCCGGGTGGCTTCCAGCGGCGAGAGTCCCTCTTCGGACATCACACGCTCCACGTTCTCAACTACGACAATGGCGTCATCTACAAGGAGGCCAATCGCCAGGACCATGGCGAACATGGTCAGCATATTGATGGAATAGCCGAACAGCCCGAGCACGCCGAACGTACCCAGAATCACGACCGGCACGGCAATCGTGGGGATGAGCGTGGCCCGCATGTTTCCCAGGAAAAGGAACATGACGAAGAACACGAGAATAATCGCTATGACGAGTGTTTTCACGACCTCGTTGATGGCCACTCTCACGAACGGAGTCGTATCGAACGGGTACACGGCCTGCATCCCGGCCGGGAAGTATCTGGACAATTCCTCCATCTTGGCTTGCACGCCGGCGGCGGTGTCCAGCGCGTTGGCTCCGGCCTCCTGCCGGATCGCGAGCCCGGTTAACGGATGTCCGTTATAACTCGGTTACGACGTTGGCGAACTCGGTACCCAGTTCCGTGCGCGCCACATCCCGGACACGCACCACGGAGCCGTCCGGATTGTTTCGCAGAGGGATGGCGCCGAACTCCTCTGGGGTTTTCAGGAGCGTCTGCACGATAATGGGGGCATTGAGCCGCTGGCCCGGTACGGCGGGCGTCCCGCCGTATTGACCAGCCGACACCTGCACGTTGTAAGCCCGGACCGCCGCGATCACATCGGCCGAAGTCATGCTGTAATTCGTGAGCTTGTTCGGATCCAGCCAGATCCGCATCGCATACCCGGCACCAAACAGCTCCACTTCGCCCACGCCGGGCACACGGGCAAGCGAGTACTGGATTTGCGAGAAAGCGTAATCGGACAGGTCATTCTGGTCGAGGCTGTTATCCGGAGAAGTGAGCCCGACGATCATAAGATAGTTGCGGGTGGACTTGCTGACCCTGAGACCCTGACGCTGAACCACCTCCGGCAATACCGGCATGGCGAGCTGCAGCTTGTTCTGAACTTTGGCCCAGGCGAGATCGGGATCCGTGCCCGGGGCAAAAGTCAGCTCGATCTGTGCCATGCCTGCAGAATCGGAGGTCGAATGGATGTACAACATCCGGTCCAGTCCGGTCATCTGTTGCTCGATGATCTGGGTCACGCTGTCTTCAACGGTTTTTGCCGATGCGCCGGGGTAGACGCCTCTGATGGATATCGCCGGCGGAGCGATCGGGGGATACTGAGAGATGGGCAAATTGTAGATAGCCAGCACGCCGGCCAGCATCATTCCGATGGCGACGACCCAGGCAAAAACAGGACGATCAAGAAAAAACCTGGCCATTGAATTCCTCCTACTTTGCCTGGACCGGCGATTGACTTGCGCCGGCCTTTGCGCCGGACGTCGCAGGTGCCACAAAATCAACAGCTTTGACGGCAGCGCCCGGGCGAACCTTCTCAATGCCTTCGACGATCAGCCGGTCTCCAGGAGCCAGCCCTTGCGTGACCAGCCATTTATCTCCTATCGCGCGGTCCAGCACGATCGCACGTTGCTCGACCTTGCCGGCGGCGTTCACCACCAGGGCGATGGGATTCCCCTTCGGGTCGCGGCTCACACCCTGTTGTGGAATGAGAAGAGCTTGTTCATCCGCGCCCTCCTCTACGACTGCCCGCACGAACATGCCCGGAAGCAGCACCTGTTTTGGATTGGCGAACACTATGCGCAGCGTGACCGAACCGGTGGTCGAATCCACGGTGACGTCCTGGAACTGCAGCGTGCCTGACAGGGGGTAATGCGTACCATCTTCGAGAAGCAGCTGGACCTTCCGCCGGCTCGAGTCGCTTGTAAGGCTTCCGCTTTCCAGCTTCCTCCTGAAGCGCAGCAGATCCGCGCTGGCCTGGGTTACATCCACGAAGATCGGGTCCAGTTGCTGAATTACCGCTAGCGGAGTGGGTTGATAGGCGGTCACCATTGCACCGACCGTGATGTTGGATCGGCCGATCCGTCCGGAAATAGGCGCCTTGATGGGCGTGTACGACAGGTTTATGCGGGCACTCTCCACGGCCGTCCGGCCTACCTCCACAGCCGCCCGGCTTGCCTCCACGGCCGTCCTTCTCACTTCGAGGTTGGCCTCGGCCTGCCGCAAGGCGGCATTGGCATCGTCGTAGTCTTGCTGGCCGACCGCGCGGATGGCCACGAGCCCCTTTAGTCGCTCGGCACGTGACCGTATCGCCGGCAGGTTGGCCTCAGCCATAACTACGTTCGCCTCGGCCGTGCCAACGTTCGCCTCAGCCGTGACCAACGCGGCCTTGGCCTGGTCATACGCGGCTTGGTATGGAATGGGATCAATCTGGTATAGGAGGTCGCCCTGTTTGATGTTGGCGCCCTCCTCGAACAGGCGCTTCTGCAGCAGGCCGTTCACCTGCGGGCGGATTTCGGCCACGAGGTATGCGGACGTCCTCCCCGGCAGATCAGTCGTCAGCACGATCCTTTCAGGGTGGAGCGTCACGGTCGCAACATCCACCGGACCCGCCGGTGGGGGGGCCACATTCGATTCGCAGCCAGACAAGAGTAATTCCGCGAAAACGAGCCCTGCGGCGACAAGGCTTTTATACCAGAAACTGAATCGCATATGGCAACTCCTTAGGATGACCGGACCATACCTCAAAGCCTGCTTGAACTGCAAGTTTCATGCCGCAAGGGAAGGCATTACTGAAGGAAAAGGATTTGCGGTTTTACAGAATGAGATCCCGCTTTACTCACCGGTTGGGTTAATGATCCGGTGGACATTATAAGCGGAGGGCTCAAAACATCCACTTCAGCGCCAGCTGCAGCTGGCGGGCGGTCGTGGCGGTTTCGGAAATGCGTCCTGCGGACCCGACACGGTTCGGGCTGCTGGTGAACAATGCCAGCGAGGAGGGGATCTGGAAGTTCGGATGGTTGGTGATATTGAAGGCTTCCAGGCGAAACCGCAGGCTCTGGCGATCCGTACGCCAGAGGATCTTGTGCAGCGCAAGATCCAGGGTGACGAGACCGGGGCCCTGGAGCACATTGCGCCCCAGATCGCCGTACATCCCGGCGGGCGGCAACGCGAACGCTCCGGAGTCGAACCAGCGTTGCGGGTCTCCGAGGATGATTTTGGCGCCCGGAGTCCCGGCATACAGCGGCCGCTGCCCGACATCTCCCGTACCGCCCCCGCTCAGGCGGGCGCGATCGAATCCGACGGTCGGGCTGAATCCGGGGCCGGTCTGTGCCTGGAACATGCCGTAGAGTTCCCACCCCCCCAGAATCTTGCCGGCCGCGCCGCCGGCCCATTCGGGAAGCACCCAGGATAGGTTGGTGGCGAACACGTGCCTCAGGTCGAAGTCTGAACGACCGCGGCCCTGGCTGTAGTCGAACATCGTGGGGAAATTGCTGCTGTTCAGATTGTCGCCGCGGATCACGGTGCTGTTGTTGTCGAGAGACTTGCTCCACACATATTTGATCTGCAGCCCGGACCCCTGCCTCCACCTGCGGTCGAGGCCCGCCTGGAATCCGTGGTAGGACGAGTCGAACTGGGTGCGGCGACCCCGAATCCGGGTGAATGCGGGATTAAGCCGGACCATGGACGCGGGAAAAAACAACTCTCCATCCGGCAGCACTTGAGGACGGGTGGGGTTCATCTCATCCATCTGGCCTATCAGGTGGACTCCGCGCGTTCGCACATAGCCGACCTGCAGTACGGTGTCGCGCGCCAGCCCCTGTTGAACCATCAGCTGAAACTGCATCACATAGGGCTGCGGCAGATGATAGTCCAGCAGGTCCAGGGAGTTTAAAGGAGGCGTGTTGCCGGCGGCTTCGAGAAGGTTGGGAAAGGCGGGGGAGGCCAGGCTGACCTGGTTGAAGAATGGAGGCATGCGCACGCCGGAAACCACCAGCTCACGAGTGCTGAGGAGATCGAAAAAAACGCCGCCGCCGGCCCGGATTACCGTCTTGCTTGAGCCGAATGGGTCGAAGGCCACGGATGCTCTGGGTGCGAAGTTGGTTTTGGACGGGTTCTCGAAGAGCGGGCCCCCGATGGTCACCTCGGTGTCATGCAGCGGGTCCGGAAGCGTGGCGATCTTGCCGTTCACTTCCGTCGGCGTCGAATAGGCTTCGTAGCGCACGCCGAGCGTGATGTTCAGGCGCGTACTGGCGCGGAAATCATCCTGGAAGAATCCGGAGTAGAGACTTTGCCTCCAGCCCCGGATGGTGTCGGAGCCCGGCATCATCAGGTCGGCCGAGCGGGGGCGGGCTTGGAGGAAGTCCGCCAGCGAGCCGAACGTGTAGGTGCCTTTGCCGCTGTTGTCCGACCTCTGGTTGAACTGCACACGATCGAATGCCCCTCCGGCCCTGAGGGTGTGCGCCCCGCGAATGTGCGTCACCGAGTAGCTGACCTGATAATTATTGACCACGAAACGCCGCGGCAGCAGAGAGATATTGTCCCCGGAACGTCCGCCCAGGCCGGTCAATCCGGCGGACATCGCGATCCTCCCCATGGGTGCGCCCGGCACGAACGACATCGAGGGGGTGATGGAGGACGGTTGGTTGGCGTCCTGATTGTTCCACACCCGGCTGAAGCCCCCCCGCAGCCCGTGAATGGTGCGCGGCGATTGCGTGAATTGGGACTCAGAGTTGAGGAAATGATAGTGAGAATCGTCCAGAAATCTGTAGATGTTCAGAGACTCCGGCCGGGATGTCAGGGCGTCGTCGAAGGTATAGCGCACCGCCTGGCGAAGCCGGCTCGAGGCGATGGCATCCACCTTGACGGTGACATAATCCTCGCGGGACGTCGTGACGCCCTTGGCGATGAACTCGCCGGTGCCATCGTCGTAATCCTGCCCGTTGGGGAGCGGGTACAGGGCCAGATAGGGGAGGACTTCGGGGGCGACGCTTACGGTGCGATCCGGCAGTCGGCCTTCGCGCGCTTCCCGGTTCGGAGTCACTGAATACATGGTCTTGCTGGACGTTTCCCGGACCCCTTCGTAATTGACAAGGAAAAACAGCGCGTTGCTGCGCAGAGGCCCGCTGAGCAGGCCGCCGAACTGGTTTTTGCGGAGCGGCGGGATCTTCTGTTTGCGGTCATCGAAGAAGTTCCTGGCGTCGAGTGCGCTGTTGCGCAGAAACTCGTAGGCACTGCCGTGCCACCGGTTGGATCCGGACTTGGAGATGGCGGTGATCACGGCCCCGGCGGCGCGACCGTATTCGGCGTCGTACGGGCTGCTCACCAGATGCAGTTCCTCGATGCTCTCCAGTCCCAGCAGCCGGTTTGCGGCGCTGCTGGGGGCCGACGAGGTGGCGTCGTTGATGTAAATCCCATCCATCCGGAAGCCGTTCTGGTTGGGGCGCGCCCCGTTTGCCGAGATGCGGATCCCGGAGCCGGTCGTCATGGATTTGACCGCGGTGGTCGCAATCGTGGCGCCGGGCTGTTGCGAGGCGAGATCGAACAGATCCCGACCATTGAGCGGGAGCGATTCCAACCTGGCGCGGGCGATCGATCCTCCCCAGTCGCCGGGAGCCGAGCTGACGGCGGAGGCTTCCCCCACCACGACGACGGTGTCACGCGCTTCGCCCAACTGCAGGAGGAAATCGATCCGTACCGACCTGCCGGCCGAAAGGGTCACGCCGCTGCGTACTTCACTGCGAAAGCCCGGGTGGGAGGCGGCAATTTCATACACGCCGGGCACGAGGTTGGGAGCCAGGTACCAGCCGCGCTGATCGGTTTGGATCGGTCGCCTGGCGGCGGTCCGGGTCTCGAGGATGCTTAGGGCGACGCCGGGAACCGGCAGGCCGGAAGGGTCGCGCACGACTCCTTCAAATTGCCCGGTGGTCTGCGCGGCCAGCGGCGGCCCGCCGCAAATCATGAGCAGCACCCCCAAAATAAAAGCTCTACTTTGCATGAATACTCCCGAGGAACCGAAGATCGGTTAGTACTTCCACATTGATAGGTTCGGAAATGTGCTTTCTCCGGAACGCCCAGTCGACGAACAGCTGCAGGCTCTTCAGGTCCACGGCGCCGTCGAGCGTAAATGTGTCGCGGCAGGCGCCGGTCACTCGATCCACATCCAGGCCACCGGCGCGGGCAAATTCCACCATGTACCGCGGCGTCTTCCCGCGCGCGAATTCCTGCGCGCCCCGCAGGTAGGCGGACAGGAACCGCCCGCCGATCTCGGGATCGGCCGCGAGAAGAGTCTTTCCGAAGAAGATATGGGAGCACTGGAAGTTGGGATGAATCCGCGCCAGGCCCGGACCGCGCACGATCTCGGCGGACATCGCGGTCAAATTGCGGTCGAACTCGATGTTGAGTACGATGGCATCGACGCTGCCGCCGAGCAGGGCGGCTACCGCCTGAGTGGACGGCAGGTTTACCGCCGTCACGTCATCCCCGGACAAGCCGGCGCTCTCCAACTGGGCGTCGAGGGCAAAGTGAGAAAAACCGACCGTCGGTCCGGCGGCGATTTGTTTGCCGCGGAGCAGCGCCGGACTTTCCAGCCCGTCTGGGAAATTCCGGCGCAACCCATATATGGATCCCATGCTTCCACACGTGGGGGAGGCGATCTCCCGTCCGGCCACAATCCGGATCGGCAGGCCCTTCGCCGCAGCATTCAAAAAGGAGCTGACCATCCCGGCAAAGGCGACATCCACCTTGCCTCCGGCAAGAAGCGCCATGGCATCGAGCGGATTCGGAATTTGCAGGAACTCCAGATCAAAACCCGCTTCCCGGAAATAGCCCGACTCATGGGCCAGGTAAAGGCCGCTCATGCTGAGGAGCTTTCCTGCGGTCAGGCGCAGTTTTTGTGGTGAATCTGCCCTGCGCCGGATACATGCCGAACCCGCCAGGGCCGCACTCGTCAGGCAGCCGGCCAGGAAATCTCTACGTCGCATGATTTTTCTCCGTCGTCGGGCCGAGCAGATGCAGCGGCAGCACTTTTCCCGTGACGGTGGTCAGAGGCTCGGCGATGATGATCTCCACCCCTTCGGCATGACGCCACGTCCGTGCCGCCAGTGCGCCGCCAAAGCACTTTCGAATCTCATGCAGGAAGCACTCCCGTATCTTTTCGGGCGCCGGTGCGCCGGCCCGCGGGCTGACGCGCAGAGTGATCTGCGTCTGGGCCGGCCCCTCACCCTCGACCAGTTGGTAATCGCCGGGGCGGCCGCCCAGTCGCGCCGGTAACGCCTCTTCCAGAATCCGGACGATGTCGGTACCCACCAGCGTCATTCCCTGCCCGGTCAGTTTTCCGAAACTGCTGATATCGCGGATCTGTTCGGTGAATCCGATACGTGAGAACAGACAGTCGCAGCGTGCCGGTTCGATGATGCCGCAATCATCCACTTCGACGTTGATCAGAATATGGGATGCAAACGGAAGCAGGCTCGTCCCCAGGAGGGAATTGATCTCCACATCCGTGAGCGGCGCCCTCCGGCGATGCGTGATGACGGCCAGGCTGTCCTTGAACAGGTGGACGCAATTGCCGCTCTTCATCCGCCGGCAGGCATGCCCGATGAGACCGAGTTCGGAAATCGGATAGCTGGGGTACACCTGGGCCCCCGTGGCCTCGATCACCGCGCGCTTGGCGTCCGTGAGGGCCTCGCCGGCGACCAGAAACACAGTCCCGCCTATGTTCAGCCCCTGGTCCGCCGCCGCAGCCGCGATCCGGACGGCGGGACTCGTAAACGCGCTGACCAGGCAGGGCAGGCCTCGGACGCGCCGCCGGGCGATCCAGCCGGCCACGGCCGCGAAATCATTGGGCGGGAGATACGCGGGGAACGGCACGCCGCCGCCCATGAAGTTGCTGACCAGAACCATGGTGTTTGTAGCCCAGCGGTAATGACCCGAGTCGCGCAGGGTGCCGCCGACGGCAAACCATCGGTCTACCTTCCGGCCCAGGCGCTTGGCCCAGAGACAGGATCCCAATCCCGTCATCGAGGGGAGGATCGGCTTGACCTCGACATGCACATACCCCTCAAGCCCCAGTTCACGAAAACGGAGCCGGGTCTGGACCTCGCGGTAAAGCCGGACTTCGGTGCTGAGCGGAGAACTCGTGCCCTTGCCGCGGCTTCCGCTGCTAGTGGACACCATCCTTCCGGAGACCAGTGGATTGAGAAAACTGCCGGTTCGGGACGGGATGTGGCGCCCGGAACGCAGGATGGGCTGCCGGCCCTTGAATTCGTCGTGCGTGAGATAAACCCCCTGACGGTGCAGGACGGCGAGCGTGGCCTCAAGCCCCTCCGCGGCAAGAGCCTGATCCAGGTCCGCAAGGGTGCAGCCGGCCATCCGGAACATTTCGTGGTAGGGATTCTGCGGATGGGCAAAAATCAGGCGGCGGACAATATCCAGGAAGATGGCTTCTCGGTTTTCCAGCTGCTTACGCACCACGGCTTCCGGATCCGAATGGGGCGGCGTGCGCAGGTATTCGCGGATCCCCAGGGTCATGCGCGCGTAATGAACGGCCTCATTCAGCATGGCGATACACCGGATCGGCGGTTCCAAAAGAATGCGGGTCGGGCTGGAGCCGGGATTGACGGCGCCCGGCCGAACGGTTTCCCCAGGGAATCAGGCTCGCTTCCAGCCGGAGTAAACCGTGATGGAACAGCAGCCCCAATATGGATGTCATGAAGACGCCGAGGTAGAGCTTCTCGGTCGAGAAGGTCTGCCACGCCATCCAGATCATGCTGCCGAGACCGTTTGTGGAACTCACCAGCTCCACCGAGATTGTAAGCACCAGAGCTCGTCCCAGCGCCAGACGGAGCCCCGTGAAGATCCGCGGCAGGCTGGCCGGCAGATATACGTGCCGCAACATGGCACGCCGGTCGGCGCCATAGTTTCGAGCCAGCTCGACATAGGCCGGGTTCACATCGCGCACCGCATCCAGACCGTGGATCGCGAGGACTAT
This sequence comes from Terriglobia bacterium, assembly GCA_963824985.1. GTDB lineage: Bacteria > Acidobacteriota > UBA6911 > UBA6911 > UBA6911 > JAFNAG01. The sequence continues at coordinate 25,484 of CAWGRQ010000028.1, forward strand.
GAAAGTGGAGAGCGCGATCGGCACGATTCGCGCCGTCTCCCCGATGCCTGCAATCAGCATGAGCATCGGCAACAAGGCCAGCTTGGGGGTAGCGTTCAACGCCGAAATGATCGGTTCCAGAGATCGTCGAATTGAGCCAAAGGAGCCCATCGCCAGGCCGCACGCCAGGCCGCTGATGATGCCCAGGGCGGATCCCAAGGACATGCGGACCAGGGTGGCCCCCACCTGTGCGCCAAGCTCACCCGATTTCGCCATGCTCCAGCCGGCAGCCAGAATGACCGTGGGGGCGGGGAAAAAGAGCACGTTGATGACATGCCGGGAAGCGAGGATCTGCCACACGACCAGCGTGCCGGCCGGCAGCCAGATGGCCAGCAACGCCTTGGAAGGTAATCTCATGAAGCCGCCTCCTGCATGCCGATCCCTCCGGGGCGTTCGATCTGCATGCCGAGTGCGGCTGCAATCCGCTTTTTCAAAAAGAGGAAATCTTCCGTCATCGTGACCGAGGCGGTACGTGGGCGGGGAAAGCGCACGGAAAATTCAGCCACGACGCGGCCCGGCTGGCGGCTGAGCACGAGAATCCGATCGCTGAGCAGGATGGCTTCCTCCACGTCGTGGGTTACAAAGATGACCGTCTTGTGATTCTGTTCCCAGAGACCCAGCAACTCCTGCTGCAGCACCAGACGCGTCTGGCAGTCAAGGGCCGCGAACGGTTCATCCATGAGCATGACCGCAGGATCGCTCAGGAAACATCGGGCAACGGCAACCCGCTGTTTCATGCCGAGCGAGAGTTCGTGCGGATAGGCATGCTCGCGCCCGGAAAATCCAAGGCGGCCCAGTAATCCGAGAGCCCGGCTTTCCCGCTCGCGGCGCGGTATCCGCTGCATCCTGGAACCGAAGGCGGCGTTTTCCAGGACGGTCATCCAGGGGAAGAGGTTGTGCTCCTGGCTTACCAGCAACACTTTTGGGTTGGAGTCGGCCGGAGACGCGATCCGCTCCACTTCGCCCCGTCCGGGGGTGATGATTCCACCAAGCACACGCAGCAGCGTCGTTTTGCCGCATCCGCTCGGCCCGACGAACGTCAGGAATTCTCTTTCCCGGGTTTCGAAACTCAGCTCGGATAGGGCGCTTACGGGACCCGTGAGAGATCCGAACGTGACGCACAAATTGGAAGACCGCAAACGCATATTTGATACACCCGGGATCCAAAGGCCATGAAAATGAAGGCATAGTATCCGTTGTATCGGCCGGGAGGTCAAGGGATTGGGATCTCACGCCGGAATCCAGGCCAGGTCCATAAGGGACATCCCGAATTTCCGCTCTGTTTCGGGTCTTGTTAATGGCTGCGAGGAGAATCTGGATATCCCTTTTGGGCACGGCTCAAATGACCGTCACGACCGGTGTCGCGGCCGCTCCCGAGCTTCAGCGGGGTGCCAGCAATTTGCGGACGTTCCGCAGCGTGTCGCCCAGAGATTGCTCCGGAAGGTCCTCGATGATCGGCCGGATGATGGCGCCGATCATAGGGGGCAGGGCGCGGGACAGGGAAACGGCATCGATCTCAACATAGAGACCGCCGTCGGCCTGCAGATAACGCCAGTAGGTGTTCATCCTCCAGATGAACCCGGAGCCCTGGTCGGGGGGGAGGATCGTTTCATTTGCCTTTCCCGCATTCTCAACCTCCGAGATCTTCGTGGTCTGGGACGTGCTTTCCGCGCGAGCCTCATCAATCGGCCGGTAGTGAACGGCGTGCTCGGTCTCGAGAATCACAGTGATGATCTTTTTTTTCATCCAGCGCTGGCGCATCAGAAAGTCGTTGCCGTCGTGCTTGAGCAGGCGGGAGTCGATCACTTCGGGGCGGAAGTATTTGGCCGATGCGTCGTAATCCTGGAGCTGGGCCAGAGATGGTCCCAATGATGCCCCGGGTACGAATATCGCTCCGCGCCAATGGTGGAGCATGCCGTCGGGAGGTTCCTGTTTAGGGCGGAGGTGGAGGATGATGACCCGACCCCCTTTCAGTTCTTCGCGGGCGCCGGGGTTTTCATCCGCCAACAGGAAATGGTCGCGCGCAGAGAGCTGCTTCTCGAACGTCTGGAGATAGGCGTCGAAGGCGCGGCTGGTTGCCTGGCTGAGTTCGGCAGCCGGCGACCCTGAGGGCGCCGCCGCAATCATAACCAGAACAAGTAAAATCGATCGCCCCACCATTCTCGACATGATCCTGCAACCTTCCGGGCACGGCGGGCAGCCACAGCCCCATCCGAATAATACAATGCGAGCATCCACAAAAGCGAAGAAACTGCCACCCGGGGGCGCCGGCAGTCCATGTGGCACGGCTCGCTTTTTGATCTGTGGCTCTGAAACTTCAATCTGAAGCTGAAAACCGATCTCAGGGATTCCGATAATACCGCAACCGGTTTCGGGCGCCGCGCCCGCAAAACCCCGCAGGGGCGACCGGCAGATTGCCCGCATATTGACAAACCGGATATCGAACAAAAAACATGCGCGTCTTCGGGCGACCGGCAGGTCGCCCTTTCAGATCTCATGTTGTCATCGGAGCAGGGATTACACGACCGATACCGATCAGAGGGTTGACTCGGCCAGCAGGGAAGCCGCGCCCCGGTCTACCAGCCAAAGCAACTCCCCGTCATCCGGACGGATCATGAGGGCGGGCAGCTCATCCTGGTTCTCGGGCGCCGGGCTCTGCAGGATCCGGTGCACGATTCCAGCCTTCCCGTTCCCGGCGACCAGGAAGGCAACACAGGACGAGTGATTAATGGCGGGTAACGTCATGGTAATCCGATGCGCGGCGAGCTTCGGAATCCACGCGGCGGCCGCCAGACGCCGGGATTCGCGCAACAGCATGGTACCGGGAAAAAGGGAGGCGGTGTGGCCGTCTGATCCCAGCCCGAGGTAGACCAGGTCAAAAACCGGCAGATTCCCGGGTCCCAGCTGGAAGAAGTCCCGGATCTCCCGGTCATATTCGTCCGCGGCCCTGTCGGGCCCAAGTTCGGCAGCGATGCGATGGATGTTGGATTCCGGGACCGGCACATGCTCGATCAGGTGCTCACGCGCCAGGCGATAGTTGCTCTCCGGGTGATCGGGAGGCACTGCCCGTTCATCTCCCCAGAAGAGGTGGATCGACGGCCACAGATCCTGCGGCACGCGAGACCGGGATCGGACTCCGGCCAGCAGGTCGAAAAGCGCCCGGGGAGTGGACCCCCCGGAAAGAACGCAGGCGAAGCGATTCCGCAACCGGCATGCCTCCCGCGCGCGCCGGAAAAACTCTTCTGCCGCCGCTTCGGCCAATGCCCGGCCATCCTCGAAGATCCGCAGGTCGACTTCCCCCCTTCCCATCACGTCGCCCCCACGTCCGGATTGATCCACTGCCGGTCAGGCTTCCGCAGCCAGGTGTCGGCCGCTTCCGGCCCCCAGGAACCCGGATCGTAATAGGCGAGCGGGATGCCGGGCGCGGATTTCCAGGCCTGCAGAATCGGATCCACAATCCGCCAGGCGGCTTCCACCTCATCCGAGCGCGTAAACAGGGTGGCATCCCCACGCATGACATCGAGAAGCAACCGCTCATAGGCCTCGGAAAGAGGCATTTTCCAGGTTTCACGATAGGAGAAATCCATGGCCACGCTCTCTACCACAAACTGCATGGCCGGCCTCTTGGCGGAAAACTGGAACGCGATCCCCTCATCAGGCTGGATGCGAAATACGAGCACATTGGGATGGGACAGCGTCAGGTCGCACACATCCCCGTCGCACTCGACGGCGCGAAAAAGCTGCAACGGCGGCTTTTTGAACTGAATGGCGATTTCCGTGCCGCGCCGCTTCAGCCGCTTCCCGGTGCGCAGGAACACGGGCACTCCCGCCCAGCGCCAGTTCTCGATCGACAGCTGCAGGGCGCAGTAGGTTTCGGTACTGGAATTCGCGGCGATATGCTCTTCCTGCACGTAGGCGGGAATTATTTCCCCCTTTTCGTCGCGCCCGGAACGGTACTGTCCCCGGATGGTCTGCTGTGCGACGGCGTCGGCAGACGGGGGGATGATGGAGCCCAGCAGGCGGGTCTTTTCCCTGTGGATGGAATCGGCCTTGAGGTCGGCGGGCGGCTCCATCCCGACCAGGCACAGCAGCTGCAACAGGTGGTTTTGCACCATGTCGCGCAGCGCTCCCGACGAATCGTAATACGCGCCGCGGCCGCGTTCCACACCCAGCGTTTCAGCTGCGGTGATCTGTATGTGGTCCACGAGATTGTTGTTGAAAAGCGGCTCGAAGATGGCGTTGGCGAAGCGGAAACCGAGAATGTTCTGAACTGTTTCCTTGCCCAGGTAGTGGTCGATGCGATAGATCTGGGATTCATCGAGATGCGCCAGCACTTCACGGTTCAGGGCCCTGGCGCTTTCCAGATCCCGGCCGAAAGGCTTCTCGATCACAATGCGGGACCAGGCCGGGGAGCGCGGCTCATGAATCAGATCCGCCTCGTGGAGGCCGGCGATGATGGGCGAAAAATGCTCAGGCGCCACGGCCAGGTAAAAAATGTGATTGGCGGGATATTCAGCGACGTCCGCGATCCGGTTTTGCAGGGATCGAAACGATGCCGCGTCATCGACATCGCCCCGCTGATAGAATATCCGGCTGACAAACCGGTCCAGGTCGGCCTCATCAATCGCGGCCCGGCTGTGTGCCCTGATCGCGTCCCGCATCTGATCCCGGAAAAACTCGGTCGTATAGTTCCTGCGGGCGATCCCGATGACCGACAGACGATCCCGCAACAGGCGCTGCGAGTATAACGCATAAAGTGCGGGCAGGAGTTTGCGCTGGGTCAGGTCCCCCGAGGCCCCGAAGATGACGATCGTGACCGGCTGGTCGACTGAAACCAGCGGGAGCGGCTTTCGATCAGCATCGCCCGCGATCGGAGCAACTGTCCCCCTTTTCATGTTTTCTAGCTTGACATAATCCCCGGTAATGATCAACGTGCGTGGCGTCAAAACTAGTTTCCTTGACTGGGTGGGGTGAATGGGTTAAACGTATTTCCTCAAATCGGTTGCCGGACAACCGCTGCGAAGGAAGATCGCCATGCCCGTGATCAAACTCAACGGCAGGACCGTGGAAGCCAAAGAAGGCCAGACGATTCTGGATGCGGCCCGTGCCATCGGCGTGTACCTGCCCAGCCTCTGCTTTCACCCCAGGGTCGGACAGGCCGGCGTCTGCCGGGTCTGCGCCGTCGAAGTCGAGGGGGCGCGCGGGCTCGTCATGTCGTGCATCACTCCGGTTCGGGACGGCATGGTGGTGCGCACCGAGACGGAGCCGGTTCTGCAGGCGCGCCGGATGATCGTCGACCTTCTGCTCGCGGATGGGGAGCACGACTGCCTCTCCTGCGAGATGTGCGGAGCGTGCGAGCTGCAGGACGCGGCGTACCGGCTGGGCATCGAGAGGCCCTCGGAGCCGCCGCGGCACGCCTCCGCTGCCGGTCGACGTCAGCCATCCCGATGATCGTGCGCGATCCCAACAAGTGCATCCACTGCTACCGCTGCATCAGGGGGTGCAACGACCTCGTCGTCAACGACGTTCTCGACATGGCCTACCGCGAGCCAGCGGTCGCTGGTGGTGTCCGACCAGGACCTGCCGCTGGGCGAATCGTCGTGCGTCGGGTGCGGCGAGTGCGTGCAGCTTTGTCCCACGGGCGCGCTGATCGAGAAGAAGGCCGCAGCCGACGGGGCCGGTCCTGGGACCTGGAGAAGGTCCGCACTACGTGCCCCTACTGCGGCGTCGGCTGCCAGGTCTATCTGCACGTGGACCGCGGCCAGAATCGCGTCGTCAAGGTCACCGGCGTCGAGGGCGCGCCGCCCAACGACGGCATGCTCTGCGTCAAGGGACGGTTCGCGTACGACTTCCCGGCCAGCCCGCGGCGCCTCACCCAGCCGCATGATCAGGAAGGACGGCCGGCACGAGCCGGTCTCCTGGGAGGAGGCGCTCGACTACACGGCTGACGCGCCTCCGCGAGATCCGCGACGGCAACGGCCCGGACGCCGATTTCGGCGATCACCTCTTCCCGCGACAATAACGAGAACTCCTACGCGGCGCCAGAAGTTCATGCGCGCAGTGATCGGCACCAACAACGTCGACAACTGCGCGCGTACGTGACACGCCCCATCGGTCGCCGGTCTGGCGACCACCTTCGGCTCCGGGGCGATGACCAATTCCATCCGGGAGATCGAGGATGCCAAAGTGCTGTTCGTCATCGGGTCGAACACGACCGAGGCGCACCCGGTCATCTCCTACTACATGAAGCGGGCCGTCAAGAAGGGCGCGACGCTGATCGTGTGCGATCCGCGCCGCATCGATCTCGTGCGCTGGGCGACCGATGCACGTCCAGCACCGGGTCGGCACGCGATGTCGCCCTGCTCAACGGCCTGATGAACGAGATCCTGCGCAACGGCTGGGAGGACCGCGACTTCATCGAGGACCACACCGAGAACTTCGAGCCGGCTTCGGGAGGTCGTCGAGGCAGTACCCGCTCGACAGCGCGCCTCCGAGATCACCGGCGTTCCGGTGGAACAATTGCGCGAGGTGGCCCGCATTCTCGGCACCCAGAAGCCGGCCAGCCTCTGCTACACGCTCGGCATCACCGAGCACACGTGCGGCACGGACAATGTCGTCAGCTGCGCCAATCTCCAGATGCTCCTCGGCAACCTGGGGAAGCCGTCCGCGGGCGTGAATCCGCTGCGCGGCCAGAACAACGTCCAGGGCGCGTGCGACATGGGCGCGCTCCCGAACGTGTTTCACAACTACCAGCCGGTGACCGATGTCCGGGTGCGCGAAAAGTTCGCCAGGGCATGGGGCGTCCCCGGCCTTGCCGGAAGTCCCGGGCCTGCGCATGCCCGAGCATGTTCTCCGGCATGCTGGACGGCGAACGACCCGGGCGTTCATCTGCCACGGCGAAAACGTGGTCATGAGCGAGCCGAACGAGGCGCACACGCGCAGGTGCCTCGAGGCGCGTCGAGTTCCTCGTGGTGCTGGACATTTTTGAAAACGAAACGACACCCTACGCCGATGTCATCTTCCCCTGCACCTGCTGGAGCGAGCAGGACGGCACCTTCACCAACGCGAGCGCCGGGTCCAGCGTGTGCGGGCCGCGGTCGAGCCCCCCGGCGAGTGCCGCGAGCCGTGGTGGATTTACCAGGAGCTCGCGAGGCGCCTGGGCGTCGACCTGAAATTCGCAGACGCCCGCGGCAGTCTGGGAGGAGATGCGCTCGCTCGGCCACCGGGCTATGCGGGCATCACCTGGGAACGGATCGAAGGGGACGGGATCCAGTGGCCGGCGCCGCACCCTGCAGCACCCGGGCACCGTCATTTCTGCACCGGGACGGCAACTTCACCCGCGGCAAAGGGGCTGTTCATGCCGGCGGAATGGCGTCCGCCCGCCGAGGTGCCCGATGCGGAATACCCGCTGGTGCTCGACCACGGGCAGAAGGCTGTGGCACTACCACACCGGCACGCAGACGCGGAACTGCGCAGGATTCGAGGAACTCTTCGGCGAGGAACTGGTGGAGCTCAGTCCCGCGGACGCTTCCGAACTGGACATCCGGGATGGCGACTACGTGTGGGTCGTGTCGCGCAGGGGACGGGTGCGCATGCGGACCTGGGTCACCGACCGCTCGCCGCGCGGCGTGGTCTGGTCGTGCTTCCACTTCCGCGAAGCGAACATCAACGTGGTGACCAACAACGCGTTTGATCCGGTCACCGAAACGGCCGAGTACAAGGCGTGCGCCGTCCGCATCGAGCGCTGCGAGTAAACGACGAGGTACGTATATGGATGCCGAAATTTTCGACCGCATCATAGTGGGCGCGATCGCCGAGGAAATTGCCGCGCGCGACTTCTACGCCAAGGTAGCGTTGCGGGATGAAGGACCCTGGCGCGATTGCCGTTTTCAACCGCCTGTCCCAGGACGAGAGCGAACACGGAACACCCTGGAAACCTTTCGCTACAACCCGCTGGCCCGGGTGGAGTTCGAGCGCCCGGCGGACTTCCTGGTCGCCGAGCACCAGGAAGAGCCGCAGCTGTCGTTCGCGATGAGCCCGAAAGAAGCTTTCCAGTTGGCGATGAAAAAGGAACAGCAGGCCGCCGAAGCGTACCGCGACTGGCGGCAGACTGCAGGGACGCCGAGGTGCGCCACCTTTATCTGGAACTCTCCGAAATGGAACGCGGTCACAAGTGCATGCTGGAAGAGCTGTTCATGACGACCGCGTACCCCGAAGCTGGTGACCCCGGGATAAAAAGGCTGTAGTCTTTTAGGCTGTTGGCTGTGGGTATGGATCAACTTTCGCTCTGTTTGGAGCTTCGCGATCCAACGCAACATCGCAGAAGCTATTGATAAATTCGGTCGGAACGCGTCAACCTATTGATTGTGGCTATAGCCTACGGCCTAACAGTCTATAGCCTAGGGCGCTGGTTAATCTTCGCCAGATCGCAGCGGAGGCAGCGGGACGCCTCCTCGATCGCCGCTTTTTTGGAGTATCCCCGTTCAACCTCGTGGAAACCCCGGGTGCGCCGGTTCGTGGCGAGCCGCGGCATCTCGGGGCGCAGCCGTGATTCCGGCCCGTTTTGACATCGCGCAAGTGGTGCAGGTCATCCGGGAGAGCGAGCGTTTCGGGGATATCGCCATCGCCCCCAGGATAAACATCGATCGCCTGGGCGGCGTGGCGCCCGTGCGCGATCGCCTCCACGACCGACGCGGGACCGGATACCACATCGCCTCCGGCGAAGACGCCTTCAACCGATGTCGCGAGCGACTCGGTGACCGGGATGCACCGGGACCGCGATTTCACCTCGACTCCCAGTTGCTCGGGAACGTCCGGGAACTGCCCGATGGCCGACACGACCGTGTCGAACTGAAGCTCGAAATCGCTCCCCTCGATCGCCTCCGGCCTGCGACGGCCCGTTTCATCCGGTTCGCCGAGCCGCATGCGTTGGCACGTGAGCGTCAGGCCTTCCGCGGTCTTCTGCACCACGACCGGGCAGCGTGAGCGTCTCGAGCCGCACCCCTTCCGCCAGCGCCTGCTCGATCTCGTCGACGTCGGCCGGCATTTCCTCACGCGACCTCCGATACAGCATCGCGACCTGCTGGGCACCGAGCCGCAGGGCCGTGCGGGCGGCGTCGATCGCAGAGTTGCCGCCGCCCACGATCGCAACGCGCCGGCCCACCGCAGGCCGCTTTCCGAGCGAGACACTGCGGAGGAACGCGACGCAATCGATTACGCCGCTGACCTGGTCCCCTTTCATCTCCAGGCCCCAGGAGGCATGCGCGCCAAGAGCGAGGAAGATGGCGTCGAAGCCCTTCCGCTTCAGCTGCCCGACAGAGGCGACCCGAGCGCGGGTCCTGATTTTAACCCCGGCCTTCCGGACGACGTCCAGGTCGTGCTGGAGGGCGCGCTCGGGGAGACGATACCGCGGGAATGCCCGGTGCGCAGCATGCCGCCGATGACCGGCAGCGCTTCGAACAGCTCGACCTTGTGTCCCTTCACACGCGAGAGGTAATATGCCGCGGTCAGGCCAGCCGGGCCGGAGCCGACAACCGCAACCTTCTTTCCGCTGCGCGCCCTTCGCGGCGCGATGCGCTCCTCGGCCTGCGCGCCGAAGCGCACAGCGGCGCCCTTCAGGGCCCGGACCGCGATCGGCTCGTCCAGTTGCCCGCGGCGGCAGCGCGTCTCGCACGGGTGATAACAGACGGTGCCGCACACCGATGGGAACGGCAGGCGCTCGCGCACCACAAGGTAAGCGTTTTCAAAATCCCCTTTGGCGATCTCGCGCACGTACCGATGCGCCTCGACCCCGGCGGGGCAGGTGTGGTGGCACGGCGCCACAACCATCCCGGCGCAGACGGCGGCCCGGCAGCGGCGTTCCCGGATGTGTTCCTCGTACTCCTCGCGGAAATACCGGATGGTTGCGAGGACGGGATTCGGCGCCGTCTGACCCAACCCGCAGAGAGACGTGTCGCGAATGGCCGGGCTCAGCTCGAGCAACGTCTCGATGTCGCCCGACCTCCCCTGCCCGGCGCAGATGCGCTCCAGGATGGACAACATCCTCCGGGTCCCCAGCCGGCACGGGGTGCACATGCCGCAGGATTCGTTCTGGGTGAATGTGAGGAAGTAGCGCGCGAGATCCACCATGCATGTGGACTCGTCCATGATGACCAGGCCGCCGGAGCCCATGATCGACCCCGCCCGCGCCAGCGCCTCGTATTCGATCGGCAGATCGCGCAGGCGCGCAGGCAGGCAGCCGCCCGATGGTCCTCCAGTCTGGGCGGCCTTGAACTTCCCCGCGCCTGCGACGCCGCCGCCGATTTCCTCGACCATCTGTTGCAGCGGCATCCCCATAGGAACTTCGATCAAACCGGGGTTGTTCACCTTGCCGGTCAGCGCGAAAGTCTTTGTCCCCTTGCTCCCGTCGGTACCGAACGATGCGAACCAGGCGGCGCCTTCCCGGAGGATGCTCGAGACACATGCGAAGGTTTCGACGTTGTTGATGTTCGTCGGCTTGCCCCAGAGGCCGCTCACCGCCGGGAACGGCGGTCGGGGTCGCGGGGTGCCGCGGTTTCCCTCGATGCTTGCCATGAGCGCCGTCTCTTCGCCGCAGACGAATGCGCCGGCGCCCTCCTTGATCCGGATGTCGAAAGAAAACCCGGACGTCGCCGAGTCGCCCAGGATGCCCAGGCGACGGAGGTCGGCCAGCGCCGTCCTGAGCCGCTGGATGGCGAGCGGATACTCGGCGCGAACGTATACGTATCCCGTGGAGGCACCGATGGCCCACGCCGCGATGCACATCCCTTCGAGCACCGAGTGGGGATCGCCCTCCAAAACGGACCGGTCCATGAAGGCACCCGGGTCGCCTTCGTCGGCGTTGCAGATGAGGTATTTCGTGTCTCCGGCAGCCGAGCGGCAGAATTTCCACTTCTGGCCGGTCGGGAAACCGCCGCCTCCGCCGCGCCCGCGCAGCCCCGAGGCGACGACCTCTTCGATGACCTCGTCGGGCTCCATCGCGAGCGCGCGCATCAGGCCCTGGTAGCCGCTCCGGGCAAGGTAGTGATCCACCTCCTCGGGATCGATGACGCCGCAGTTGCGCAACACCACACGCACCTGGGATCTCATGAAAGGGAGATCCTGAAGCCGGGCGATCCCGGGCAGCGTTTCGTCGCCGATCGTCCCCAATGCCAGGCCAGCGACGGGCTTGCCCCGGCCGAGATGGGATTTGAGAATCCGGGAGAGTTTTGCCGGCGTGACCTGGCCGTAACATACGCGCGGCTGGCCCGGCATGCGGATGTCCAGAAGAGGTTCGGCGAAGCACATGCCGATGCAACCGACCGGGATGATGTGGGCTCTGACTCCCAATTTGTCGAGTTGCTCGTCGAGGGCGGCCATCAGGTCTCCGGCACCCGCTGCGAGCCCGCAGGTTGCGCACCCGACATAGATCACCGGGAGACGGCCTTCAGTCAATCGAGACCACTTCCGCCGTGCAGATTTGATGCGCGATGCAAGCATAGAATGATCACTCCCGCGGGAGGCCACCAAGCCCGGCCTCAGTGGGCGCCAGCCGCCCGGCGGGTTTTCCCGGCGCCAGCCCGCTTCCCCCGTGATGCCTTCCGCGATTTCGAGGCCGGACGCGGCAGAGAATCGGCGGCCCGGATATCTTCCACCAGTTTTTTCACCGAAGCAGTGGTCTGCCGTCCGTATACTTTATCCTTGACCACCACCGGCGCCAGCGCGCACGAACCCAGGCAGGCAACCGTTTCGAGGGAAAAGAGCATGTCGGGTGTGCTGCCGCCCGCCCGCACCCCCAGCAATTTTTCCAGGTCGCCGAGCAGCCGGCCGCTGCCGCGAACATGGCAGGCCGTTCCGCGGCAGACGGTAATCTGGTTGCGGCCCCTCGGCTCCAGGTGAAAAAGAGAGTAGAAACTGGCGACGCCGAAGACCTTGGCCTCCGACACGCGCAGGTACCGCGCCAGCGCCGTCATGGCTGCGCGCGGCAGGTAGCCCTCGGCCTTTTGCACAAACTCGAGTGCGGGGATGAGCATTTCGGGGAGTGCTGCGAACTGCTCAGAAAAGAGCTGTGTCCAACGATCAAGCGACGCCATGTCGGCGACCTTTTTCATGGCGTTATCCTCCACGGGGCCATGCCGGCGGAATCGGAGTAAAACATACCGCCCCGGGATTGTCTAGCCCAAACTATGCCCCTAAAATTGAAAGGCAATTTTCCGGCGGACGTGATAGATAATGGATCAGACTATAAGGAGGCTGGGAAAGATGCGGAGATCATTAATCCGGTTATTGATCGGTTTGTGTCTGCTGTCGTATGCTTCGGTCCGGGGTCAGGAGGCCGTCGGGATCAATCATCCGGATACGTCCGGATGGAAAGACCTGTTCGCTTCCGATCTTTCGAATGCCGTGTTCAGTCCCGGCGGCTGGGCTATCGAAGATGGGTTGCTGGCTGCAAAGGCCGGTGGCACGATCTGGACGAAAGAATCCTATGGTGACTTCGTCCTGGATTTTGAATTCAAACTGGCTAAAGACGCCAACAGCGGCGTCTTTCTCCGGACCGGCGATATCAGAAACATCCTTTCCGCGCTCGAAATCCAGGTTCACGCGACGACCGACGGGACCAAATATGGGATGGCGGGTGCGCTCTATGATGCGAAGCCGCCGAGCAAGGAGGTCTCCCGGCCGGCGGGAGAATGGAATCGATATACGATCACCTGCCGCGACAGCCGGCTCTCCCTGATCTTCAACGGTGAACAGGTTCTCAACCTGGACCTGAATGATTGGAGCGAGGCGAAGAAGAATCCCGACGGCACCTCGAATAAGTTTGCCATGGCCTTGAAGGATTACTCTCGGAATGGCCCGATCGGATTGCAGGGGCTCCACGGCCGTGAGGCGGCTCCGGTCTGGTTCCGGAATCTGAAGATCAGGGTTCTGCCGTAGACCCTAAGGTAAAGCGCCAGACGCAATAAGTTTCTCCGGTATCGTCAGGAGGGCAGGCCAGGCATTCGGTCCGAATGCGCGGATCGACGGCTCGGGCGAATTCGGTATACTCGACGATGCCGACCGACTTGCAGGGGAAATCGGGGAGGCCCTTGCGCCGACGCGTCGCCTGCACCCGGCATTCAATCATGCGGAATTCGAGCACATCCTTGCCTGTCAAGGCAATCTCCTGTTCATTGACCATCGCGTAGAGACGGTATGATAGCGCCTTGGCCAAGGCTTCCAGTCCGCCGCCGGGCGGGATGTCGAACGCATCCATAATTCGCCTTGCCTCGGCCACGGAGAAGCGGCGCCACGATTCCCGGTCCAATTCAATTGCGGCTTCCATACCGAGCTTCTCTTCGGCGGCCAGGAACCACGAACCATCGTGCGCCAGCCAGTTCTTGGCATAAACCTCGATCAGCCGGGTCAAACCCTCGCGCGACATCCTGTCCACATCGATCATTGCTTCCCCCCTCCCGGGATTATAAACGACTATGACCAATACTGACCCCTGGAGTAAAAGCTCCTCGTCACGATTTTTCTTGACACGTATGGTATCACAATGATAATAATATGATATCACATAAGGAGGGGCACCGATGCTGCGGGAAAAGGAAATCAAGGGAATCTCGGGTTGGTTGATGTTGGTGGTGTTATTGGGATTGTTGGTCGGGGGCATTTATCTGCTGATCTCCGCCATTCGGGCAGAGGATCCTCTCTGGATCATTCTGTGGCTGGTGGCATGCGTCGCGATTTTCTTTTGCCTGTTCGGATTAACGATCGTCAATCCCAATGAGGCCAGAGTGATTCAGTTGTTCGGCCGGTACGAGGGTTCGCTGAAAGCGCAGGGATTGTGGTGGGTGAATCCGCTTACCCTGAGGCGCAAAGTCTCATTGCGGGTGCGCAATTTTGAAAGCAGCAAGCTGAAGGTGAACGACCACGACGGGAATCCGATCGAGATTGCTTCCGTAGTGGTGTGGCGTGTTGTGGAGACGGCGGAGGCGATATTCCACGTTGACGACTACGAACATTTTGTCCATGTGCAGAGCGAATCTGCGGTGCGCAATCTGGCCACCTCGTATCCGTATGATGCTCACGAGGAGGGGCAGATCTCTCTGCGCCTGGCGGCGGGCGAGATCGCGCACAAGCTTCGCGAAGAGATCCAGGAGCGCCTCGTACAGGCAGGGGTGGAGGTGATTGAAGCCCGTATCAGCCATCTGGCCTACGCCCCGGAGATTGCGAGTGCGATGCTGCGCCGGCAGCAGGCGAGCGCAATCATCGCAGCGCGTCAGAAGATCGTCGAGGGGGCTGTGGGGATGGTGGAAATGGCGCTTGAGCTGCTGAGCGCGAAAAAGGTGGTGCAGCTTGACGAGGAGCGCCGGGCCACCATGGTCAGCAATCTGCTGGTGGTGCTCTGCAGCGATCGGGACGCCCAGCCGGTGGTCAATACCGGAACCCTGTATCAATAGCGGCTGAACCGGCTTAGTACTCGTGTTCGTAATTGCGATAACGTTTGCGCCGAGCGCGGCGGCTCTGGATGCGCGAAGCGACGACGATGGCGATGTGAGTGCATCGTCGAGGAGGAGTGACAAAGCAGACAGGGCCGCCCCGCCGGCGCCCGAAGGGCTGGTGGGCTCTCGCATCCGGCAATTCGGTCATGGATCAAGAGAGGGAATGTGGCTGATCGAATCATCCCTGGAAGCCCACCGGCAAACGTTGGCGTAATTACGAACACGAGTACTTAGGGAGCGGATAAGGGTATGGCGCAACGTAAAGCATTCCTGCTTCGGCTTGATCCGGTGACGCACGAGGCGTTGCAGCGCTGGGCCGATGCCGAATTGCGCAGCTTGAACGCCCAGATCGAATTCCTGCTGCGCAACGCGCTTCGCCAGACCGGCCGGCTGCAGGCGACGCCGGAGCGAAGCGCCGATGACAAGGAATCTCAGCCCCACGATGGCGGCGCGGAGTAAAGGACATGACTTCGAGGATTCACCTTCTGGAAATGCGGCGGGAGTGGACGGCTCCGGACCGGCTGGACCGTTCCCGGCCCCGCGAAGTTCGCCTGTCCCGAACGGGGGCGGCGTCCCTGGTGGTCGCAGTCACTCTGCTCTCTGGCGCACTGGCGGCCGGGATCGGGCTTGGCTTGATGGCCGGCCGCCAGGCAGCGGATGCGCGCCTGCTTCGCGAACAGGGTGTTGTGACCGAAGGACGGGTGACCAGGCTGTGGCGCAGCCGGGGGGATGATCGGCAGCCGTGGTTCACCTACCGTTTTTATAGCCGGGAACTGGCTTTCGATCGAAATGCCAGGGTTTCCCTCGGCACCTGGCGCAATCTGCAGGTTGGGTCCAGCATACCTGTCTATCATGTTCCGGCGCGGCCTGATCTGAACAGTCCCTTTTCCCCCCGGAAAAGAGTGATGCCGGCATGGCTCCCGTTTCTGGTGGCATTGGGTCTGGCGGCCGGGAGTGTGCTGGTCTGGCTCCCGGTGCGCCGCCAGCGTGCCCTTCTCGCCGGCGGCAGAGTGGCCCCGGCATCGGTTATCAGTCATGGGAAGATGATACGCGATTCGCATCGAAAGGAGTTGGGATTCAAGTACTGCTTTCAATTTCCGCTGCTGAGTGGCGCCGTCGCCCGGGGCCAGGCCGGCCCGACAAAAACTCCTCCGGCGATCGGCAGCGTAATCCCCATCCTTTACGATCCGGAGAGCCCGATGCGGAACTCACCCTATCCGCTCACCCTTGTGCGGCTGGCCCATACCCCCTCCCGTTACTGAAGACGCCGCGGAATTCGCCGCGACTCTTATGTATGCTCGGGGATGCTGGTGAGGCGCGTGGTCAATTCTGCCGCAGCGAAAACGTGACCGTTACATTGGCAATGACCGGCACCGGTTCGCCATTCAGGATCGTCGGCGAGTACTTCCACTGCCTGACCGCTGCAATCGCCGCCGGCACCAGGATAGGATGCCCGCTGACGACCTGCATGGATGACACGCTGCCGCTCTCGTCCACGGTAATGCGCAATACGACATTTCCTGTAATCCGCGCCTGCCTGGCAACAGAGGGATATTGTGGTTCCACCAGATGAATGAGCTTGGACTGCTGGATGGCCGACGACACCATCAGCGGTTGGAGCTGCTTGGGTGCAGGCGGAGGTGGCGGCGGGAGCAACGATTTTGGCTGCGGTCCCACCAGATCGCCGGGGATACCGCCCACGACTCCTCCGGGTACGCCGCCGGCGATTCCATCCTCAAGCTCGTTCATAAGCCCTTCGGGGATGGCGGGCACGGAAATAACGGCGGGCTCGCTTGTGGGCGCCGGAACCGTTTTTGGGATTTCAGTCGGCTCAACAAAGCGATCGACTTGCACCGGACGGAGCGCCGCCACGGGCTGGCGCATCGAAGGAGGTGCTGGCGGTGGCAGGGGCGGCGGCGGTGGCGGCACGGTGATCAGAAAGGTGATTATTTCCGGCTGTGGCAGGATCTGAAAATATATCAGGGGAAGAATCACCAGAACGCTGATCACAACCGCGTGTACCAACAGAGACAGCCCGAGTGACCACAACCTTCTTTTTAGTGGCCTGGTTGTAATCGTTGATTCAAACATAGTTTATCCACTCCATCACTGCAACTCATTCTCTAACCATTCCGGAATTACGGACGCCTGGATTTCATGCCCGGCACTCCGTAATTCCTCAATAATGCAGATGGGCAAACCGCCGGCAAGTTTCGAGGAATCTATCGGTTTTTGCGTGCCCCGCCGCTGCGTCTCGCGCTAAAAGATCCTGCATGCCGGCTCACGGCGAACAGGCCACTCCCGATCAGTAAAGACTCTGTCGGTTTCACTCGATATGATGAGAATTCGGCGCCGATAAGAATCGCAGGGAGCGGCTTCGGTTCGTCCAACGATATGGCCGGCGGAAACCCGGAAAGAGGATCATGAGCGATATACAACGCCCGAGCCCGTTCGTCTGTCCTTCGGCCTTCTCCGAGTGGCGCGATCAGCCCGATTTCTTTCTGAAGCTGTTTCAGATGTTTGTCATGGAAACGCATAGGGATTTGCAGGCGCTCCGGGAAGCGGTTATGTCTTCTGATGCGGCGAAAGTCGCAAGTATCGCTCATCGTATCAAGGGTGGCGCCGGTGCTGTCGGCGCCGTGCCGATGAGGACGGAGGCCGCCCGGATCGAAGGCATGGGCCGCACAGAGCAGCTTGAGGATGTCAGGGAGGGTCTGTCATCCCTGTGTGACGAGTTCGACCGCTTTTGCGGTTTTGCCTCAAAATGGACTGCTTTTCAAGATGACTGACGGCCCCCCGTCCCTGTTTATCGCGGCGCATTTCCAATTTTATCTATTCTTTGTATCCCCAGGTGTCGATTAGAAATCCCGAGCCAGTGCGTACAGCTTCATTGCGGTGGTGCCACAACTCCGACGGGGAACCGGGATGACTTCAAATGCTGACAAATCGCATCCGACAATCGGAATCCTGCTTGTCGACGACCACGCCGTCATCCGTTCCGCCCTGCGTCTCCTGATCGAGAAACAGCCTGAAATGGTAGTGGTCGGGGAAGCGAGCAATAAAGCCGAAGCGGTTCCAATTGCCGCCCGCGAACAGCCCGAGTTGATCATCCTTGATTTATGCCTGAGGGATGAAAGCGGCCTGGATCTGATTCCGGAACTGCTTGCCGCTGCCCTGGATACCAAAATCATCATCCTGACCGGCGTTTCCGATCCGGCCGAACATCAGCGCGCCATCCGCCTGGGAGCAATGGGTGTAGTCAATAAGGAGACATCCGCAGACATGCTTCTCAAGGCAATCCGCCGGGTCTCGGCCGGAGAGTTGTGGCTGGATCGTCACATGACCGCCAACCTGGTCGTCGGGCTGCGACGCGATCTGCGGGCTCCCCAGGCCGCCGGGGATGCCGACAAGTCGGCTCCGTTAACCGCCCGCGAACGGGAGATTGTCACCTTGATCGGCGAAGGACTGAAAAACAAGCAGATCGCCGACCGCCTGTACATCAGCGAAGCCACCGTGCGCCACCACCTGACATCGATATTAAGGAAACTTGAGGTCTCGGACCGGATGGAGCTCCTGATTTTTGCCTATCAGCATAACCTGATCCAACTGAAACGAGACGCGACGGAACAAAAACTGGGACCAGCCCCACCCGCTTCAGTCCGTGCCATCCAATAACACTTCCGTGCCGCCAAACACACCCCCTGAAGTCACTGCCTGGATGTTCCACCGGCTCTATAGGCCGTAGAGTTTTAGGCTGTGGACTGTTAGCTTCGGCCCTGATCCCAACGCCGCTCACTTATGGCACATAAGTGCCATGCAAGCCAAGCTAATTGGCCCATGTCGGATGGGACAGTAAGCTTATAAAATTGGGATACCCCTCCCATTTTTTGCTTTCACCTTCCGCCTTATATTGGCATTGGTTTGACAACGTTTTCGAAGATGCCTGGAGCGGAACATATGAACGCAATGGTTCAAACCCAAGAAAACCGGAGAAAGCAATGAGATACAGCTCCAACAACATCCTGCGGCAGTCGCGGGTCATGCGACCCGGGACTGCTATTCTGGTGATGGCTTTGTGTGTTGTTCTGATAGGGGGCTTCTGGCCGCACGAACAGAGGATTCCCGACCACGAAGTCCAGCAAGCACAGTCAGCCCTTTCAGTTCGCGGCAGCAGCGCCGTGCCGCAGGTCGCATTGGGCGGCGCCGAAATCCAATTTCCTCAGTCCGTGATGGCCGATTCGATTGCGACGATCGATCCGTCTCTGGCGCGCATTTACCAGGATCATCCGGCGATGCCCGGCCAGTCGGAGACCGATTCCGGTACCTGGTCCGGGAGTGAAAAAATGGAGCTGGCGCTGGCCTGGTTGGCGAGCAATTCCACCCTGGGCCCGGGCGAGACCATCCCGGTTATTGTTCAGTTCGTGCCGTCCGAAGCGGCCGCGGGCGGGAGCGGTGAATCTGAGCCCTCTCTCCGAGAGCAGTCGATTGCAGCATCGGGCGCCGAGGTCGGGCGTTCTCTCGACTCTTTCGCTGCCCATGCGACTGATGTGACGCTGGATTCGCTCCGGCGCCTGGCACAGGATCCGCAGGTGGCTCACATCTCCTTTGACCACCCGGTTCAAGGCAGCCTGGGACGAACGGCGCGCGCGGTCGGCGCCAACCTGGTCTGGCGGTGGTCGAGATTCCCGGGTGCCTTCGACGGGGAGGATATCGTGGTTGCCGTCATTGATTCCGGGATTGGCAACATTCATGGCCAAGTAAGTGATTTAGAAGGCAGCGTAGTCAGGAATCTCAGTTTCATCAGCGGCGTGAGCGATCCGTCCGATCGATACGGCCATGGCACTCATGTGGCGGGCATAATCAGCGCATCCGGCTATCATTCCGGCGACAGATACGGCTTCGATGATACTTTCAAGGGCATGGCTCCCGGGGCTCGGATCCTGAACCTGAAAGTTCTCGATGGAAACGGGACCGGAAGGACCAGCGATGTGATTGCGGCTCTCCAATGGTGTATCAAGAACCGGTTTTGGGAAAAAATCCGTGTCATCAACCTCTCGCTCGGCCACCCCGTGTATGAATCGTACCGCACGGATCCTCTCTGCCGTGCGGTGGAGGAGTGCGTGAGAAACGGCATCGTGGTCGTGGTGGCGGCCGGCAACTACGGCAAGATTGCCGGTGAGAGAATCTATGGGGGAATCACCAGCCCGGGGAACGATCCGGCGGTGATCACGGTAGGGGCCGTGAACACTGGCGGAACGGATGCCCGGTCGGATGATAATGTGACCGGTTTCAGCTCCTGTGGCCCCACGGCGATTGACGGCCTGATCAAGCCGGATCTGGTGGCTCCCGGGAACAGGATCGTCTCCACAACCGTTGAGACCAGCGCGCTTTTCATCCAGAATCCATCCAATGTGGTGGTCGGGCGATCCATCTGGAAAAACGATTCACCCTACTTCACCTTGAGCGGAACGAGTATGGCGGCGCCGGTGGTTTCAGGGACCGTGGCGCTGATGCTGGAGGCCAATCCTTCGCTGACACCCAATGCGGTGAAAGCGATTCTGGCCTACACCTCCGAACGCATGAGCACGCCGAACATTCTGGAACAGGGGAATGGCTACCTAAATGCCGAAGGTGCTGTCCGCCTGGCTGCTTCCATTTCTAAGTTCTCCGATCAAAAAAGAAACGGCACGACCTGGGTTGACAACCCCCAGGCGATTACCCCTAATACCACGATCGCCGGGGAAGGGATCCTCTGGGGCAATGGCATCCTCTGGGGAAACGGCATTCTCTCGGGCAATGGCATTCTGTGGGGCAACCGGAGCGATCCTGGCTGGGACGATCCCCTCATGGTCATGAAACAGCCGGCTCTTGGCAGCGGCATCCTCTGGGGTGAAGGCATCCTGTGGGGAAACAATCTCATGCTGGACAACAACCTCCTGCTTTTGAAGGGCGCCCAAGTCGGGACCAAAAACCTTCTGAGCATGACGGTAGCGACTTGGAACGGCCACTTCGTGGATCCTGCTTCCATGGGTGCATCCACACTTGACGTTCTCTGCCATGGCGATGCGGGCGAGGTGCAAGGTCTCAGGACGGGCAGACCGGGCGCCTGGTTCTATCCGGTTGAAAAGTGACCCAGAAAGGAGAGACCATGATAAACCCATGCAATACTCGGACAATTTCGAGCCGGGCTTACTTCCTCTCGACGGTCATGCTCGGGTTCGCCCTGATCGGATTTTGCTACCACCAGGTGCTTAGCGCCGGCCTTGACTCTCGATGGATGATCCTGGCAGCGCTCACCATCATGGTGGCGGCCTTTACCCTGAAGATACCCGGTGTCAATTCGAAGATTTCGGTCGCGGATACATTTATTCTGCTCAATCTGATCTTCTTCGGCCCAGCCATCGGCTGCCTGACGGCGGCACTGGAGGCCTTTGGCGGATCCTTGCGCAGCTCAACCGTATCGCGCAGGCTGGAGTTCACGCTGTTTAACATGGCCAACGCAGCCATCTGCACCTATGTCGCCGGACGAGTCTACTTCCTGGCGCTTGGCGGTGGACCGCTGGTACAGAACCGGACTGCTACTCTCGCCGGTGTCCTTCCAGCCGCGGTGCTTATGGCTGCGGGCTATTTCCTGCTCAACTCGGGGACTGTCGCCCTGATGGTGGCGCTGGAGTCGTCCAAAAACTTCATCCGGATATGGAAATCGAGTTTTCTCCTGTATGCGGCCAACCACTTTGTCAGCGCCCTGGGCGCGGCGGTGATTGCCATGAACGGAGACCTGATTACACCGGTTAGTCTATTGGCAGCCGGGTTCACGGCCATGGCTATCTATGCCGCCTACCGACTGATCCATGGCAGGATCGCAGCTCATCTGCCGGCATAGGAATCCGGCGGGTTCGTTTTAGGGCCGTCAGCTTGTTTTTCCTCGATTGCCTTGCGAGGTTACCAAGGGGATGTTGAACGTGAAACCCGGCACGCAAGACATCCCTTCACCCTTGGAAATGCCCCGGAACCCGGAGATTGCGGAAGTCGGCACTCTCCGGGTAAGGGTACAAGTCTCCTGGTTCAGCTCCCAATATCCGATTCTTGATCGCGGCCAAATATATTTGGATAAGCCCTATCGGGTTAAGGGTATCCGACCGATCAAATACTCGAGCCACACGGCAGAAGCCTGTGGACTGCGTCGTCGGATTTCCCCCGGCATGAATTCAACAAAAAGGGCCGTCGACAGAGGGATCGGGTGACCATGAGGGCGGATATGAGTGGCGCCATTGGATCGAGCAGGTCTTCCCGGGTTCACCCGCAGCATCCGGCATACCTCCCGTACATGTACTTCATCATCTGCCTGGGATTTTTCTCCATTGCCCAGGCGTTGTACCGCATGCCGGGTATGGGGATGGGGTATCAGTGGCTTATCCTGGCTGCCTTGACCATTTTCAGCAGTTTCTGCACGGTCAAGATCCCGTCTACCAATTCAAAGATCTCCATCGGTGACGTTTTCTTCTTCACAAATGTCATTCTGTACGGCATTCCAGCGGGTGTCATCACCGCCGCTCTGGACGCTTTGGCAAGCTCGCTGCGCGCCGGCAATCGATCCCGACGCCTGCAGTATTCGCTATTCAATGTTGCCGCTATGGCCGTTTCCGCCCAGCTCAGCGGGATGACCTTCTTCTATCTGCTGGAGCGGGGGCCTCTCCGGCGCGCGCCGGCACCGTCCGTATTGGAAATGCTGGTGCCGTTGGCCGCACTTGCCTTTGCTCATTATCTCTGGAACTCGGCGAGTGTTGCCGTCATTGTTGCCCTCGAGAGACGCAGAAGCGTTTTTTCCATCTGGAAGGACAGCTTTCTCTGGACCTCGATTACCTATTTTGCCGGGGCGGCGGCGGCCGGAATTATCGCCCTGGCGATTGGCAGCATTGCTCCGCAGTTGCTGGCGGTGGCGGTGCCCATTCTCCTGGCCATCTATTTTACTTACAAGACCTATCTGGATAAGGTCCAACAGGTCAGTTCGCTGGCGTATTACGACAGCCTGACTATGCTTCCGAACCGGATTCTATTCACAGAGCACCTCAACCAGGCGCTCACTCTGTCCCAAAGCTGCAACAAGATGATGGCGGTCATGTTTCTCGATCTTGACAATTTCAAACGCATCAACGACAGCTATGGCCACGGCGTCGGCGATGCGCTGCTGAGAAGTGTTGCCGCCCGCCTGACGGCTACGCTCCGGATCCATGACCGGGATGATCTGTATCAAACCGGCGAGAAGGATGCGGTGATCGGGCGTTTTGGCGGAGACGAGTTTACACTGCTGGTGACAGGAATCGACGATCCCCAAGAGGTCACCCATGTCGCCCAACGCCTGCTCCAGACATTCTCCAGCCCGTTTGCGGTGGATGGCAAAGAGGTGATGGCCGGCGCCAGCATCGGCATCAGCATCTATCCGCTGGATGGGGCTTCCGCCGATACCCTGCTGAAAAACGCCGATGCTGCGATGTTCCACGCCAAGGACCTTGGCCGCCTCGGTTTTCAATTTTATTCGCAGTCCATGAATGAGTTGTCCGCTCGAAAACTGGAATTGGCAAATGACCTCCGGAAGGCGGTCGATCGCGGCGAGTTCCGGCTCTTTTACCAGCCGAAGGTTGACGTCAAGACCCGGAGTCTCATCGGTGCCGAAGCCCTGGTCCGCTGGCAGCACCCGACCAAAGGTCTGCTCGGACCCGCCGAGTTTATCCCGCTTGCGGAAGAGACCGGTCTTATCCGGCCATTGGGAGAATGGGTGCTCCTTACCGCCTGCCAGCATGTGTCGTCGTGGCTGCAATCCGGATTGGCTGCGGTTCCAGTGGCGGTCAACCTATCAACTGTACAATTCCGGCAGCAGAACCTGCTCGAAATCATATCGCGGATCCTGTGCGAGACATCCCTGGAGCCGCGCTATCTGGAACTGGAAATCACCGAGAGCATGATCATGCAGGACCAGGAGGTTGTGGCTGCCACCCTGCGTTCTCTCCGGGAATTCGGACTTCGGATCTCGATTGACGATTTCGGCACCGGCTATTCCTCCTTGAGCCGGTTGAAACGGTTTACTCTCGATGCGCTGAAGGTGGATCGATCCTTCGTCCTGGAGCTGGCGGACAATCCGGATGACAAGGCCATCACCAGAGCGATCGTCGCCATGGCGCACAGCCTGGAACTGAAAGTGATCGCCGAGGGGGTGGAAACCGAGCAGCAGTTCAATTTCCTGAAATCTTTGGGATGCGACGAAATCCAGGGTTATCTGTTTGGCCGGCCCATGCCCGTTGAGGAATTCTGTCGCCTCCTGGATGTGCCGGGCCTGCCGGCTATCTCCGCTGCTCAGCCCGCCGACTTGCGGTTCACGGGAACCGTGAATTCCCCTCGCCCGGGCATTAGTTCCACACGCCCCAACCTGCGCCTGGTTCTGCCGCCGCGCCCGACGTCGAGTTCCTGAAGACTCACGGATATTCCAGCCTGGCCCTGGCCGCTATTTGACTTCTTTGAAATATTTGAAGATCGGATATACGACCGGATGCTGGTCGACACCGAGCGAGCGCAGTGTCTGGTCGAATACCCCCCAGCCGACAAATCCATCCATCGACTGGGGTTCAAGGTAATAAAAGGCTGCATTCGCCATAGGTTGCGCCATATCCAGATGGAAAGTTCCTGCCGGAAATTCCCTGGTGGAGGGACCGTAAAAGCCCCCTTCAAGCGTGGTCATGCCGGCCCGCGTTCTCACCAGGGTGTCGACGACAAACTCCTCGCCGGCCACCTTCATCGGCTTGGCCAGTGCCTGGACCCGAATGTTGTGCGCGCGCAGCCGCGTGATGATTTCCTGAAATTCGGCCGGGATCAGGTAGCCGCGCGGCACGACGGCATCCCTGGTGCCCACGGGCTTGGTCAGGTGTTCGACATCGTGAATAACCTCGGGAGGACCACTGGCCGATCCGGGCGCGGTGCCCCGCACACTGGTGCCGGGCAGGAAAGCGGTGTCATTAGTCCGGTAAGCGAGAATATCGACCTTGCCCCATGATTCGTATTTGCCGGCGACCCAGTTCCGGAGAGCCCCCGACTCCGCCTGGGCTTGGATCTTGGCAACGGTGTCCTCGTCGGCGTCCTTGCATACTTTCTGCATCTCTTTTGCATGGGCGTTGGTGTATTCGAGCAGAGAGAGAACGTAGGCATACTGGGCGTAGATGCGGCGTTCGAAGGTCGGGTGTCCGGGCGTCTCAGTGATGATCGACATCCGGTTGCGCAGGCCGTAGTCGCCGACGACGAACTTTGCCTCGGTGCTCCAGATGGCGTTGTCGTGACTCCAGACCGTGGGCGGCCAGTTGCGTTCATCCGAAAGGCAGTGGGTGAAGGTCTCGAGGCCGAAATCGCGCCGGACCGAATCGCGCACCGCGGGAAACAGCGCATCCCAGAGGTAGGCTCGCGGCGCCGGGTGTGCGGCCGGCACCGTGGAACTGGCATACGTGTTTGCGTACCCGTGCTTTACGCGCCCCATCAGGTGCAGATCGACGAAGAGGATCGGGTCCCACCGGTTCAGGACGTTTTGATACAGCCCGTTCATCTCGATGGTCTCCAGCTTGACGGAGTCGCGATTGAGATCGAGCCCGGCGGCGTTCGACCGCTGGCCGGCGATGTGCGGCGTGCCGTCCTGGAGCGTAAACGTGTCGGTACCGTCGACGTTGAAAATTGGCAGAAAGATCACGATCTGGTTGTCGAGCAGCTGTTTTCGGGAGCCGAACAGGATTTCGCGCATGACCATCAGGAGTGCTTCCGTTCCTTCCGGTTCCGCGGGGTGGATGTTCCCCTGGAGATAGATCACCGGCTTGCCCGATCTGACCGCTTCCTGCGGTGAAGTCACCCGCGGATTGGCGAGCACGATGGCTGGGGCTACCTTGCGGAGCGCGCTGGTAAACGCCGTGAACACGAAGAGGTTTTCGCTGTTCCATTTCAAAGTATCGACGAATTCCATGAGATCGAGCGTCGAGGTGGTGCGCGCGTAGTTCGTTGTTTCGGGGACGGTAAGGTACTTCTCTGCATATTTCCCATTCCAGCCCTTCGGTACTTCATCGGCCCAGTAGATTTTCTGCTGCTGCGCTCCGACGGTAACGGACAGCAATCCGACAAGGATGATTACGGGCACAAGAATCCTGATTTTGGGCTTCATGAGAACTCCTTTGGGTGTCGAGATCACCGGTGCCTGCTGATGACCGATGCGGTCTTCCAGGTGGCTGCCTGCCATATGCGGCCTGGAAGGCGGAACCCCGGAGACCGGAATCCTCTTATATCCCGATGCGAATCGCGGAACAAGCGAATTTCCAACCCGCAGGCAGGGATGATGAAGGGGCTGCCACCCGAGGGGAGGTATGGAGAGGTTCAGGTTGTGACGGCCGGAGGGGAGGGATGGAATGGATCCCGGAATGAGGCCCGAGGGTCGGGCAGTGCCTCTGGGGAATGTGCTGATCTCAGGGCGGCGGCAGCGGGATGATTCCCGCTGCCGCTATCCGTTTTTCAATCGAAGCGACCTAGAACTGGAAACGCAGCGCCAGCTGCACCTGGCGTTCGCGATACAGAGTGCCTCCCGCCTCGGTGGTGGTCTGGAAGCTGCTGTTGTAGTTCAGCGTTGTTCCGCTCAAGGTGTAAAACGTCGTGTTGAGCCCGGTGATCTGGGTTCGGTTGAAAAGATTGAATGCCTCAACGAAGAACTCGACACTTGCCTTCTCGCGGATGTGGAAACGCCGCGAGATGCGCATATCCATATTCCAGACATTGGGGCCGGTGAACTCGTTCCGTCCGATCAGCGGGAAACGGTTGCCGCCGCCCGACCGGTTGAGACTTCCGGCGCCGGTTCCCGTGCCTACGGTCGAGTTGCCGCTGAAACTGCCCGATACGTTTCCGTCATAAGGCATCCCGGACCAGATCTGGAGGATCGGTGCCAGGGTCCAGCCGTCCAGCAGAATCCGCACCGCCGTGCCGCCGTTCTGGAAGCGCGGGGCATACACGGCGTTGACCACGAACTTGTGGCGCCGGTCAAAATTCGACCTCCCCTTCTCGGCATTATAATCGAATACATTCTGAGGGATGTTGTTGGAGGTGAAGGTGGTGGATGTCTGGTTGAAATCCTCGGCCTTGGACAACGTATAGTTGGCCTGGAATTGAAGCCCGCTGGCGAAGCGGCGGCTGACCTGAATGACCATGCCCTGATACGTCGAATTGACGACGCTGGCAATCTCGGTCAACTGCGCGTAACTGGTGTTTGGCCGGGTAGTGGCGAACACCGGGATGGTAAACGTCTCACCATCGTACGGACCGCCCGCGACCGTGAAGGCCTGACTCAACACCGGGTAGGACAGGTTGCGATCGATGAAGGTCGGGAGCCTCCGTCCGAGACTCAACAGGTATGACACGGACAATGTCATATCCCGCATGAGCTCGCGCTCGAAACTGAGATCCGCCTGGTGGATCAACGGATTCTTAAAGTTGTCGGAGAAAAACTGGATGCCCGCAGTGCCTGCGGTTGCCGACGTCATCACATTGGGGAAGATGGGGGCGGCGGAGGCGGTCGGCGAAAGGCTCACCTGGAACTGTCCGCCACTGGCGCCAGTGTTGACCAGGGCATTGTAAATGGTGGAGTTGATGACCCGGCCGTAATAGACGCCGTAGCCGCCGCGCAATGAGGTTTTGCCGTTGCCCGTCAGGTCAACGGAGAATCCGAGGCGAGGCCCGAAGTTGGATTTGTTCCTCGGCAGTTGGGATGTGGCCTGGGCCAGCGTCAGATTCGTGTTGGGAATGGCCGCCGTCGAGGTATTGGGAATCTGGGCCTCCGGCATGGCCTCATATTCATACCGCATCCCCAGGTTGAGCATGATTCTCGGACGGAATCTCCAGTCGAACTGGGCGTAGAGATTATAGTCGGTGGTGCTCAACTCGGCACCCGGCACCCCGAAACCCTGCTGGAAGTTGCTCGTATAGCATTTTCCGCGGAAGCGGGAAGTGTTGGCGACGCAATTGACGGTGGACGGCAGGCCGACTTTCCAGTTGGTGTAGTCGATGATGAAGTCGTTGATGTTGCTGTAAGAATAGGCGCCGCTTTCATACCGCAGGTTGCTCAGCGTGTCGGTGACCCGATTGATGTCGAATCCGAACTTGAGCACATTGCCGCCCAGGCTCCAATTGACGTTGTCGGTGAACTGATAGCGCATTTCTTTGGGGTAGGCCGGCCGCTCCAAAAAGGTCGGCTTGCCGAACTCGAGCCCGTTGGTCAGGAAAACGTCGGGCGAGCTGCCATTTATGCCGGTCGTGGGTTCACCGGGGGCCGGCGGCTGGCTGATTTGGTATTCGAAATCGCGTGCAATCTGCACGCGGAATTCGTTCACCAGTTTGGGCGTAATCGTCGACAGCAGGCGCGCGGTGCCCCAGTCGATCTTGACAAAATCGTCGCCGAAACTCGCCTTGCCGCGTGTGTTGGTCGCCTGGGTCTGAATGCCCGCCGGCGATTCCCAGCGCAAACGATTATAATTGATCGAAAAGGAGTGGCTGGCGGTGATCTGCCAGTCGATCTTGGGCAGGATGAGCCGCTGATCGCCGCGGCGGGGTACCGTTCCGGCCAGGGAATTCAGGAATGACAGGGCGTCGTTGATCTGCGTGTCCGTCAGGCCGCGGGAGGTTGCCTGCAACGCAGATCTGGTGACGGTATTCAGATAGTCTGGATTCGAGAAAATGCCCAGGCCCGGGAAATTCCTTTTTTGCTGGTCGTAGCTGAAGAAGAAGAAGAGCTTGTTTTTTACGATCGGTCCGCCCAGCGTGCCGCCGAACTGATGGCGCACATCCTCAGGCTTGATCCCCTCGCGGGTCGACACGCCGTTGACCAGCTTGGTCTGGAAGGCGAGCGGGTTGCGGGCGCCCCAGCTGTTGTTGCGCTGGTAATAGAAGAAGTCGCCGTGCAGTTCGTTGGTTCCGCTCTTGGTCACTGCATTCGTCACACCGCCGGCCGCGCGGCCGTATTCGGCGGAGTAGTTCGAGGTGTTGACCTGGAATTCGCGGATGGCCGACTGGCTGATGGAATAGCTGATCCGGGTGCGGCCGCGCTCCTCGGCGAAGAAGGCCTGGTTGTTGTCGCCGCCGTCGACGGTATTGTTGTTGAGCAATCCGGAAATACCCCGGAAACTGATCAGACCGAAGCTGCCGTCCGGCACCGAGCCCGGCGCCAGGATGGCAAAGTTCGACCAGCGACGCCCGTTGATCGGCAATTCGTTGATGGCAATCTGATTGATGTTCGAGGCGAAGTCGGGGGTTTCGGTGTTGACGGTCGATGAAACACCGCTTACCTCAACCACCGAGGTCGCGCCGGCCACCTTCAGGGCCGCATCAATCGTGGTGATGCGGCCGACCTCGACCGTCAGCGGTTCCTGTTTGTATTCCGAGAAACCAGCGGCCTTGACGGCCAGAGAATACAGGCCCGGCTGGAGATTGGTGAACCGGAAGCGACCGTCCGTGCCGGTCGTCGCGGTCTCCTCTTTGTTGGTTCCCAGGCTCAGCAGGGTGACCGAAGCGTTTGGCACCAGAGCGTTGCTGGGGTCCTTAACGCTTCCAGCGACCGCGCCGGTCACTGCAGATTGCCCGAAGGCGAAAGCGCCGATCACAACGATCAACAGCGTTGCAACCGCCAGTCGATTAAACCCGATCATATGAGTCTCCTGATATTTTGTTTGGTACTCCGATTTCAATCAATAGAGAAGAAGCTATCTGATGGCTAACATGATAACCGCTTTTACGTCAACAATAACAATAAAGGCGACCTCATTTGTAGATCCAGCATGGTTCGCAGAAGGCCGAAGATTAACTCAAGACATAATAAGGGTCAATCAGCGGCGATGAAATAAAAATAAAGATATTCCTTGCTTTTTGACCGGCACTGCCGCTGATTCAGGAAGAAACGGATGCGCCCGAGAGCTCGTGCATTTCCAGCTTGCCCCATCATGCAAACCCGCGATACAAATACCCTTCACTGGCGGCGAACCGAGACCGGGCATTCAAGGAATCTGGAGTCCCGACCACGCACCGTTTGTCAGCGGAGGGCGAATCATGAATTTTGCAAAAGGGAATCTGGGTTGGATCGAAGTGGTCTGCGGGCCCATGTTCAGCGGGAAAAGCGAGGAACTGATCCGAAGGCTGCGCCGCGCCGAGATCGCGCGCCAGCGGGTGCAGATCTTCAAGCCGGCGATTGATCAACGATACATGAACGACCACATCGTATCTCACAGCGAGCTGAAGATCCGTTCGACGCCGGTGAAGAACGCCGCGGAACTCGAAGCCGTGCTCGACCTGCGCACCGAAGTGATCGGCATTGATGAAGGCCAGTTCCTGGGCAACGAACTCGTCGACCTGGTCGTGCGGCTTGCGGATATGGGAAAGCGCATCATTATCGCGGGCCTGGACACGGATTACCTCGGACGCCCGTTTCATCCAATGCCGGAGCTGCTGGCGGTTGCCGACGAGATCACCAAGACGCTGGCCATCTGCATGCAGTGCGGCAATCCCGCCAAACACACCCAGCGCCTGGTTGCCAGCGATGAGCTGATCGTGGTCGGTGCGGGTGGCATGTATGAAGCGCGTTGCCGCCGCTGTTTCGAGCCAAACCTGTCCAAGCTGGCACCTCCGAACCCATCCTGACCAGCTTTTTTCATTAACAAGGTATCGCCAGACATCTCCGGACACGGAAGAACACGGAACTGTAATCCATGGGCCTATGGCGCACCCGTGTGCATGAAAAGGCTGTGTGTCCTTGGTTGGGCAATGTCGGGGTCGCAATCGTTATCGCTATCAGCTTTTTCGGACTGGGAAGGCCGATTGCGATTCCAACCCCGATACCGACCCCGAAGGTTGTCGCCTTTCCCTCTATTTTCAATGAGGTTCCCGGCGCATCCGTGTTCTTGCCTGCCCCAAATGCTTTCCGCCATGAGCAAATCTTGGTGCCGGGTACTGTATCCATTCGTTTGCGAAAGCCGTTCATGAAAATTGCGGGCCGGCTTTCCCGGGCAGCCAGAGCAGGAAATCGGCGGACATTCAGATGCTCGGCGACGCGTGAAACTTCAGGGGAGGATTCCGCCTGCTTCTGGCGGCGGCAGGGAAACGCCGTGGCGGATGTGCGCCAGGACAGTATCGACGGAGTCCTGGATCGGGTTGTCGCCGGCGATGACCAGATCGGCAAAAACTCGAGTCGGGCGGACATGCAATTCCGCCATGGGCTGAACCGTTTCGGCAAACTGGCGCCGCACGGATTCGGCCGTGCGCCCGCGCTCGAGCACATCCCGCACGATCCGGCGCTGAAGGCAGGATGCATCGGGCAGATCGACAAAGATCCGGGTGCCGAACAGGGAGCGAACGTCCGGCCAGTGGAGAACAAAGAGACCCTCCACGACCACGAATCTGCCGGGTGAAACCGTTTCCACCCTGCCCGTTCGCGAGTGGGTGGCGAAGTCGTACACCGGGCGCCCGATGTCTTCCCCCCGACTCAGGGCCTGCAGGTGCCGAACGAACAGGTCGTGATCGAGCGCGCGCGGCTCGTCAAAATTGAATCGGGAGCGCTCCTCCAGCGTCAGGCCGGCGAGATCGAAGTAGTAGCAGTCGAGAGCAAGCACGGCGGCAGGCAGTTGTGAGGCCAGATTGCGGGACAGCTCCGTCTTGCCGGCGCAGGAGGGACCGGCGACGCCAATCAGATAAGGTTCTGATTTGATCTGGATTGAACGCACCGGGCTATCCTCTCGTTCTCTTCAGATCGTCCGCGATGAGAGGAATCACGGCGTGGAGCAAGGCGACAAACTGGCCTTTGACGCGTTCCCCGGTTTCGAGGACTTCCTCATGGCTGAGCGGCCGCCCCGTAATGCCGGCCGCCATGTTGGTGACGCACGAAAGCGCCAGAATCCGGATGCCCATATGGCGGGCGGCAATGACCTCGGCCACGGTCGACATGCCGACCACATCGGCTCCAATGGTGCGCAGATAGCGGATTTCGGCCGGCGTTTCATACGTGGGGCCGATCAGTCCGGCATAGACGCCCGGGAAAATATCCAGATTGAGCCGCCGCCCCTCACGGAGGGCCAGTTCCCGGTAGTCTTTCCAATAGGCGGTGGTCATGTCCACGAAACGGACGCCAAAACGCTCGTCATTAGGGCCGATCAGAGGATTCGTCCCCTGCAGGTTGATATGGTCGTCCAGCACCACCAGGCAGCCGGGCTTCAACTCCAGGGAGATCCCGCCGGCGGCGTTGGTGAGGATAACGGCCCGGATTCCCATGCGCCCGAAGACGCGCATCGGAAAGGCGATCTCCCTGGGGGTGAGCCCCTCATATAAATGGACGCGCCCCTGCATGGTCGCGATGGCCACGCCCGAGGCCTTGCCGATGATCAGCTGCCCGGCATGCCCCTCGGCGCTGGGACAGGGATAATGTGGAATCTCCTGGTAGGGGACGCGTACCGCATCGGCAAGTGCATCCGCGAACGCGCCCAACCCCGATCCGAGCACCAGCCCGATTTCCGGCCGTTGCCCCGTGCGGGAGAGCACGAATTGCGCCGCCTGGTCCGCGCGCTCGAAATTCCTTCCCCGTTCATTGCCATTCCCATGCCCCCGCTTAGCCGTTGCTGATCAGCATTCCCACGATCGAAGCCGACATCAGGTTGGCCATGGTACCGGCCAGCATGGCGCGGAAACCGAGGCGGGCCAGGTCGTCGCGCTTGTTGGGGGCCAGGGCTCCGATGCCGCCGATCTGGATCCCGATGGAGCTGAAGTTGGCGAACCCGCACAAGGCGAACGTCGCTATCGTAAACGAGCGCGGATCGAGGATCGATTTCATCGGCCCGAGCTGCGAAAAGGCCACGAGTTCGTTGATCACCATGCGGGTGCCGAGCAGATTGCCGACGTTGACACAATCCTTCCAGGGAATGCCGATGACGAAAGCCACCGGCGCGAAGATGAGACCGAAGATGGATTGCATGTCCGACGGGAACCAGGAAACCCGCGATCCGGGTGAGACTGCCGTGAATGCCGCCCAGGATGCCGTTGGCGAGCGCAATCAACGCGAGAAAGGCCACCAGCATGGCGCCGACATTCAGCGCCAGGTGCATGCCGTCGGTCGTGCCGCGCGAAATGGCTCCCAGGACGTTGGCATCCTTGGGCATTTCCACTGAGTCGATGTCGATCTCGGGCCCGCCGGCCGACTCCTCCCGGGATGACTCCCGGCGCGCCGTCAGCGGCGTTTCGGTTTCCGGAACCAGCATCTTCGCGATCAGGATCGTGCCCGGAGCGGTCATGATGACGGCCGCCAGCAGGTGTCTGGCTTCGATGCCGTATAGGATGTAAGCGCCCATGATGCCGCCCGACACATGCGCCATGCCCGCCGTCATGATTGTCATCAGTTCCGATTTCGTGCACTTCGGCAGGAAAGGACGGATTGAGAGAGGCGCTTCAGTCTGTCCCATGAAGATGCTGGCGGCGACATTGAGCGATTCTGCGCCACTCGCCCCCATCAATCTCGTCATCACCTTGGCCACCTGCTTGATGACGAACTGCATGACGCCGAAGTGGTAGAGAATGGCGAAGAAAGCGGAGACGAAGATGATTGTCGTCAGCACCTGGAAGGCGAATACCATTCCGAGCTTGCTGCCGCTCTTGCCCAGTTCGCCAAACACGAATTCGGATCCTGCGAAGGAATATTCCAGCAGCCGGTTGATGGCATCTCCGGCCATCCGGATGGCGGCGCGACCGGCTTCCAGGCGCAGAATGATGAGGGCGAATGCAAACTGCAGACCCAGCCCCCACAGGATCGTCTTGAGCCGGATGGCACGCCGGTTAGTCGAGAAGGCATAAGCGAGCAGCATCATGGTTAATAAGCCTAGGAGTCCCATGAAACGGGCCATTTGTGTTTCTCCCTATTCGGTATCCGCGACGCCGCCACCCGGCGCAGCCGGGCGGGATTGAGGTTGAATTCCAATTATCTTTCGGATGAGCGGTGGCGTCCCGGGCGAAGCGTCGCGAACCACCCGAAAGGCCGGGTCCAGCAGAACCCTGGCCGCGGCGAGCCGGGTTTCGGAATTATAGTGAATGGTGCAGAGCGGTTCGCCTGCGCGGACCGGATCGCCGGTTCTTTTGTGCAGCACGATGCCGACCGCAGGATCGACCGCATCTTCCCTTTTTGCGCGGCCCCCGCCCAGCAGTACGACCGCAAGGCCGATCTGTTCGCAGGCGATCTCCGCAAGAAAGCCCGTTTCGGGGCTGAGCAGATCGACCCGGTGCCGGGATTGCGGCAACCGGGAGGGGTCATCAATCACGCCCGGATCCCCCTCCTGCAGCCCGATGATCTGGCGGAATTTATCAAGTCCCCGGCCATCCGCGATGATCTCGGCCGCCAGCTGCCGGCCTGCTTCGACATTGGCGGTGCGCCGGCCCAGGCAGAACATCCATCCGGCAAGTTCCAGGCAAAGCGAGCGCAACTCCTCCGGTCCACCCCCCTGCAAAACCCCGATGCACTCGGCGATTTCGAGAGCGTTTCCCGCGGCTCTGCCCAGCGGCTGATTCATGTCGGTGATAAGCGCGATGGTCCGGGTGCCCATCAGCCGGCCGGTTTCGACCATCAGTTCCGCCAGGGCGATGGCATCCTCCTCCCTCTTCATGAAGGCGCCGGAACCGGTCTTGACGTCCAGGACCAGGGCATCGATCCCTTCGGCCAGTTTCTTGCTCATGATCGAGGCGCAGATCAGGGGGGGGCTTTCCACCGTGCAGGTTACATCGCGCAGGGCATAGAGCTTTTTGTCCGCAGGAGCGATTTCCGATGTCTGCCCGACGAGGGCGCAGCCGCACGCGCCGAGGACGCGCAGGAATTCCGCCTGCGGAAGGTTGACATTGAATCCCGGGATCGATTCAAGCTTGTCCAGCGTGCCGCCTGTGTGGCCGAGCCCGCGCCCGCTGATCATGGGGACGAGCAACCCGCCCGCGGCTACGACCGGGGCGATGATCAGTGAGGTCTTGTCGCCCACCCCGCCGGTGGAGTGCTTGTCGACCTTCATGCCCGGGAAGGAGGATAGATCGAGAACGCGGCCGGAATTCAGCATCGCCTCCGTAAGGGCGGCCAGCTCCGCCCGGCTCATTCCGCGCCGGACCACGGCCATCAGCCAGGCGGAGATCTGGTAGTCCGGAATGTCATCCCGCGTGTACCCGTCCACGACGAAGTGGATCTCCTCGCGAGTGAGTTCACCGCCGTCACGTTTCTTGCGGATAATGTCTACAGGTCTCATTCCGGGCCGTCCGTGGGTAAAGAGAGATTATGAGTCGCGCTGCGTTGATTCCAGCACAAACCCGGCGGGGAGCAGCTCGGAGCCGAGGGCTTCCTGCACTCCCTGCGGCCCCTGGAACATAACCAGGGCCTGCGGTCCGAACTCGAAGATCACCTGCCGGCAAGAGCCGCAGGGCGCACACGGGCGTTCCGGATTGCTCCAGACGGCAATCACCCGAATGCGCATGGCAGGGCCTTCGGCGGCCACGGCCGAATAGATCGCGGTCCGCTCGGCGCAATTGGTCAAGCCGTAGGAAGCGTTTTCGACATTGCACCCTGCATAGAGCGAGCCGGTCTCCGTGAGCAGTGCCGCGCCGACCCGGAATCGGGAATAGGGAGCATACGCCCGTCGCAGAGCTGCATGGGCGGCATTAAGAACGGCGGTGCGCTCATCCGCAGAAACCTGCGACTTGGAGCGGCCTGAGGATCGGGTTCCGGGCACTGGAGTCTCCTGGATTCGATGAATGCCATCTGGAAACGTCCGGCGGGCCAAACCCGCCGGACACAATCCGCGGGCAAAACGGCATTAGAAGTGAGAAGTCGCCGCGCGTCAAGAAGAATGAATTGCCCGCCACCGGCAAGGCGTGGGGACCTCCCCGGAGGCACTCCGCAAGTCCAGAATCGGTTAGCCTGCAGTATTCATGAATAAAGCGGGTCAGGGCCGCTATGGTATGATTAGCATTCACAATTGAGGAATTCGTTCACCAGGGCTGTCAAGCTGAAATCCGGTACGAACCTGCCTGGTTTCCACAGGCGGCTGTCCGGGGAGCAGAAACCTGACGCAGGTGGGTTGTTACCAATGAAAGAGATTCCGGAATCATACGATCCGCTCATCCCTTCCGAGACACCCGGGGAGATCCCCTCTGAGGAATTCATCCGCTCCCTTCCCAAAGTCGAACTGCACTGCCACCTGGATGGATCGCTCCGGCTGGAGACGATCTGGGAACTGGCGCAAAGCCGGAATGTGGCGCTCCCCGCCCGATCGCTTGAAGAATTGAGTGAGCTCTTCAATCCAGAAGGCGTCCAGCGCAATCTCGTCACATATCTGAAGCGTTTTGAATTCACGCTGGCGGTATTGCAGGATGCCGAGGCGCTGACACGGGCCGCTTATGAACTGGCCATGGACAACGCCGCGGAAAACGTTCTTTATCTCGAAGTGCGTTATTCGCCGATCCTGCACACTCGCAAAGGAATGAAGTTAACCCAGGTCATGAACGCAGTGCTGGACGGGCTTGCCCGCGCGGAGCATGAAGCCGGCATCCGGACCGGGGTGATTGTCTGCGGCATCCGCAACATCTCACCCGAGACCTCGCTGCGACTGGCGGAACTCACCGTGGCCTACAAACACCAGGGCGTGGTCGGGTTTGACCTGGCCGGGTTCGAAGACAGTTACCCCGCCAAGGAACACAACGACGCCTTCTATCTGATTCGGAAGAACAACATCAACTGTACCGTACATGCCGGTGAGGCCTACGGTCCGGGTTCGATCAAGCAGGCGCTGCACAACCTGAACACTCACCGCATAGGCCATGGGACCCGCCTGAAAGAGGATGGGGATCTGCTGAACTATGTCAACGATCACCGGATTCCGCTGGAAATCTGCCTCTCATCCAATGTGCACACGGGGTCGATCAAATCACTGGAAGAGCACCCGCTCCGGCTTTACTACGACTGGGGGTTGCGCGTCACGCTCAATACCGACAACCGC
Source organism: Terriglobia bacterium (assembly GCA_963824985.1). GTDB lineage: Bacteria > Acidobacteriota > UBA6911 > UBA6911 > UBA6911 > JAFNAG01. Next base: position 62,064 of record CAWGRQ010000028.1, read on the forward strand.
CTGATGTCCGACACGACGCTCACTCAGGAATACCTGACCGCCTGCCGCACCTTCGGGCTTACCGGGTTGGATCTCAAAAACATAATCATCATGGGATTCAAGAGCGCGTTCATGTCCCACAAGAACAAGGTCAGTCTTCTCGATCGCGTTTTGAAGATTCTGCAAAAAAAACAGACACCGTTCTGATCCATCATACTTGCTCCTGACGAGTGCAATTCTGGGCCGAACAGTGACGAACATGGGGATCGGCGCACGGCCGATCGATCAATTCCAGCCTCAGCCACCGCCGGGAGCGCACGAGCGGTCGCGCAGCCAGGAGGCGAAAGCGGAGATCTTTTCATCGATGTTCCGGCTGCCGCATTTTGGACAGGAGACTTCCTCTTCGGGGGACGATGTGCGCACCAGCTTTTCGAATTCTGCGCCGCATTTGAGGCATTCAAACTCATAGAGGGGCATTTCCGGCTCCTTGTGCATGTCGCCGCCTTCGTGGCGGGCGATCCGGCACGGCTTTAATGTTGTATAGTTGCCATACAAGGAAACAATAATACACGGTGCCGGGATCCTTGTCAAGCCTCAAGCGCCGGCAATTGCAGGTCGGGCGCCGCGGCATTTGGATCGCAAAGCCCGCAAAGGTCAGAAATGTGCCCCGAGGTCTTCGCAGTTCGCTTGCGATGAAGTACGTTCGATTCGGGCTATGGGATGGATTTCTTTGCCTTCTCCACGGATTTCCGGGAAAAGTAAGCACAGACACCTTTCTTGGCATCGGGAGGGATAGCCGCCGCCTGCACTGCAGCTTTGAGTTTTTTTTCCGGAATGCCGAGTTCCTTGGCCCAATTCGCGATGGTTTTCAGGTCGTCTGCCATGATGAGGCTCCTGGTTTGATTGTGATTTACCTTTTGCCGGAGACCATAGGATAACATGATCTGCAGAATGGACGATTAAATGAATTCGAGCGCCACGGCGCCCGCTTCTGTATAGAATGGATTTGACCCACAGAACGGGTTGCCGCCCGAAGGGGAGTGGAATCGAGGGAGAGGGACGGAGATGATTGCAGACGATGATGGGCAGGGGCGGCCGAAAATTGTGCTGCTCGGTCTTCCGTTTGACGAGAATTCATCGTTTCTCAGGGGGGCGGCGGATGCGCCGTCGATCATACGATCGGCATTGCGTTCCGGGGCATCGAATTTTTGGAGTGAAGACGGCACGGATCTGGGAGATGAAGCACTGTTCGGCGATGCCGGCGACGTGATCGCGGCACCGGGAGAGGACGGTTTTGCCCGGATTGAAGCCTCCGTCCGTTCGGTGCTGGCCCGGAACCTGCGGCCTATCGGTCTGGGCGGCGATCACGCGGTCGTCTATCCGGTGATACGGGCCGTCGCCTCCAGGCATCCGGGACTGACCGTCGTGGATTTTGATGCCCATCCTGACCTGTACGATGAGTATTCGGGAAACCGCCATTCCCATGCCTGTCCGTTCGCGCGCATCATGGAAGAAGGATTGGTGCGGCGGCTGGTGCAGATCGGTGTCCGGACTCTGAACGGTCATCAGCGACGTCAGGCGGAGAGGTTCGGGGTTGAAATCATCGAGATGCGGGCCTGGCGAGGGGTGGTGCCGGAGCTGCAGGCGCCGCTGTATCTTTCTTTTGACATGGATGCTCTTGATCCCGCCTTTGCTCCCGGGGTCAGCCACCCGGAGCCCGGGGGGTTCTCCGTGCGTGAGGTTCTAAGCGCCATCCAGGAATTGCGGGCTGAGGTGGTGGGCGCCGATATCGTTGAGTTTAATCCGCGTCTGGACCCCGCCGGCATCACGGCCTTCGTCTGTGCGAAACTGGTAAAAGAAATAGCGGCCAAAATGCTCGAATCGACCCGTTATAAGACGCGGGCGGAATTTCGGGGGCGGGGGTGAATCGGGTCATGCGGGTAGAGGAGGTGGAGCGATGGCTGGATCTGCTTTACATTGCGGCCCAGGGGGCGGGGCTGCGGCGGGAGGACAGGAGAAAGGCGGTTGAAGTGGCGGCGATGCTCGGCGAAATCGAGCGCGCCTTACGGCGCCAGGCGCGCCGGTCGCCGATCGTGCTGGTGGATGCGGCTGCCGGGAAGGCCTACCTGGGCCTTCTTGCGGCCAGGCTCGTGCTGGAGCCTCTGGGCCGTCCGGCGGAGGTGATCACGATCGAGAAGGATCCCCGGCGCGTGGCCCTGAGCCGGAAGGCGCTGGAACGTCTGCAGACGCCGATCGTGGTGGAGTGCCGTACGGCCGATGTCGCGGACCCGGCGGCATGGCCGAAACAGGCTTCCCTGGTGACTGCTCTGCACGCCTGCGGCGCGGCCGCGGATGCCATCATCGAAAGAACGGTCACGAGCGAGGCCAGGATGCTGCTTCTCGTCCCCTGCTGTACGAGTGCGGCCGTGCCCGGCGCCAGCCGGGCCCTGAAGGAATCTGAAGCCGCGGGCGTGCCGCTCCCAGCGCCGATACGCCGGAGATGGATCCAGGCGCGCGTCGATGCCCAACGCACCTGGCGTCTGGAAGCGGCCGGGTACCAGGTCGAGGTAGTGGAATTCGTGGGCGCCACCGTGACACCCCACAATCTGCTCTGGCGTGCGCGACGGGTGATGGAACCGGTGCGGATGGCGGCGGCGCGGCAGGCGCTGGACCTTAGTCCGAATTATTCATGAACGCCTTTCGCAAACGCATGTATGGCGGTGCGCGGCGCCGGAATCCGCTCATTGCAGAAGGCAATTTGGACACGGATGGACGCGGATGCACACGAAGCCGATCCGTGTGCATCCGTGTTCTTCGGTGTCCTGAGTGTCTTGCGATCCTTTCCTTGTGAATCAAGCAGGTTAAGGCCGCATCCCGGACGGCTGCAGACTGATCGCGACGCCGCCCGCGCCGATCAGGAGCATGATGCAGGCCTGCACCAGAGTCCGGAATTCGATCGCTTCTCCGGTCACCGAGCCATACAGGAACCAGGCGCCCAGAAGAGTGAACCCCACATATATGCCGATCATGATCCACCTGGCAACCCTGGCGGATGCCGGCGTATCCACGGCGAAGAAGCGGTTATAAAGCAACAGCCCGCCCAATGCCAGCAGATCCAGGGCGGCAAACAGCAGCCAGAAATTTCTCAAGTCTCCTTCAATGCCCGTCTGCCCCACCAACGGCTTCAGCATCGACGCGTAGAGGGCGCCGCCGGCGCTGGAACCCACCAGGCTGCCGATCACGCCGTACAGAAAGGCATATCCCATGTAGACGGCCTTCTTGTCGACGGGGGCGACCAGGCCGACATAACTATAATATTTGGGGTGGGCGGTCATTTCCCCGATGGAAAATACTGCGATGCCCAGAACGAAAATCCAGGCGGTCGAAGCGAATGCCAGGCAAACGAATCCGAGGGCTCCGATCGCCAGCCCCCCGATAATGGTTGGAAGGGGTTTCAGGTTCTTGACTATGCGGCTGACCAGAACCTGAAGCAGGATGATGGTTCCGGCATTGATGCTGGTCACGTGCTCGGCGTCGAAAGAGAAGGGGATGCCCAGCCCCGCGAAAAACCGGTTCACCGGTGCCTTGTCGACGAAGTCGCGCAGGAACCAAAGCACCGAGCCGAAGTTCTGGAAGTAGAGGATCCAGAAGCCGGAATAGACGAAGATCATCAGCATGAACCGTGCATCGGCGAGCACCATGGCCGCGGAGCCGAGAACCTCGCTCAGTTTCTTGGTGTTGGCCGGCCTGGGCGGATCCCGGAACAGGAACAAGGCCGGCAGGAGCATGAGTCCGCAGTAGATCGCGGAAGCAGTGAAGACATAGCTCCATGAGAAGCCCTTGAGATAGCTGACGACCAGAGGCGCGAGGAAGGCGCCGAGGTTGATCATCCAGTAATAGATTCCGAATCCGAAGCCGGAATTTGCTTCGGTCGTGGTTCTGGCAATCGTTCCTGAGATGATCGGCTTGAAAAGCCCGGCGCCGGTGGCCATGACGAGAAGAGTGACAAAGATGGTTCCGTATGTGCTCATGTGTCCGGTGAGGAAGTATCCGGAGGCGAGCAGGGAAAAGGCGACCATGAGCATTTTCCGGTAACCATATCGATCCGCAAGCGCGCCCCCGAGGATGGGAACGACGTAGGTAAGGGCGTAAATCAGACTCTGAAGAAAACCGACGGTTTCCTCCGAGAATCCCAATCCGCCTTCGCTTATGGAATTGCTGAGATAGATGGCCAGCACGGAGTTCATGCCGTAGTAAGCGGCCCGTTCGAACAGCTCCATGACGTTGGCGATCCAGAATACTCTGGGGAACGAACCGATGAGGCCGGCGGCCTTCTTGTCAGTCATGCGGATCTCCTATGGATGATGAAACGGACTTCACAATTATCACAAAGGCATGCGTTTCGGCGATAGGCAATTCGAGGGGGTGACCCGGGGCGAGCCCGAACCGGGATCGCCCCGCGCGTGATTCCGAGCCGTAGCGAATCATGGAAAGGGAGGCGGATCTATGTCCGGATCAGCAGCGACAAACCGTAATTCCGCAATTCTTATAGCGGGCTTTGACGGCTGGAACCTTCAAACAGACATGAGCGTCCTACCGACAGCCAGGATATTTCCTCCATGTTGTCCGGGTTTTCGGAGAACGCGGTCCTGTCGGCAGCGCGCCGAGCCAAGAACAATGATCTGGTGCTGCTATTGAATTGTGATGTCCTGATGGCCGCGAGAGGTGACACGAAATTTCCGACAGTTCCGGTGCAGCGCCTCCCGGAGGTAGCGGGAGGTGCTTGGTTTCACCTGATGCGCGCGGATCGAACCGGCCCCCGGACCTGCTGTTGAACGACCCTCGAAAGTGACTCTTGCACTGCCGTGCAGAAATCTGTATTGTGTTGGGGCTTCAGGGAATGCGCCCGTAGCTCAGTTGGATAGAGCGTTTGACTACGAATCAAAAGGTCGCACGTTCGAGTCGTGCCGGGCGCACCACAGAATCAATAACTTACAGGAATACTGGGATCCCCAAAATAACTCCGGGTAGCATAGGGGTAGCAAACAAAAAAGGCTCCAATGGGAGCCCGCCGCCATCATATTGTTGACAACTCGGCCTGCTGTTTGATCTTGCGGAGTGTGCCTCAAAAGGCCTCCAGCAGTGAGACGGACCCATCTCTCCGAACCACCGCAATGAAGCCGCCTTTTTCTTTACCGGCAAGCCTTATCATTGTATTTAGGGCTCTTAGAAATGCTCCGCACATTTCATCCGAAGTAATATTGCTGCTGGTGAGTATGATGGTTTTGACCGCGGCTTTTTTAAGTGCGGTCACTTCGAGTTGGTTCCGCCGTATATTTTTGTCCTTCGTTAAGACAATCCATCCTTTTTTCCCCACATAGGACAACCATTCTCGGTCCTGTTCATTGGGCATAAAGTGATCATCATGCACCTCGACATGCACCCTGTCTCTTAGAACCGAAGCCACCTTTTTCCCCAGGCAGCGGTCAATAAAAAAAGTAAATTCAGGCGGCGAGCTCGTAGCGGATTGCTTCTTCGATATGGTTTCTTTGGAGGCCATAATCCTCGGCTAGCTCGTCCACGGATTCCCCCGCCTTATAGCGTTCGGCCACCATTCCCGTTGGGACTCCACTGTCCAAAATCACCGGACGGCCGAAGGAAACTAGGGGATCGATGACGATCAGGCGAGGAGCGTCTATCTTGCGGGATCGCGTGAAGGGAAAGAGACGTTTTGCCAATCCGTCTGCATCGTGTTCGATGCGATGGAGGCTCGGCTCAACAATATCGCGAAAAGCTAATTGCCACTTTGAGACATTGATGATCGTCTTTAATTCCAACAAATCGTAGAATAGGTCGATGTCGTTCGTTCTGAGTCCTTCTTCTGCAAGGGGATGCTCTGAATGCATCCTATTGGAGAGGAATTCGATTGCTTTTCGAATCCGCAGCAGGGGTATCTCATGAATCCGCCTAAGAGCATCCAGTATGTGTGCCTCTACCAGATTCATAAATGAGAGCATGGGTTCCCGAGGATCCGGCAACTGGATTACCGGTTCAAAGAATTGTTTTCCGGTAGTTGTCTCATAAGATCGGCCTCTAACCCAAGACCTGAGCGTTGCCAGGGGGATCGCCAGATAATGAGAGCTGTCAGCCAGCCCATAAGCAGGCAGCTCCCTCGGATCGTTATCGTAGAATTGCTTCATGACTGTTCCCCCGCGCCACATGATAGCATGGTATCCTGAGTTGCATTCCCCAAATCATAGCTTCCGTCCTTGCCGCCGCATATCCGGCATCTGCGCGGGTGCGATTTCATCGGTGCGGATCCTGGCGGCCGGATCAGCCTTGAGCATGGCACCAGTGTAAACCTGGCTCCCGCCCCGGAAAGGAAGCCTGGAGAAGGAAGCCTGGACACCCATTATAGGAATCCTGGACACCCATTATTCGGAAATCCTGGACACCCATTATTATTATCTCAAATCTCAGCCTCTGTGGTGGAGCGGTGATTTTGGATTTAGCGAAGGAATGTGACCATTGGGTGAAACAAATCGGCAGGGATCAGGGCAATAGGACGGTCACGGGCAGGAAAATACCAAATGCTGCCGGAAGGGATCGATGCGGTCAGAAGATAGCATCAGATCTGCAGAGGATTGGCTGCTGGGCGCGTAAGGGATCAGGCCAATTGCGGTGGTGATGATGCGAAGGCGGCACGAGCCGTGGCAACGCCTTTGAGCCACCGCCTGCCGAGCTGATCTGCAAACTTGCGCAGATTGGATAGCAGCCCGGCGGCGAGACGGAATCTGGATCCGAAGCGGGAGATGGTATCAAGCCACGCTTCTGGATTGGCGCCAATCCGCAGCAGGATCGGCGCCAGATCGGCATCGATGACTCCCCGTTTATCCCTCCGCATCATGCGTCCCGACTTGTCCACCAGATCGAAATATTCGGCCGCAGTCATCTGCAGGATCCCCCTCCGGTCGGAATCTGATTGAATGGGACATAACCAACCGGCGGAAAGGGCTGCAGCATCAAAGGAATTCCTCATTCCAGAAATGCGTTCGGGAATAGCGTTCGAAATCTCGCCGTCATCTTCCGGCATTAGCATGTCCCTGCCGAAAGAGCCAGACTGCATGTCTTGGGCCGCCTCCCCGGGAGCAGAGGCTGTCATCATCGTCTCTTTCTGCCAGGCACGGATCCGTTCCTGGATGCTGGTGAAGTCGCTTTCTTCCGGAGTTTCTGCCAGTCCGGCCCGGATCGGATTCAGGTCTACATACACCATGCATGCGGCTGTGGCCGCTTCATCGAGCAGCGCCTGGCATTTGAACCGTGATTCCCAGAACCGGCCCTTAACCCTATCCTCTTTGTTTGCAGCACGTGCGATGAATTCGTTGAGCCGGCCCATGAACCAGCTCAGGCTGCAAAGCCGTCGGCGCAGCTCGGCGATACGTTCCGGACAATCCACCAGGGCGCAGATGTCTTTCTCGACAGGTGGAATTGGGATGCCTTCCAGGTTGCGATGCCGCGGGAAGAGTGTCAGCCAGCGGGTTGCCACTTCCCGATCGGACCATAGGCTGACGATGTCGGGCCGAGTACGCAGGATTGTGTGATAGTGATTTTCCAAAATGGCGTAGGCGCAGACTTCGATGGCGAAGATGGCCGAGAGATAGCGTAACCTGTCTACCAGCCATGCCTTGCGGTGGGAGAAGTCCCGGCTTGTGAGGGGGTCGAATCCATACAGAAATGCCCGGCGGACGCACCGGCTGAAGCAGTGATACACCCCTTCTTGTCCTTCCTGGACGTATTTGCTGCGCGGCAGACCCATGGTTCACCTCTCTTGACATTACTAACTGGTGACTCATGGAAAGTGCCAAGAAAAAAATCACAAAAAATGGGTGTCCAAGTTTCTCAAGTTTCCCCGACAAAAAATGGGTGTCCAGGTTTCCGCCGACAAAGCTGTAAGAGCAACAATATGAATAACTACGGAGTTTTTTGCAGGGACAGGATCCCGTCTCCGGATGGCTTCGGAGCGAGGGGATGCCGCAGGCGTATCCGATGCAAGGCCGGGAACCGGAGCAGGCGAGGCAGAAACCGCCAGTAGGGCGGGGCAAGCCCGGCCCGGTAGAGGCCCGCATGCAGAGCGCGATTCCAAAAGGATTCCCCCTGATCCGCTGAGTGTACGATAGCTCCATTCACCCTGATGGCGCGGTTGATGCGATCGATGATCCAGTCTGGGTTTACCTGCGGCGATATATAGAACACGGGCTTGGTCAAGACCTCGCCCCGCGCCAGTATGCCCTCATGCTCGGCAATGCGGGCGAGCTCCGTTCCACCCAGGATGCGGATACCGGTATTGAAGATGGTCAGGCAGTCCCTCCAGTTCAGATGCTTTTCGACAAACGACACGGTGCTTTCGACAGTCTCACGCGTTTCACCCGGGCCGCCGAGCATGAAAAACCAGGCGCTGGGAATCCCCGATTGCCGCGCGAACCGCGCGGTGCGATGAACGCTCTCCATGGCGAACCCTTTGCCCAGATTGCGCAGCATGGTATCGTTGCCCGCTTCCGGCGTGATCATCATGGAGTTGAAGCCCGCGCGTTTCATCAGCCTGAACAACTCCTCGGACACCGCGGATGGATTCACTCCCATGGCGGACAGGTTAACCTTCAGGCGTCGGCGTATGACGGTCTCGCAGATACTCATCGCGTGTTCCGGGGGGATGTTGAAAACCGAATCGACGAATTCAAAGGTGCGCGGCCGGAGTGTGCTCATGACGCGCTCGATTTCGTCCACGACTTCCTCGGTGGGGCGGCGGCGGCTGATCCGGCCCTCCAGCGACGGGAACGGACAGTAGATGCAAGACATCGGGCATCCGCGCATGCTGTGAATGGCCCAGGTGCCGCCCCGCCGCTCGTAGGCTCGCCAGTCAATCCAATCCTCCATCCCTGACGAGCCGAAGCGGCTGAGACGCCTTGATGGCGTGGCAACGATGGTATCCCCGTCGCGAAAGCAAAGCCCCGCTATCTGGTCGTAGCGGCCGTGCGTCTCAAGGGCCGCAAGCAGCATGGGGAATCCGACCTCACTTTCGCCGGTCATCACGAAATCCGCATCGAGATCCGCAAGGGCGGATGCCCCGAGGATGTTGATCGCGGGGCCGCCAAGGACGATTCTGGCGCGACATTCTTTGCGGATCTCTGCAAGCCTTAGACTCAGTTCTTCGAGGTGCCATGAGGAGCGTTGCTGCGTGAGATTGTCGATATTGCGCACGGAGATACCGACCACCTCGGGTCGGAATTTGCGTAAAACCGTACGCAAATCTTCCGCGGGATTTTTCGAGAACAGCAGATCCAGCATTTCAACAGCATGTCCCGCTGCCCCGGTGGCTTTTGCGATGTAGCTTAATCCAATCGGCGGCGCCGGCAACAAGTATCCGGTTTGGCTGAAATAGATGAGCAGGACACGCATGGTTACGCCCCTGGAAATCCTTGGAGGCACACCGGCCAGATGCGAGAATCAGATGCCACTTGGGTGCATCCCGTCGCTGCACCCGCGATGGATCAGAGCTCACTTTGCTCCGGAGGAGGCAAAATCAAACAACCAAAAGTGCTTTTCTCGGCTGCATGAAGAATAACATGAAAATGCCTCGAATGGCCGCGGAATTATCCTCGCGGGTGGGATGGATCGCCAGGCCGTCTTTTCTCAGGATGATCGATCCCTGGTTTCGGCCGGCGAGGACTGTTGGGTGATGGTCAGGGATGCCGCCAATTCGGAATTTCCATCCCCAGACACGCGAATCGGCATACAATAGCCAGGCGGGGCCCGGATGGAAACTCGATCAGGGGGAGTCTCTACTTGCCGACAACTGGAAAGCGCTCCGCTCGAATTAGACGGTTTCCAAACCGAACGCGCGGCCGGTTATGCCTGCCCGCTGCGCTGTTTCTCTTGCTGCCAGTTGCCGCACCGGCGGCACTGACCTGCAATGCCGCGCAGATCAAGCCCTCAGAACCGCCACCTGCGCCTGCTCAGCCCCCGATGCGCACGGTTCTGGAGGAGGTCGTAACCGAGCCCGTGTTCCAGGGGAAGTGCTATGTCTACGAAGCTGGCCGCAATCATTCCTACACGGTCGTCCTGATCCATGGATTGGGGGAGGGAGCGGCTCGCGATTGGGAACATGTCATTCCCGCGCTGGCCCAACGATACCACGTATTGACTTTCGACCTTCCGGGCTTTGGCAGGTCGGAGAAGCAGAACGCGCTCTATTCGCCCGCCAATTATGCCGCCTTCGTGAAGTGGATCATGGAGGAGCGGGTGAACGGCCCTTTCACGCTGGTAGGCCATTCTATGGGTGGCGTCGTGGCCCTGCGGTTCGCCTCGATTTACCCCCGGAATCTGCGGCACTTGATTCTGATCGACACGCCTGGAATCCTGCACCGTTCCGTTGCCTTCAAATCGGCAGGCAAAGGCGCGGCTGATTCCCGGTTCGCGGGGCTGCCATCGGGCGCCCTGGGTTTCGTGGATTCACTCTGGGGATCGATCCTCGGCCGGATGGAAACGCGGTTCTTCACTCCCGATGCCGATGTGATTCTGGCCAGCCAAAATCTGCGGCAACAGGTTCTGCAGGGTCGGCCCGATCTGATCGCCGGTCTGGCGCTGGCGCAGGAGGACTTCAGCCGGAGACTTCAGTTTGTCACCCAGCCCGTGACCCTCCTGTGGGGGACCAAAGACCCGATTGCGCCGATCCGAACCGCCAGGGCGCTGGCCGCGCAGCTGCCCAACGCGCGGATCATCGAGCTCGACGGGCTCGGCCATGCGCCGATGAGCGAGGCGCCGGATCTGTTTGACGGTATACTGGCGCAGAACATCGCCGCAAAATCGGCTGATGCCGCGGCTCCCCCGAAGGCTGCGCCATTGGAGGCGGTGGGCCGGTTCAGCGACGAACAGGGACGGATCCTGAGCGGGGTTTACAAGCTGCTGGAGATTGAGAACTGCAACGATTTCAAACTGGAAGGAATTGCGGCCCAGTCTCTTCAGCTGAAAAATTCGACGGTCAGCATCGAGAACTCCCGGATTGCAGGCGGCCCGATTGCACTCGAGGCCTTTGATTCGCATGTCACCATGACCGGGGGACTCTTGGATGCGGACGTGGCCATCGTCGCCGACCGATCCGAGCTGGATCTGGCCGGCGTCAGGATTCGAGGCAAAACGGTCATCGTCAAGACCGGGGAATGGGCCAAGCTTGTCCTCTCCATCTGCCAGGCCTATCTGGGTGAGAGGGTTTGGTACCTTCATGGTGTTGAGGATCTCAATCCGGAGTCCCTGCCCTGGCCGAAGCCTCCGGGCTAAAATCAATGGTGTCAGGTCCGGGTTTCGGGGACGGGCGCGAATGGTGCTAAGATAAGAGATATTTTTGCCACATCCTCAGTCTCCTGCGAGCGCAGGCGGTGTTCGATCAGGTCGATGAGATCAATAAACATAGCCGGGCCCGGCCCTGTGCTGGCAGGTTTCCAAAAGGATTACTTCGATGACGGATTGGATATTTGCTCAAACGGATCCCTCTGAAGAGCTGGCCAAGCTCCATTTCTTTGCCATAAAGAAGCATGAACCCGCCGGGAACGTCGAATTCACCATTACGGTGCATGAATATGTTCAGCGGAACGCGCTGAACATGCGGTTTCTCGCTCAGGCCGATAAGCAGATTAATCAGGAAGGGGTTCCCTTTACGCCGTTTGGCTGGGGAGAGACGTTGTTGGAGGCTTTAAGCGAGTGCGTCCATCTCATTCGCCAGTATCCATACCACGGCGAGATCAGCGGAGCCTGATTGGATCTGCGGTTTCGGGGAGCGGTCGGCGGTGATCTATCCTGTTCCCGACTTGCCCCCAATGACTATTTGTGGAAATGCCTGGCCGCAAAATCGTACAGGGCCCTGCGGCACGTTTGAAATTGGTGAGAGGTGCCTTGGGACTCGACAAACACGTTTTTAATTCCTGCCTGGTCCAACCCCTGGTGCATGGCCGGCGCCCCCTTGAGCATCGATTCTTCCATCGTGCCGGCGCCGATCCATAACAGGCGAACCTGTCCAGGTGACCCTCAAGCGGTGCTGTTCCGCTTCAAACAGGAAAATGCAAATATGTTCTTTTTGACCGGGATGCTATTCTGAGGCTATCTCAGAGAGCCATGGCTTATGCTTTGCCCGATACCTTCAGGAGTTGCCTCCGTCAGTCCAGGAATCCCACCATCGCGGCGCTTTTTCAGAATACTGGCCTGGATTGCCGGACTCCTATCCCTATTATTCATGCTAAACGCAGCGGGTGTTCTCAGCAAGAATATCGGGGTTTTTCACGATGAGCTCTGGGATTTCATTCCCGCAGTCGGAATGAGCCATGCCGCCCCAATCGCCGGATGGTTGGAGTTCAAGATCTTCGGCTACCCCCTGCCCTTGGTATCCGGGCCCTATCAGGGGGCGCTGAAGGCATGGGTGTCCGCGCCCCTGTTGATGATAACGGGAACCACCCCTCGAATGCTCCTTGCGGTGAACGTCCTGTTCGCCATGGTTTATTTGATTGCCTTGTATTGGGCCATTCTCCCGATAGCCGGCAGGAAATGGGCCTGGCTTGTTTTCGCATCACCTTTCGTGGATACGAACTTTCTGATTACCGCACCCATGGATACCGGGCCATCGCTCTTCCAATATATTTTCATCAGCCTTGCTCTGGGAGTACTGTTCAGGTATTTGTCCAGCTCCGACATGAAATATTATCGGATGATCTGGTTCTTCACCGGATGTGTTCTGGCGCAAAAGCTGACCTCAATTCCAGTGGTGATCGCCTTCATCATTCTGACCGGAATCCTCTCCCTCGGGCGCTTCCTGCAATGTGCAGGTACGCACCAAACCTGGCCTGTTATCAAAAGCTTCTATGTCATCCCGGGCCTGTATTTCCTTATCCCGATGATCCCCCATCTCTTCTATTTCTACAAAAGGGGATTCTCAGCTTTATACACGGCAACCGCGGATGGCGCGCGCGGACCATATTTTCTCTCGCTGGGCCAGAACTTCTCGTTTTTATGCAGTATGTTCGATGGAGCGGACTGGTATCTGAGGATTACCCTCGAGAGATTTGCGGTAATTCCTGCCCCGGTCCTGGCCATATCGCTGCTGGCCGCGTTGGCAGGCTCCCTGGTTCTGTATCCAGTTTCCAATACGGAGAGGGAATACGGTAGATACGCCCTAATCTGTATCGTACTGTGCATCGGTTCCTTTTTGCTTTATCCAGTATTCCGCGGATTGAATCGACCCTGGCATTTTTATATATTGACGCCGATTCTGCTCGGCGGATCCGTCATTTCAATCGCCCACTGCCTGTCCTACCTCACGAAGCGCCGGGAAAGATATCGCGGGGTTGTACTGGCTCTGTTCGCTGCAGCCCTGGTTTCCAATATTGCTTTTGGCGCCGTGCACGGCATGATAATGCTGCGGCAAATCGAGAGTCGCAAGGGTGCGTGCATAACATCGCCGGCGCTGTATGACGTTTTCAGGGCAATGAAATCCGCGAATTTGAGAACGATATACGGTATCAACTATTCGCTGGCCCATCCTATCTATGTGTTATCAGGCGGCGACATCCAGGTTGAGGATTTGTATTGGGCCGACTTTAACCCTCAGAGGATGGACGAATGGTTCGAAATGCTCAGGAATAATCCTGAAATCGGGATTGCCTATCGACGTTGTCAATGCAGGGAAGTCGATCCCGATTGGCTCTCGTGGGTGAACCGGGAGCCGCAAATCAACGAGTTTATCGAGAGATTAGAAGCGGAGCGAGACAGCTTGAACGTGATGAGCTTCCGTGATGACAGGCAGACCGAGTTTTTTTTAGTCACTCAAAGAAGGAATGGCTCAGACCCGGGCCGGTCTGAAGCTGCCCGAAAGCCTTTCTTGTTCGGCGGGAATCAGAGGCCTGTTCCGCTTCAGCAAAAATCAGACTGATTCACTCCGTATGGCTTTTTGCAGCCGCCCGTTATTTCGGGCCAGAGCAGGGCGCTGAACACGCCCTTTGAGCGTGGAGGCACACCGCGGCTTTGTCGATGCTCGTGCTGCGGCAATAGGGCCGCTTGCCGCCCGTTCCGGGGTTGCCTCCGGGGCGTGAAAGCGGCGCACCGACGCGCCGCGCTTGTAGTTAGTTTCTGTCGCGAAACTCGCTCCAGGCCCCGGAGGGGCGCCAGGAGAGTAGCCCCGGGCAAGCTCCGCCTCCGACCGGGTCGGATTGAATAACCTGTGACTGTGGGCGGCCACGAGCGGTATCCTGGACGCGAGCATAGCCGCAGTCAAGGCCCTTTACACATTCGTGCTTATGCCGCTTGGCAAGCATGGCTCCGGGAAGGCATTGAACATTGGCGAGGCTTTTTGGCACTCCCCTAGGCTAGATTCTGCAGTTGGCCGACCCGGGCGGATGTGCTCAGAAAGGAATGGAAAATGGAGGAAGGCCGCGATGTTCAAGGAGGAAATAGCAAACAGATTGCAGGACTCCCAGTGATTCGACCGGAAGTAGCGGGGATCGATTTGGGCAGTGAACAACACTGGGTTTGCGCTCCGACGCTGGACCGATCCGCTCGGGAAGTAGCCACTTTCGGAGCTACAACTCCAGAGCTGATCCGGATGGCTCAGTGGCTTAAAGAGCGTAACATCGAATCGATAGCAATGGAGAGCACGGGGGTCTACTGGATTGCTCCACACGAGGTCCTGGAGGCGGCGGGTTTCGAAATACTGTTAGTCGATACCCGGCAATTGGCACGCGTACCTGGGCGCGACAAAAAAACGGACGCCAAAGACTGCGAGTGGATTCAACGGCTCCATAGCTGCGGACTGCTCAGGGGTTCATTTCGCCCTGCGGAGGCCATATGCATGTTGCGGACCCTGGTGCGAGACAAGGCCATCCTGGTGGCCGATTCATCCGACTGGCTGCGCAGGATGCAAAAGAGCCTGGACCAGATGAATGTGCGGGTGCACCGGGCGGTTTCCGATATTGATGGGGTGACCGGCATGAAGATTCTACGAGCCATCGCAGCGGGAGAGCGCGACCCCATGAAACTGGCCCAGCTGCGTGACTGGCGCTGCCGCAAGAGCGAAGAGGAAATCGCCAACCAGTTGACCGGGCACTGGCGCGAGGACCACCTGTTCAGTCTGCGGCAGTCATTGCAAATGTACGACGCTTTCCAGCAGCGCGTTGCCGATTACGACCGGGAGATTTTACGAAAGCTCGCCGAGCTGCAGCGGCAGGAGTGCCGACAACAGCCTCCTCCGACCGTGAAAAATCCACATAAAGCAAGAGCGATCAAAAAACGGGGCGAAGAGCCCATGCGAGAGGCGCTGTATCGCATGAGCGGAGCGGACCTAACCAGCATCGACGCCATCGGTGTAGAAACCGTCCTGGTGGTCGTGAGCGAATACGGTCCCACTTTAAGCGATTTCCCGACGGAGAAACACTTTGTCTCGCACGCCACCCTGGCACCCCATAGACCCATCAGCGGAGGCAAACCCGTCAAAAAGAAAAGGCGGAACACGGCGAGTACGCGCGTTGCCGCTGCCCTACGGATGGCGGCACTGTCACTGCGTAACAGCGCAACGGCGTTGGGAGCTTACTATCGAAAGATCGCGCGAAGTCGTGGAGGAGACGTTGCCGTATTTGCGAGCGCAAGAAAGTTGGCCACTCTGATTTACCGCCTGCTGCGGTGGGGCCAGCCATACGTCGATGAAGGTGTAGAAGCATTTGAAAAGCGCTACCGCGAGAGCCGGATCAACTCCCTGAAGGCCAGAGCCAAGGAACTCGGATATCAATTAGTCGCTGGTCCTAATGCTTCGGCCCCCGAGCCAGCCACGGGTTTAGTCACAGGCTAGCGCAGCGCAGCCCGGGGTTCAGGCGGAAATGATCGAGAGCCCCGGCGGGGCGACAGAAAAATCTCACCTTATCTTAGTGCCATTCGATTACGACCCCGAAGGTTATCGCCATTCCCGCTGTTTTCGGAGCAGCTCCTCATGCGCCCATGGCGCACCCGGTGACGCATGAAAATGTTAAGCTCCCATCGCCATTTCACTGTGCCGCCCTTTCAGGGCTCTGGCCAGGTTGATCCCCAGTCCCCAGGGCTCACGCCCTGGGCTTTGCCGCGCCACCCCTTCGGGGTTTTCCCATGGGCGAGATGCTCAGCCCTGAAGGGCGTTATAGCACAGCCCAGGGCGTAAGCCCTGGGTTGAGGTGCCAAGATCTCCAGCCCTGAAGGGCGGCACAGAAACGGATCGGTTGATCGGCACCGGAATTGCCGCTGTTTTCGGAGCAGCTTCTCATGCGCTATGGCGCACCCGGTGACGCATGAAAATCTTTTGGCTTTGCGACTTTGCGTCTTGGCGTCCTTGCGTCTTGGCGTCCTTGCGTTGATTTTTTTTAACGCAATGACGCAAGGGCGCGAGGGCGCAAAGAGCTATTTTCGGAGCAGGATCCGCTTGGGCGAGGCCGGGGCGAAACGCACATCGTTGAGGGGACAGCCGCACTGCTTCATCTTGTGCTTGCGTCGGGCGGAGGAATCCCCTATAAGTTCCCGCTTATGGCGCGAGAGGGGGAACCCGATAAGTCCCAGAGCGGAGATCCCGACGACCGAAGCATCGGTGCGCTGCGGTATCGATCATTCGTATGGCCGGGGTCGGCCCGGCCAGGAAATTTGCGGAGCCGGCAGAGAGAAAGCCTGAAAACATGCTGAAAGTCATCCACCACTTTGCCACCCGGGACCTGTCGATCATGTACACGGTCCTGTACCGATCGCCCTGGTTCTTCTTCGACCTCTGGAGTCTTAATCACTTTTTCAGCGGCATGCTGGTCATTTTCCTGGCGCGGAGATACCGCATCGGCGACCGGGCCCGCTGGACCATTCTCATGGCGCTGCTCCTGGGCTGGGAAGCGCTGGAAATCCTTTTCCTCTACATTTCCGTGCACGTCTTCCTGCCGGAGACGATACCGGACCAGTTCACCGACATCGTCGTCGGGGTTCTCGGGGCGTTGCTCGTGGAGGGCTGGTGCAAATGGCGTCCGGGAAGCCGTCCCGAGCTGGCGCCGGTGAGCGCCGCCGACATCGCCTGAAAATGAGGGACAGGCTACGCTTTCATGAAAAGTCGGGTGATGGTTCGTCTCACTTGGAATGAACGGCGGGCACTGTGCCTGACTGAAGCTGACTTCTGCTGAAATCGCGCAGGGGCGGGCTGTGTGCCCGCCCCTGCATCGATCCCGCATTGCGTTACCGGTACAGAATATAGTTCTGCTGCGGCAGCTGCTTCACCTGAAAATTCTGGACAGGCCCGACGTTGGTGACGGTGTCCCCCTTCTTGAGTCCAAGCTGGGCCGAATAGCGGCCGACCTCGACCGGCGGACCACCGCGTCCCCGGCCGCCTCCAAAGCCCCCGCCCCCTTGGCCACCGCGACCCGGTTGGGCCGTGGCCTGTGGCTGCTGCGTTGGCGGATCTCCCCGCAGGTCCCACTCGACGCGCTTCAGGCCGGCGGTCTTGTCGAGGGTCAGCTGTCGTACCTGGTTCCCACGGGTGTCCCTGACCGTGAGTACGAGCTCGGTGCCTTCGGCCAGGGCCTCCCGAACGTTATACGTGAAGACGGCCCCGTTCGGCGGATTCCGGGTCGTGTAGTTGCCGCCCAGAGTCGCGACACCCGCCGCGCCGGCGTTGGCAACGCCCCAAGGCTGGAATTGATAGACATGCCGCAGCGGGAAGAGCCGCACATCCTCGGCCAGCGCCTTGGAACTTACCTCGCGCAGCGCGCTGTAATCGTCCAGGATCCAGAATCCGTTGCCGAAGGTTGCCATGACCACGTCGTTCTCACGCCGCTGAAGCTCAAGGTCGCGCACTTGCGTCGGCGGCATGCCGCCGCGCAGCTGCATCCAGTGGCTCCCGCCGTCGACGGTGAAGAACAATCCGAATTCGGTTCCCACAAACAGCAGGTTGGCGTTGACGTGGTCCTGGGCAATCGCCCACACATCGTGGAGCGGCGGCAGATCGCCCGAGATGTTCTTCCAGGTGCGGCCGCGATCATCGCTCCTGACGATGTACGGCTTGTAATCGCCGACCTGCCAGTTGTTGAACGCAACGAAGATGACGTCCGCGTCGCGCGGCGAGGCCGCGACATCAGAAACATAGGTCCACTTGGGCACACCGGGAAAATCCTCGACCTTGCGCCAGTTCGCTCCGTCGTCCTCAGTGATCTGCACCAGGCCGTCATCGGTTCCGACAATGACCATGCCCTCAAGCAATGGCGATTCATCAATGGAAACAATGTTGCTGAGCGGAGTCGTCGACTCATGGAATGCGATCGAATCCTCGGGCCAGACCTTGCCCATGATGGGCAGTGTGCGATAGTCGAGATTGCGGCTCAGATCCGGGCTGATCCGCATCCACGTGTCGCCGCGATCGTCGGAACGGTACACGAAATTCGACGCCCAGTAGAGCCGCGTGTTCGAATGAGCGCTCGTGATGTACGGCGCGTCCCAGTTGACCCGGTCGCCCGTTCCACCACCGCGACCGCCGCCACCACGACCGGCAGCCTCGGTGCCTCCACCGGCAGCGCCGGCACCGCCTTCCCTGCCTGCGGGTGCGGGAGGGGCGCTCAGGTTCAGGGTATTGTTGGGACCGGGCCGAATGCTGGTCCCTCGGCCCGTGCGCCGGTCGAACCGGGAAATGCCGCCGCTTTGCGACGACGCATAGATGATGTTCGGATCGCCCCGATCATGGCGGCTCTGGAAGCCGTCGCCCCCCGCAGTCATGTACCAGTCACTCGTCCGGATACCGGTGAGATGCGTGGTGCGTGACGGCCCGCACATCGAAAAGTTGTCCTGCGTGCCGCCGCAGACGGTAAAGAACGGCTCCTCGTTTCCGGCCGAGACGCGGTAGTACTGAGTGATCGGCAGGTTGGCAAACAGGCGCCAGGTGTCGCCGTCGTCGTACGTTTCATACGCGCCGCCGTCGTTGCCGATGAGGATATGTTTTGGATCTTTCGGATCGAAGGCGACCTCATGATGGTCGACGTGCACGTTGAAGGCGCCGCTGACGCCCATGTCCGCCGTGCTGTTCTCGATGCCGATGTTGGACCACGTACGGCCGCCGTCGCGGCTCCACTGGAAGTTCACGTTGACCGACCAGATCGTGTCGGGATGCCGGGGATCCACAGTGATCTCACTGTAGTAGGCGGGACCGCCGCCTCGATAATCCGACATCCTCGTCCACGAGTTGCCGTTGTCATTGGATCGGTAGAAACCCCGCGCGTTGTCTGCGGTCGGCGCAGGCGGCAAGGGTGGCGGCTCCGCCGCCGGTGCTGCGCCGCGACCACGAGCCGGCGGCGCCGCCGCCGCCGCGCCACGGCCACGAGCCTGCGGATCCGCCGCTGCTGCCATAGGCGGCTCTTCGCCACGCCCACGGGCTCCGCCGGGCATCTTCGCGTCGATCAGAGCGTAGATGCGTCCTTTGACCTTGGGATCGGCCGCCAGCGCGATCCGGCCGACCTCACCGGGAGGCAGTCCGTTCTTCAACTTGTCCCAGTTTTTGCCGCCGTCGATCGTCCGGAAGACTCCGCCGTCCGGGCCGCCGCCGATCATCTGGCCGACATGCCGCCGGCGCTGGTAGGTGCCGGCAAACAGCGTATCCGGATTGGTCGGATCAAAGGCAAGGTCGGTCACGCCGGTGTCGTCATTGATGAACAGCGACCGGGTCCACGTCTTGCCGCCGTCGGTAGTCTTGTACAGACCCCGGTCTCCGCCGGCTGAAAACAGCGGACCCTGGGATGCAACCCACACCACATTCGAGTTGCGCGGATCGATCAGAATCTTGCCGATGTGCTCGGATTTCTCCAGGCCGACTCGCACCCAGTTCTTGCCCGCGTCCGTCGACTTGTAGAGCCCGGTGCCGAAGTGGGCGCTTCGCTGGCTGGCGTTTTCTCCCGTGCCGAGCCAGACGACATTCGAGTCCTTCGGATCTACGACCACGCAGCACAGCGAAAAGGCCTGGACCTCGCCCGATCGCGGGAAAATCTGGGTAAACGTGAATCCGCGATTGACCGACTTCCACAGGCCGCCAAACGAGGACGCCACGTAGTATGTGTTCGAATCATTCGGATCGATTTCGATGTCGGCCACGCGGCCGGTGACCAGCGTAGGGCCGAGACCCCGAATCTCCATCGCGGAAAACATGTCGGCCGTCAACCGGTCGGAGCCCGACTGCTGGCCTGTAGCGATGCCGGCCGCCGTGAACAACGCCGCTATTGCTGCAAGAATCAGAACTCGTCTCATGGATTCATCTCCCGGAAACACTTCGGGGGGATGCATTATGGAATGCTCCCCTCCGAAGGCGATTAGCGACCCTGCCGGCGCCCGTCATGGCCGTGGTGTCGCCTGCACGCATTAAATCTCTTATGGCTCATCCGGCTCCTATGAGTTCGCAGTGACTGTAATAATCCCTTATCGCAGCAAGCCGGATGCTCCCTTATCCATGATTTCCTTGCCGGATTTCAAGAAGAAAAGATTGCAGGACACTTCAGGACGCGGAAGAAAGCGGAGGAACACGGATCGGATCCGTTGGTTGTGCGAACCATCCGGACTTCACCTGGATGAGACAGGTCGACATCGTACCTTTAGCAGGGCCATGGGCATGCTGTGGACCGGCCGGGCGACGCATACAGGCTCCGCGCGATTGGGGTCGATGATTTCCTGGCTGCTGTTGGCTTGGCTCCGGTTCGGTGAGCTACGTTGTCAGTCCCTGCTTCCGCTGCTTCCGGCTTTTCCTGGCAGCCAGCGGCACTAACTCAGTCGGCAATTTCAAACTCCGATAGCTTGAGCGCAATTCGCCCTTGTTACCGAATTCCCTGCCCTGACAATGGAGAATGCACTCGCTGATTTGCCCGGACCTGCCTGGATTGTCCTGCTCTCATCCTCGGTCGCTCCGGCCAAGGGCGTCGCCGAGCGCGCTGAGGTGGAGCCCGCGCAGGAAGCAGGTGACGATCTTGTTAGCCGGACGGTCGATTCGGGTGATCTTCTGGTAGATGCAAAAGGTGTCCTCGAGGAGCGAGACTTCGGAAAGAGGATGACGAGCCTCCTGTCGGCGAGCTCGTCCATGACCGCGTACTTCGGCAGGAGGCTGGCACCGTAGCCGGCGAGCGTGCCGTTGATCATGCCGCGTACGTGGTCGATAACCATCCGCCGGTTGAGCACCGGCCTGGCGTCCTTATCGACCGCGTGCAGGAAGTTGTCCCACCAGCGGCCGTCCTGGTCGAGCGACAGTAGCGGCGTATCCCCGAGGTCCCGAGGCGACCGGAGGGGATGGGCCTTCAAGAACGCCGGGCTCGCGACCAGGACATACTTCTCGCGAAACATCTGGATGCGATGTACCGACGGGTGCGAATGCGTCCGGCAGTCGACTGCCAGGTCGATCTCGTCCTTAAGCAGCGGCTCCTGGAGCGTGTTGGTGAAATGGAAGTCCAGGCGCAAAGTCGGATGGGCGTCAATGAGCGGCTTCAGGCGCGGGAGAAGCACCGTCGTGCCGAACTCGATGGTGGCGCCCAGCACGAAGTGGTGAAACTCCTCCCCGACGCCCGACCCAATGCGGCGTTCCACGTCCTCGAGCTCGTCGAACACCCGCTCACCGACCCGGAAGAGATCCCGGCCTTTCTCGCTGAGGGATATCTTCCGGCGGCGCCAGGTGATGAGCTCGCAGCCGATCCCCTCCTGAAACCTTTTCATGGCATGGCTGACGGCCGACGGTGTGATATGGAGCTTTCTGGCTGCGGCACCGTAGCTGCCGGTCTTGGCCACTTTCACGAAAACCTCGAATTTTTCGAGATCCAGTCGCATCGCTCCTCCGGGGTGCATTATTTGTCGATGAATATCGTTCATCATATCACTGAAATCATTTCCGGGCATTCATTATGTGGAATGCGTATCATGGTGTCGTGCCGCCGAACGCCGGGCTGCACGGGAGGAGCACGGCATGAACAACACCGTCTTTACGTTTGATGTCCCGCAGAACGAGCCTATGTGCGCCTATCCGCCCGGATCTCCGGAGCGCGCCGGTCTCAAGAAGGAGATTGATCGCCAGTCGTCGACCGAGATCGAGATTCCGCTTATCATCGGTGGCCAGGAGGTGCGCACCGGCAAGACCGGCAAGGTCGTGATGCCGTGCCAGCACGGTCGAGTCCTCGCCACCTATCACAAGGCTGGCGAGCATGAAGTGGCGCAGGCCATCGAGGCAGCCCTTCGGCCCGCAAAGACTGGGAATCCATCTCCTGGGTGGAGCGCGCATCCATCACCCTCAAGGCCGCCGATCTGCTTTCGAAAAAGTACCGCGATCTCATCAACGCGGCCACGATGCTCGGCCAGGGAAAGAGCGCTTTCCAAGCCGGACGCGGCCTGCGAGGTCATCGACTACCTGCGCTACAACGCCTACTTCGCCTCGAAGATCTATGCCGACCAGCCCAAAAGTGGATTCGACCAGCTGAATCGCATTGAGTACCGGCCGATATCGAGGGCTTCATCTTCACCCTGAGTCCGTTCAACTTCACCGCCATCGCCTCGAACCTGAATATGTCCGTGGCACTCATGGGCAATACCACGGTCTGGAAGCCGGCGACGACGGCCCTCCTTTCAAACTACTACCTGATGAAGGTGTTCATGGAAGCCGGGCTCCCGGATGGCGTGGTGAACTTCGTGCCTGGAAGCGGCGCGACGATCGGCAA
>CAWGRQ010000029.1:0-158540 GCA_963824985.1 Terriglobia bacterium
GTATGGACCTCACGGCAACAGCCCCAGATACTCTGACTCCCCGCCTGGCACCGGCTGCCCTTCCGGATCTCCCGCGGGCGGCCGGCAGTGCGGCCGGACTCAGTTACTGGCGGCGAATTCCTGAAACCGGGTGACCAGCTTCTTCAACTTATCCGTGTCCACGCGAATGCGCTTGAACGCCTCTTCGAAGTCCCGCTTCTGCAGCGGCCGGATCCTGAGTTTGTACCCCTCGATGGACTCGCGGCCGGCATCCACGCATTTCGGAATCTGGCCGTTCAACTCCTCGACCATGACGTTGACGGCCTGATTGGCCAGCCGTTCCAGGTCGCGTCCGCTGAACCAGTCGGTGCTTTTCACCACCTCCTGCAACGGGACCTCGAGGGTGTGCCCCTCTTTCATCAGCTGGATTTCGAGGATCGCCTTTCTCGCGTCGGCGTCGGGGAGCGGGATGTAGATCCGCTTCTGAAACCGGCTCAGGACGGCGTCATCGAGGTCCCAGGGGGCGTTGGTGGCCGCGATGGTGAGGACGAACCGGTCCTCCCCCTTGTCCGCCAGCCCGTCGAGCTCGGACAGGATCGTGGAGAGCATGCGGCGCTCGGCGCCGCTTTCGGAGCCCTCGCCCCGCGGGAGGCAGAGCGACTCGACTTCGTCGATGAAAATGACCGCGAACCCCTCGTCGGCCTCACTGCGCGCGGCGTCGAACAGCGCCGTGACCAGTTTGGACGACTCGCCGAAGTATTTCGAGAGCAGGTTGCTGGCCTTGACGTTGAAGAAGGTCGCACCCAACCCGTTACTGGTCGCGGCCGCGAGCAGGGTCTTGCCGGTTCCTGGTGGGCCGTAGAAAAGCATGCGGCGCCAGCCGGCGAGTTTCACCCCCTCGGGCTTCTGGGCGAGGGCCAGGCCGTAGGTGAATTTGATCTCCCTCTTGGTCCCTTCCAGCCCGCCGATCTTTTCCCAGGTTATTTTGCTGCGGTGAATCAGGGATGCGATCTCGTTGGAGTACTGCTGCTCGTCCTCATTCGGAGTCTGCTCTTTCAGGCGGCCATCCGGAGCCTGCGGCACGGCCGCCGGGGTCGTAACGCGGCGCTTGCCGGCTTTCAACGCTTCGGCGATTTCGAGGTATTGGCGCGACTTCTGCCGCCGGCGGACCTGGTCGTCGCGGGTCAGCGCGTATTCGGCATAACTCCTCATCAGTTTGGCGACTTTAAGGTAGGCGGCGGACGCCTCCGCCCCCTTGTTCTGCGCCTCCAGGGCCCGGGCTTCCGCCAGCGCCTTGTCCAGGGATACCTTGAGTGGACCGCTTAAATCAACATCCATGAAAATCTCCTCTCAGCACACCAAAAGCAAAGCGGACACGGATGAACACGGATAAACACGGATCAACATCCTTATCCCTTGGGTTGAATCCGTGTGCAGGGCTTTTGCCGGCCCGAAGGGCCCGGCGCTGCGCGCCGGCGGTCTTTTTCAGGGGCAGACAGGCGAGCGCTCCGGTGGAGCCTGGATTGACGGTTCCAGCCTGGATGAGCGTTCGCCCGTCTGCCCCTGAAAAAGACGGGGCAAAAGCCCTGTCCGCGTTCATCCGTGTCCGAAAAGTTTCTGACATGAGCGAATCCCGGCTCCGGGTCCGGCAAAAAGCTAGGCGTCGTCCTTGATCTTTTCGGCCTTTACGGCCCGATCGATCTCATCCTGGAACCTGGTGAGATCCTCTTCCTCGCTCCCGGACTCTTCGGCTTTGGCCATTTCGCCGATCGCCCGGTCGAAGTCGGCAAACCCGGTATCTTCCTTGACCTTCCCCTGGGTGACGGAGAGTTCCTCTTCGCCGAGGATTTCCTCGAGCATGTCGTTGAAGGTGTCGTCGTCGACCTCGGCGGTGTCGATGGCCTTCTGAATGGCGCTGTCCTTGAAGCGCACGATAAGATTCTGGAGGCTCTTGCGGTCTTTTTTCTTTTCGAGCATCTCCATCTTGCGCAGGAACGAGGTGAGGGCGGTCTTGGCCAGGGAAATGCGGCGCAGGTCGCTGTTGATGTAGCCGTTGTCAATCTCCACCTGGCGCATTTCGCGGAAGATGTCGCGCATCACTTCCTGCTTGCCGCCCTTTTTGGCCGACACGGCTTCCTTGACCTTCTGTTGCTTGCGCTGCTCGAGGACATCCAGATCCCGCCGCTTCTTTTTCTGGTCGCGCTCGAGTTCTTTGAGCTGGACGCGGATATCGCCGGCGGTGGGTGACTTGCTGAACAATTTGTCTAACAGGTTCATGATTCAGGCTCCTTTGTAAACCTGGGTTGATGGCCGTTCCCGTATGCCGGTCATCGGGCGACCCGCGGGTTGTCCGATGACCGGCGGGCGACCTGCCGGTCGCCCCTACGATTCTCTATTAATTCTTGATCATCCTCTTTTTGGGGAGCGCCACTTCGGGGCTCCAATTCGCCGAATCTCACAATCTCCCATTCTCGAATCACGCGGGCATGGGCAAATGTGTCGCCCCTCCAGGGCTCGTATTACGCCCGTGCCCAACCCCGGGCTCACGCCCGGGGCTACTCTCTTGCGCCCCTCCGGGGCTCCAATTCCCCGAATCTCGAATTTCGAATCTCGAATTTCGAATCACGAATCTCGAATTTCGAAAAAAGGTGATTTTATCCGCGTTCATCCGCGTCCCGAAATCCTCCAATCTCGAATCATCCTACGTCTCGAGCGTCTTTTTCTTCGGGAGCGGCTCTTCCACGGTTTGCACCTTGGGCGTCTCGGAGACGCCCACGATGCGTTTCTTGATCTCCTCGAGGCGGCGGCGCTCGGCTGACTCGTCTATGGCCGAGATGGTGTTCGTGCCGCTTTCCGCCGCGATGCTGACCCTCTTGTATTCTTCGACGTGGTCTTCGACCTCGTCGACGAGGCGATCGATCTCATCTTCACCGACGCCGCGGGAGCGCATGGCCTCCATTTCCTGGATTTTGGCGATCAGGTTCAGGTGCAGGTTGACATTTTCGTTGTAAATGGAGACCTGCTTTTCGAGGTTGGCTCTCTGCTTTTCCAGCCGCTCGATGCGCCGCAGGATGATGGTCTCCTCCGTTTGCGACAGCCCGCCCTTGCGGATCGAGTTTTCCTCCATGATGATCGCCTTCTCGATGCCGATGAGTTCCTCTTCGTTTTCGCGCAGTTCGATCTCGTTGCGTCCGCGCAGCGTTTCCAGTCCTTTGATCAGATCCCTGGGATTCGATGCTTTCAGGTAGAGCTGACGGGTTTCGTCCGGCAGATCTGCGCGTTGGAACAGGTTTTTGAGCTTATCCATCACCGACATAATTCCTCCTACCGGATAGACCTTTGAATGTAGAACTTCTGCTTATGTTCGAGTAATTGGAAACGATCGCCGGCGGATTGAAGGGCGGCCTCGGCCGCCTGCCGGTCCAGATGAAACTCCGCCAGAAAGGCGTCCATGGGAATCTGATCGCCGGGCAATACCAGTTTGGGGTGGCCGGCGAGCGCCTGTGCGGCTCTCGTCTTTTTTTCCCCCGGCGTTTCCGGATCAAACAGCGGCCGCAGGGCGCCCTGCGGTCCGAAGACGTTCCAGCGGGTGCCTTCCCCCTTTTCGACCAGGAAGAACATGGCGTTACCCCGGATTTCGGCGAGATTCTTCCACTCTTCGGGCCAGCCGGCGGCGGAATAGACGCCGACGCAGTAGAACGCCTCGTCATCGAAATCGAGGCCGTCGGGTCCGGCGATCTGCTGGAAAATAGTTTCCGCCGGCCGGGGGAGTGTGCCGTTGGTTGCGGGGGCGTCCGCTTCCAGGGCGACGGCCGCCAGGGTGAGGCGTCCTTTTTTCAGAAGGCCGCTCGACAGCGGGAACTGGGTGACGTCGCCGAACGAGCGCCGGAAGGTCTGGGCCTGCAGCCTGGGGTCTACTTTGAATTCTTCGCCGCTCCAGGGATGTTTGACCGCCCCGATGGCGCGCATTTTCAGATCGAAGCGATTGGCAAAGGTTTCGGCCCAGCGCGGGTCAGACTTGGCGGCCGCGGGCGCGCCGGGGGGATCGGAGAGTGTCATAGGGGAAACTCCCATGGGAATGCTGTTCGGATTCAGGGGGATGGGGCCGCGGGGCGCCCGAAGGATCGGATCCGCGGCATGGGCGGCGGCCGGCCGGCCGGCGGCGGGGCTCGCGGTCCCGGCGCGGTCCCCCTTGTGCTTTTCGCAGGCGCGGTGGCCGAGCTGCCAGCAGATCTGGCAGATGGGGGCGCCGCAGGTATCGCACTGCCAGGCGGGCGAAAACACGCCGACCTTGGACAGGTACCGTTTGCCGCAGCGGTAGCAGACATCCGCGGCTGTTCCCGGAGCGGCATGGGCAGCGGCCGGCGATGGAGCGTCCGTGGGCACGGAGGCGGAGGAGGGGGGCGGCGTTATCTCCTTCGGCGCGGCGGGGGCGGTCGCTGTCGCCCGGCCGGGCTGATGCGCGCGGCGTTCCGCTTCCTGGAACGCCATTTCCATGTCGATCAGGCCGTGACCGATCTGCATGGCGCTGCTGTAGGAGAAGCGGTTCGGATCCTCGAGCGGAGAGCAGGCGGCATAGAACAGGGCGATCAGGTCCGCGGGGGGCGGGTCCCATCCGAGCGAACGCGCCTTGGATTTCAAGAGCGCCAGGCAGCCGGCGATGGCCGGGGTCGCCATGCTGGTGCCGGAAAGCCGGATGTGGAGGTGGTCCACGATCTGGGAGGAATCAAAGTTCGCCGTCGACGAGCGGGCGGCGACGATGTCGACGCCGGGGCCGACGCAGTTGGGCTTGCCGAACAGCGGTGACTCCGGGTTGGCGCTCCCCTGAGCCGAAAAGGCCGCCAGCCGGCAGTCCTTGTCGATGGCCCCGACGGTTACGGCCGTGGCGCTGTCGGCGGGGACGCAGACCGACTCCGGGTAGGAGGGGAGAGGGTTGCCGGCCGCCACGCACACCACGGTCCCTTTGCGAAAGGCTTCGTCGCAGGCCCGGGACCAGATGGACTGCCCGTTGGCGTTGGTGTCCATTTCGCCGAGCGACAGGCTCAGAATGTCGGCGCGTTTCTCGATCACGGCCCATGCCATTCCCTGGAGGATCGATTCGAGATTGCCGGCCTTTCCGGGGGAGAGGACCTTGCCCGCAACCAGGCGGCAGCGCGGGGCGATCCCGGCGTAGCGGCCTCCCAAACTGGTGTCGTCCCCCGCGGCGATGGCCGCAACGTGGGTTCCGTGACCGTCGACATCTTCTTCTCCGCTCGCCGTGAAGTCGCGATAATCGGAGGAGCCGATCCGGGCGCAAGCCGGGTGGTTGCGGTCGACTCCGGTGTCCAGAACCGCCAGGGTGACGTCGTGCCCGAAGGTCTCCTGCATGCCGGGTGTTACTCCGACGATCCTCCGGCACTCCACCATCATGGTTGAGACCGCCATGGGGATGGGGAGGGTGACCGGGGTGTGCGGATCGGCGATGGCGCAGGTTTCCGGCAGGCCGGCGATTTCACGCACGATGCTGATTTCGGGCGGGCAGCTGAGCTTCAGGATGCCGAACGGCTCGACGAGGGAAGAGGATAGGATGACGAATCCTTGAGCCAGCAGCCAGTCCCTGAGTTTGCCGGTTGTGCCCGGGTCGCTGGCCATGCAGAGAACGGTCGGCCACTTTTCGGCCGGGACCAGGTCGGAGTAGCGACGCAGGGAACCGGGGAGGTCATAGCGCACGGTTTCGCAATAGGCGATTGTCCGCAGATCCATGTCCAGGTGGGAGCGCGAGCTGTGACTCGAGGTCGGATGTGCCGGTCCCCTGCCCCTGGAGCCGCGCCACCAGGGCGGCGTAGCGCTCGTGGGCTTCGCCGCGAAAGACCCGGCGGCGGATGACCCGGTCTCACCCGCAACCGCTCCTGTTCGTCGTATTCCCGCTCCTCGATGCGCTCGTCGATTATCTCAAAGCGCAGCGCGGCCTGCGGCCTGGAGGGCGATGACGCGGTTCCGTTGCGTATCGAGAGACTGGAGCAGGAAAGTCTGGATTTTGGCATCGGCGGCGTTCACGACATCGAGCTCCCGGGTTTGAGGGGTATGATGGTTCCTTCTTCCTGGTACTGGGTGACGAGATCCAGGGCAATCAGCCGGCGTAACATTTCGAACGAGACCGTGGCGGTTACTCCGGGTCACGAGCGGCAGCAGGCGGGCCCGCTCGAGGCGGATGCCGCACGTGCCGCACTGCAGGCTCCGGCCGGGCTGATCGGGCGGGAAGCGCGGATCCGCAGGCCGGGCACGGGGAGGGGCCGCCTCCCGGATCGGTCGCCACCGGCAACAGCGGAAAGCCGTCGCGACGCGCGATTGCGGCCAGCTCGCGGAGGAAGCGATCGCGGTCGGAAACCTGAAGGTAAAAGAGCAGGACCGGCGCCCGCAGCAGCGCCGACAGGTCATGCCGGAGAGGTTCCAGCGGGAGTTCCAGGCCGGCGCCGCGCGCGCCTGCCGCCGGTATGGTCAGTCCCAGCACCAGCAGGGCGACCGGGGAGTCGGGCGCCTTGGCCGAAGCGGGCCCGGGTGGCCGGTGGCCGGAGGCCGCCGCTTCGGCATAGGAAATTGCTTTGGCCTGGCCCGGCACGCGCAGGCCCGGAATCGCCATCACCTTCCGGAATTCCCTCTGGAACAGCTCCGGCGAGCCGGTGTGCACGCGGGGGTCATCGAAACCGCGCAGGAATCTCCCCAGGCTCCGGGCCACGGTGTCCAGATGTCGATCGACCTGGTCTGGCAACGGTCAGCTCCCTTCGGCGAATTTTCGATAGCGATCGAGCATGGCGGCGTTCACCGAGGGGAGACTCCCTGATCGCCTGGTCCAGATCGGCAGCGGTGAGCACCGTGTCGGACCCCGAACCGATCTGACGCCGGAACGGGAAATCGGTGGCCTTGATGCAGACACCGGCGATGTCGGCGCCGCTGTAGCCGTCGAGCCGCGCGGCGAGCGCCGGAAAGTCGATCGTCGATTCCATCGGGATGCCGTCCAGGTTGATGTGGAGGATCTTCTCGCGGGCGGCGGTGTCGGGGAGGCCCACATAGAACTTTTCCCCGAAACGGCCGGTGCGCAGCGCCGCCTCGTCCATGTCCCACGGCCGGTTGGTGGCGCCCATGAGCAGAATGCAATTCACCTTCGGGTCGAGGCCGTCAACCTGCGAGAGAAACTCGGGGACGACCCGGTTCATCACCGTGGACTGGCTGCCGCGCTTGCCGACCAGGGCTTCGGTCTCATCCAGGAAAATCACGGAGAGGGGGTAGCGGCGCGCGACCTCGAAGAGGCGGGCCAGGTTCTGTTCCGCAACGCCGACCCACTGGGACATGATATTGGAGCTTTTGACGTTCAGGAACTGCGCGTCCAGTTCGGTGGCGATCGCCTTGGCGATCATGGTTTTCCCGGTCCCCGGGGGACCGTACAGGAGGATGCCGCCGCCGGCCTGCTTTTTGAAGCGAATGGCAGCGTCGGGGTGACGGAACGGGTAGATGACCCGCAGGTTGATGGCTTCTTTTATGTCCGCGAGCCCGGCAATCTGGTCGAAGCGGACATTGGGCTTCTCCGAGACGATCCATTTGCTTTCGGGGGTCAGGTCGCCATTCTGGTCTTTGGCCGACGTGAGCTTTTCGGACTGGGTCGCCCCGCCGTGCGAGGTTCGCGATTTCTTCTCCTTGAGGGAGAGCGCCAGGTCGCGCAGGCGCTGGGCCTTCTGATGTCGGATTTCCCTGAGCTTCGGTTCGGATTCCTGCGCTGCCTTGAGCAGGTATTTGACGGCGACGAACAGGTGATAACGCGCCTGTTCGTAATCGCCGACCTTGAGATAATCGAGCCCCTGGTCCTTGTTCTTACCGTACTGCTCCAATAGGAACTGCATCGTGAGAACCCTGTCCATTCTCCCCGGGGAAGCCGGAGTCCCGGGATTCCGCCATCCGCCATGAGATTACTTGCCGCTTTTTTCGATCTCCTTCTGAATCGCCGAGAGGTCCTTGTCGATCTCGTCGTCGATGCCGGCCCTCTCCTCATGCGCCACTTCCTCCTCGAGCATTTTTTCGATGTCGCCGTCGCTCACCGCCTGGCCTTCCGAACTCCCTTCGTAATCGAACATCGATTCCGAGGTCATTTCCAGGAAGGTGTCGACGCGTTCTTCGAGGCTTTCGGCTTGGGACATTGCCTTCTCGAAGTTGACCTGGGTCTTGGCCATGTCGGTGGCGCCGAAGACCTCCGCGATCGATTTCGAGAGGGAATTCATGGCATTGGCGAACTCGAAATGGCCTTCGGCCTGCTCCTTGATCTGGACGGCGGATTCCAGGGCGAGCATCTGCCGCTCGAGACCGCACCTTGATCGTCGTCGTCTTCTTGATCGCCTTTTTGAGAAACTCGTACTGGTTGGCCCACCCCAGTTTCCGGGCGCGTTTGGCCTTGTCGATGTAGTCGGTCTCGTGCTTGGTGTTGGCGGCGATCTGCCGCCGGATCTGAGTCAGGGCCTTGCGGATCTGGAGGTTGCGCTCGATGCGGCGTTCCTCTTTGGATTTGAAGAGACTCATAGGATCTTCCTTTCAGGGCTTCGGGCGCCATCTCCCTCAACCGGGGATCCGGCCCGCGCCGGACATCCGGTCAGTGTTTCATCTGCTCGATGAAACTGGCGATGCGATAGTTGTAATAGCCGCTGGCTGCCAGGGCGGCCAGCAGAATCCCGGCAGTCCACAGAGTCGGGATCCAGAAACCGGTCAACAGCAATGCGAGGAGCATGTCCAACAGCGTATAGCCGAGGAGCAGCCCCAGGTTCCACAGGTTTGAATCGACAGCCGTCAGGCGGCGGATCAGCGGGACGGTAATCAGCGGGAGCAGGACGGTGAATACCACCCAGATGAAGATCCTGCGTCCCTTGGAGCTGTCGGCGATGCGCGCGCGCCAATAGGAACTCCCGATCCAGCCGCCGCCCATGTCCCGGGAATAGTCGTGGACGAAAACGGCCTGCCCGGAATCGCGTTCCGCCATGCGCAGCTCGATGCGGATGCGCGCCGCGTCCTGTCGGGCGGTGAATTCGGGGATTTCCCCGAACAGGACCGCGTCGACGCCGAGCTGCCGCGCCGCCGCGACGGCATCGGACAGATGCGAGATGGCGCCGCTGTCCTTGCCGAACTCCCGCATCAACCGGCGGAAAAAGGGTTCGTCGATCATGCGGTATTTGCCCGTGGCTTCGATCCGCTGACGCAGCATGTTCGTGATGTATCCGTCCGTGCTGTCTCCGGCCAGATCGAGGACCGCCAGGCTGCTGATGCCGTTTCTTTGCGGCAGATCTTCGGCCGCCTCCGTGCAGATCCGCTCGGCGAGGTTGCGCCGCATGAATCCCAGGCTGTCCTCGATGGGACCGAACATGCGGTAACCCTCGAAGATCATGCCGATACCGATCACGGCGAAGATGACGGGCCGGATCAGCGCCCGGCCGAACATGGCCCAGAATGGTTCCATTAATGAGTGGTTCATGATTGTCCCGCCCACAGTCCGCCCCGGCATGCGCGGGGAAGCGATTCAGCAGCGCGGTGCGTCGATGTGGGCTTATTGAGGCTCAATCCGGTTTCAGGCTGCATATGTCGATCCATTAAAAACGCGCGAGATGCCAGAAACACATTTGATGTCATTACTTATAGGTTCAATACAACCGCAGCGTCAAGGCGAATAATCAATGACGGTAATTATCAGGGGCAGCAAAATAACGGCAACTGTTTAGCCGATGCTGAACAGCAGAACGCAAAGACGCAAGGCCGCAAGGACGCAAAGGGAATCCTCTCGGTTTGCGGGCGTGGGCGGACTTCGGCCGCATCCTTGGGCGAGCCGCGCGAGAAAGCGCAATCCTCCTGAATAGCCGCTGCCCGCGCTTTCTCCCGCGACTCGCCCAAGGATGCGCCAGCGCGAAGCGCTGCGCCCACGCCGGTTGGTCAGCGGCGATCTTTGCGTTCTTGCGCCTTTGCGTCTTTGCGTTTTGCTTCTTCATCCATTCGATTTGGCTAAACAATTCCAATCTGTGGAATCCGTGGCTGCTTTTACAAAGGCAAGAATGAAATCGGGCTGAGCTGTAAAGCCGCGAGCGGTGTATGATGGGCCGGGAGGGAACGGTCATGGCAAAGCTCATCAACGTGCACTGTCATCTGCTCAACTACCAGTTCATTTCCCCCGGCTATTTCAAGACCCGCTCGGCCGTGATGGAGTGGATGGTCCGGCACCGCAGCATGAGGCCGCTGGTCCGGATGCTCTCCGCGGCCATGCCCGGGAGGAAACTCTGCCGGTTGCATGAGGCTTTTGACCTGCTGCAAATGGATATCCGGCAGGTGGCTGCCCGGCTGCGGCAGGAAATGGATTCGGTCGGGATCCAGCTTGCCGTTCCTCTGATTATGGACATGGGGCGGAGCACCTACACCGAGGCGCCGCAGATCCCGTTCCCTTTTCAGCTGAAGCTGATTTCCGAGATCGCGCTCGAGCAGCCCGGGGTGCTCATGCCCTTCGTGATGGTCGATCCGCGGCGCATAAAAGGCAGCGACCTGTTGATCCGCTGTCTCGAGGAAATGGGATTTCTCGGGGTAAAGTTTTATCCCGCCCTTGGTTACCATCCGGACCCGGATTCAGTTTACAACGACCCGCAGACCAACGATGAACTGCGCAAGATTTATGAATACTGTGAAAGCAATTCGATTCCGATGACCGCCCACTGTTCTCCGGGGGGCGCCTACAGCAACGACATCCTGAAGGAAAAAACCGTCCGCGCCGAGCTCACCAGGCCGCAAAGCTGGGCAGGGGTGTTGCAAAAGTACCCCAAGCTCCAGCTGAACCTGGCGCATTTCGGGCAGGATCTCATGGCAATCAAGGATCCGAATTCGTGGTCGCGCGCCATTCGAGACCTGATCGGAAGCTATCCCGGCGTCTACACCGATGTCGCGTACAACAAGCACGCTCTGGTCGCCCAGAGTAGCGGAAAGTATTTCGAGGTTCTTGCCCATCTCATCGACAAGGACCGGATTCTGAAGGACAGGATCCTTTTCGGCACGGACTGGTGCATGACCCGCCACACCTGGACCGAGAAGGAGTATGTAACTCCGTTCCTGAAGCTGGGGGAGGAGCGGCTGAACCGGATCGGATTTGAAAACTCCCTCGATTTTCTCTTTCCGGGGCGGCGATTCCCCGCCCGGTTGGGGAATTTCCTGAACGCCAACGGCCGGCGGGCTTCGGAGATGCCGAAGTGGCTGCTGGCGAATCTGATCGTCGATCGCGCCGCCGGCTAGCCTTTTGGGGACACAGATGCACACGGAGGAGTACGGATTTGATCCGCGTTCATCCGCGTCCTGAGGATCGCAGCCCGGAAAAGGGTTGTGCGGAAATTCGGTAATTGTTTAGCCAAAAATAATGGAAGAAGAAATAAAACGCAAAGACGCAAAGGCGCAAGGACGCAAAGATCGCCGCTGACCAACAGGCGTGGGCGCAGCGCTTCGCGCTGGCGCATCCTTGGACGAACCGAAAGGGCCCCTTTGCGGCCTTGTGCCTTTGCGTCTTTGCGTTCTGCTGTTAAGCATCGGCTAAACAGTTACGAAATTCGGAATGTCTGCTCGTTTATAGCCACTGCAGGCCGGTGGCTTCTGCGATCAAGCTGGCGAGTTGGGAGTAGCCGGGGAGGCGATCGGTGAAATCGATCCTGGTCTGTCGGGAATAGATCGTATACGTCGTGCTGAGCCGGCCGAACATCGGGAATTCATTCTTGCGGACCATCAGGGCGACGATCTCTTCCCAGGGGAACTGGTTGGAGAGGAAATAGAGACGAGCTGTGACCCCCTGGTGGTCGATCTTCACGAACATACTCAACTGGCGCACCGGAAACCATATGGCTATCAGACCTCCAATCATCGGAGGCAACCCGACCATAATGCGGTTTGAATTCGATCCGGGGAATCTCCAGGCGACGATCAACCCGAGTGCGAGGAGCGACAGGCCGAGCAGGATGCACAGCACGGTGGCTGCCAATTGACCGGCCGACTTGTTCGCGTAGGAGAAAACCCGCTCGGTGACCGGGAACAGCGGGCCCGCGCGACCGGTGCCTTCCTGCGCCTGAAGGCGCAGCCGGGAAGCTGCCGGATGGGTGCCGATCAGGCCGGTCACCAGAAGAGTCCCCGCGACCAGGAAGACCAGGAAAGCGAGTAGGTTGAAAATGCTGAATCGTTCCGCCGGCGGCGCCAGGATCAGCGTTATCAGCGCGTTGATCAGCATCAGTGCGCCGAGGATCCGGGGAAGGTGGTGTCTCACGGCCTGGCCCCTCTCTAGTTCGACTGCTGTATCCATGAAAGACATTTAAGGACGCGGATGAACGCGGATTGGATCCGTGTTCGTCCGCGTCCTGAAACCCGCCGGTCAAGGGCGAACCCCGGTTGGGCATCGCACGGGTTAGAGCAGCCTCCACATGAACCGGAGCGGGCCGAACGCAATTTCGGTATCGGCGCCCAGGCAGGCGATTTTGCCGGCCGGCAGGTTTGCGTTCCCGACCACGATATCGGAAGTGGCGCCGAGCGATTCGAGGTAGTAGCGGCCGTTCCAGAAGGCCAGGCGGGCGCGCGGGATCACGGGGGCGCCCATATGCAGCGAAGCCGCGGCTCCGGCATCCCAGCCGATCTCGGCCTTGCGCAGCAGCCAGAGATACTCTTCCTCGGACCCATTAGTCGGGCGGGTGAAGGTGATCAGGTCCCAGCGGGCGACTTCGAAGGGATCGGGTCCGGGATCGGACATCACGAGCTCCTGCCAGGAACGCTGCCACTGCTGGTTTTCGGCGCGCGGCAGGCACAGGATCTTCAATGCCAGCTCGCACGGGCCGATCTTGAGGTCGGCGGTTCCGGCCAGCGGGATCTGCTCGCCTTCGCGCGCGAGCCGCTGATTCACCGACATGAGCGCGCGTCCGCGCGGCGACATCCCCAGCGTGCACTCCCCCTGTTGACAGCGGATCACGAATTGCTCTCCGCTGATGGTCTTGCTGCGCGGATCGTTGAAAAAATCGGGAAGAAACCGCAGGACGGCATCGCTCCTCTGCGGTTCGCGGCCGAAAACGACCTCGGGCATCGAATAGATGAATACCCGCCGGGGCGCCTCGGTGTCGAGTGACTCCATCAGGGCACGCGCCGTGCGCGGCGGCATTTGACCCGATGCGGGCGTAAGAATCTGGCGCAGGGCGGCGCGCCGGCCGGTGGTCTCATGCTCGTCAAAATCGAGATCGACCCGCATCCAGAACGGTTCCTTGCGTTCCATGCGCTCGTGCAGGCGTTCTTCGCTGATTGCCCCCTTGCCGGCGCCGGCGAGAATCCCGCTGAGATCATTCCCCATGAACTTCTGGACATCGTTGAATTCTATATTGAAACTGGTGTGGGAGGCGGTCCCTTCATTTTTGGAGGAGATCGTGACGCTCGTCTGGCCGCGGAATACGGAGGGGACCCGGTTTTCATCCTCGAGCCGGATTTCGATTTCCAGCAAAGCCTCGCCGCCGCGGGCCGGCTCGAACTGGAACGACGGCTTCTTCTCCGCGGAGGAGGTGAGGTTCTTCATGGAGTATGACTTCCGGGTCGACTTCTCGCAGGGACAATCGACGATCAGGTCCAGGGTCTTGAGCGGACGATTGCTCTGATTCCGAACCCTGAACTCGATCACCCCCATCTCTTCCGCCTTGTAGCGGTGATTGATGTTTATTTCCAGCGCTACGGCCGCCTCCGGCTCACCCGAGGATCGATTGGCTTCCATCATGATCGTTGTCTCCGTCCACGGCCCCTGAACCCGCTTTATTCCTGAAGATCAGGACGCGGATGAACGCGGAACCAGCTCCGTGTTCTTCCTTGTCCCAAAAGCTCTCCGCACAGGCTGATTCCTATTTAGCCGGCGCCAGCAGGCGTTCCGGGCGCATGACCAGATTCTCGATGAAAAACTCCATCATGCGCTGGTTGTTAACTCCGCTATGCCCCTGATCGGGGCCGACCTGCACTTCGAAGCTTTTGCCGGCCTGCTGCAGCGCTCTGATGAGCTGCATCGAGTTGTTGGGGTGCACGTTGTTATCGGCCGTCCCGTAGTAGAGCAGCAGCCGCCCGCGCAGGTTTTTGGCAAAATTCACCGCGTTGCCCGCCTCATATCCTTCCTTGTTCTCTTCGGGGATCCACATGTACCGTTCGGTGTAGATCGAATCGTAGTTGTACCAGGAGGTGGGTGGGGATGATGCGGCTGCAGCCGTAAACACGTCCGGATGGCGCAGGATTTCGAGAGCCGCGGTGTAGCCGCCGTACGATGTGCCGTAAATGCCGATGCGGGTCTTGTCGAAATAGGGCCGGTCCCAGAGGGCCTTGATCCCCTCGGCCATGTCATCCATTTCGGTGACCCCCAGTTTCAGGTAGATCGAGTCCAGGATTTTCCTGCCCATCCCGGGAACGGCGCGCGAGGAGAGGTTGACGACCAGGAATCCGTACTCGGTCGTGGCGCTCGGCATGGTGAAGTTCTCCGTCGGCACGTTGCTGCCGGAAGCGGGTCCTCCGTAAACGGGCATCAGGGTCGGGTATTTTTTGGCGGGATCGAAAGTCGAAGGGAACGCGATCGTCCCATAGAGGGTGGTCTGCCCGTCGGCGGCCTTGTAGGTGAACATCTCGACCTTCCTGAGGCCGAGCTGTTCGAACTTCGAGGTGTCGGATTTTGCGAGCTGGGCCAGAACCTTGCCGCCGGCATCGAGGAGCTGGGTGGCAGCCGGCTGATCGTGGGTCTGATACACATCCACGATGAATCTGTTGTCCGAAGAGATGCCGCACCCGCCGCCACCGGGCGCGCCACCGGGAGCGCCTCCGCCACGGCCCCCGCCACCGGCCGCCTGGTTACAGTTGCCGATGCTGTGGTTGAATCGCGGATCGGTCAGGCGTACATCTCCCCTGCCGTCGAGGCCGACGCTATGAAGCTGCATCTTCATGTAGTTGTCGCCGTCGCGCGCCATGTAATACATGATGCCGGCGGCCTCATCGACCTTGATGATGTTCCCGGCCTCGAACGTGGTGTGATTGGTCAGGGTGGCGTGCAGCCTGCCGCTCAGGTCGTAGAGATAGTAGTTGCGCCAGCCGTTCCGCTCCGAGCTCCAGATGAAACGATTGTTATCTTTAAGATACTGCATGGAGGGGCGGTTATCGGTCCAGCCGGTCGGCCACTCTTCGCGGATGATCACGCGGCATGAACCGGTGGCCGGGTTGCACGCTGCGAATTCCATGATCTGCTGGCGCCGGTTGGTGCGATTCATCAGAAGCTCTTTGCCGTCGGGGGACCAGCGGATGTTGTACACGTAATGTCCGACCACGTCGTTGGTAAAGGGTTTGCCGGTGCGCACGTCGATCCTGGTAAGCTTCCCGGCGGTGGCGTCATAGACCAGAACGTCGGCGATCGGGTTGGGGGCGCCGGGCTTCGGGTAGGCTTCGACATCCATGGTGTCCTGCACCTGGGTCTGGTTCATCTGGAGGTAGAAATCCATGACCTTGCCTTCATCGAATCGGTAGAAACCGACCTGCGTGCTGTTGGGAGCCCACCAGATGGCGGTGGTCTGCCCGAGTTCCTCGCCGTAGACCCAGCTGCCGGTGCCGTACTTGGTCCGGTCCTTCAAGCTGCCGTCGGTCGTGACCGCGCGTTCGCCGCTGCCGTCGAAATTGGCGACCCACATGTTGCGGTTCCGATAAAAGGCCTTCAGCTTGCCATCCGGTGAGACCACGCAGTTGACCTGGCGTCCGCGAGCGGCGGAGGCGGAAGGGCAACCTTCCACGGGGGTCAGGGGCATTTCGGTCTGTGCCTGCTCCATGCCCCCGCGCGCCGCGGGAGGCGCCTGGCCTCTCGCCTGCTGGCCTCGTCCCTGGCCCGCGGCGGGCGGAGTGCCGCGGCCGCCCCTCCCCTGGCCGCCGGCCGGTGGTGCCGGAGCGTCCCCGGTTTCGGTCGCCTTGAGGGTGGCCAGATCGAATTGATGGGCCTTTCCCCCGTGCGTGAAGGTGAAGGACTTGCCGTCGTTCGTCCAGGCCACGTTAAGGGCGCCCGAGACGACGGAAGGGTTGATGAGCGGCTGCATTTTCGTGTATTGAGCGTATCCGGGCATTTCCCTGATGCGATCCTGGGCCGTGGTGATGGTGATTAACCCGGCCAGGGCGATGATGGCGATCATCGCGACCGCGACAGGCATGCTCGACGTGCGAATCTTCATGAAAGTCTCCTCCGGAGGCAGTTACGACGCGCCAGTATATCATCGGGGGCCAAAAAGGGGACATTCCGAATTTCCGCTTTGTACTGAGTCCTGATCCCGGCTGAGTGGAAATTCAGGATGTCCCCTTTTTGGCTTGCCGGGGGGGTCAGCCGAGGCGGTGTTCGCCGCCGGGTGGGATGGCGAGCGCCTTGCGGCCCGCGGCTTCAACCTTGCGCACGAATTCCATGGGATCGGCCTTGATCATGTCGAAGGTGTTGTAATGCATTGGGATGTTGAGGCCGGCATTAAGGAAGGCGGTGGCGCGTACGGCGTCGTCGATGCCCATGGTGAAGTTGTCGCCGATGGGGAGCAGGGCGACATCGAGCGGTCCCCAGGCGTCACCGATCAGCTGCATGTCGAGAAAGAGCCCGGTGTCTCCTGAGTGGTAGACCTTTTTCCCGCCCATGGTCAATACGATGCCGACCGGGTTGCCGAGCGCTTCGCCGTTGGGGCCGGTGGAGCCATGGTGCGCGATCGTCAGCTTGACGTGTCC
This sequence comes from Terriglobia bacterium, assembly GCA_963824985.1. Taxonomy (GTDB): domain Bacteria; phylum Acidobacteriota; class UBA6911; order UBA6911; family UBA6911; genus JAFNAG01. Next base: position 16,741 of record CAWGRQ010000029.1, read on the forward strand.
GAAAGGAAACTCATGGCCCCCGCCGATGTGCATCGGATGTCCCGGGCAGCCCAGGTTGCCGAGATAATTGACGATCTCATAGTTGGAGACGATGATGGCTCCGGTGCGGCGGGCAATGGCCGCAGCGTCCCCGACGTGATCTCCGTGACCGTGAGTCACGATGATGGCATCGAGCGCGGTGAAGATATCAGCCTTTACATCCGCCAGCGGGTTGCCGCTCAGGAACGGATCGATCAGCACGCGGTGTTTCCGGTCGTAAAACTCCCAGCAGTCATGGCCATGATAGCGCAATGTAAGCATAGTCAATTCCTCCCGGGAGCATTATATTCGGTTCGCTGGCGGGCGCAAAAAGCTTTCAGGACGCGGATCTGATCCGGGTTGATCGGGGTCCCGCTCGGTCTTCGCGGTCCTCTTTTGCCCGTGCCGACATTATCCTTGCCCATCGGGCCCGCCAAAGCCCTGCACGCGGATTGGCTCGGGCCCCTTCCCCGTACACCCGCCAATAACCAATAGCCAATAACCAATAGCCAACAACCAATAACCAACAGCCAAAAGCCAAACAAAAACCGACACAGCACTTGAAAAGGGCCCGGGACGGTGAGAGGATAGCCGCTGTCGGAACTATGAAATCCCATTTCAAGGAGTTGGCAATGCCCAGAATCGTTCGTATTTTGCTGACCAGCGCGGTGTTTGTCATGCTGAATGCCGCGCTGCTGCCCGCACAGGAGAAGACGCCCGAGCCGGCGCAAACGATCGTCGATGCTGCCGTTCAGAAGGCCAAGGTCCAGAAGAAGGTGGTGTTTATCCATTATTCGGCTTCCTGGTGAGGGTGGTGCAGACGGCTGGAAGCCGTCTTGGATCACGCGGACTTTCGCCAGATGTTCAACGACAGTTTCGTCCTCGTCAAACTGGTGACGCAGGAAGCCAAGGATAAGAAGGCGCTGGAAAATTCCGGTGCGGACAAGCTGATGGCTGACTGGGGCGGCGGCAAGGCCGGCCTCCCGTTTATGGTGTTCCTGAACGGCAACGGGGAGAAGATTGCCGACTCCAACCGGATGCCCGGCGGGAAAAATTTCGGCTGTCCAGCATCTCCGGAGGAGGTGGAGGCATTCAACGAGATATTAAAGGAGACGGCCCCGCGGATCACCGAGGAGCAGCGTACGCGGCTCGGCAACTATTTCCTGGAACTGAACAAGAAGAAGTAGACCCGTGAGAGTGCCGTCGGAGGCGCGCGTTAGAGCTTTCAGGACGCGGATGAACACCGGCAGGGCCCGCAAAAGCCCTGCACACGGATGGGCGCTTGCCCTATCCGCGTTCATCCGTGTCCCTTCAGGTGTGGCGATCCTTGCTCCATGAATAAGGCGGGCTCGGAATGGGTCGTCCCCTTTTCGCTTGCGTTTGCGTCGAGCTCCGCGATAAATACATCTGCATCATTCCGCTCGCCGTGGTACGGCATGCGGATCTGCCCTGACAGGAAGGAGAAGCTGCTTTCATGCGCACACGAAAAATCTTAGTATCGCTGGCATTCATGCTGGCGCTGTCGCTGGCGTCGGCCGGGATTGGCCTATACGCCCAGACCAACATATCGCCCCCGAAATTCGGCCAGAACACGGTGGGCGATGATTATTTTTTGGCCAACTACACGCAGTTGGTGGAGTACTTTGGGAAGCTGGCGAAGGAGTCCAACCGGCTTAAAGTGGTGGAAATCGGCAAGACCTCCGAAGGGCGGACGATGATCATGGCGATCATCACTTCTCCCGCCAACCACCAGAAGCTGGATCGCTACAAGGAGATTTCCCAGCGGCTGGCGCGGGCCGAAGGGCTGACCGACGAGCAGGCGCGGGCGCTGGCGGTTGAGGGGAAGGCGGTCGTCTGGATCGACGGCGGGCTGCATGCGACCGAATGTGTGCCGGCGCAGGGGCTTTTCGAGATGGCGTATCAGATGACGAGCCGCAACGATCCGGAAACGATGCGGATTCTCGACAACGTCATCCTGCTGCTGACGCCGGTGAATCCTGACGGCATGGATCTGGTCTCGAACTGGTACATGCGCGAGGCCGAACCGACGCGACGGTCCACGGGCGGTCTGCCGGTCCTTTACAACAAGTATGCCGGCCACGACAATAATCGCGACTCCTACATGTCGAACCTGGCCGAAACCACGGCGATCGGGCGCCAGGTGTTCATCGAGTGGATTCCCCAGATCCTGTACAACCAGCACCAGACCGGGCCGGGGGGGTCAGTCCTGTTCATGGCGCCCTTCCGCGATCCGTTCAATTACAACACGGACCCGCTGGTCACCACGGGGATCGAACTGGTCGGGATGGCGGCTCACAACCGGTTCATCGCCGAAGGGAAACCGGGGGCGGTGACGCGCGGATGCCGCCAACTATTCGACCTGGTTCAACGGCGGCGTGCGCACGTCCATGGGCTTTCACAACGTGATCGGCCTGTTGACGGAGATCATCGGCAATCCGACGCCGATGTCGATCCCGTTCGTTCCCTCGCGCTTTGTGCCCAACGGAAGCCAGCCCTACCCGATCATGCCGCAGGAGTGGCATCAGCGGCAGTCGATCGAATACCTGATGACCAGTAACCGCGCCATTCTCGATCTGGCTGCCAAGCTGCGCGAGGATTTCCTGTACCGGATTTATGTGATGGGCCGCAATTCGATCCAGCGCGGCAGCCAGGACAACTGGACGATCACGCCCAAACGACTGGCGGCCGTGCAGGAAGCGATTGCCAAGGACCAGCAGGCCGCGGCGCCTCAGGGCGCTCGTGGGGCCGGCGGTCGCGGCGCGGCGGGCGGCGGCATGGGAGGGGGCGGCGGACGCGGGGGCACAAACATAAAGTATATGGAAGTCTACCGTGACCCCGCCCTGCGCGATCCCCGCGGGTACATTCTCCCCTCGGATCAGCCTGATTTTCTGACGGCCACGCGTTTCGTCAACGTTCTGATGAAAACGGGGGTTGTCGTTCACCGGGCCACCAGTGCGTTCCAGGTGGGCGGCAAGAATTACCCGGCGGGTTCCTACGTCCTCAAGGCAGCGCAGGCCTTCCGCCCGGAGCTCATGGATATGATGGAACCCCAGGATCACCCGGACGACATCCCGTACCCGGGCGGTCCGCCGCGCGCTCCATACGACGTTACCGGCTGGACGCTGGCTTTCCAGATGGGGGTGAAGTTCGATCGGGTGCTGGAAGCTTTCGACGGACCGTTCGAAAAGCTGACGGATCTTGTCAAGATGCCGGCCGGCAAGGTAACGGCGCAGCCGGAACCGTCGGCTACCTGCTGAGCCACCAGGTGAATGACTCCTTTACCGGCACCACCCGGATGCTGGCCGCCGGCGAAGAGGTTTACTGGCTGAAATCACCGTTATCAGCCAACGGCAAGACTTATGCAGCCGGCACGATCTACATCCCGGCGAAGGCCACAACACGCGCCAGCCTCGATAAGCTGGCGGCGGACCTCGGCCTGAGCTTCGATGCCGTCGCGACCGCTCCCTCATCGGACGCTCTGAAGACTGAAGACGATCCGGGTCGCCTTGTTGACTCCTACGGCGGGTCCATGCCTTCGGGCTGGATTCGTTACATGCTGGAGCAGCAGTACCCGACACCGTTATGAGCTGGTCTTTGCCCCGGCTCTGGACGCGGGAAATCTGATCAGCAAATTCGACGTCATCATTCTTCCCGACGGCGCCGGCATCAGCGGCGGCGGGGAGCTGGCGGCGGCGGGGCGGTGGAGGGGGCGGCGGGCGCGGCGGCGGCCCGCCAACGTGCCGCCGGAGTATAAGGACCGCGTCGGCTCCATGACGGCAGCCACGACGCTGCCGCAGCTGCGCAAGTTCATGGAGGACGGCGGCACCATCCTGCCGTTGGTTCGGCGACCGGAATCAGCGAACAGCTCGACCTGCCGGTTGCCAACGCGCTCACGGAACGCCTCGCCGATGGCAGCGAAGTGCGGCTGCCCCGGGAAAAGTATTTCGTCCCGGGATCGGTTCTCCAGGTGACCGTTGACACCAACAATCCGGTGGCGTACGGCTTGCCGGAAAAACCGACGTGTTCTTCGACAACAGTCCGGTATTCCGTCTGGAACCGGATGCCGCTCTGAAGGGAGTGCGCGCCGTCGCCTGGTTCAGCACGGAAACGCCGTTGCGCAGCGGCTGGGCATGGGGGCAGGCTTATCTGAAGGATGGGATTGCGGCGGTGGAGGCCCCGATCGGGCAAAGGGAAGGTGTACCTGTTCGGGCCCGAGATTACGTTCCGCGCCCAGCCGCACGGGCGCCTATAAGTTCCTGTTCAACGGGCTCTACCTCGCCGGCGCGACACCGGTGAGGCTGGGAAGTGGCCGGCGCTGGGTCCGGATTCCGGGGTTCCGCGGCGGCTTTATTCTGGATCGCGGATGAAGTCGCGGATGAATGCGGATCAGATCCGTGTTCATCCGGGTTTTCCGCGTCCCCAGAGTCTTATGCTTTAAGGGCTTTGCCTTACGATTACAGGCTCGCCTTGATGCGGCGGGCCGCACGCCGGCAGGCGTGATCGAAGCGGCCATGTCGTCGTCGGTGTGGGCCGTGGAAACGGCGCCGTGGCCGTGGACCAGGTACACATTGTCCAGCAGCAGGGCGAGTTGCAGCACGTTCTTGGTCAGTTCGACGTCGCACACGGACGGATCAAACAGTCTTTTCGGGCCGTTCGAGGCGGCATCCTCCCGGTGGGGAAGTGCAGGTGCGCCATGGAGCTTCCCGGGAAGGCACGTCATTGCCGTTCCCGCTGCATCGCGCCAGCATCCCTTCGTCCCGGAAGGCCGCTTCCAGGGCCTTCGCATTTTTTCGCCCAGGACCGCCAGGCGAGGGTAGATCTCGCCTCATGTTCAACGGCATATTGCTCATGCCATTTGGCGGCCAGCATGGATGCCGGGTGGGCCGAGAATGTGCCGCCCGAAAACTTGACACGCCGTCCGCTGCCGCGCCCCGCCAGTGCCAGGAGGTCGGCACGGCCCGTGACGGCGGCCACCGGCATCCCGCCGCCGATGATCTTGCCGAACACGCTCATGATCGGGCCGCACTCCGTACATGGCGCCCAGGTTCCCGGCGCGGAAGCGGAAGCCGCTGATCACCTCGTCGAGGATGAGGAGACGCCGTATTGATGCGTGAGTTCGCGAGCCGCCCGCAGGAATTCGCGAGTCGCCGGCAGTCAGGCCGCCGGTGCCGATGAAGGGTTCGACGATGAAACAGGCGAGGCGGTCGCCGTGCCTGCGGAAGTTCTCCCGGAGCCCTTCGGGTCGTTGAATCCGGTGATGATCACTTCGCCGGTGAGGCCGTCGGACGATCCCCTCGCTGTCGATCTGCTGGTACCCCTTGCCGTTTCCATCGTGGAAGCTGACCCCCTTCAGCCCCCAGGGCTGTGCGCCGTGCCAACCGCCGCCGGTCTTGAGCATCTGGCCCCGACCGGTAAAGGCGCGTGACAGCATGATCGCGTACATGGTGGCCAGCGAGCCGCTGGTGGTGAACCGCACGCGTTCGGCGCCGGTCTGCCGGCACAGGATTTCGGCCACTTCCGCCTGCAGCCGGTCGGTGAACCCGGTCTGCAGGCCGAATCCATCATGAAATGCCCGGGCCAGGGCCTCCGTCACGACCGGGGGATTGTGCCCGAGCAGGTTGCCGAGGTGCCCCTGCCACAGATCGAGGATTTCGTGGCCGTCTTCGTCATGGAGGTAAGCCCCGCGCGCGGAGACGATGCGCGGCGGAAACGGCTGCATGAGCCGCAGCTGGTGGCTGCCGCCATCCACGAGGTACTTTTTTGCCGTTTTCGTTGATGGCCCCGGATTTCGGCGCATGGCGCGCATAGGCTTCCCGCAGCGTCGCCAGCAGCGGCGCATGATTCGTGCTTCCCATCCTTGTCCCCCTTTAACCTGCCTGACCTGTGAAGAAAAGATCACAAAACCTCTCAGGACACGTAAGAACGCGGATGAACACGGATCGGATCCGTGCTCATCCGTGTCCTGAAAGTCTCTTTCATTCCGACTACACTTGGCCCGCGGTTCGGACCTGGCTGCTCCGGAAGGCTCCGGATCTGGCGTCGCGCACTTCCAGGTTGAGCATTTCCTTCACGGCCTTCGCCAGGCGGCGGATGCCTTCCTCGATGCGTTCGACCGGCATGTTCGAGTAGCTGAGCCGCAGACGTGTTTTCCTTGTTTCCTTTTGGATAGAAGGAGCCCCCCGGGGACAAACGCCACCTCGAGCTCCAGGGACCGGCGCAGGAGTTCCCTCGCATCCAGATGGGCCGGGAGTTCCAGCCACAGAGAACAACCCCCCTGCGGGCCGGGAAAAGCTGACGCACTTCGGCATGTCGTGTTCCAGCGCCCGGATCATGGCGTCACGGCGCTCGCGGTAAACGGTGCGCATGCGCGCCAGATGATCCTCGATGTTGAACATCTCGAGGTAGGCTGCCACCTGCATCTGAATCAGGGTCGACGTGTGCAGGTCGCTCCCCTGTTTCAGAATAACGAACTTCTCATAGAGAGGCTGGGCCGCGGTCAGCCAACCAAGGCGAATCCCGGGGCTCAGGATTTTGGAAAAGGTACCCAGATAAATGACGCACCCCTTGCTGTCGAAAGATTTAATGGGCGGCAGAGGAATTCCCTCGAAACGGAGTTCGCCATAGGGGTTGTCCTCGACGACGGCTACCGAATACCGGCCCACCACTTCGGCAAAGCGCCTCCTCCGTTCGAGCGACCAGGTCGTCCCGGTGGGATTCTGGAAATTGGGAACCACGTAAATGAGCTTGATGCGGCCGCCGCCTTCCAGCCTGCGTTCAAGGGCATCGACATCCATGCCTTCTTCGTCCGTGGGAATCTCGACCCAGCGCGGGTCGAACACCCCAAGCGCCGAAATGGCGCCGACATAAGTCGGGCTCTCACACAGAACCGTATCTCCTTCGTCGATCAGGAGTTTGCCGGTCAGATCGAGGGCCTGCTGGGCTCCGGTGGTGATGAGCACCTCCTCGGCCGAGGCGCGGATGCCGCATTTGATATTCATGCGCTCCGCAAGCCTCTGGCGCAACGGCAGGTATCCCTCCGTAGTCGAATATTGAAGTGCCTGCTGACCCTCCTCCTTCAAAATCCTGCGGATCGCCTCTTCCATTTCCGCAACCGGAAACAGTTCTGGTGCCGGGAGTCCTCCGGCAAACGAGATGATGTTGCCGTGCTGGGTGATCTTTAACAATTCCCGCACGTCCGAGGGTTTAAGTCCCTCCATTCTTCGTGCCAGTTGAATCGTCATGCTCACCTCCTGGCGCCGGATGTTGCGACGCCCGGTGCGGGGATAATTGCAATGCCTGCTCAGGATAGTGTGCGGCCGAGCCGGCGGTGTATGAAAATCAATCCGGTTGGATTCTCAGTGTCCAGCCTGCGGCTATTGTATGAGTTTTGCAGCGAAATGCAATTCCGTTGCTTGCCGCCGCTTTTGGAGTGAATTGGGCGAAAAAGCAAAAACGCCACGGATTCCACAGATTTGCCAAACCACTACCGGGCGAGGCCGGCAGGTTCCGGTTCGGTTGGAAGCGGCCTGAAGATTCCATAGTTGCGGGCTCCGCTCACCGCGCGCAAAAGCAAAAACGCCCACGATCCAACAATGCCAGCAGATGATAGTATGAATCGGAGCACCCCGTCCCAAAGCATCATCGAGAATTCTTTGTAAAATCAGTGGAATCCGTGAAATCCGTGGCGTTTTTGCTTTTATTCCCCTACCGGGCGAGGCCGGCAGGTTCCGGTTCGGTTGGAAGCGGCCTGAAGATTCCATAGTTGCGGGCTCCGCTCACCGCGCGCAAAAGCAAAAACGCCCACGATCCCACAATGCCAGCAGATGATGGTATGAATCGGAGCACCCCGTCCCAAAGCATCATCGAGAATTCTTTGTAAAATCAGTGGAATCCGTGAAATCCGTGGCGTTTTTGCTTTTATTCCCCCAGGAGTGAGCCCCGCCTTGGATTACCCCCGAGGCGTTCAGCGGCCGCTTGACTTGCCGACATCATGGAGTATTATCAGCCTCTTCGTGGCCAGTCGGGAGGGAGTGTGACGTGGAACAGAAAATTGATTACGCGGAAGTGGGCCTGATTTCCGGCCTGGAAGTTCACCAGCAGCTTCTGACCGATCGCAAGATGTTCTGTCATTGCCCTGCGGGCTCTACACGGAGACACACGACGGCTCTGTACTGCGCCACATGCGCCCGACGCTGTCCGAATTGGGCGAATACGACGGCACCGCCCTGATGGAATTCAAGACGAAGAAAAACATCATCTACCTGCTGCATCAGGGGAACGTCTGCACCTATGAAATGGATGATACCCCGCCGTTTCCTCGTGAATCAGCAGGCGGTGGACATTGCGATCGAACAGTGCCTGATGCTGGGATGCGACATCGTGGATGAGGTCCATATCGCCCGCAAGCAATACCTGGATGGTTCGATCCCGACGGGATTCCAGCGCACGGCGATCGTCGGGGTGAATGGGCGCCTTCCGTTCCGCGGCCGCGAAATCTCGATCACCCAGGTCAGCGTCGAAGAGGACTCCTGCCGGGAGGTCTCGGATGCAGGGCACCTGATCGTCTGGCGCACCGACCGCCTGGGCATGCCCTTGATTGAAACCGTCACGGGGCCGGACCTGCGCACCCCCGAAGAGGTGGAAGCGGCCATCCTGCTGGTCGGCCGCGTCTGCCGGTCGACGGGGCATGTGCGGGTCGGGCTGGGCGCCAGCCGCCAGGATGTCAATGTTTCGGTGCGCGGCGGCCGCCGGGTGGAAATCAAAGGGGTTCCCAAGGCGGGGTGGGCGCCGAAACTCGTCCATGGAGAGGCGGTGCGCCAGGTGAACATGCTCAAGCTCCGCAGACGAGCTGCACCGGCGCGGATTCACCACCCCGGTATCGATCGCGTCGATAGCCGCGGATGTCACGGATTTGTTCGCGAACTCCGAGTACACGCTTCTGCGCCGCGAAGTCTTCGAGCAGTGGGCGAAGAGATGAGAAGCGGCGGCCCGCTTTCGAGTTGGGCGCCGGTCCCTTCGTCGTCAAGGCCGTCACGGCTGAAAGGACTGACCGGAACCCTCTCCTGGCCCTCCCAGCCTGACCTGACCTTCGCCCACGAACTCGCGGGCCGAGTGCGCGTGATCTCCGGATTGGATCAGGCTCCGATTCTTCTCAGCGGAGAAAAATGGCCCGACTACAAGGGGGCCCTCCAGGAGTTGCGCAGGGTGCGAACGAGGCTGCGCTGCGAAAGCGACGACGCCGTGGTGGTGAGTCTGGGGGCCGGAAGAGGACTGCCAGACCGCAATCCAGGAAATCCGGTTGCGTTATGTCGACGCAATCAATGGGGTGCCGAATGAGACGCGGCAGCCGTTCGAAGACGGGATCCACCGACTTCGAGCGCATTCTTCCCGGGCCGGACCGCATGTATCCCGATACGGACAGCCCACCGACACGCGTCACGCGCGACCGCGTGGTTGCGGCTGGAAGCCGGCCTGGCGGAAAGACCGTGGCGCGGGAAGCCCGATACGCTGCGGTCGGGGTGCCGGCGGCGACCGCCCATTACCTGATCCGTCGCGGAGGCGCCGGCTTGGTGGACCGGGTCGTCACGGAATGCGGCGCGGATCTGCGCCAGGCCTGTTTCGTATTCGGCGAGCGGCTTGTCGGCTGGCGCCGCGCGGGAATCCCGGTGGCGCAAAATCTCTCCCCCACCTGGTGCGAATTTTTCCGGGCGATCGCCAATCGGCCCGTCCTGTTCGAGGCCCGGGATTTCCTGGTGCGAGAGGATGGCCGAAGCGCCCGGGGAAGAGCCTGGGGCAGATTCTCGAAAAACATGGTTTCAACGAAGGCCGGCCGGTGATTGGAAGGCGACCCTGCTACCGAAGGTAGCCGAAGCCGCGCAGGCCGCCTTCCGCAAGGATCCCGAGCTTGTGCGCCGCCTCGCGATGGGACGATGATGTCCGGACTATTGGGCAAAGTGCCCGCGCGCGAAGTGGCCGAGGCGCTGCAGTATCAGATGGAGGAGATGAGATGAGCGCAGGAGTGGACGAGCTGAAGGGCTACAAAGGTAGATCCCGGGCCAGGCTCACCGCCCTCGGGCTGCGCGTCTGGAGCGAGGTGCGTCTCACCAACGATGCCGGAAGCATTTTCGAAGGTGTGATCCTGCCGCGCAGCGAGTCGCTCGATGATGAACATGTCGTCATCAAAATGAAGAACGGATACAACGTCGGCGTACACGTCGACCGGATCGCAAGCGCCGTCGAACTCGGGTATAAAGAGGCGATTTACAAGATTCCCGAGAAGGAGTTTCCCGTCAAACCCAATCTGCCCGGGTGACGCTTCTGGGCACGGGCGGCACGATCGCCTCCCGGCTGGATTACCGCACGGGCGCGGTCATCCCCGCATTCACGCCGGGAGAATTGTACGGGGCGGTTCCCGAACTTGCCGACATCTGCAACCTGACCACGAAGAAACTCTTCGGCGTTTTCTCCGAAAATATGGCGAAGGAGCAGTATATCGAGCTCGCGCAATCGATCGGCGAGGAGATCGCATCCGGCGTGGACGGTATCGTGATCGGACACGGGACCGACACGATGGGGCATACGGCCGCCATCCTGTCGTTCATGGTGCAGGATTCTCCCGTGCCGATCGTGATCGTCGGCAGCCAGCGGTCGAGTGACCGGCCTTCGTCCGACGCGGCGCTCAATCTCATCCATGCGGTGCGGAGCCGCGGCCTATGGGGAGATCGCCGAGGTGCAGATCTCCATGTTCGGCCCCACCTCCGATCGCTACGGCCTTCTCCATCGCGGCACGCGCACGCGCAAAATGCACAGCTCCTACCGGAATACCTTCCGCACGATCGGAGATATCCCGCTGGCCATGGTCAGCCGCGACAGCTTCACGTACATCAACAAGGAATATATCGAAGCGCGATCGCACCCGGAAAGTGAAAATCGACACCGCGTACAACGACCGCACTACGATCCTGTACTACTATCCCGGGCATGCACCCGGATCTGGTGGATGCCCTGGTGGAGAAAGGGCTACCGGGGCATCGTGATCGCGGGCACGGGGCTCGGCCATGTCAACAAGCCCCTCTACCCGGCGCTCAAGCGAGCCGTGGCCGCCGGAGTGCACGTCGTCATGACCGTGCAGACGCTATGGGGCTACGCGCAGATGTACGTGTACGACACGGGACGGGATCTGATGGATCTGGGCAGTCGTGCCCCTGGACAACATGCTCCCGGAGACCGCGCTGATGAAGCTCTCGTGGGTGCTCGGCCATACCGACGATCATCAGGAGGTGACGCGCATGATGCGCCATACCATCAACCACGAGATTACCGAACGGGAACCACACAACGGTTATCTGATCATGCAGGGCGGACTGCCGGAAACCGAGGAATATATCCAGAGCCACTGGAAGTAGGCTGTAGGCTGTAGCCTACCTGTAATTGTTTAGCCAAATCAAATGGATGAAGAAGCAAAACGCAAAGACGCAAAGACGCAGGGGCGCAATGATCGACACCGAGCGACAGGCGTGGGCGCAACGCTTCGCGCTGGCACATCCTTGGGCGAGCCGCGGGAGAAAGCGCGGGCAGAGCGGCTACTCAGGAGGATTGCGCTTTCTCCCGCGGCTCGCCCAAGGATGCGGTCGAAGGCCGCCCATGCCCGCGAACCGAAAGGAATCTCCTTGCGTCCTTGCGTCTTTGCGTCTTTGCGTTCTGCCGTTCAGCATCGGCTAAACAGATGCGCCTACCTACAGTCTACAGCCTGACAGTCTACAGCCTAAACACCGGCCGCAGGCCGGTGTTACGCGGCTTTGGCGACGATCAAGGTGATGTCGTCGTGCTGCTTCAGGTCTCCCTGCCACATGCGGACCTGCGCCACCACCATCCGGTAGATTTCATCCGGTGGGCGTGACCGGTACTCCCGCAGCGTGTCGATCAACCTCTGTTCCCCGAACTCCTCATCCGCCGCGTTGACGGCTTCGGTAATGCCGTCGGTAAAGATCGCCAGCAGTGTCCCGGGCCGGAGTTCGGCGGTGCGGGCTTCGTATGTCTGATGCGGCAGCAGGCCCAGCACCGTCCCGGTGGGCTGCAACCGGGTGATCTCCTCGCCGTGAATGAGGATGGGGGCGAGATGTCCGGCGTTGCTGTAACAGAGGCGCCGGTTTTCGGCGTCGTAGCGCCCGGCGAACAGTGTGGCGTATTTCTCCGCGGGGCTGTTGAGATAAATCTGCTGGTTCAGGTGCGCCATGATCGCCGCGAACCCCGCTTCGATATCGGCGGTGGCGGCGGATTTAACGGACAGGATCTGGCTGCGCATGGCCGCCTGCAGGTTGGCCATCAGCAGCGCGGCCGAAATCCCCTTGCCGCTGATGTCGCCGATCACCATGTGCAGCCGCGCTTCGTCCTCCACGATAAAATCGTAGTAATCGCCGCTCACCGTCAGCGCCGGTTCGCAGCCGCCGAAAATCATCATTCCGCGCGGGTGCGGGAGCTGCTTCGGAAAAAGGGTGGCCTGCACTTCACGGGCGATCTCCAGCTCCTGCTCCAGCCGCTTTTTCTCGCTGACTTCCTCGAGCAGGCGGGTGATTGAAGCACTCATCTGGTTAAAGGAATTGGCCAGTTGCCCGAGCTGATCCCTGCGGCGCACCGGGATGCGATACTGAAGATTCCCCTCCTGGAGCGCCATCGTCCCTTTGACCATATCGTTCACGGAGCGCGTCACCCTGCGGCTGATCGTTACGCCGATGATCAGGGAAATCACTTCGGCAAAAACGAACAGGCCGGCGAGAAAGTAAGCGGCTTTCAGGACTGCCTGCCCTTCCGGGTTGGTACGGGAGATATAGGTGTCGAACAGCACGGCCAGGGGAACTTTCAAAAGGACGATGGCTCCATAATCGCTTGCGCCGGTGGTGTAATTCTCCCCTTCCAGAAGAGTGCCCCAGGTAATCATCCGGCGCGCGTCGGAGCGGCTGAGACTGTTCAGGTCGATCTCCTGCCGCTTGACCGGCGCAGCCTCCGCTTTGGCAGTCTTGCCGTCTTTTTCGCCCACCCGGATATCCACCGATGTATTGGAGACCTTTACCTCCGTGGCCCCCAGGCTCAGGATGGCCAGATATAACGACTTGTCATGCGCCAGGCTCTCCCGGAGCGCCGTATCGAGCGGGATGGTTACCTGCAGGTAATGATCCGGCAGCCGGAGAACGGGCCGCAGGCTCGTGATCAACACGGTGTCATCCTTGACCAGGATGCCGTCGAAGTCCTCCTTGCCGGCCAGCCAGAGGCCGCCGGGGACTCGGGATTCGGCGGGCGCCGGGCCCGCCAGGTTGAACCCGGTCACGATGGCGAACTCCCCGCCGGGTCCGGACTTGAGCAGCCGGGCGGAGGCGTGTGGAAACAGATCCTCGTGCGCGCGCAGGATGCGGGCCGCGGCGGTTTCAAACGCCTTGGGGGTTACATCCGCGGGAAGCGCTCCGGCGAGGTCGCCGTTGAGGCGTGCCGCTTCCCGTTGTACTTCCTGAATGGATGCCGAAAAGTAGGTCGCCGCCATCTGGCCGAGAAGGATGTAGCCGAACAGGAACACGATACCAAGCAGGATGAGGATGGGGATCAGTCCCACGAAAACAAAAGAGGCCAGCAGCCGGTTGCGGACCCGCCAGAACAGGCGGTCACGGAGGAGACGGCCCAGGCGGAACAGGAGATTGATGATGACGACCAGGCCCCAAAGATAGGCGACGACAACCACAAGGGTGGGGAGCCAGGAATGCAGGAGCATCGCCAACAGGAAGAAAATCAAGCCCACCCATTTCCAGGGCCTCCAGAACGGTTTTGACGGCTTATCGGCTTCGAGCGGCAGGTACGGTTCAGTCATGACAGTGGGACATTATAGCCTGTTTTGATCGTGAAGAAAGGCCGCAAAAAATCTCAGGGTAATTTTTTAGCCAAATCAAATGGATGAAGAAGCAAAACGCAAAGACGCAGGGGCGCAAGGGCGCAAAGATCGACACTGAGCGACAGGCGTGGGCGCAGCGCCTCGCGCTGGCGCATGCTTGGGCGAGCCGCGGGAGAAAGCGCGGGCAGAGCGGCAACTCAGGAGGATTGCGCTTTCTCCCGCGGCTCGCCCAAGGATGCCGCCGAAGGCCGCCCATGCCCGCGAACGGAAAGGAATCTCTTTGCGTCCTAGCGTCTTTGCGTTCTGCTGTTCAGCATCGGCTAAACAGATGCATTCGGGAAACGGATGAACGACTGCTGTCTTTTACCCGATTGCGGTGAGGGCTGGTTGGAGGGGTTTGATGGCCTGGATCCTGGTTAACAGATCGGTCATGGCGGTCAGGCACGTCCGTTTCCATGCCGGGTCCAGGGGCTCATCGCGGATCCACCCGATCATGCGCTGAATCAGCTCCGCGGAGGAGTCCCGGTAGCCGACCAATTTCATCTCCATTCTCAGGCGCAGCCCCTCCCGCTCCGCGGGCTCGATATCCAGGCTCATAGCGGATCGCATGGTTTCCTGGAGCGCGGTCAGGCCCCGTTGCAGGCAGGTCGCGGAAGTCAGGAACTGGGAGGCGGCCGCCGATCCGCCCTGTTTCAGCTCGATCCACCCGAGATAGTGGAAGGCATAGCAGTTCTTTCCTTGTCTGGCGGCCCCTTGAAAATCGGCTTTGGCCTCGTCGAGCTGTCCGGCATTGAAGTAGAGCAGCCCGGAGAGGTATCTGATTTCCTCGGCATCGGGCAGAAATTTCCTGGCCTGATCGATCAGCTCGCGGGCCGCCTCCGGGTTATGGATCAGGTGCTGGTTATAGGCTTTGTAGTAGTAGCCTTCACCCTGAAAATAACGGACGCTGTCGGCGGCGACGCGGCCGCGCCGGCTGAGATCGCCGGCCAGCATCCGGTCCAGGGCGCGGCTGGAGTCTTCGTACTGTCCCAGATGATGCAGCGTCGCCCCTTTGCCGAACAGCGCGGCACTGTTCTCCGGGTCCAGTTGGAGCGTCCTCTCGTAGATCTTGAGCGCGCCGGGGTAATCTTCGAGAGTAAAGAAGAGGATGTTTGCCAGGCCGTTGACCGCGCGCGTGTAATCGGGGATCAGGGCGAGTGCGCGGGAGAACGCGCTTCGAGCCGCCTTGATCTGGGTGCGCTGGAAGCTCATTTCTGCCGAAAACTCCCATGCTTCCGCAAAATCCGGATCGATCTCGACGGCGCGGGAAAGGCCGAGGCCTGGGTTCAGATATTGAAACAGGGGGGAATCCCGATAGGTTTCGGACCATTGCTTTTTGATCTCGTCCAACCTGGGATCGGCGCCGGAATGGCGCGTCTGAAGCATGAAAAGGTAGGCATCCAGCGGGGGGGAGCCGACCCGCGGCAGGGCTGGATCCGGGCGTTTCATTTGCCGGGCGGCGTCGGAGCCGGCGGCATAGGATCGTGCCAGATCGCAGAGTGCCGGCCCGCCCGTCCCCGCGGCAGCCTCGCAGACGAAGGCGACCTCTTCCTCCAGGTTGGGGCAGGGGATGTCCTCGTCGATCTCCCGGGTCAGGCGCAACAGCCTGGCCAACGCCAGCTTTTCGCGGATCTCCGGCCGCGGTGCCAGGGCATAGGCTCGCGCGTAAGCGGCTTCGGCCAGGCGCCAGGCATGCAGATGCATCGGCTGGATCTGCCGGTCGCCTTCAGCAACGAACTCATGGATCCGATCCTCCGGGATCGCAGGACCGACGGGTCCGATGACGGCCGCCGGGCGAGTGCGGCATCCCGGCAGGACGGGGGCGAGGATCAGAAAGACCGCGACCACCGGGATCGATCTGCTCAAGTGCCTCATGATGCTCCTGGTCCGGCTCCGGGGACGATGGGGATAGGACACGATGATGAGAAAAGCAGATGCCGCCATTTCATAAAACGGATCGGATTATAGCATCAGTCTTCATGATTCACGAAGCAAGACATCTCGGAACACGGATGAACGGGAATGAGCACGGACCCTCGGTGATCGGATGAGTGTTCTTCCGTGTCCTCCAAAATGCGACACTTTAATTGGTTTCTGTCGCGAAACTCCAATTCCGCTGCGCGGCACCCCACCCCGGAGGGGCGCCGGACAATAGCCGGGGACGCAAATCCCCGGTAGGAAGTTGTATATTGTGGAGCCCCGGCAGAGGCGAAAGATTTTTTATCGCAAGCATTTTCTGTCGCCCCTCCGGGGCTTGGCGATGACTTTCGGCCTGACCCCGGGCTGCGCTTCGCTTGCCCGGGGCTACTCTCTTGGCGCCCCTCCGGGGCCTGGAGCGGGTTTCGCCACAGAAACTAATTATGGAATCGTGTGCCCCGGTGTCGTGCTACGATATTTTGGCAAGGCAGGGTTCTGGAGCATTACCGGTTTTCATTTTGTAACGAGGCACGACATGACTCGCAGCATACGACTCCTGGGATGGGTAGCGGTACTGGCATTGATGGGATTGGTCGCGCGGCATCCGGCAGCGGCGGGACCGGAGCAGGGCCAGGTGAAGGAACGGTCGCAGATTGATTCGAAATACACCTGGAATCTGGCGGACATGTATCCGGATCGCGCGGCGTGGGAGGCGGATTATAAGAAATGCGAGCAGCGCATCGCCGACGTGGCCCGGCTGAAAGGGTCGGTCGCGAAGTCCCCCGAGGGATTGTTGAGTTTCCTGACCCTCTCGGATGAACTGGGAGTCCAGTTTTCGAAGATCGGGGCCTATGCCTCGATGTTGAAGGACCAGGACACCCGGCAATCGGAACCGCAGGCGATGTTCAACCGCGCGGTCGGCCTCTCGGTCAAGCTGCAGGAGGCTGTGTCGTGGTTTGATCCCGAAGTCCTCTCGCTGCCGGACGGCAAGCTGCTCGAATGGTGCCGCGCCAATCCCAAGCTGACGATTTATACCCATCATTTCGAAGACCTGTTGCGCCAGAAACAGCATGTGCTCAGCGCCCGGGAAGAAGAGTTGCTGGCGATGACCGGCAAGCTGCTTGTAACTCCGGGCGAGACATTTTCGATGCTGGCCAATGCCGACATGAAGTTTCCGACGATCAAGGACGCCCAGGGGAACGACATCCAGCTGAGCGAGGGCCGCTACGCCATGTTCATGCGCTCCGCGGACCGGGCACTGCGGGAACGCGCCTTCAAGGGGACGCTCGGCGCCTATCTCGCCTTTAAGAACACGATGGCGACGACTCTGGCGGGTTCGGTCCAGGGGGATATTTTCACGGCCCGGGCCAGACACTACGGAAGTGCGCTGGAGTCGGCCCTGGCTCCCGACAATATTCCGGTTTCGGTCTATGACAACCTGATTGAGACCGTCCACCGGAATCTGCCGCAGCTGCATCGCTACATGGAGATCCGGAGAAAGAAGCTCGGGATCGACAAGGTCCATCTCTACGACACCTTCGTTCCCCTGATCGACGGAGAGGCGCCGGGGATCTCCTTTGACGATGCGGTCGCCACCATTATCAAGGGGCTGGCGCCATTGGGACGGGAGTACCTCGATCCGATGACGAAGGCCTTTCAGAGCCGTTGGATCGATGTTTACGAGACCCAGGGGAAACGGAGCGGTGCCTACAGTGAGAGCACTTACTCCACGCATCCCTACATCCTGCTCAATTACAACAACACGTATGACGACATGTCGACGGTCGCGCACGAAATGGGGCATTCGATGCACAGCTGGTTTTCGCAGCACAACCAGCCGCCCGTGTACGGCGACTACCCCATCTTCCTCGCGGAAGTCGCCTCGACAAGCAACGAGGTGATCCTGGGCGACTATTTGCGCAAGCATGCCAGAGACGATGCGGAGCGGCTGTTCCTGGTCAACAGCGCGCTGGAGAGCATCCGCGGCACCGTAATCAACCAGACGATGTGGGCGGAATACGAGAAGCTGATTCACGCGCAGGGGGAGCAGGGCGCCCCTCTGACATTCGAGACCATGAGCAGGACCTACCGGGACCTGGTGGTGAAATACTTCGGCCCCTCCTTCGCCTACGATGACGAGGTGGACGGCTACTGGCTGCGCATCCCGCACTTCTACCGCGGATTCTACGTCTACAAGTATGCGACCAGCTACAGCGCGTCGGTGGCTCTCGCCCGGGGTGTTTTGAGCGGCGATGCGGCCAGGCTCAAAGCCTATCTCGGCTTTTTGAAGGCGGGGAGCAGCGATTACCCGATCGAGATTCTGAAACGGGCGGGAGTCGACATGAGTTCCCCCAAGCCGATTCAGGACACGATGGACCTGTTCGCGCAGCTGGTGGACGAACTGGAGAAGCTGCTGAAACTCCGGTAGGGGCGCAAAAAAACGCCACGGATTTCACGGATTACACTGATTTTTAAAAGGTGCTGCCATAAGGGGAGTGTTTCATTCACGCTCCAGGATGCAGGCAAAGCCGATATCATCCGGCGCGCGTCGATATCCGCATGCCTTATGCATCTGAATCTGTGAAATCCGTGGAATCCGTGGCTGCCTTTACAACGGCCAAATAATTGCGCCGGCCCGGTCGCTCCAATCGGATTATTCGTATCCCAGTCCCGGATTCTTTGCCTTCCGGATTCGCGTTGATTTATCATGCTCCTCACTGATGCCGGGGGCGTTGCATCTGTTTAGCCGATGCTGAACAGCAGAACGCAAAGACGCAAGGACGCGAAGCGCTGCGCCCACGCCTGTTGCTCAGTGTCGATCTTTGCGTCTTTGCGTTTTGCTTCTTCATCCATTTGAATTGGCTAAACAATTACGGGGTGTTTCATGCCATCCATGGGTCTGCCGGCGCCGGCCATTACCATGCGCGGCCTGACAAAACGGTACGGGCGGCTGGTGGCGGTACATAATCTGGAACTCGATGTTCAGGAAGGGGAGATCTTCGGTTTCCTGGGCCTGAACGGGGCGGGCAAATCGACAACCATCCGGATGCTCCTGGACCTGTTGCGGCCGACGGCCGGGACGGCGTCGGTGCTCGGGTTTGATTGCCGGCGCGAGGGCCTGCGGGTGCGAGGCAGCATCGGGTATCTGCCCGGAGAAGTAGGCTGGTATGGCGACATGACGGGGAGGGAAGTCCTGGCTCTGCTCGGCCGCCTCCAGGATCATCCGGTTGCGCCGCACTATCGCGGCGAGCTGCAGGAACGGCTCGATCTTCCGGGTAGTGATCTCGGGCGGAAGTTGCGCGAATACAGCACCGGGATGAAACGAAAGCTGGGCCTGATCCAGGCCTTTCAGGGGGATCCTCCCCTGCTGATCCTCGATGAGCCCACCGAAGGGCTGGATCCGCTCATGCAGGAATCATTCTACCAATTGCTCTCCGATGTGCGGCGCCGGGGCCGCACGGTGTTCATGTCTTCGCATGTTCTCTCCGAAGTGGAGAGAGTTTGCGGCCGGGTCGGGCTGATCCGTCGCGGCGAGCTGGTGCTCCTGTCGTCGATGGAGGATCTTCGGGCCCGGGCCCGGCGCCACGTGCGCGTAACGTTCGCTTCGGATGTGGCTGCCCGGCCGGCGGGATTGCCCGCGGAATATGAAGCCCTGGAGTGCGGGCCGCGGGAATGGCGGCTCGCGGTCCGCGGACCCCTTGGGCCGTTGTTTGCAATGCTGGCCGGCCTGCCGGTTCACGATGTCCAGGTCGACGAGGCGCGACTGGAAGAAGTGCTGATACGTTACTATCGGGAGGCAGGGGCATGAAGGCCGGATTAGACCTATGGCTTCATTCGGCGCGGCGCGCGCGCCCGCTGATCCTCGCAACCGCAGGATTGCTGGCCGGATTTCAGGTGCTGTTTGTCCTGGCTGCCCGTTCCATCCAGGAGTTCAGCACCTTCGACCGGCTGGCGGCGCTGGTGCCGGACGTTCTGCGGCAGATGCTGGGACCGTCATTTCTTACGATCCTGTCGTTCCAGGGTATCGTCTGCCTCGGCTATTTTCACGTGGCGGTGATTGCGGTCCTGGTCGGGCTGACGATCGCCATCGCCACCGAACCGGCGGCTGAGGTGGAAACCCGGCTGCTCGATCTGATTCTGGCGCATCCGCTGGCGCGTCACTGGGTGATTACCCGGACGATTGTGCTGCTGGCGGCGTCGATTGCGCTGGTAGTTTTCGCGATGATGGCTGGAACCCGCGCAGGTCTGTTCTGGTGGATTCCGGGGGAGACCGCCCGAGCCGTTTTCGGCGTGGTGCCGCTCCTCTCCCTGAACCTGGCGGTTCTGCTGCTGTGTTGGGGGGCGATCGGGCTGGCGCTTGCATCCAGGGCCCAGCGCCGGAGCGTTGCCAGCGCAATCACCGGCCTGCTGGCCGTGGCCGCCTACCTGGTGGACGTCATCGCCCAGGTATGGAGCCCACTGCGGCCGCTGGCTCGATTCTCTCCCTTCCACTATTACAATTCCCTCAGGTTGATCCTCGGCTCGGCGGACGCGACCCACGACCTGCTGATCCTGTCCGGCGCGGCCGTGGCGGCCTTTCTGCTGGCCTACTTCTTCTTTTCGCGCCGCGATCTTTGAATCGCCGGAGCCACGGGTTTATGGTGGCGTTCGCATACGGCGCTGGGTATGATCAGCGGAATCGTCGACGGACTGACGGACTCGAATATTTCCGCGGACGCGTTTTGCCGGCGGTGAAACGGGTCGACATTTTCCCGGAGGTTGTGCCGTGAAGAGTCCTCGCATGTGGATGGCTGGTTCCGCCGTTCCGAAAATAGCCTGGGACCGCGCGCGTCCCGCGCGCAGGGCTTGCGGATTCGAGCGCACATGCGGGCGGGACGCCCGCGCTCCCAGGGCCGATGCCGCACATTTTCATGCGTCACCGGGTGCGCCCCGACACATGAGGAGCTGTTCCGGTTGTTGTGTCCCTTCCCGCCGGTTTGGCGACGGCGCAGAAGTCCTTCAGCATCGAGCAGGTCTTGAGCTGCGTTTCGAGCCGCCGATGATTTCTTTGTCGGGTTTCTCAGAAAGTAGAACGGGCCTGCGGAGCGGGGGAAGATATTGAAAACCGAAGCTGCCGCTGCGGTGTCCGGGAAGCAACGGTTCGGATTCCTGCCGCGGCGTCTGGACCGCAACGAAATCTCCGGTTCGCTGGGTGACCTGGGCACGTTTATTCCGCTCCTGGTCGGGATGAGCGTGACCAACGGACTGGATTTTACTTCGGCGCTGTTTTTCGCCGGTTTGTTCAACATCGTCACCGGCCTGGCATTCTCCATCCCGATGGCCGTGCAGCCGATGAAGGCAATCGCGGCGGTGGCGATCGCCGAGCGCCTGCCGCTGAACCAGATCCTGGCGGCAGGGATCTGGACCAGCGCGATCGTCCTGTTTCTCGGGCTGACCGGATTGATCACGGTCGTCAACCGTGTGATTCCCAAACCGGTGGTGCGCGGGCTGCAACTCGGGCTGGGGCTGCAGCTGCTGATCAGGGGCGTGCAGCTGGTGCGCGACACCAGGGTGTTCTGGGGGTTCGACAGCATAGGAATTGGCATCCTCGGCTTCGGCCTGGTCCTGGCGTTCGCCTCCTCGCGCCGGGTTCCCTCGGCGCTGATACTTTTTGCCGCCGGACTGGGATTGGCGCTGGCGATCAAACCGGAAGCGATTTCGTCTCTGCGATTCGGGTTCAATCTGCCGCACTGGGTTCCATTGACCTGGGATGATTTCCGGAATTCGTTTTTCCGCGCCGCGCTGCCGCAGATTCCATTGACGACGTTGAACTCCGTGATCGCGGTGTGTGCGCTTTCCGTCGATCTGTTTCCGGACCGTCCGGCGCGGCCGAGGAGTGTGGCGATCAGCGTCGGTCTGATGAACCTGGTGTCCGGCTGGTTCGGGGCGATGCCGATGTGCCACGGCGCCGGCGGGCTGGCGGGGCAATATCGGTTCGGGGCGCGCAGCAGCGCGAGCATTCTGTTCCTCGGCAGTGTGAAGATTCTCCTCGCCGTGTTTTTTGGCGGATCCCTGCTGGCGCTATTGCATATCTATCCGAATTCCATCATGGGCGTGCTGCTCGGCATCAGCGGTCTGGAACTGGCATTGGTGGCGACGGATCAGACCGAACGCGGGGCGGTGACGATCATGCTCGGAACGGCCGCCGGCATCCTGGCTCTGGGGAGCACCGCCACCGGCTTCGCCATCGGGTGGATTCTCGCCCTGGTGATCGGTTGGGGCCGGGGCGGTTCGCCCAAGCCTGCGCAGTCGCCTGCCAGGTGAGGCTGCGGCAGACAGCATTGGAGACACGGATGAACACGGATTCAATCCGCGTGTCCTGAGATGTCCTGTTCCGAAAATAAGACCGAATGTGGCGCCAATTCACTCTTCCATCCCTGTGCCGCCCTTTCAGGGCTTGAAATCTCGGCACCTTAACCCAGGGCTTACGCCCTGGGCTGTGCTATTGCGCCCTTTCAGGGCTTAGCCGCTCACGACCGCAACAATCCTGAAGAGTCAGGCAGTTTATGACTGCAACAATCCTGAAGAGTCAGGCAGTTTATGACTGCAACAATCCTGAAGAGTCAGGCAGTTTATGACTGCAACAATCCTGAAGAGTCAGGCAGTTTATGACTGCAACAATCCTGAAGAGTCAGGCAGTTTACGACTGCAACAATCCCGAAGGGTCAGACAGTTTATGACTGCAACAATCCCGAAGGGTCAGACAGTTTATGACTGCAACAATCCTGAAGAGTCAGGCAGTTTATGACTGCAATAATCCCGAAGGGTCAGGCAGTTCACGACTGCCATAATCCCGAAGGGATGGTGCAACAAAGCCCAGGGCGTGAGCCCTGGGAAAACGGGAGAGCTGGCAACAGCCCTGAAAGGGCGGCGCAGAGAACGCGCGATGAGAGCACAAAACATTTTCGTGCGTCATCGGGTGCGCCCCTGGGCGCATGAGGAGCTGCTTCGTGAATAATCCGGGTTAATAGCTGAATCGGTCCAGTTTCACCTTGCCGCGGAACACCCAGTAAATGCTTGCCGTATAGGACAAAACCAGGGGGACGCCGATGACGGCGAAAACCAGCATGATGCCGAGCGTCTTCTGCGAGGAGGCGGAATTGTAGATCGTCAGGCTGTTGGCCGGGTCATTGGATGCGGCTACGAGATCGGGGAACATTCCGATCCCGAACAGCGCCATGAGCGCGGCCATCGAAGCGCAGGAGGAGAGGAAAGCGTGAAAATCGCGGCCGTGGTGAATCTCCCTGGGGATGTTGGCAATGGCCAGCATGTTCAGGAGGGGAACGATGAACAGGACCGGGTAGTACCGGAGCGTGGTGGTCATGTGAGGAATGAAAAGCAGGGTTGCAATGGTTGTGGACGCATAGCAGATGATGAAGAAGATGATGGCCTTGTTAACCCAGCCGCGGATCTTTTCGTGAAGGGGGCCGTCTGTCTTCAGGACCATGTAGATTGACCCGTGCATCATGAAAAGCGCGACCGTGGTGATGCCGACCAGCAGCGCGTAGGGGCTCAGCAGGCCGAGGAAGGTTCCGGCAAACTCGTGATCGGCGCGCAGGGGGACGCCCCGGGCGATGTTGCCCAGCGCCACGCCCAGCAGCAGGCTGGAAACCAGGCTGGCGACGGAGAAGCTGACATCCCAGGTCCGGCGCCACCAGGCCATCGGCTGCTTGCTGCGGAACTCGATGGCCACGGCGCGAAAAATCAGCATGACCAGAAGCAGCATCAGCGCCAGGTAAAATCCCGAGAAGACGGTGGCATAGACGTGGGGGAAGGCGGCGAAGAGCGCACCGCCGCCGGTTACGAGCCAGACTTCGTTACCATCCCAGACGGGACCGATGGCATTGATCATGGTGCGCCGCTCTTCATCGGTACGGGTGAGCAGGTGAAGGGCTCCGACTCCCAGGTCAAATCCATCGAGGAGGGCGTAACCGGTCAGGAGGATGCCGACCAGGACAAACCAGACGGTGTTCAGATCGTAGGTCATCCGCGCACCTCAGTTCGGGACACATCAAATTCCTCGTCGACCGGTCCCTGTTTGATTTTGTGATCCAGGAGGTAGATGAACAGTGCGAGGAGCATCAGATAGACCAGGGAGAACAGAATGAGCGAGGCGAGGATCTCGCCGGCCCCGACAACAGGAGAAAGGCCGTCCCTGGTGCGCAACAGCCCGTAGACGATCCAGGGCTGGCGGCCGATTTCGGCCGAGGCCCATCCGAGTTGATTGGCCGCCTGGGGAAGGGCGACGGCAAACACGAGGGTCCACATCAGCCATCGGGTATGGAACAGGATGCCGCGCGCCCAGTGAAACGCGGCGATCAGGCTGAGGGCAATCAGGGCCATGCCGATGGCCACCATCGCGTGATAGGTCTGGAATACGATGTTTACCGGCGGCCGGTCTTCGGGCGGGAAGGCGCTCAGGCCGATTACCGGCTTGCGCGCATCTCCCCAAATGAGCCAGCTCAGCATGCCCGGCACCGCTATGGAGAATTCAACCCGCTCCTCGCGTTCGTTCACCCAGCCGAAGAGGCTCATCGCCGCCGGAGCCGACTCCGGGTAGTGTCCCTCGAAAGCTGCCAGCTTGGCCGGTTGCGTCTGTGCCACTCCCATGGCGCTCGAGTGTCCGGTGATGAGCTGGAGAGGAGCCGCGATCAGCGCGATGATGAGGCCGATTTTAAGCGATGCCCGCGCGAACTCGGCGTGGCGGTCCTTCATGAGATAGAAAGCGCTGACGCTGATGACCAGCATGGCCCCGGTCAGAAATGCGGACGACAGGACGTGGCTGAGCCGCTCGAGGGTGGAAGGATTCAGGACCACTTCGAGCAGGGATGTGATTTCGGCCCGCTTCCCCACGGCTGTGTCCACAATCCTATAGCCAGCCGGAGTCTGCTGCCAGGAATTGGCCACGATGATCCATACGGCGCTGAAAATCGATCCGAGCGATACCATCAGCGTGGAGAAAAAATGCATTTTGGGGCTTACCCGATCCCAGCCGAACAGCAGCAGCGCCAGAAATCCCGATTCCAGAAAAAAGGCGAAAATCCCCTCCGCGGCCAGGGCGCTGCCGAAGATATCGCCGACATACCGGGAATAGGCCGACCAGTTGGTTCCGAACTGGAACTCCATGACGATGCCCGAGGCCACGCCGATCGCGAACATGAGGCCGAAGATGCGCACCCAGAAGCGGGTCATCGCCTGGTAAAGGGACTTCCCGGTGGCCAGGTAGGTCCCCTCCATAATGACGAGAATGAGGCCGAGTCCTATGGAAAGCGGCGGGAAGATGTAGTGGAAGCCAATGGTGAGCGCGAACTGCAGTCTTGCCAAGGTCAGGACGTCCATGGGCTCCTCCTCAACCTGGCCCGCATTTCTCACCAGGTTTCGACTGTGGCGGCGGATCCGGGCATATCTGCTGTGTCGTACTCTCCCGCCGATCCTGATCAACGGGTTTATACGACACCCGGGGTGAATTAGCAAGCAGCCTCTCATGGGTCCGCGGGCGCCCCCGAGGACGCATGAAAATCTTTTGGCTTTGCGACTTTGCGTCTTGGCGTCCTTGCGTTGATTTTTTAACGCAATGACGCAAGGGCGCAAAGAGCTGTTTTCGGAACAGCCTCAGGCGAGGTCCTCATCCCCTGCGGATGTGCCTGAGAGCCCTCGCGGATGCCCCCATTCCCATTGGCAGTGGAGGCAGCGCCAGCGTGGGTCATTGCCGGTGGATGGGCGTGATGATGCGATGGCTCGCCTCGCCGCCAGGTCTGCCGGCAGGCTTCCGGTCATCGGCTGATCTCGATGGATGATGCCGGCGATGCGGTCCCGGCCGCACCTGGGGCATTGGGAAGGCTTTCGCGGGTTCATTTCCGCCCGGCAGCCATGAGCCGGACGCGCTGCACCTGCTGGCGCGCTGTGCGGGCCGATTTGGCTTGTCCGCCCATCAGAAAGCAATCGTGGGCTTCCTGAAAGCAGGCCACGGCGCGGACATAAAAATCCTGCGGATCCCCGTCCGGCATGAGGAGAAACGCCTGGCCGCGGTTGTATTGGGTGACGGCATAATCGACCGGATATTCTGCGCGGGTGCGCACGTCCAGGGCCCGGTCGAGGTGCTCGAGCGCGTGCCGGGCGCACCGACGCCTGATCCTGGCGTCGATCATGGCCAGGGAAAGATAGGCGTTTCCAAGGTTGTTCCGCAGAGCCGCGTACTGGGCCGGGAAGGATGTCCTATCGTAAACTTCCAGTGCCCGACGATAGCAGCGCGCGGCCTTCATGGCGTTGACGACCTTGTTCCCGGTCGGGAGCCGGCGATAGGCCGTGCCCAGGTTCTGCAGCGTTGCGGCATAGCAGATGGGATGTTTGTCGCGCGTGCGCACCTGAAGCGCCAGTTCATAGTGCTGGATGGCCTGTTGCCACTTCCCGGGAAACTCCTCATCCGGCATTTCACACCAGATATTGCCCAGGTTGTATTCCTCCCGGGCCCAATCATCGAGCTGGTTCCGGCCTTGATACATGGAGGCCGCGGCCCGGTGGCAATCGAGGGCTGCCTGGAGCCGGTCTTTCCGGGGCATCTGGCGGGCGGTGGCGTAGGTATTGCCGAGAGCATCCAGGATGCCGGCGCACAGGAGGGAGTCCTCCGAGTTGGCGGTCAGCGAAAGCGCGTTGCGCAGGTATTCTATGGCGACATCGGAGTTGGTGAGCGAATTGTGACGACACCCGCCGCTGTGGCATATGCCCAGGCGGTAAAGGAGATCGGAGTTCGCGGGTTGAAGGCGCAGCGCGGCTTCCAGCAGATCGACTGCTTCCTCGCAGCGGTGGTTCATGCAGTTTTCCGCAGCCTTATCCAGCAGGGAACTCATCATATGCCCTGAAGTTTACCCTTTCGCGGCACCGGCGACGAGACCCCAAGTCAATTTATTTTGCAGCCGCGCCAAGCCGCATGATTGACCGATCTCCTGCGCACGCGAACGAAAACCGGCACATCGGGCCGGGGATCTCCTCAGGACAAAAGGCTTTCCGGACGCGGATGAATGCGCATGAACATGGATCAGATCCGCATGCCTCCGTGTTCTTTCTTGTTCCGGGACGTCCTGCGTTCCCGGTATCAGGAATCGCATCTGTTTAGCCGATGCTGAACAGCAGAACGCAAAGACGCAAGGACGCAAGGACGCAAGGAGATTCCTTTTGCTTCTTCATCCATTTGATTTGGCTGAACAATTACCGGGAATCCACCCGTCGACCGTGCGCGTCTCAGGGCGCGGATCGCGTCCGCCTGCCGGCTGCGGCCAACAGGCCCTGGGCCCACTCCGGTGTTCCGCGTGCGTGGACGTGGGTATAGGAAGCCCACACGTTTCCCTGGATCAGCCCGTCGCGCCCCTGTCCGCACCCGAAACCGCGCCTTACGGCACAGGCGCTACGCAACGGTGTTTCCGCCGCAACGATCTTTGAATAGTGAAACTCGTGCCCGCGAATCGAAACTCCCTGGGGGAAAAAGGGGTTGGGCTGATCCACGAGGAGTTCGACATAGCCGTGCCCCTGCGGTGTGGGGGAGACTTCGACATCAAAGGAAAACACCCCGGACATCGGGTAGCGCTTTCCCTGCCATAGGATGGCCTGCGACAGGAGCATCAAGCCGCCGCATTCGGCATAGATGGGGAGGTCGTTTCGGGCGGCGGTGCGCAAGGCAGCCAGGAATTCGTGATTGGCGGCCAAAGCGGCCCCATGGGTTTCAGGGAAACCGCCCCCGACATAGAGGGCATCCAGGTTGGGGGGCAGTGTGTGTGCCGTCAGGGGAGATATAGGCACAAGGGAGGCGCCGGACTGCTCGAGTGCCTCCAGGTTGTCCGGGTAATAAAAACTGAAGGCGGAATCCTTCAGCACCCCGATCTTGATGCCGTGGGCGTTCCCTGGAGCGATGGACACTGCGGGGACCGGGGCCAGCGCCGGTGCCGCCCTGGCCAGGGCCAGGATCCCGTCGATGTCCAGCCGGTCTTGCACAAGGGCAAGCAGGTTGGCGCTCATCTCGTCCAGACGCGGGTGCTCGCAGGGAGTCAGAAGCCCGAGGTGTCGCGCCGGGAGCAGGACGTCCCCCGCGGCTCTCGGCAGCGCGCCCAGCACCGGGATGCGGCAGATGTTTTCGATGGCGTCACGCAGCACGCGTTCGTGGCGGGCGCTTGCGACCTGATTGAGGATCACACCGCCGATGTGAGTCTCGCGATCGAGCGTCTGACACCCGAGGACGCCCGCGGCGGCGGTCCGGGTGACCTTGGAAGCATTAACCAGCAGGAGAATCGGGGCCCGGATCAGCTTTGCGAGCTCTGCAGTGCTGTGGGTTCCCATGCTGTCGGCGCCGTCGTACATGCCGCGATTGCCTTCGACGATGTTGATTCCGTCGCTGGTCGCCGATTCAGCAAAGGCAGCGAGGGAGCCGGGGAATCCCATCAGGTAGGTATCCAGGTTGCGGGCGGGACGGCCTGAGGCCCAGGTCAGCCAAGCGGTGTCGATGTAGTCGGGACCCTTCTTGAAGGCGCGCAGATCGTGCTGCCGGTTCCGAAGCATCAGAAGGAGTCCCAGGGCGAGCATTGTCTTGCCGGAATCACCGGACATTCCGGCTACCACCAGCCTGGGAATCGAATCAGAATTATTCACAAAATCTGCCGGGCTGACTCATAGGGTCGGGTTGGCTTCTTCCTTTGGAGGGAGCTGGACGTAGGAACCGCCCAGATAGCTGTACACGCACCGCCCCGAGTCGATGAGCAGTCGCAGGGCCTGCTTACAGTCGTTTCTGGTGCAGGATTCCTCGCCGTACCTGGCGATCAGAGCCTTGGCCAGATCTCCGGGCTTGAGATTTTTCTTTCCCGCACACTCGGCCACCATGTTGAACATGTCTTGCGCCAGCGTTTCGATGGGCAAGGTTCCCACTGAGCACCTCCATCCATGATGCATGGTCCCGGACACGGCGGGTGCCGGGGCTATTGTGATTCTAGGACGGAGTTCTGGCCCGGTCAAGCTCCGGCGCCACCTATCCGGTTCCTATTCCGAAAATAGAGGCACAGCCGGCAACCTTCGGGGTCGGAATCGGTATCGGGGTCGCAATCGCCATCGATATCGAAACCGGGACCGACCCCGATTCCGATCGCGAACCCGACGGTATCTCCCCTGCTGCCAGTCTTTTTCATGCGTCACCGGGTGCGCCCCGGGCGCATGAGGAGCTGTACCGAAAATAACATTCCTGGGGCGCAGCGCCGAAGGCGCCTTGGAATGCGGCGCCCCGGCGCCGCTTTTGCCATCATGATTTGGAAAGCGCCGTCATGCCCTGAACCTTATACGCATCTTCATGCTGGAAAAAACAAGAGTTTTTGTGCCGCGCCGTCGGCGCTCGTTCCCGAGCCATCCCATTCCCGGCTTTACGGCCGGGCCCAGGAGCCTGTCCGAGAATTAGGAGGGGTCGCGCGCATGGGGCTTGCGCGGCGAGCGCAAGGCGCGAGGAGGAGGCGATGTCGGTGCACATCGTTGACGACGAGCAACGCAGCGATCGCCGCGCAACCCCCATGCGCCCTTCGGGTTCCGGCGGCGCAGGGGCATCTGCGGCGTTGGCGCTCCTCGCCGATGTACAACGACATCGCCTGCGTCGCGCCGCCTGGCAGCTGCCCCTGCCAGGAGCGCCGCAGGCGCGACGGTGCTCAGAACGCGGCCCCTCCTAATTCTCGGACAGGCTCCTAGGTACTGGCGGCCCCTCGGGCCTCGGGCATGCATGTCCATGGATCAATCGAACGCCCGCACCACCTGTGGCCAAAATCAGGAGCCATGCCGCGGTGGTCACGAAATCCAGGCGCGAAGCGCCCGCAGTACCTGGCCCCGCGCGTCAGCGCGGGGTAGGGAGTGGTGGAGAAATGAGGCCCGCAAGGGCCGGCACCCGCCTCCAGCGAGTTTGCCTGTCGCGAGCAAGATGCGTATAAGGTGCAGGTGCATGCCGCCGCACCTGCGGAATGTTCCTTTGCGGCCGCGATCCGGATGACTATAATCTGCAGCCGGGGCCGATGATCCCTCTGGTGGACAGAGCCTGAGACATTCCGAAGCCGGGGTTGAAAGGCACAACCATGACTGAAGCTGCCATCCGCTGCCGTGATCTGCGCAAGCAATACATCACGCGCAACGGGCGCGTCGATGCCGTAAACGGTCTGGATCTTGAAGTGCGCCGGGGGGAGTGTTTCGGTCTGCTGGGTCCCAACGGCGCGGGCAAAACGACCACGATTGAAATCCTCGAAGGGCTGTTGGAGGCCACTTCCGGAGATGTGGAGATTCTCGGAATGCGCTGGGGAGGGCATGACGATGCACTGCGCCAGCGCATCGGCATATCTCTGCAGGAAACGAGATTCCCGGAGAAGCTCACGGTTGCCGAGACACTGCTGCTGTTCCGGAGTTTCTACCTCGACGGCAATGATCCGGCCGCGACAATGAAGGAAGTGGGTCTGGTGGAGAAGGCAAACTCGTGGGTGGGGAAGCTGTCGGGGGGGCAACAGCAGCGTCTGGCGGTGGCCTGCGCTCTGGTGGGCAATCCCGATCTGCTGTTCCTCGACGAACCCACGACCGGTCTGGATCCACAGTCCCGGCGCCAGCTCTGGGACACCATCCGCGGGTTGGGGGCACGGGGCCGGACCACGCTGCTTACTACCCACTATATGGACGAGGCTGAGAGGTTGTGCGCACGGGTCGCGGTGGTCGATCGGGGGCTGATCATTGCGCGCGGCTCCCCGGCGGAGCTGATCGCCACGCTGGGAGGAGATCATGTGGTCGAGTTTGCGGTCGCGGGGGGAAACGTTCCCGCCCCGGACCGGCTGGCGTCACTCCCCGCGGTTCGCGAGGTGAGACAGGAGGGGTCCGGAACCGCTCTCACCGTGACCGAGCCGCATATTACCATTCCCGCCCTGCTCCAGGAGGTGCAGCGGCAAGGGTTGGATCTGATCCGATTGACCACCCGCCAAGCCAGTCTGGAGGACGTTTTTGTACACCTGACAGGAAGGCGCCTTGAGGATGAAAAAATATCACCCGCTTAGAGAGCTTCTGCTCGGACGGTTGCGGGAGTTCATGCGTGAGCCGGAAGCCGTGTTCTGGGCCTATGGATTTCCGCTGCTCCTGGCCATCGGACTGGGGATTGCGTTTCGCAACCAGTCCGCTGAGCGGATTTACGTGGACGTGCAGCAGGATAATGGGGCGCCTGCGGTTGCCGCGCAGCTGGAGGGCCATCCTGGACTGATCGTCGAAATTCACCCATCCGGGGAATGCCGCAACCGGCTGCGGCTCGGGAAGGCTTCGATTGTCGTTATCCCCGGGAACCCCGCTACATATCTTTTTGATCCGACTCGTGCCGAAAGCATGCTGGCGCGCCAGCGAGTAGATGATGTTTTACAGCGTGCCGCCGGCCGCCGGGATCCTCTGGCCACGCGGGAACAACATGTGACGGAACCCGGCTCCCGATATATCGACTTCCTGATCCCGGGATTGCTCGGGATGAATCTGCTCGGTAGCGGCATGTGGGGCATCGGGTATGTGATCGTCGACATGAGGGTGCGCAAGCTGCTGAAACGATTCGTTGCGACCCCGATGAGACGATCCGACTTTCTCTGGTCGATGGTCGGGGCGCGCCTGGTGTTCATCGTTCCCGAGCTGGGCGTATTGCTGGGCACCGGAGTGCTCATATTCGGCATGAGGATTCAGGGGAGTCTGATCGCAATTCTTGCGCTTGCATTGCTGGGGGCGGTTTCCTTCTCCGGTCTCGGACTGCTGGTGGCTTGCCGGGCGCAGCGCATTGAGACGGTCTCCGGGCTGATGAACGTTGTCCAGCTGCCGATGTGGCTTCTGTCGGGGATATTCTTCTCCGCGGACCGGTTCCCTGAAGTCCTGCAGCCCCTGGTGCAGGCGCTGCCGCTGACCCAGCTCAACAATGCGCTCCGGGCCGTGGTTCTGGAAGGGGCGTCGCTTGGCTCGCAGGCATGGAGCTTGGGTATACTTGCCGCCTGGGGCGGTATTTCATTCCTCCTCGCCCTCCGCTGGTTCCGCTGGAACTAGTGTACGGCCCCGCGGTCAAAAAGGCGAGATCAAGCGGTGGCCTGGACCTCAACGCCCAGGAGGGGTTCCAGCAGAATCCGTTCTTCCAGCGGAAGTTCCATCAACACGCGCAGATCCCGGGTCTCACGATAGGAAGCGGCGGCGGCGACCAGTCGCAAGGGAAGTCTGAATTCTGGACGGGTTTCGGTGAGGCCGCGCCATTGGTCCAGCCAGCGATGCGCGGTGTGGTCCTGGAATGCGGGCGTAAGCAGGTCGGGGATGAATTCTACCAGGGCATGCGCCAGGGTCGGGAGCGCCTTATGCTTGTAATACGTGAGCACGAGCACCTTGATTCTCAGGCGCAGGCCGGATTCATCATGCAGGAAGCGCTGCAGCAACCGGATGATGGCGACGGTATTTCCCGCATCCGGATTCTCGACCCGGTAGAAGCGGCCGAGCGCTTCATCGAGAGCGGTGCTCCCCTCGCGCCACCGGTCCTCGGCAAACAGAATCTCGGCACGCTTGAAATAGAGGAACGAGGAACCTTCCCCGAGCTCCAGGGCACGCTCCACGGCGTGCAGGGCATCGCGATAACGACCCGCCGCCGCCAGGGCGGTGCTTCGCACGGCCCAGGCCAACGGATGATCGGGAGCGATCTCCAGGGCCCGATCGACATGCGCCAGCGCCCGTTCAAAGTCCTTCAGCTCGATGAAAGCGGCGCAGCAATAAATGTGCGCCATCTCGTTCCCCGGGTCGAGATCCGCGGCCCGAGCGAAGGAAGCGAGCGATTCCTGGAAGCAGCCGAGATCCGAGAGGGCCATGCCGCGGCTGATCCAGCCGAAGGCATTCTCCGGTTCCAGCTCCGTCACTTTCTCGAAGCAAGCCAAGGCATCGTCGGTGCGGCCGGAGCTGAGGAATATGGCGCCGCGGTCGTTCCAGGCGCGAGATTCACGGGGATTGAGCTCGATGGCCTTCTCGCACGAGCTCAGGGCGTCCTGGTGCCTGGCCAGCTTGGTGAGTGCCGAGCCACGGAGCAGCCAAGGCAGCGGATCTTCGGGTTTCAGCGCGATCAGTCGATCATAGCAGTCCAGGGCTTCTTTATGGCGGCCGAGGTTCTGGAGGCAGAATCCCTGGGCGGACAGATCCTCAGCCTGGCCCCGCAGCGTCACCAACTCCTCGGCTGCTCGCAGCGCGCGTGGGAAATCGCCGGTTTCAATGGCACTGCGATACTCGGCGCAGCAGACCGGGAGGCGGGGATGCCGGCTCTCCTCCGGGGAAATCTCGAGCGCCGGCAGTGCGTAGGCTCGCTCCAGCACGGCCTCGGGCGGCAGCGCAGCCAGCCTTTGCTGCAACTCAGCCGGCGAGTACCACAGGCGCAGGAAGTCGACGAGCAGGCGGACCGGTTTTCCCCGGTGCTTTTTGACTTCAATCGACAAGCGCATGAGCGGTTCGCGCAGTTCGTAATACTGGTCGGCACCGACGGAGAAGGCGCGCAGGTGCCCTAACTTGCGCAGTGCCTCCAGATGGCTGCTGACGGCCTCGGCCTTCAGGAAGCAGTGCCGCGCAATCTCCCGAAGCGGTACCGGATGCCGGCACTCGCAGATGAAAGCGATGAGCTTGCGCTGTTCCGGTGAAAACCATGCCATGCGCGCCTGGTAGTATGGGGTCAGGTCATCAATGGTGCGCATGAGAGGTTCAATGATGTCGTCCAGGGATTCCCGGGTCAGAAACTGGGAAAAGATGACGTAAGCGCGATGATTACCTCCGGCGAGATACTTGAGAGCGCGCATTCTGGCCAGGCCGCGCGGTGTGGCCAGAAAAGTGGCCAGTTCCCGATCCCCGCGATATGCCGCGATCTTTGCCAGCAAATGCAGCGCATCTTCGTGGCTCAACTCTTCCATGGCGTGGACATGGCACTTGCCCGGCAGCATGGTCCCCCCGGGCGCCAGGAATTCGTCCAGGGCGCATTGACTGGAGGCGACCAGCACACAGCCGGAATTATCCCGGAGGAACCGCCGGAAGCGTAATCTCCCTTCCTGGCCCATCCCGAGGAGCAGCTCATCCATGTTTTCCATGAGGATGACCAGTGTCCGGTCCGGCGCCAGTTCCCGGATTATCTGTTCCGCGGCGATTTCGGCCCTTTCCGGCGACAGATTGAAAAGAGAATTCAGGCGCGTGGCGAGGGCCGCCTCTTTCTCCTGCTCAGCCGCGAGAGCCTGCAGGAGACGCACCAGGAGGTCGAGATAGGAGGTGACCTCCCATTCCTCTTCCCTCAGCCAGGCGAGCGAGAGGCGTTCCTCGGCGCGCGCCAGCGCCTGCAACCGGTAATAGATCAAGGAAATGAGATGGGTTTTGCCGATTCCCCGAGGGCCGACGACCAGCGTATGCTGCTGGCAGCGCTCTGCGACGCAGGTGCGGATGCGATCCAGGATCTGCTGGGCCAGGCCCTGCCGCTGAACGAAGATGCTCTCCAGCGCTTCAGGTGTCATCAAACTGGGGGTAAAGCGGGAGAGAAAAGAATTCTTCTGAGTCATGGAATGGACAACCGCCACCCGGGAGCCGGCCGGATTGGCCTGAGACCTACAATTATTGAACCGGTACCGCTAAACATGAGTTTCGAGTTCCAGCACCTCAAAACTCGGCAACTTGAGGTCTCCCTTCTCCCCAAGCCTGGCGCAGGCACCTTCATAAATGAGTTGCACTGCCTTCTTGGCTTCCTGAAGTTCGCGCAGTTTTTCCTTGGCGCGCGCGATCTCCGCGGCCAATTCTCGATCCAGTTGTTCAGATTCTTCCCGGGCCAGGATCAAAACCTCTTCATATCTGCGTTTCTGTTTTTCTGTCAGCATCGATTCATTCCCTGCCTGAAAATTCGGCCAGGCACCCATCCCCGGGATGCGGGGAGCCCGCTCTTCCGGCGTGTGCGCGACCAGTTGTTCTTCCCGGCGGAAGCTCACTGTTTGAAATCCACCGATACGTTTAACTCACTCCCAACGTTTGTTCCTCTGAGGGTGGCCGGACGAAACCGCCATTTCATCAGAGCTTCTTCAGCCGCGGGCCGGAGGACAAGGGGCCCGTTGACGGCTGTCGCCTTGACCACATTCCCGCGCTCATCAATTGTGACAATCAGTTCCACTTTTCCTTTGACGTTCATCCTGCTGGCCAACGCCGGATAATTTGGAGTCACTCTGGTCAGAGGGACGGCGACGGTCGCGATCGATCCTGGCGCGGTTTTCGTGACTTCTGTGGAAGGATTTCGCTCTGAACCGCCGGCGCGACCGGCCGGCGGTGAGACCGGCGGATTGACCGGCCGGTCAGAAATCGAGGCCGGGGGCGATCCCGCGGGGGGCTGCTCTGAGGCAGTTTTCCCAGCATCCGTCTGGGTCAGCTGCGGTTGGGTCTTTACAGCCGTTCCGGGCGGCTGTTCCGTGTTCTTGGCCGCCGCGGCGCCGGTTTCCCCCGATGTTGCCGGCGGTGGCGTGACCGGCGGAGTCGGCGGATTGGCGGTAACCGGTGGGAGAGTGCGGTCCGCGGAAGTCTGAACCGGAAGCTCGCGCGCCGGGGTCGCATCCGTTTGACCAGCCGGCGGTCTCGTTCCGGCCGGCTCCGTGATCGTGGAAGTTCCGACCTGCGGATTCGAGCGCTGCGGAGCCGCGGGTCGGCTCGCGTTGGGGGATAAGGGATTCGACGCCTGAGACGGGGATTTTCTGGGCGGGAGTCCACTGGCGCCCGGCGGCCGATTCGTCGCCGGGGGCGTGGTCGGGACGTCGCGATCGGGGAGGCCTGCAGCGGTTGGTGCCCCCTCCGTCGGCGGGGAACCCGCGCGGCCGGGCGACGATTGGGCCTTGGTGCCGCTCATTGGTGTGGCATTGTGGTCAGCGGCGGGCTCCGCCAGATTCAGAAAATAATAAACACCGCCGGCCAGAACAATAATGACGGCTGCGATTCCGCATGCGATGACGATCCTATTCCAGAGCGAGGCATGCGGGGAAGGGGTCGTCAGGATTGCCCGGAATGAGGAGTCGAGTGTGATCGCCGCCCGAGCCCGCGGCTTCTCGACAACAGGAATATTGGTCCGGGCGATAGCCGGTTTCGCGCTCGGCTGGAGCTCAGGCTCATCCGTGGGTGCCTCCGCGGCAAAGGATTCCCCGGTGGCTGGCAGGGGCTGTGACTCCGGTTGCGGCACCGCCTCAGACCGAGGATGCAACTGCGGTCTGGAGGACTCGCGCATGGTCAGCGGAATGACCTTCGATTTGGCCCGCGCCTCTATCTCATTCAGAGTTCGACTGAGCTCATCCTCGACATCAGCGCAGAACGCATCTTCATCGCCGGCCCCATCGTCCTTCTCCGCGTGCGACCAGGAGGGGAGTAGTGTCTCGATGCCGTCATCGGACGGCATCGAAGGATGCGCAATCTCAATTGCGGGATGGGCCGAGGACTCAGACGGGGCTGCCAGAGCAGCCGAAACGGCGTCGAGCTCTTCGAGAAAATCGGAAACGAGGGTGTCCACATCCGGCGCCCCAGTCTCCGGGGTTTTCGGACTGCCGGCCAGAGAGCCGATCACCTCAATTTGAGGATCTTGCGCCTGCGCCGCCGATTCTCTGGGTTGGATCTCCATGTCAGAAACTTTCTCCCGCGACCGATGGCGATCTCAGGTTAGGCGATGCCTGGACTCCAACAGGATTATCCGATCATAATCGGACCACTGATGGCCTTGCCATTCAGAACCGTTCTCTTCACATCTCCGGCGGCAGGCATGCTCAGCCGCGTAGCCGTCGGTTACCTGCCTGCCGACGCGCGCAGTTGTCGGGTATCCGCCATTCGTTGGTCGCTCTGCTCTCCAGGCGCCAGCGGACCCGGCGCCGGTCTTTTGCTGCGAAATATCGGTCGGCATCAAAGTAACTCACAGCCCCGGTCTTCTCAAGCCGAAATCGGTACTTACATCGTCCTCTCCCGGCTGGTTATTTCCGGAGAGCGAAGTGCTGCCTCACAGGGGGGTGACCCGATGCCGGCAAGTTTACCATCGACGCATTCCAGGGCAAGAAAGAAATCAGAGAATCTGCAAGCGACTCTCCGGAATTGGATCATCCGCAGATCGCAGAGTTGTCTTGCGGTCGGGCGGCGAGGCTTATTTCACTTTGATGCGGCTGCTTCCGACCTTGTCGCTCCAGGTATCGTACACGATCACTTTAAGCATCTGATTGGGAGCCTTTACCGGAATCGCGGTGGAAAACGGGATTCCCGACTTCAGCATACGTTGGTAGCTCTCTTCCGAAAGGTCCAAATTCATGGTCTTCCAGAGTTCGCCGAGGAGGTTGCCGCGGGCATCCGCGTAAAAAGTAACGATGTACAGGCGGGCGAGATGCCGGTCGTCGACCATCCTGAATCCCACCTTTTCAGGATCGATGACCAGGTCGATGTTGATCCGTGTGTTGGCGATGTCGTTTGCCGCCGCGAGCTTGAAAGGCACATCGGACAGATCCGATTCATATCCGCCGGCTGCGGAAATCCGGCTGTAGGCCAGGAATTCCTCACGGTCGTAAGGGCGCAATGTGTCGCGGGAATAGTAGCCGTGGCGGAAGGAAACTTTCACTCCCGGACGGTTTACCTTCACCTGGATCTGACGGTATTGCCCGTCCCAGCGATCATCCTTTGGATAGTAGCCCAGCAGATATTCGAAACGGGTGGTTTCGTCAAGCCGGGAAAGTGCCCGGCCGATATCCTCGCCGACTGTGGCCCTTCCTCCCGTCATCTCGGAAATATCTCCGAGCGAAGCGAGCATGAAACTCCGGCTCCAATTGGCGGCCGAAAGCACGGGCGGCGGTGGCGGGGGTGGGGGCGGCGCTCCCCTGGTCGGCACCGTCAGGGTCACTCCTCTGGTGGGAACGATCTCGGGATCGGCAAATGTACCCCCGGTCTGAAACGATTCGATCGTTACGCGGGCATCGTTGGCGATGGCAATGACCCCTCGGTCATAGGCGACATTTCCATTCGGGAAGAGCAGCCCGTCTCCGCTGTAATATACGAGGTGTTTTTCCCCTTCCATGTATCGAAGGTATTCAATGCAGGTGTAGAGGTTCTGGAGGTCCTGGAAGGAACCCGCGGCTCTGGGCGCGAATTCGTCGAATGAGAGGGAGAGGGTGGCGAAACCCTTATCGATGGTATCGAATTTGATCAGGCTCAGCATGACCTGCGCGCCCTCGCCGCCCGCCTCCGCGGTTTCTTCCGCAATCGTCTGGCGGATGTCCGTTTCCGCGGCCCGATCCGTGTCCTGGAGGAGGAGTTCGGCGGCCTTGTCCCAGTCTTTGACGATCTTCCCCTTTTCCGTCAGCCGGCCGGGCGGCAATTGGCGAGAGGCCAGTATTTCCGGATTGGCGAATATCTTGTTGATTTCGGATTGAAACGACTTCGGAATCTCGCGGATCCCATAAATAGTCGCGAGCCCCCTCAGGCGAGACTCGAGCCAGGACTCGAGCTTTTCGTTGGCCTTCTTGAAGCGCTCCAGAACCTGAACGATGCGCTCATGGTCGGTGGTGAAGTCAGTGGCGCGGTTATAGGCAAACACGGCTACGCGATCCTGGGGCAGCAGATCTCTGCGCACAAACCGGATCAGGGAATCCACGGCCTTGAGCGGGGTCTGGTGCCGGCCGCGGCCCATCAGGAACAGGAACGTACGCGCCTGCGGATTCGGCGCTCCGGGAGCGGGAGTAATCCCCGGGGCCGGTTCAGGCTGCGTTCCTGCTGAGGATCCGAGGTTTTGGATCGAAAACTGCTGAATGTCCTGAAGCTTCCCGTTCTCATATACCTGGAAGTCCTCGCGCCTCAAATCCGTTACCGGACGATCCCGTGGGTCGGTGACGATTACGTCAACCGGAATCATGCGCACCCGAATCCGAAAGGTTCCTGGAGGACCGGGCTGACGGTCCTGCGCAGGGCTCTGGCTTTGGCCCGAGCCGACTGAAGTTCCGGCGCTGACCAGACCGGCACATGAGGCCATCAGAATCCAGACGAGTCGTTTTGGGAAGCGCACGTTTCTCCGATCGTAATTGTTTGACCAAGTATAATGGATGAAGAAATAAAGCGCAAAGACGCAAAGATCGCCGCTCACGCCCACGAACCGAAAGGGTTCCCTTTGCGTCCTTGCGGCCTTGCGTCTTTGCGTTCTGCTGTTAAGCATCGGCTAAGCAGTTGCCTCCGATCAGGGAAGGCAGTGAAACGCGACTGCAATTATACCACCGGTTCTCCCTGCGCACGATCCTGGGGATCGGAACGCGGGCATGGACAGCCGCCGCTATCGGGCGGCGAGCAGTTGCTCAATCAGCTGGTCCAGAGCGACTGGATCGAACTTGCCCATGCGAAAATACTTCTGCCCTCCCTTGCGGTCAAAAAGCCAGCTGGCCGGCAGCGCCCCCATTCCTTGTTCGAACCACTCCTTGTAGAAAGTCTTCGCGAAGGTTTCGTCGTCCTGCTTCTGGCTCTTGATCAGGTTGATGAAATCAGCCTTCTGCCTGTCCAGGAAGGGGAGTGCGTCTGCAGCCTCAGCATCGAAGGAGACGGCGATCACCTCCAGGCCACGACCATGGTATTTCTGATAGAGCTTGACCATATCCGGGAATTCAGCGACGCACGGAGCGCACCACGTGGCCCACATGTTGACGAACACCACCTTGCCCTTCCGTTCGGCAATAGCTTTTTTGAGGCCGGCGGCATCAACCTCCTGAACAGAGCGCTTAGAGATTGGAGCCCGTCCCTGGCCGGCAGCAGATGCGCCGAGAGAGAATGCGACGATTATTGTCAATGCCGACCGGAGCCTGTTTCGCCGAAGTTGAGTCACGATTTTCCTTCCCTGAAGAGGCCTTGAGTCCCATCCGGGCGCACGCCGCTGCCGGCGTCCCGGATACCAAAACACATCATACCTGGAAGGCCGGGTGGTTGAACAGGCTGCAGTCGGCATCGTGCGGAATTGGAAGTGAGAGTCGCTCCCCGAGAAAACAAAGCAAAAACGCCACGGATTACACGGATTTCACAGATTCGTTCAACAACTCTCGATCATGGAAGTCCGGGTTAGCGCGATCCGCGAGGCCTGGCTGTTTTTCTCTTCTGTGCGGACAGGGCGCGGAGGTTATAGGTCTGCTGGTATCCTGCGGTCCGGTTGGCCATGGTCACTTCGATGGCGCCCCGGGAGTCGCAGGCATAAGTCTCTTCGATGCTTTGACTGGCCGCTGGGTCAATCCGGTGTACCTCCAGCGCGCTCGGATCAGGCTCAGAACGAAGGGCAGGGTCCAGGGCAAACACAACCGAATCCCAGGGCGTGATGTCACCATCAGGCTGTCCGTCCGCGTTCAGGCGGCTGCACTCGAGATAGCGAAAATGACCGATGTTGTGCCCGGACATATAGCTGCGCCTGTGTATCAGGGGTGGCTCTTCCGGGCGGGGAAGGAGGATATCTTTGGCAAAAACGGAATCAAAAACCACTCTCCGGCCGGAATCGGACTCGCGCCAGACGCCGAAGTGCCTGGTGAACCGCTCCCGGAGCGTGTGTCCGGCGGCCGTATCCGCGGCGATCGCGAGCCCGATGGCAGTTGCGGAGCACGGGTAGGGGGACCGTCGCACACGCCGGCCATAACGCTCCCGCAGCATGCGGCCGACGATCGGCAGGTCAGAAGACCCGCCCACCAGATACATGACGGCGATATCGCTCCAGGCCACGTGATCGGTCTCGCGGGCTCTGCTCATCGCGGCCTCGACGGCTGCGATTGTGCGCTCGAGGAGCGGCCGGCAACGATCATAAAATTCATCCACGGGGACGATCGCCGTCCCGGCGCCCTCGAGGGCACAACCGAGATCGACGGCGATGTTTCGCGTGTTAGGGTGCAGGCTCTCTTTCTGCCGCCGGCACTCCTCCAACAACCGGTACTCGGACGATTCCGAGCCGGCCATGGCCACGCCCGCTCGCGCGAGAGTCAGCTCTTTGAGCAGCCGGTCGAAATCGTCGCCGCCCAACTGAGTGATCCCCGCGTCGGTGATGACCTCGTGATGATAATCTCTCCTGCTGATGATGG
Organism: Terriglobia bacterium; assembly: GCA_963824985.1. GTDB lineage: Bacteria > Acidobacteriota > UBA6911 > UBA6911 > UBA6911 > JAFNAG01. The sequence continues at coordinate 57,745 of CAWGRQ010000029.1, forward strand.
AAGCATCGAAGGTGCCGCCGCCGAGGTCGTACACAACGAGATATTCTCTGCGCACGGCCCAATCGTTGGCAGCATGGTGATGGGCGAACTCGATGCCGGCCGCCGATGGCTCGTTGATCATCCCCAGAACCCGGAAGCCGGCGCGGCGGAAACCCTCCATCGTCATGAATCGTTGATTGCTGTTGGCATTGGCGGGGACTCCGATCAATGCTTCCAGCGGCTCTCCGGCCTGCATCTGCAGGTTTGAACGCTGGCACAGGTCCCGTCGCAGGGCGCTCAGATGCGCAACCAGGAGATCGAAGGCGGGCACGATTCGATCGCCGATCTGAACCGGTGCGTCCGGTGCTATATCAGCCAGCAGACGTTTCAGAGACTTCAGACATTCCCATCCCGGCTCAACTTCGCAAATCCGCGCATCCAGGCCAAAGACGATCCGGCCGGCTTTGGCTGCGACCAGCGTGGGGTACCATGACAGTGCGTCTCCGGATGCGGTCTGAAAACTGATGACCGGGTAGTTGCCGCGATCGACAGCAGCCACGACGGTCCGGGTGGTGCCGAAATCAATTCCAAGGCGCATTTATGGCCTCCGCATCTGTTCCGAAAATATCTCTTTGCGCCCTCGCGCCCTTGCGTCCTTGCGTTAAAAAAATCAACGCAAGGACGCCAAGACGCCAAGACGCAAAGCCAAAAGATTTTCATGCGTCACCGGGTGCGCCCCGGGCACCTTCTGCTGTCTTTCATCCGTTGCGAAACACGATCCTGGACAGACTACCGGGGCGTCGTTGACATCAGGTACACGGCAAAGGATGCCAGCCAATGCTCGCCGACATAATCCCCGCTGGCGACATGAGCCAGGGCCGCCGCGGCATGCCTCTGTGCAGAGTCTGCCAGTGCCTGGCGCGCCGGATCGGCAGTGGGGAGCGCGTCGGCGATGCTGTACATGCACCACGCCCGGCTGAGGTTCAGGCCGTCCAGATGCACAAGTTTGGGGTCTGTGCGGTCCGTGACCATCGCCGGTTCGAGAAGAGATTTGGGTTCCTGTCGGCCGATGCCGGGCAGGAAGCCGCGGAACCAGGCACGAAATTCGGCCGGTGCCAGGACCCTCAGCATCAGATCCGCCTCCATCAGCGATGGGGAGAAAAAGTCCTCTCCTCCAGGTTCCCAGGATGCGGGATAGGCTGTATCAGCCAGGAAATAAGTCCGGGCCCGTTCCGCAATCAGATTCTCCAGGGGTCCGTTTCCCACGGCACGGGCGTAATCGAGGCCGAATGCGAGGCCGAAGGCTGTGTTGGGATGAACGCCGGTGCGGATCGGATAGGTCTGTTTGGGCAGGAAATCGAGATATCTGGCGACCATGGCATCGGCCAATGGCTGCAGGCTTGCGGCCCAGGTCCGGCCGTCGCCGTCGTTCCAGCCGTGCAATTCCTCTGCAAGTTTCAGGAGCCAGGCCCAGCCATACAGGCGCTCAAAGGACTGGCGGTTGGGGGCCTTCAGGTAGGCTGCCTCCCTGAGAAGATTTCCGGCGGTCAGGTTCGCATCGAGCGCGGCTCGAATTTCTTTACTCTGCGGCAATTGCGGAAACAGGCGAAGCAGCCGGACCAGCATCCAGTGGCCGTGCACGGAGGAGTGCCAGTCAAAGCAACCATAGAAAGCCGGGTGCAAAGCCCTGGGACCCTGGATATCGGCGGCCTGATTCAGCACGTGTTCGGGCTTGTTCGGATACTCCTTCTGAATGCACGCCAGTGCGAGACGGGCGAATCGGGAGGCCTGCTCTTCGGAAAGAGCAGCCCGCAGGCCCGGTTTCGGTGACTGCGCGAAGGACGGAGTCCAATTTCCGAAAATGGTCAACAGCAGCATGCCGGTTATTGCCATACGCGTTACGGTTCGTTTCATCCCATTTCCTCGCCGGCAATGTGCCTGAGATCAAGACGCGCATCCGGATCCCGCCGGAAATCGGCCGGGAGGCCACTTGTTCCCGGAGAGCCATTCTCGCACTATGGTAACATCGGTAGGCAGGAGTGCCTATGGTTATTGAAGGGGGGGCAGACAGCCGCGGAGGGCTCGATCGGGACCCTCGTGGGGACCGGGGGAGAATGGTGCGCCGCGGACTCCATCTTTGCGTCGTCAGCGTGGTCTGGAACATCTTTGAAGGGATGGTTGCGGTTGCTTCGGGACTGGTGGCGGGATCGGTTGCGCTGGTCGGTTTCGGCATGGATTCCTTCATAGAAACCGCGAGTGCCGCAGGCGTGGGCTGGCGCTTTTCTTATGAGATGGCCGGCGGATCCAGGGAGAAGTCCGACCTTGCGGAGCGAAGGGCCGCGCGGTTTGCCGGCCTCCTCCTGCTCCTGCTGGCCCTGTATATCCTCTTCGATGCCGGGCGCCGCCTGCTGAGCCTGGGCCGTGAGCCCGAGCCCAGCAGGATCGGGATCATTCTGACGGTCATTTCCCTGGGCGCAATGCCTCTGCTCGGGCGTGCCAAACTGAAGCTTGCCGGAAGGCTGGAAAGCCGCGCACTCCGTGCCGATGCCTACGAGACTATTACCTGCGCCTGGCTTTCGGCCACCACCCTGGCGGGGCTGCTGCTTAATGCCGTGTTTGGGTGGTGGTGGGCCGATCCGCTGGCTGCCCTCGTGCTCATCCCATTGATCGTGAGGGAAGGCCTGGAAGGGCTGCGGGGCGAAGGCTGCGGCGATGAAGCGGGACAGGCCCATCAGGCGTGCGGCTGCGGCCATGCCGACTGTTGCGCCGGCGCCTCGGGAGCGCCGCTTCCTGAAGCCGAGAAGGACGGCGCGGGTGATCGCGACGCCCTTCACTGATCGCCGGAACCGGGATCGGCGGCCTCGGCAAGCAGGCTTTGAGCATCGGCATAATCCCGTCGCCGCACGCGGATCACCGCGGCGAAGGCCGACGGATTAAAGAAGCCCGCTGTCATCCCCAGGGGGAATGTGCGCAAGCCCTCCTCCCCCTGGACCACGTACGGGATGCCGGCCGAGTCGAGCACGGATTTCACGACTGAGAGCAACGCTACTTCCGGGGTGGCGAACAGATCGACCAGTTCCTCCGCGGTTTCGATTTCATCCTCCGGATCGGCGACCAGTTCGACGCCGCAGGAACTGCACTGGAGCTGTCCGTCCGGAAATGAGATACGGCATGTGGGGCAGAACATTCGAATCCTCCTTGAAGGGAACGGTATCTCCGGGCTACCCGGCCAATCCGCCGCCGTCGACAACCAGGGTCGTGCCGGTCACGAACGAAGCGGCATCACCGGCGAGATAGAGCGCCGCCTGCGCAATATCCTCCGGCGATCCGATACGGCCCAGCGGCCGCCGGGCCGCATCCTGCAGGAACGCCTCCAGGGGCTCGCCAAGCTGTTCCGCCTCTCGCCTCAGCATGGCGGTATCGGTATCCCCGGGACAGATGCAGTTGACGCGGATGTTCTGCGCGGCATGATCCAGCGCCATCGCCTTGGTCAGCAATACGACCCCGCCTTTGGAGGCGCAATAGGCTGCCGCCTTGCGCCCCCCGACCATTCCCCAGCCGGAAGAGATGTTGATGATGGCTCCCCCGCCGCCGCAGGTCATGATTGGAATAGCGTGCCTGGCGAGCAGAAAGATCGACTTGAGGTTGACCGCCATGACGCGATCCCAATCCTCTTCATTCATCTCGGGAACCGTGGCGCGCCGGATTATGCCGGCGTTGTTGCAAAGGATGTCCAGACCGCCGAATGCGGCGAGAGTTTTTTGCACGGCACCGGCACAATCCGCCGCGCGGGTGACATCACAGTGCACGAAGATCGCGCGGCCGCCCGTGCCTGTTATCAATTCGGCTGCCAGTCCGCCGGCCATTGAATCCAGATCCGCGATCGCGACCGAGGCGCCCTGCCGGGCGAAAAGAGCGGCAATCGCCCGGCCGATTCCGGATGCCCCGCCCGTGATCAGTGCGCTCCTGCCGCTCAGATCATTCATGAATCCCCCCATGCTGAAATAGAACAGAATGAATTCAAGCCGCGGATGAACGCGGATGGACATGGATCGTATCAGTGAAAATCCGCGTTCATCCGCGGCCTGAAATGTCCTGTGGTCCTGATTTCACAGATCTGGGTCCCGGCTCGCGCTTCATCCGATGGCGATTTTTCCTGAGATAGGCGCGCCAGGTCATCGCCCAGCGCGCGGGGTCGTCCAGGGGCGCATGATCGATGGTGTGAATGGCGGCGTTGTGAGGCGCAGCCTTCACCATTTCCGGATTTTGGCGGGCCTCCCCGGCCACGTGCGCCAGGATGGCCGCGTACTCGTCGAGATCCCCTCTGGAATAGGACTCGGTCGGTTCCAGAGTGCACGGTTCGGGAACAATAAAGGGATGATGGCTGGTCCAGTAGTGAACGCCGAAATCCGCGCTTCGCAGGCCGAGTTCTTCGGAATGCACGCCGGTATCCCGCGTCAGGGCTTCCCAACTGTACCGGACCTGCTCGATGCGGCGCTTCCCGCGCGCGTAGGGCGCACTTACCCCCTGGATCCGCAGCATCTTCTGCAAAAGGTAGTTGTTGTTCAGAACCGCGATGTCCGCCACCTCGCGCAATCCGCGCGCTCCGAGAGCCATGACCCAGGCGTAGGCCCGCAGCACAACAGGAGCGACCCCGTAAAAGGGTGCAACTTTGCCGATACTCTCCGGCCGATCATAGTTCAGATGATACCGGTGGCCGTCAAACTCGACTACCGGCAGCGGGAGAAACCTCGCCAACTCATGGGTGACGCCGCTGGCTCCTACCGCGGGACCACCGCATCCGTGAGGCGATGAAAACGTCTTGTGAAGATTGAAGTGGCACAGGTCAAAGCCGGCCTCCCGGGCCCGCGTAATGCCGAGGATCCCGTTGGCATTCGCCTGATCATAGGAACAGAGTCCCCCGGCGTCATGGACGACCCGGACAAACTCGGCGATGCGGGGATTATAAATTCCTGTGTCCTCCGGATTGGTGATCAGAAGGCCGGCGGTGCGATCGGATACCGCCGCGCGCAGGCCCGCCAGGTCGGGGTACCCATCCTCATCCGGCTGCAGGGTTATGATTTTGAATCCGGCCGTCCGGGCACAGGCGGCATTGGACGGGTGCGAAAAAATCGTGGTGATGATCTCGTCGCGCCCCGCATAACCGTGCGCGTGATGATACGCTCTAATGATGGATGCATTCGCATAGATCGCCGCCGAACCGGCGGCGGGCTGAAACGAAAACTGGTCCATCCCCGAGATCTCCTTGAGCATCTGCTCGAACCGATGAAGGATCTTCAGGATCCCCTGAATCGTCGATTCATCCTGCAGGGGATGAAGGTCCGTCATTTTGGGGTTCCTGGCCAACCGGTCGTTGATCTTGGGGCTGTATTTCATCGTGCAGGTGCCTTGACCGACGTCGATATTCAAATCGACACCAAGGTTTTCCTGTGAAAGCCTCATGTAATGTCTGAGCACCTGGAGCTGGGACAATTCAGGCAGGGAAGGAGGGGATTTGCGGCGCATCCCTTCGGGAACCAGCGGTTCGGAGCCGGCGACCGCGAGGCGGATCCCTTCCTCGACCTCAGGTACGAGAATTCCGCGCTGGCCCGGCTCCCCAAGTTCAAAAATGATCGGTTCATCCCAGCGGGCCTGATGGTATCTCCGCAATCTTGGGGGTACGGGTTTGGAGTTCCGGTTGGAAGATTTTGATCTGGTCATGCGACTACCTCACGCAGGGCGGCTGTCAGCCGGTCGAGATCGCTTTTGGAATGAACCTCCGTGACGCTGTACAGGGCGTTCTGGCCGAGTTCAGGAAACTCTCCGGACAGGTCCCTGCCTCCGAATATGCCAAGTCTCAGCAGTTCGTGGTGGATTTCGGCCACGGTTTTACCGGTGCCGTCGAAGTTGACGACAAATTCGCCGAAGTGGGGGGACTGGAAGAGGGGCGTTTGGATTCCGTCAATGGTGGCCAGAGTCATCATGGCGTACCTGGCCCGGGAGATGATCCCTTCGCCGATTTCGACCATCCCCTGCGGCCCCATCAGTGCCAGGTAGACGCCGGCCGTAATCCCCCACAGAGCGGCTGCCGTTCCGACCCACTCCTTCCCCTTTTCCCGGAGGGCGAATGAGGTGCGCTCGTAGGCGACGTCGCCGAATCCGTATTCTCCTTTCACCCGCGTGGCGGTGATGCCGAAGAGGCGTGAAGGGTACTCCATCACAAACCTCTCTTCATCGCGAGTCGCGATAAATCCGGCCTGGCCGCCTCCGAACTGCATGTGCATGCCGAGAGGCTGGATGTCGCCGCAAACGATATCGGCGCCGTATCCGGCCGGCGGAGTCAGAACGCCGAGGGAAACGGGATTGATCCCGACGACGCTGAGCGCACCGTGTTCATGGGCATCGCTGGAGATTCCATCACCGTCGGTTTCGAGGAAGCCGAGGTAGGAAGGATTCTCAAAATAGACGGCTGCAGTTTTCGAGGAAATCAGCCCGGCCAGGGCAGTGCGGTTGAGCTGTCCGGTCAGGCGGTCGAATTCGATCAGGCGGACATGGATATCCGGTTTGAGGTAGTCATGGAATTTGGAGAGTTTTCCCGGACTGATACTGCGAACGACGAGCACCTCATCTCTGCCGGTGATGCGGGCGGCCATGCGCAGTGCGGTGGCCGCGGCCTGGAATCCATCGTAGGTGGGAACGTTGACGACATCCATGTCGAGAAGTTCCCCCATCATGCTCGTGTATTCGAACAGAGCCTGGAATCGGCCGTGATCCTCATAGGGTTCTCCGGCGTAGGCGGTCAGGAACTCGCTTCTCTGGTTGATTTCATCACAGACGGCAGGAACATGGTGCTGCCAGCAGCCGGCGCCGAGGAAGCTCAAATTTTCGCTCGCGGTCTGATTCTGAGACAGGATACCCTCGACGTGGCGTTTCAGCTCAAACTCGGAGAGGAGGGGGTCGGGGAGGTTCATTTCCCCCCTGATTCGGAGGTTCTCCGGGACATCGGCGAAGAACTCCTCGATGTTACTGGCCCCGACTTCCCGGAGCATCTGTTCCTTCACCTTCGGGACGGAGTTGGGTATGTATGGATAGACAATCGGTTGCTTGGGTTTCATGAGCATCTCCAGCAAGAGAAGGAGGCGATCGCGGGCAAAGCCCGGCCATGTTCAAGATCGTTTCGTTTCGGCCAAATCCTCAAACACACATGGCCCGCACCAGTTTGACCAGCGCGTCACGGCAGGCAAGCACTTCCTCCAGCTTCACATATTCCTCCACGCTGTGGAGGCCGGCTCCGCCGGGACCAAAGACCACGGATGGAATTCCAGAATGTCCGAGAACGGCGGCATCGGTCCAGAACGACACCCCGCCGCGGGTTGCCCGGCGGCCGATGGCGGCCAGCGCCTTTTCCAGGGCATCCGGCAGCCAATGTCCCGCGGGCGTCAGGTAGGGGCGCCGGTTGAACAGGATACGGGCGGAGGCGCGGAATTCCTCGTCTTCGACATGGAGGGCTGCCAGAATGGCCGCCACTTCGTCCATGGCGATGTTCTCGCTTTCCCCGGCTATCGAGCGCCGTTCCATCTGCAGCACGCACCGGTCGGGGTAGGAGCTGAGTTCCTGGCCGCCGGTAATCAGGGATGCATGCAAGGAGGCGGTTCCAATGACAGGATGAGGGGGCCTCGACTGCAAATCCCGGTCGCAGGAGGCCAGCCTCGCAAGCACCCGGCCCATGTAGACGATGGCATCTCTCCCTTCGCGAGGCCGGCTGCCGTGGGCGGCAATCCCCTCGGCAGTGATTTCAAGCCAGGTGAAGCCCTTATGGCCGGTCGCGATGGCGAGATCGGTAGGTTCAGTGACGACGGCGGCATCGGCGGGCCAGCGGGCGACCAAGGCCTCGGCTCCGATGCTGGCATACTCTTCGTCGGCGACACCGGCCACAATCAGCCGGCCGGCCGGCAGGCCTCCGCCAGCGGCGATTGCGCCTGCGGCACCGATGATTGCGGCCAGCCCCCCCTTCATATCCTGGGCGCCTCGGCCATATAGGCAGCCATCCCGGATGACCGGATCGAACGGAGATTCCATGCCGGCTACACCGACCGTATCGAGGTGGCCGCACAGCATCAGCGAAGGGCCCGGCCGGCGACCTTCGAGAATTCCAACTACGTTTGGCCGGTTGGGGGCGGCTTCGGCCACTTCGACCTCCAAGCCCAGGCTCTTCAGTTCGAGTGCGACGAGCTCCGCAATCTCCGCTTCGCCTGCCGCCCCGGCGATCAGCGAGGGGTTGACGGAATCGACGGCTACCAGATCGCGCAGCAGCCGGATGGTTGCATCCATGATGCGCATCCTTCCCGACGGATCGGGCTCTCTATGCAAGCCCAGTGAGAAGCAGGTTACGAAATGGTGCCGGTGGGCTCCGAAGGCTACCTCAAGGCCGCGTTTCTGCGGTCGAGGCCATGGCTTGGTTTTGGCCATTCACACTCCAGCTCCGTTCCTGAACACCGGAACGATCTTATCCCAGGCGGGGGAGTGCCGCAAGCAGTGTAGTCCAGATCCCCGCCCCGGACCCGGCGGTTGCATCCGCAGCCGGTGAACGTGCTCTTTTTCGTGATTGTTCAGCCCCTTCAAAAGCCGCCACGGATTCCACGGATGCCACGAATTGAAATGCAAGGGGCATGAGCGTAACGAGGCGCACCCAATGATGTCGTCGGCTTTGCCTGCATCCTGGGGGCTGGAAGAAACTCCGTCTTTCGGCAGTGCCTTCATAAAATCCGTGGCCGCTTTTTGCGGTCTCTGACCACGGGGCTAAACAGATACTCTTTTCCCTTTCAAAGGTGGCGAATGGTTTTGGCGAATTATGTGTATCGCATATGATCTCTTTGTGCTATATTAGCTTTCCGAAAGCCGCTATTTGAGAAATGGTGAGGGAACTGAAGCCTCACACGGTACGTACACCCCCTCGCGTGCCGGTAGAGAAACTGCGCAAGGCGTCACAGATTACAAATGGGAGAAGTGTTCCGGTTTTCAGATTGTCCGCCGTCAACGCCATGAATTTGAGAACGGGAATGCTTCGGCTGTGTGGGGGGGTATGGTGATGACGAGCAAGAGGCAGGAGTGGATTCTGCAACTGATCAAGGGGCCCGACATCATTCCGGTGGGTAATCAACCCGGGCTTTATTCATCGAACAACACGATCCAAATCACGGCCGATGAGACCCTCATTGTCGTCAAGCCATCCGACACGTTCGACCTGTCTCATCCGGAAGTCCTGATTGTGCGCGTCGCCGACGCCGAGCACAGCATTCGCTGGGAGCGGATTTCAAACCTGGATTTTGATGAGCCTCCGGCGGCGCCGGCCGTCGAGCGGCCGCGCCCCGCGGCATACAGACTGCTGCACTTCCCGTTGGGGAAGAAGGTGGTTTAGGCCATTCGATCCTCCGGCCTGGCTGTTTTTTCCCCAATGATCGGGATTGGTCACGGGAGATGTCCGGCCGCGTTGATCAGTTTGCGGACCCCCGGGACGATCATGATCAGGAGCTCCGCCTGCGGCCGGTCGATACGCTGCAGCTGGGCTTCCGCTTCCCGGCTCCACGATTCCGCGGGGCGGCGACCGAAGTCGAGAAAATCAAGCGCCTGAAGCCCGAGGGCGGAGAGAGCGGCCACCTTTTCGGACACGGGCTCCAGTTCCCGCAGCAGAAACGACTCCCGCAGGATCGGCAGCAGGATCTCGTGATTTTCGTGCCATTGGTTGAGACGTCGCCGCAGTTCCTGCGATTCGGCCCGGAAGCCGGGCTCATCGGCCAGGGCCAGATCGACGCGCCGGTTAAAATCTCGTGCCGCATCGCTTTCCGCAGGGACGGCATCCGTGAGGCGATTCATGGGCGTGAGGCTGGTATAGCTGCGGGCGCGGGAGCGGGCCAGCTGCTTCAATGATTCCACGATGTCCCCAAGGGTTTTCAAGGCCGCCGCCGGCCGGTCTCCGGCCATTCGCCGCAGCATTTTCGCATAGCTGGAAACATGGGTCACGCCCAGGGATTCGAGAGTCCGGCTGACGGTGGCCAGGCGGCGATACATGTCATCGACATCCTTCACCTCGGGCGAGTGACCACAGGCGCTCGGCAATGGCCGCGGTCCGGGGCCAGATGCGGGAGTCGATGTTTTCCGAGGTAATGTACTCGCCCCACATGCAGGCCTCGCCCCCGAGCAGCAGGGCTTTCTGACCGTCGGTAAGGGCGGCCGCCTGCTGACCCATCGGATCCACCTGGTAATGGAATGCGGCGCTGCGCAGGTGATCAATGTAATAACCCCAGGAAAGGATGCCCGCGAATCCCTGTTGCGCGCTCTGGGCAAGGGCCGCCTGCCCGCGCCAGGATTGGATTACGGCGCTCTTGGGCAGGTCCGCGTGCAGGATTTCGTCCCAGCCTATCGCCTTTTTGCCATGCCGGGTCAGGAGAGTCATCAGGCGCTTGTTGAAATAAGCCTGCAGGTCCTCATTGCTCTTCATGCCGTGGCGCTTTTTGAAGGCCGCGATGCTGCTGCTGTTGTTCCACTGCCGGCCGTTCACTTCGTCGCCGCCGATGTGCCAGTAGGAATCCGGGAACAGCGGCGTCATTTCGGCCAGGAAGGAATCCAGGAAGGCATAGAGTTCTTCGCGGGTGGGATCCATGCACGGGTCGAACACGCCCCATTTCCGTTCAATCTGGTATGGACCGGGCGCGCTGGCCAGTTCGGGATATCCGGCAAACCACGCGGTGGTGTGGCCGGGCATATCGAATTCGGGGACGACTCGGATGCCGCGCTCGCGGGCGTGGGCGACGATGTCGCGTATCTGTGCCTGGGTATAATACAAGCCATCCGATCCGTTCAGGTGCAATTTCGGAAATTTCCTGGACTCGACACGAAACCCCTGATCCTCGGATAAATGCCAGTGGAAAACATTCAGCTTAACAGCGGCCATGGCGTCGAGATTGCGTTTGATTACTTCCACCGGTTCCCAGTGACGGGCGACATCGATCAGCAGTCCACGCCAGGGAAAGCGCGGGCGGTCCTGAATGTTGACCGCGGGGAAGTAGAAGGAATCGGCATCCAGCGTCACCAGCTGCAGGAGCGTCTCCAATCCGTGGAGAATGCCGAGCGGTGTGGGCGCTTCCAGCCGAACCTCATCAGAGGATACCGCCAGGCTGTAGGACTCGTCGGCGCGCACGGACTGGAGCTTCTCCGCCGGCCCGCCGCAGCGAATCCTGATCCTTGCCTGTTCAGGCGCGGTGGCGATGGCTGCGGATAAGCGAATGCCTGTGAGATCCTGGATGCGTTGGAGGAATCGGGCGGCGGCGCGCGTCAGTCTCGGTTCCTCATACCCGGCGAGCGTGACGCGCAGGGAACCGTCGATCTGGAGGCGGCCTTCGGAAGGCGTGCACACCGTCGGCACGGGCATCAGGTGAAACTGGCCGGCGCCCGGGGATGCGGCCTTGTCCCGGGGATCGGCGTATGCCAGGGAAAGGACGGCGGCCAAACTCAGGCCGGAAAACAATCTCGACATTCTCATCGATCACTCCGGGGATCAGGTTGCGCGCGCGCCGGATCTCCGGTGCGCGAACCCCATACTCTAAACAGTTGCAGGGGCCGTTGTCGAGCCATTTGAAGCGGGAGCATGCGGATTGACTTTAGCCCGGAGGTCAGGTACTTTCACAAACACCCAGATTAAAGGAGAGAGCTGTGGAGAATGACATTGCCATCATTGGTGAGCCGACCGTGAATCCGGCGGTGTGCAGATTCACCGTCGACCGTCCGGTTTACGCCGGCGGATCCGCCTATTTCGCCAACCGGGATGCTGCCGGGCTTTCTCCGCTGGCGGCGCGCATTTTTGAGATCTCCGAGGTGCAGAATATTCTGATCGCCGAAAACCAGATCACCGTCACCAAGTCGGGTGTCGAGCCCTGGCCTGCGGTCGGCAAGCAGATTGGCGCCAAAATTCGCGAGCATCTCCGTTCGGATGCACCTGCCGTCAGCGAGGAGTTTGTCAGCAGCATGCCGTCTGAAGACGAGCTGCGCAAGAAGGTCCAGCGGCTGCTCGAGCGGGAGATCAATCCGGCTCTGGGGATGCACGGCGGTTGGGTGGAGCTGATCGATGTGAAGAAAAACTCGGTATACCTGCGGCTGGGCGGTGGTTGCCAGGGTTGCGGGGCTGCCGACATGACCCTGAAACAGGGGATCGAGAAATCGATCCGGGAGTTGATTCCGGAAGTGGGAGAAATACTGGATACCACTGACCACGCGGCGGGCCGGAATCCATACTATCAGCCCCGAAGGTAGATCGGCTCGGGCGGGGCGCCCGGTCGAAGGCTCTCTGTGGGGGTGCGGAGAGACGCCGAACGCAGCCGAGGACCGACTCCTCGCGCGGGGCGCGATTCCTTCTGGCGGCGAATCTTCAGATAAAATGCGGTCTCACGCGAAATGGTGATTGCTTTTTCCAAGAATATCCGCAAAATATCAATGTCTTCGTTTGAATGTACATGTTGGGCTAATCCTGAAAGCAACAAGGAGGTAGGTATGGCTGGAAAAGTGATGACGAAGAGTCAGCTGATTTCGTTGATTGCCGAGAAGAATGCAATGACGAAAGCTGCTGCGGGAATAGTGTTGGAAACGATTTCCGACATCGCGGTTGCGGAAACCAAGAAGAACGGTCAGTTCGTGGTTCCCGGAATCGGGAAGACGGTAAAATCTCATCGCAAGGCGCGCATGGGCCGGAATCCCCAGACCGGCGCTTCGATTAAGATCCCCGCGAAGACGGTGGTGAAGTTCCGCGTCGCGAAAGCCTTCAAAGATGCGGTGATTCCGCCCAAGAAGTAGTTTCTCGCAACAGCGCCGATTCAGCGGACGGGCGCTTGACGGAACAGCGGGTCCGCCGGCGCCCCCGGTGAAGAGGCGCAGAGTTTGCCCCTGCGGGTTTGGTATTTCGCCCGCAGGGGCTCCACCTGAATTGCCCGCCTCGCGTCAGCTTTATCCGCTCACGGTCAGCCGCGGTTCCGGCGCGCCGGGAAATGCTTGCCGGTTCAGGCAGGAGCGCTTCCGGAGGTTTATTTCATGCCAGCTGGGCTGGCACCTTCCCCCGTATCCGATTGCTGAATCCTGCCAGGCACAGCAGCGTGATGAACACCAGCGCCAGGGGAGCCAGATTCCACCAGAAATCCGTAATCACCCTCGGGTCCCTCAAGTTGCGAAGCATCGTGCCCCAGGAAACAGCCGAATCGTGAAAGCCGACATTCAGGAATGACAGGATCACCTCTCCCAGGATGAAGACCGGGGCGGCAACCGCCGTCTGGGCCAGGGCGAAAGGTGTCAAGGCGGGCAGCAGGTGGCGGCGGAATATATGCAGGCGTGACGCCCCGAGGCTTCTGGATGCCTCCACATAGCCGGCATTCCGGACCTGAAGTATCACGCCGCGCACTCCACGCGCCAGGGGCGGCCAGGTGATGGCCGCGATGGTTCCGGCGGTGATCAGCACGGTTTGCCATGCGGGCATTTGCGGCGGCAGGATCAGGCGGACGGCAAGCACCAGATAGAGAGCCGGCAGGGCGAGCACGAACTCGGAAAAGCGCATAAGCAGGGCATCGATCCACCCTCCCCGCATCCCTGCGCTGCCCCCGATTCCCACTCCAATCAGGAAATAGGCGGCGATGCCGGTGAACAGGACGAGCAGGGAACTGCGCGCTCCGGCCAGTGCCCGCGCCAGCACATCTCTTCCGAGATCATCGGTGCCCCACGGGTGAAACACCCCTTCGGCCCGCGTTCCGATCAGGTGACGGGTGGTGGGTATCAGCCCGAGGAATCTATATGGGTAGCCGGCGCAGAAAAGCACCAGGTCATGGGGTTGATCCTTCAGTTCTCGATACCGGCCATCCAGAGGGTCCACCAGTTCGGCCCGGTAGGTGAATGGCCGCCAGTGGAAACTACCCTGCGCATCGAAAAAGCGGATACGGCTGGGGGGGGCATAGAACTGCTGCAGATCCTGTACATCCGGTGGAACGGGAGACAACGAGTCGCTGAACAACGCCGCAAACAGCAATGGAATCGCCAGAAAACGCATGAATTGGATTCCGGATCGGGCAGCTTTCATGAAACATCCCCCCGGATTCTCGTTCGCGGGTCCAGGAGGAGCAGCATGAGGTCGGCGGCCAGATTCCCCGCAACCAGCAGGACCGTGCTGCCGAGGACACAACCCACAATGAGCGGCTGATCCCGGTTGAAGAGTGCGTTATAGGTCACCTGTCCCAGGCCGGGCCAGGCAAAGATCACCTCCAGTACGAGACTGCCGCTGAGAATGCTGCCCAACAGCGGGCCCGATGTGGACAGGATCGGAGTGAGCGAGGGGCGCAGCAGGTAGTGCAAAAAAACCCTGGATGGACGACAGGCCGCGGGCATACGCGGCCCGGACATGAGGGGCCTCGAGGATCTCGCCGGTCGCCGCGCATTGTATTCTCTCGACATACGCCAGGATCGGCAGCGTCAGGCATGCCACCGGAAGCACCAGGTGATGGAACCGATCCAGCAACCAGGTGATGAACGCTGGATTCTCCAGGTTTGCGGCGTTCATGCCTCCCAGGGGGAACCATTGCGTGGCGGCGGCGAAGAGCAGGGCGGCCAGACCGAGGACCAGGGTCGGCAGAGCCAGCGCCACGGCGGAGAACAGGTCGAGCGCCAGACCTGGAATGCCGTCCCGCGAAGCTGCGTGGAGCGCTCCGAGCAGAATGCCGCCGATCAACCCAAGCAGGGCGGCAGGAATTCCCATCCACATCGTTTCAGCCGCCGCATCGTACACAACGTTGCGTACCGGGCGCCGGTAGAAATCCGAATTCCCCAGGTCCAGTCGTGCGCAGCGTTGCAGCCAGTTCCCGAACTGCATCAGGAGAGGCTGATCCAGACCGCGATGTTGTCGCAGCTGATCAATTGTCTGTTGTCGCACGGCGGGATCCAGTTCCTGAGTGGAGAAAAAATCTCCGGGGATCAAGGCTGACAGGATAAAAGTGGACAGCGCGACCACGAGCAACAGAACCGCCAACTGCGAGAGGCGCTTCAGGATGATGGCGAAAATGCTCACGATGTGCGCTCCCGGGCGCCGGCCGCAGCGTCATTCATTACCGGCGGCTATCGCGCCCGGCGGGTCAATTCATCGGTGTTCCAGAGCAGATATGGAACCATGATCGACGGGCGGACGTTGCCCACGGCGTTCCTCCAGCCGGAGAGAATGTTGGGCGCGATTGTGGGAATGGCCGGCATCTGCCGCGCCCAGATTTCCTGCACCTGACGAAAAGCCTTCATCCGCGCCTCGGGATCCATGCTTTGGACCATTCGTCCGATGAGTGAGTCCATCTCCGCCTCCCATGGGGTGCCGGGTCGGCTCTGATTTGGATTCCAGAAGTGGAATCGGCCGCTACTATACCAGAGATCGGTTTGCAGATCGGGGACGATATCCGTCGGCGTCAGGCCGAACAGGATGGCCTCGTAATCGGAAGACGACAGAAATCGGCCGGCGAGCTCGGCCGGAGGGAGAAACTGAATACTGACACGGATGCCGACCTGGGCCAGATTCTGCCGGATGATTTCGGAGCTTCGCTCGCGCGCTGCGTTTCCCCGTGCCGTGAGCAGGACAAACTCGAGCGGGCGGTGCCGGGACCCAAACAGGAGTGTGCCTCCGGCATCGGTGTCCTTCAAGCCGATCTGGGCCAGCAGGCTCCGGGCCTGTTTGGGAGCGTACGCGGGAGTAGGAGTGCCGGTATCGTACCAGACTTTATTGCCGGAACTGATCGGCCCGAATTGCGGTGTGCCGAGTCCCAGCAGGACGGAGCGGACAATGCCATCGCGATCCAGGGCGTTTGATATGGCCCGCCTGAAACCGGCCTGCTGGAACAGAGCCTGTTTTTCGGGATCGACCCAGGGAGTTCCGGAAGCAGTCTTGCGCGGGTTGAGGTTGAACCAGAGAAAATCCATTCCCAGTCCCGGTCCGAGATCCTTCAACGTAAACTCCGGGGCCTGGCCCGAGCGGCGCAGGCGCGCATAATGTTCCGAGCTCATGTCGGTGAGGACGTCGACCTCTCCGGTTTCGAATCGCAATGCCTCGGCGTTGCGATCCTGAACGACCAGGAATGAGATCATGTCGAGGTAGGGCAGAATCTGACCTGACCTGTCCTTTTTCCAATAATACGGATTGCGCTCGAGTACAACCCGGATGCCGCGGTGATACTCCTTCAGGCGGAATGGCCCCAGGCCCACGACTTCTTTGGGATCCGCCACCGGACCCCATGCATCGGAGAGTGATCCATCCTGATAGGACTTGAGCAGCCGGCTCTTAGGCAGAATCGGGATGGAGTCGAAGGCGCGCAGACCGGTACCGACCGGACGCGGCATGGTGATACGCACTGTCTGGGAATCGATTCCGGCCACGGTGGGGAACTTGCCGTCGACACGCAGCTGGTCCGCGATGGTCGACTCAGAGCGCGGATCCTGGAGCGCTGTCATCGTGAAAATGACATCATCGGCGGTGAACGGGCTGCCATCGGAGAATCTCAAGCCGCGGCGGAGATGGACTGTGTAGGTGCGGCCATCCGGCGCCAGCTCCCACCTGGTTGCAAGCGCGGGCTCAAGCTCGTAGGTCCGGCGGTTGATATGGACCAGATCCGCCGAGAGCTGGTCGGCAACCAGGGCGTTGGCTCTTCCGCTGGCGAACAGCCGGTTGAAGGTCGCCGGATCCGTGCTGATCGAGGCAATGAGATGCCCTCCGCGAGTGCCGCTGAGATCGGGGCGCGACAGGTATTCAACTGCAACCTGCGGCTGGGCCTGGGCGATACAGAAGACCAGAGTGCCTGCCAGCGTGCAGAGGGCTGCGGCTGCCGAAATTTTGAGTTTTCGATGCATGGGCGAAGTTTCTGGGAATTCTGCTTCCCTGTCAAGAAATTGGTGGCCACCGCCGGGTTGCGACACCCTCAATCATCGCGTGGTCGCGAATGCCGGCGCCGCACTCGTCGAGGCGCGGGTGCTCATGCGGTATCGTCCATCGCATCATGACTCTTTAATTAGCTTTGTTTGTTCAGCCAAATCAAATGGATGAAGAAGCAAAACGCAAAGACGCAACAAGGCGCAAAGGTCGACACTGAGCAACAGGCGTGGGCGCAGCGCTTCGCGCTGGCGCATCTTTGGGCGAACCGCGGGAGAAAGCGCGGGCAGAGCGGCTACTCAGGAGGATTGCGCTTTCTCCCGCGGTTCGCCCAAGGATGCGGCCGAAGGCCGCCCACGCCCGCGAACCGAAAAGAATCTCTTTGCGTCCTTGCGTCTTTGCGTTCTGTTGTTCAGCATCGGCTAAACAGATGCCTGCGTTCAGGGAATATTCGGTCAGGAGGGAATTGTTCAGCCGCTTCAAAAGCAGCCGCGGATTCCACGGATTCCAAAAATTCAAATGCATGGGGGATGCGCGTAACGAGGCGCACCGGATGAAGTATTCGCCTTTGTTTGCCTCCTGGGAGTGCAAGAAACACCGCCTTTGGGCGGGTCCTTCATAAAATCTGTGGAATCCGTGAAATCCGTGGCGTTTTTTTGCGGTCTCTGACAACAGGGCTAAACAGTTTCCATATTAAGCTGCAGCCGTCTGCCGGAACCGGGCGCACGATTTTTGACCGCGTTGGCTATATCTTGGCTTACAATCGTCGGCAGTTTTCGAAAATGCCGGTCCGGAAGGAATTGGACCGGATCCGATTCACAGCTGCCGATTCCTGAGGCGGGCGCTGCTGCGGCTGCCTGTGGGGACATGTTTGCATCCGAACGAGCCGTCGTTCTTCGGTCGGTGAGGCGTCCATGGCATCAACCGGTCTGCGACCCGGGAGCCTTGTAGGCGGCCGGTTTCTGGTGGAGAGATTCCTGCGGCAGGGGCCGTCCGATCGCTCGTACGTCTGCAGGGACCGGGCGGCGGGGGAGGCCCGTGTCGTCCTGCGCACGCTTTCCGGATGTCAGGGGGCCGTGGAGCTGGAGGAATTGCGTCACAAGTGGCCCCTGCTCAGCAGGATCAAGCATCCGCACCTCGCGCCGCCGATGGAATTCGGGAGGGTTGACCATGGAGGCATTCCCTACCTGGTGCGGCCGTTCATCGATGGCGGCGATATTATTGAGGAATCGGCCCGCTGGAGCGTGGAGCAGATCCTGGTTCAGCTGGTCAACATATGCCGTGTGCTCCATTGCCTGCATGCCCGCGGCATCGTCCATGGGCACCTGAAACCATCCAACGTGATTCTGGCGCGGGGGCAGGGAGGCGAGCTGGAACCGAAGGTGGTGGATTTCGGATTGGATGGGGGAACAAGGGCGAAACGGCATGATATAGCCTCGCTTGCCTACACGGCTCCAGAGGTTCTGCTTGGGCACGTACGGACTCCTCGGGCCGATCTCTACTCGCTGGGCATCCTGTCCTATCACGTGTTCACGCGCCGCCTCCCCTTCGATGACCAGGATGAAGGCTACCTGATCCAGAAGCAGCTTCAGGGGCGGGCAGACCTGCGGCCGGTGGCGCGCTTGAAAGGGGGATCCGGTCTGGCCCAGGTAGTTCGGGGCCTGTTGGAAAAGGATCCGGAAAAGCGGCCGTCGTCGGTGGAGGATGTGGTGCGGATGCTCAGCGCCGCCAGCGGCAGAGACTTCTCCGGCTCGGTTTCGGAATTGAAGGAAACCTATTTTTCTTCCGGTCGATTTGTCGGCCGGGACCGGGAAATGGGCATGCTGCAGGAACGGGCGCTGCGTGTGCGCTCGAACGGCCGGGGGAGCACCGTATTTGTTGTCGGGGAGAGTGGGGCCGGCAAGTCGAGATGCATGGAGGAGCTGCGGACATGGGCGCTGCTCGAAGGCTGGCGGATTGTGGAGGCCGAATGTCTGGAACGCGAGGATCGGGCGTATGGGCCGTACCGGCGGATTCTGGCGCGCGCCGAGCTGGTGACTTCGGCGCCGGAAGATGCGGCCGGCGAGGATGCGATCTTCCGGTTTGAGGATGTCGCCAGGCAACCGGAACCGCCACAACCGGAACTGTCCGCCGGTTCGGCCGCCGGCCCGTTTCGGGACCTGCTGACGAGGGAGTTGGTTCGGCTCCTCTCCGACCGTCCGACCCTGCTGCTGCTCCATGATTTCCATTGGGCCGATGAGGCCACGATTGCAGTTCTCGATTATTTGACTTCGGACATCCTGGCACACCCGATCTTCATGGTGGTAAGCATGCGCCCCGGGGGTGCGATGCAGGGCCCCCTGGGGAAACTTGTGGATCTGGCCGCCCGTCAGCTTCGGGCTGAGTCAACGCCATTGGAAATGCTGCCGCCTCCGGTGATCGAAGCCCTGATTGCCGGGATGACCGGAGAGGCGTCCCTCGGCAGGGAGATCGGGCCCTGGATTCACGAGGCGAGCGGGGGCAATCCATTCTTCGTTGAAGAGATTCTCAAGCACCTGGTGGACCGGGGGCTGTTGCGAAGGGAAATGGGGAAGTGGCGCCTCGCCGGCGATGAATTGGCCAAACTTGAAGTGCCTTCGAGTGTGGCCATGGTGTTGCGGCACAGGCTGGCACAATTGTCTCCCGGGGCGGTGGCGTTGACCCAGTGGATGGCTATTTTCAGGCGTGCCGTGCCGAAAGAGCAGTTGCGCATGTTGTGTATGATGGAATCGAAGGATCTCGAGGCCGGCCTCAACGAATTGATATCCCGCCAGATCATACGGGAAGTGAGCCTCGGGGGAAGCTTTGAGTTCCGGCACGCTCTCATTTCGGAGGTGATTGTCCTTGATATGCCCCCGACGCGCCGGCGCCGGATGCATCAGCGGATTGCGGAGGCCCTCGAGCAGCGCCTTGGTGACCAGGAAAACATCCAGGAATTGGCGATGCACTACACCGAAGGTCGATGCAGAGAGAAAGCGATCGGCTATGCGATACGGGCTGCCCGAGCCTGCAAGGCCGAGTTTGCCCACGAGCCGGCGCTGCGTTTTTACGACTACCTGCTGGCCAACAAAAAGCATTTATCGATCGAACAGGCGTGCGATGTTTCCATCGAAGCCGCTGACACATGCTGCGCCCTCGGCAATCCCAAGCGCGCAATACACATTTTATCAAGAACTATTGTTGGAAAAGACAAGAGACACAGCTCATTAATCTATGAGATTAGGCGAATTGTACAGATAGCTATCTCCTATCAACACCTGGGAAACATCAGGCTATTGGAAAAGGCGTCAAAGCATGGGTTAGGGGTGATCGGACCATCAGATTGCCCTCATCAAAATGCGCTCAGAGCCTCATTGCTTAAGCAGCTTGCATACTGTGCACTCATAAAGTCTCATTCCAAGGATGCCTTATCCTTATTGAAACTTGCACTTGATTCATTAGCAGATAACGTAGAATTGATGCTACAAGGTCAAATCCAGTCGCTGATTTCCGCAAGTCAACGCGTAGCCTGCAATCTTATGGAGGCGAAGTCTGCCGCATTGAGATCTATAGAAATTCTCCAACCTATTAAGGCGCTTCCAATTACAGCAACGGCATATTCTCACCTTGGTATTGCCCAAGCATCTTTGGGAAGATTTATTGATGCTCGGGCCAGTCACGAACAGGCAATATCGATAAGCAAAAGGACAAGATCTCCATTGCTGCGGTCACAGGCGCTGAGTAATTTCGCAGAGTGTCTGTGCCGTTCGGGTAAGCTAAATGAAGCCGATGAATTGGCAATTATTTCTCATGACCTAATTGGGGAATTTTCCAATCCCGCAATTCGATACTCTGCCGCTGCGACCATGGCTGAGATCAAATTGACTATGGGTGATTATGGTGTAGCACAGAAAATACTCGGATCATTGAGTTCAAGCATTGACAATGACATTCCTGTTTACTCAAGGGCACATGTTCATTTTCTCTGTGCCTGGATATCATATGAATTGGGTGATTACGGTAGAACATTGGCATTCTTGGATCAAATGGAGGGGGTAGCTACCTCCGAAGCACCTGTCTATGAAGGCGAATTAGGTGCAATTCTTCGATCTAAGATTGCTCGCCATCAGGGAAACTCAAGCGAAGCCAATGATATATTGCAGGCCATAAGGAC
Source organism: Terriglobia bacterium (assembly GCA_963824985.1). Classification (GTDB taxonomy): domain Bacteria; phylum Acidobacteriota; class UBA6911; order UBA6911; family UBA6911; genus JAFNAG01. The sequence goes on from CAWGRQ010000029.1 coordinate 78,819, forward strand.
AAAATTGAGGAAAAAGCGATGGTCATATCATTTATGTCCTGTTGAACTTTCAATTGGTGAATATTACTTAACAATTAATGAGCCGGAATTTGCAGCAAAGCATATTCAATTTGGTATGAAACTTGCTTGTGCGATGTCTTGCCCTCATTTTCAAGCTCATGCAATTCTTTTACGGGTATCCATTCGAATTGTCGAGCTGCAAAGGGAAAACACTCAAATACTTGATAAGATTTGCGTTGATGAGATTAATTCTGAATTATTAAAGGCGTTGCATCTAGCGGAATATTCTCATGCTAATGAGTTAATTTGGAAGATCCATGCAGCTATTGGACGATTTGCTGAAATTATGGGGAATTGGGAATCCTCTTTCGAGTATTCTTTTAAGGCTCTTAATTGTTTTGATGCTCTTGCTTCCCGAGTTCCTCCAAATCAATTAGATTCGTTCTGTTTTCATTTTGACCGCCAGCCAATCAGATTGGAATGCCAAGAGAGAATCAAACAACTGCGACAGCGTAAATTACCCAATTCTTTTCCAATCGGTGATATGCAGGAAGAGCATGTCCGGGAGTTATTTCGTGTTAGCTGTGTCATTAACGCTGTTCGAGACCTCAATGAATTAATGGACGCGATTGTTTCAATGCTTGCCAGCCTGATTGAAATGGATCGTGCTTTGATAGTTTTAAAGGACGATAGATCTGGTGATTTATCGCTTGCCCGGCCATGGAATCATGATGCGAAGAGTTTTGGGGATCTTGATTCTCTCAGCAAGCAGGTATTACACGATGTTGACGTGTCGACCAGGCCATTTATGACTGCCAACGCGACGGAGGACCCGCGGCTTGCGGACAAAAAGCTGGATGCATCACAAGCCGGAACCATTTTCTGCGCGCCACTGACGGCCTGTGGCCGGACACTGGGATTGATTTATGCGGATCATAAGCATCCTCTGGAAAGCCTGGACGAATCAACCATTACCCTGTTCGCCGCCTTTTGCAATCTGGCGGCCGTTGCCATCGACAACGCCCTGGCTCATCGGCACCTCGTGCAGGAGAAGGCGGAATTGGAGGAGTATCTTCGTCAGGCCAGAGGGGAATACCCGGAGTTGGTGGGCAAGAGTGAGGCCATGCAAAGCCTGCGTGAGCGGATCGCGCTCGCGGCTGCTTCCCCGCTTGATGTGCTGATCTGGGGGGAAAGCGGCACGGGCAAGGAACTGGTCGCCCGTGCGCTTCACCGAACGGGTCGGCGCGCCTTGAATCGGTTCGTCCCGCTCGACTGTGGCTCGCTTTCCGATTCGCTGGTCGAAAGCGAACTGTTCGGTTATCGGAAGGGAGCCTTCACGGGGGCAGTGGAAAACCGTGTCGGATTGCTCGAAGCGGCAGACGGAGGAGTGATCTTTCTGGATGAGATCGCCAATCTCTCGGTGCGACTTCAGCGCAAACTGCTCCGGGTGCTGCAAGAGCGAGAGGTGCGCCGGATCGGCGAGACCACGGCGCGAAAAATCAACATCCAGGTGATTGCCGCGACCAACAAGGACCTGCGGAAGGAGATCGACAATGAACGCTTCAGGAACGATCTCTATTTCCGCCTGAAAGCCATGGAGATCCGGGTGCCGCCGGTGCGGGAACGGACCGGGGATGTGCCCCTCCTCCTTGAATATTGCCTGGAGCGCGTCGGCAGAACTGAAGGCGGCCGGATGAAGGCCTTTTCCCGCGAAGCACGGGCATTGTTGGTCGCCTATCGTTTCCCGGGCAACGTGCGCGAACTGAAAAATATTGTCGAAGGATCGTACTATTCGACCCACGGAAGCATCATCGATGTTGAGCATCTTCCGACCGAGGTTCGTGAAGGCAGCGGGGTCGGGACGATGTCGGAACCCGATCCGGCCGTCTGGCAGATTTACAGGAGCATACGGGACGGGCACGGTGGATTTGACCGCCTCGTGAAGAGTCCGTTTCTGAGGCGCCGGATCGGATCGGCGCAGGTCCGCCAGGTGATCCATCTGGCATTGGCTGAAGCGGAAGGCCGGTACCGCGATGCCTTCCGGCTGCTGGGCCTCCCGGAGCGGGAATATGCCACCATGATTCAATTCCTGAAGCGGAATGACTGTTATCTTGATTTTCGCGCTTATCGAAAGGGTCAGAAATAACGCGCCGTGGCAATTCCGGCGCGCCGGAGGCGGATCAGATTCTGGAGGGGAATTCCAAAACGTTCCCCTCGGCGGTGCCGGCCTGAGGAGTGCTGAGCCTCGCCTGGTCGGTGAGGCTTCTCTGGGCTGCCTGAAGCAGGGCCAGCATGCTGGCCCCGTCGTTTGGATAAGCGGCGACGGCGGCCTGGCAGTTGGCATAAAAGCTGTTCCCGGGGGTCAGATGGATGGGGGTGACTTTAATCAGCTGTTGCAGGCGCTGGACGTATCGGATCGCCTGGGGACCGCGCACGCCGGGCAAAACGGCGACGAATCCGTGATGCCCGAATCTGACCAGGATGTCGGTATGTCGGAGTTCGGATTTCAGAAGGTCGGCCACCTTGCGCAGGACCATGTCGCCCGTTCCGGCTCCGTAGAGTGCCACGGTCTGGGAAAAATTCCGAATCTCCAGAAGAACCAGGGAGAGCGGCGTGCCAGTAGCTGATGCCTGCTCGAGCAGCTGGGCGCCCGCGACCGAAAGATAGATGATACGGTGAGCTCCCGTGACCGGATCCAGGAGATTCGCGCCTTCCCGGCGATGCGTCGGGGTTGTCTCCCGGATGAGAGGGCCTGCCTGATCCGCGACCGTCTGGACGAGGGATAGATGGGTCTGGGAATAGGAATTGAGGTCACGGGCGTATAGTGTAATCGTACCCAGGCATTCTCCCTCCTGGATGATCGGAACGCACAGCGCATCTTTCAATAGCGAAAACTCGCCCCCCATCCCCTCGAATTCGAGTGCGGGACCGGTATTGAGCATGGGCCGCTTGTATGCGGCAACCCACCCGCTGATTCCCTTTCCCAGCCCGATCGCGGACCCGCGCAACGAGTCCGCAAACTCCCCACAGGCATATTCGGCCCGGACCGTGTCGTCTTCCTGATACAGGAAAAACGCGCAGGTGTTGTAGGGCACGATCTGCCGCAGCCGCCGGGCGAGGATCGGCAGGGAGTCGTCGAGCCCAAGCAATCGACCCACACCGGTGCAGAACTCGAACAGATGAACGAGCTCATCGGAGCCATCCGGAGGGAGTGGTGATGAGGGGAGAGTGGCATCAGCTTTGATAAGGTCCTGATTTACCGTCTCGAAGTACTTTCTGAACGACAGTTCGGCGATATTTTTGCCCGCTTCGACGGCCGCCGCTTCAAGCGCTTCGATATTTTGAATGAACAGCTCCACGAGTACCGGGTCATAAGCGGCGCCGATTTGCGTGCGGAGAAGTTCCACGGAATCGTTCAGACCGAAGGAGGATTTGTAGGGACGGGAGGAACGGATGGCATCGAAGGCATCGGCAATCGACAGGATCCGCGCCCCCAGCGGGATATCGTCCCCCTGGAGCCCATCCGGGTAGCCCTTCCCGTCCCAGCGCTCGTGGTGACAGCGAACATACCGGGCGACGGGGAAGGGGAATTGCACCTGCCTGAGGATTTCATCCCCCGCCGTGGCGTGCAATTTCATCTTTTCAAATTCCTGCCGGCTCAGGCGGCCGGGCTTATTCAGGATGTAATCCTCTATGGCCAGTTTTCCAATGTCGTGGAGCAGAGATCCGGTCTCAATGGCCCGCAATTCATTGGCGTCGGTGATGCCGCGAAGTTTCGCCAGTCCCAGGGCATACGCCCTGACGCGTCTGATGTGCCCGTATGTGGTTTGGTCCTTTGCGTCTACCGCGAGCGCAAGAGTTTCCACCGTTCTCAGGTAGAGTGACTCCTGCTCCCTCAGGTGGTTTTCTGCCTGTAATGCTCTGGCTCGATTTATTTTATTGATTCTCAACAGGACGCCAACGAAAGGGGCAGATAGAATTGGTCCGATGTATTGAAAATCCGGAGGCAAAAAATAGGGTGTAAAAAAAGCAATGAATGCACCTGCACACGCCGAAACAAGAAAATCCATCGCCAAAGAGACATAGTTTTTACGCCATATATCGAACAACCTTGCATTTGAAGAAAGCGAAATAGCAGCAGCAATAAACAGTGAATTTGACAAGAAGAAGCTAATAGCGAGACCGAACGTGGGAAGAAGAATCTTATCAAACGCTCGCAGTTTCCAAAATACGAGGCCGTAAAGCTGTACGTTGATGGCTGCAGTAGCAATATTAAAAACGATACGATCTATTGGCGTGTGATGCTTTCGTCTAAGTAACAGCGTCAAATAGCCTATGTAAAGTATGTTCGCTACAACTGCGGAGGCGGTATCAAACATCATGCATATGCTGATGACGTAGGCATCGCCAATCGTGACCAGTGATCGAACGTGCGGGTCTCGTACAAAAATGGGAACTGTGGCCAGAGTAATGGCGGTGAGAATCAGCCAGGGAAATTCAACGGGTTTTAAGATCAGTGACCTGAATGAAAAAACAAAAATAGGAACTGCGATGATTACTACAGCAGAAATATAAAGCTTTACCTTGAACGGTAGAGACGACCAATTTGTCATTCGAGATTCCTAGAACTCGACATGATTATCGTCACCTTTGGATGATTTGTTAAGTGATAGATTGGCAGGATACAGGTACTGAGACGCGGGACACAAGAAGAGAAAGGCCTGTGCGTTAAAAAATACCACAGACTCCTTACCTTATTCGCGATGGAGCAACCATCAACCTGAAGGGGAAACAGCCTTGGAAACTAAATGGTAACTAGGAGTTATAGATTATATCAGTACCAAACAATTGTCATCGCATCACGAGACTCTAGAGTCTCAATCTGGGCTTCCATTGCTATCTCCACGAATGATCGCAATCAATACCAAACGATTGTGGGTGTTTCGCGAGTTTCGAGAATTTCGATTTCAGTCTGCATAGTCATCTCCATCTGCAACAAGAATCAGTACCAAACGATTGTGGGTGTTTCGCGAGTTTCGAGAATTTCGATTTCAGTCTGCATTGTCGTCTCCATACGGCAATCGTGATGCGTTTTTGTTTATTCGATGAGTGATCACAGCCAGAGAATTGCCCCTAGGCGATTCATAGCCAATTCCTCCTCAGAGAAAGGCTCCAGGTGCTTCTGAAAATCTTTGAAACAGTTACCGGCAGGCGTCCAAGCCGCCTGCCCGATCCAGCCTTGTTACATTTACCTTAATTGTGAATCGTTTATACGAAAAATGAATAATCGTGTCAACAAAAATCTCGCTAATTTTTTTTGCAGGGTGTCTGAAGCAGGGGCGGCGGGCCCGGCGGGTGGTGGGGATCAGCCTCCGAACGGAGGTCCGAATCGAGCGGTGCCGTTAGTGCCTTTCAGGGCAAAAACTCCCAGAATTCCGTGCGTAACCACCTTATGGCTCTACGAGATACAAGTTCGATGATCATCCGCTGGCCGCACAGGATCTTACCTACCCCCGTCATCCCCGACTTGAGCGCGCCATCGCTGTTTTCCAGCTCCCCGCGGACGATGACGGTGCGCTGCAGGCCCCCTTCCACAGCAACCGGCGAGATGGTTTTTACTCGGGCAATGAACAATCGCTGCGGATAGGTCCGCACCTTGAGGACAATGGTGAATCCCGGAGAAACATCCCCGATTTCGTTTTCAGGCACCGGCATGTCGACATTGACGAGTCGGTCATCGACGATTTCGCAAAATGGGTTCCCCTTGGCGATAAATTTCCCGATCTTGTTCTTCAGATAAGGGGTTGCAACCAGGCCATCGATGGAGCTGCGGATCTTCAGCTGTTCGAGTTGCAGCCCAAGGATGTTCAGCCTTTCCTCCAGCTTGGCAACCTGGGCCGCTTCTCCCTGTATTGTCTCGGCCCGTGAGCCGGCCATGACCATCTTGAGATCGCTTTGGGCCTGTTCGAGTTCTTTCGTTTTGAGCTGCCGCTCCCGGCCGATTCGTTCTTCCAGCATCTTGAGCTCGCCGCGGGCTTCGGCGAGCTCCTTCTGTTTTACATCGAAGGCGGTCTTATCGCGCTCAAATTCGTTTTTGGGAATCAATCCCTGATTGAGGAGCGTGGTGCTGCGATCATAGGTGGCGCGGGCATTTTGCAGTTCGGCATCCCTTTTGGCGACCGTATCCTGGAGCCAGCTGCGCTGTTCTTGAACGCGTTCTACGTTATCGAGTTCAGTTTTCCTGGTTGCCACCATCCGCTGCGCCCGCTCGATCTCCTCCGGCCGGCTGCCGGCCTCCAGGAGCCGCAGGGAAGCCCTGCTTGAAGCCAATTCTCCTCGAGTCTCCTCGTATCCGTTGCTCAGATCGAGATTCTGGATTTCGGCCAGGACATCGCCTTTCCGCACCAGGTCTCCTTCATCCACGTAAATAGCCTTCAGAGTGCCCTCTACCTGGGGGTTGATCGCCACCTGTGAACTGGGCAGGATTGTGAAATCGCCGGTCACCTTGAGTTCCCAGGGGAGCAGTGATGCCGCCAGGAGGAGTGCCACAACAATCAGCAGGTAAGGGGTCCTCTTGATCCGCGAACGAATTCCGGCTGCCACCCTGCCGGTGGCCGCCAGGTTCTCCTTTCTGGTTACGGGCACGACCATCAGGCACAGGGCGAAGAAGAGAAGGACGCCCCAGGTGCGATATTCCGCGATCATCCACGATCCGAGGCGGCTCAGCACCAGCAGCACCAGACCGGCTGAAAAGGCAAAGGAAGAGACGCCATAAAGTAGCAGGATACGCCGCTCCCGCCGCGTTGCGGAGACATTGGACAGGCCGGGATCGATCGCCCATCGGCTCAGGATCCGTTTCAAATGGCCAAAAGCCCTTTGCCTCAGGTTGGGAATCTCCAGGTAATCGCTGAGCAGATAGTAGCCGTCCAGCCGGAGCAGGGGATTGAAATTGAAAAGGGTCAGGATGCCGGAAAAGGCGATGGCAATCAGGCAGATCCGGCTGCCCAGAGTCTCCGGGGCCAGCAGACGCCAGGCGATTGTCGCCCAGGCCCAGACAACGAGCTGGATGTATCCGCCCGCCACCGACACGGCCATGCGCCGGCGTTTTCCAAGCAGCCAGGCATCGCTGACGTTGCAATAGAATGCCGGGATCGCGTAAAGAAAAAGGAAGCCGGCCTCTTCCACCTTGCCGCCGAAATGCTTCAAAGTCAGGCCATGCGCCAGTTCATGGGTGGTCATGACCGCGAACGCGACCGCGAGGATCAATGGGATGGAATAGAGCGTGAGAATCTGTTGCCAGGAAAGGAAGAGCTGCTCCCAATTGACGATGGAAAGGATGGCAGCCCCCGCAATCGATGCCCAGGCGATGACGTGAAATCCACGGCTGAAAAACAGACGTCCCATCCCGGCATCCAGACGCGTCAGCAGGCGATCCGGATTCACGCTGCCGATCTTGATCGAGAGGAGGGAACGCAGAAGGGGGCGCTTCGGTTTTGCCAACCGTTCCAGTTGCGACCAGATCAGGCCCTCGTCCAAAAGCAGCAGTTTTCGAAGCTTCCCGATGAAGTCCTGGACCTGTCCGGTTTCCACCTCAACCTGGCAATGGGCGGCAGCCGCCTCTGCAACAGCGGCGGGCGAATGACGGCCATCAAGACCGCGCAGAACCGCTGCCTGCACCCAGGTGAAACGAAAAAAGCCTCTCGTGACCGGATCTTTTACAATGACAGAGGCGCGCGGATCAGGGGACTCCGGCCGCATCTCAAGATCGGGACGCAGTCTCGCGCACGTGTCTGCCAACACAAACCTCGGCGGATAAGAAGAGAGATCCGCGGCCTCAGTGACCGCTTCGGGATTGCATGATATCGGGGGGAGAGCGCAAATGCAACCTCCATCAAGGCTGCCGTCGGACACCGCTCAACACCGAAAACCTGCCTGCCGGAGAGGTCCATATTTTCTCGAATTGACTGGCTCTTGAACCCGCGTATATAATCGCGCGTTCGCACAACTCAATGGCAGGGAACTCTGAAGGAGACGTCATGATCAGGAAAACTACTTTCGCCCTCGCATTCATACTTGTTGTGCTTGCGCTGGGGGCATGCGGAAGCAAGGAAGAAGCGCAGCCGGTAACAACGGAACCTGCGGCTGAGGCTCAGAAACCCACGGTCACCCCCGGGGAAATGGTGCTCATCCCGGCAGGCGAATACACGATTGGCACGAATGAGAAGGAACCTGAAGGCGGAGTCAACAATGCCTCTCCGGAGCACAAGGTGAAGCTGCCTGCATTCTGGATCGACAAATATGAGGTCACGGGGAAGGAATACCTGGATTTTTCGATAAAGACCTCATACGTGGCGGAAGGCGAAGCGGAAGGGAAGACCTGGAGAACGTTTTTCTCTTACGAAAAGGCGAATCAGCCGGTGGTGTACGTCACCTGGAAGGACGCCGACGCCTACTGCAAAGCGCAGGGGAACCGGTTGCCTACCGAAGAAGAATGGGAAGCGGCGGCACGGGGCCCGAATGGGTATCGCTTTCCGTGGGGCAACGAATGGCAGGATAACAAGGCCAACATCGCGGAAGCCGGGTTCCGGGTTCCTCAGGATGTCGGCGCGTTTGACGATGTGAGCCCGTTCGGAGTCCACGACACGTTCGGCAACGTCCAGGAATGGACCTCGAGCTGGTTCAAGGCATACCCGGGCAACGCCAAGGGCAATCCGAATTTCGGCGAGCGCTTCCGCGTTATTCGAGGCATGGGGTCGCGCTATACCAATACCAAGTCTTCCGGTTTATGGGCCCGTTCCGCCTATCTCCCGAATTTCCTGGCCGACTTCGGGTTCCGATGCGCCCGGACCGCCACCCCGGAAGAAGCTGCAAAGGCTGCACCGGCCAAGTAATCGGAATCGAGCGCTGCCGGTTACAGGACCCTGAGGATGAAGCACTTCAGGTAGTGTGTTTCCGGCATGCCGAGCAGGACCGGATGATCCGTGCTCTGGCCGCGGCGTTCCAGGATCTGGATCTGGCGGTGCGCGTCGCGCGCCGCCAGAGAGATCAGCTGAAGAAAATCGCTCTCCGCAAGATGGTAGGAACAGCTCGAGGTGATCAGGATTCCCTCCGGTTCGAGCAGCTTCATGGCCCGGAGGTTGATCTCCTTGTAGCCGTTGCGGGCAGCGGGCAACGCCCCGCGATGCTTCGCGAAAGCCGGGGGATCAAGGCAAATGGTGTCGAACCTTCGGCGTGACCGCTCCTGCTCCCGCAGGTAATCAAAGGCATTCCCTTCAATGAACTCCGGCTGGCTGGGTTCGTTCAGCCCGGCATTGGCGCGCGCCTGCAACAAAGATTCCCCGGAAGCATCAATCCCGACGACGGACGCGCCGACCGTCGCGAAGTGAAGGGCGAAGGCCCCCGAGTTGGTGAAGCAGTCCAGGCAGCGGCCGAAGGCGTACTGGCGTGCGGCAATCCGATTCTCGGCCTGATCCAGGAAAAATCCGGTCTTCTGGCCGTGAAACAGGTCTACCTGAAAACGCACGCCTCCTTCAAGGATCTGAACCTGGTCCGGAATCATTCCCCAGAGAACGCCTCGGGATTCCTCCAGACCCTCCAATCGACGTGCCTTGACATCGTTACGTTCCAGAATTCCCGCGGGCTTGAGCTCTTCGCGGAGGATTTCGACGAGCAGGCTTTTCATTGCCTCCGCACCATAGGAAAGTGTCTGCAGCACCAGGCAGTCGGCATAGCGGTCAACCACCACCGACGGCAGCAGGTCGGATTCCCCGAACACCAGGCGGCATGCTGCTGCCGGATGGCCGAAGCCGCGGCGCCGCGCAATTGCCAGACGAATGCGACTGCGTATCAGATCGCCGGAGGGAGGTTCGGGCTCCCGGCTCAGGAAGCGCAGGCGGATCTGGGAGTGCGGACTGTAAAGGGCAAAACCCAATACATTTTGCGCCGCATCCCGCAACCGGACGATCGGGGCCGGGGTTGCAGGTGCCGTCACAACATCCCCCGCGTAAACCCAAAGATGTCCCCGGCGCAGCCGTTGGGCGCCTTCCGCCGTTATTTCCACGTCGCTTTGAATATCGAAGAGGCTCCGGTCTTCCATGTCTTAGCTCTCTCGATTATCCAGAGGAAAGGCGCGGCGCAGATAATCCAAGGCCTCCTCCCGCGTCAGGCTCGGGTTTTCCGACTGCAGATCTTCGATAGCCTCAAGGATCGATCCAAAGATCGGCCCCGGGGGATACCCCATGGCGATCAGGTCGTGGCCCGTGATGAGCCGGGCGAGCGGGGGTTCGGCCGAGAACTCGCGGCGCTTTCCCAGGGCGAAATAGTAATTGTCTAGGTTTCGGCGGCTGCTGAGACAATCGACGCGGTGCAATTCGAGGTGTTCGTCGAGTCGGGAGCGGTCGAGGAACCTTCGCAACGTTCCCGGGCGCATTTCCCTGATGTGGGTGAACTGCTGGTGTTCCCGTACCAGTGCCGCCACTCCGTCAATCTCTTCATTGGACATGCGCAGGCGCCGACAGATGTCCTCCGCCATCCGGGTTCCCGCCTCGGCGTGTCCGGGGAACCGGATCCGGTCTGCGAGCACGGCCGTGGGCGGCTTGCCGACATCATGCAGAAGGGTTGCCATGGCCAGAACTGGCGACGGCCGATCGAGCAGATCGAGGGCCGCCCGCGTGTGCGCGTAAACATCCCCTTCGGGATGGAATTCCTCCGGCTGTGCCACACCCCTCATGGCTTCGACCTCGGGCAGGATATGAAACAGCAGCCCTGTGGCGTGGAGCAGGTCCAGACCAGGTCCCGGTTGGGGGCCGGTTATGATTTTAAGCAGCTCGTCCCGAATACGCTCCCAACTGACCTCAAGGATGGACGGCGCCAGCTGCCGGATGGCTTCGTACGTTTCCGGGGCGATCTTGAAATGCAGGCTGCAGGACATGCGGACGGCCCGCAACATGCGGAGCTTGTCTTCGCGGAAACGCTCCTGTGCCTTGCCGATCGTGCGCAGCAGGCGCTTCCGAATATCCGCGGCACCATGGACATAATCGATGATCCGGTCGGCAACGGGGTCATAGAACAGGCCGTTCATCGTGAAATCCCTGCGCAGCGCGTCCTGTTTCGGTCCCGTGAAGCTTACGGTCGAGGGATGGCGGCCATCGAGGTAGGGGCCTTCGGAGCGGAAGGTGGCGACATCGTAGGCGTGGCCGTAGAAAAAAACCTGCACAACCCCGAAACTCTCGCCAATCGCGGTTGCATGCGGGAAAAGGCGCAGCACCTCTTCGGGGCGCGCGCTGGTCGCAATGTCGATGTCCTCCGGTTTCCGGCGCAGCAGAAAATCACGCACGCAGCCGCCGGCAAAAAATGCCTCGTGGCCGTGAAGACGCAGCTTTTCCACAATTCGCCGGGCGGCTCTTCGCATCGATCTTTCGGGGGATTCCCTTGCTGCCGTGTCGTCAATGCCCTTAGGATGATCACGCCTCCGCGAGCGAGCGGTGGCGGCAAAACGGGCTAGGTTAGTTTGTCCAAGAAAGTGGTCCAGTTGTCATCACGAAACCGCTTCCGGTAGAGAGCTCGATACCTGGCAAAACTCCTCTTGTCCCCTGTCTTGAAATAACTGAGAGCCATGCGGAAGTAAAACAGATTATCGCCCGGGAATTTCTTGGCGATTTTCAGCGTCCTTTCCCCTTCTGCGGCTGCTTCCTTGTAGCGTCCCAACTCATAATAATTATTGGTCAGATAGCTGCGCACTTCCACCAGCTCCAGAGGGTTCTTCGGTCGGCGCCGCAGAGCCTCCAGGGTCACCAGCAGCGATTTCTCAAAACGATCGAGGCGGAATTGGCACTGGGCGATCCTGATATAAAGCCAGATCAGATTTTCGCGCCGGCCGGTCAGCTGCCGGATCTCCAGCATCTTTTCGTAAGTTTCCAGCGCCATCTGATCATTGGTGAGCTGCTGATAACAGTTGGCCACCTTCAGGTGCACATCATCGCGGCGTTCGAAGGCCGGATCGAGTTCCATCACCTTGGTGAAATACTTGATCGCCTCATGGTATTGCTTGAGCCCCATGTAATTGTTGCCCATGCTCTCATACAGATAGGCCAGCCCCGGGTCGTTGTCGCTCAGCACCTGAATGGCCTTCTGCGAATACCGGATCGCTTCATCATGGAGGCCAAGAGCCTCATGATTGCGGCTGATACCGGCATACAGCATCCACTGCGTGTCCTTTTCCTGGGTCTCCACATAGGTCTCACAAATGCGCCGGGCCTGGAGCGACTTCGCGATCTTGCCGTGGTACTCGTATAGAGATCCGAGGTGGAAATGAACAAACCCATACATGTCGGGCATAAACTCAGGCTTCTTGGGATCAAACATGCGGGCAGATTTCAGAAGCTGCTGCAAGGCCTCCTTGTCTTTTCCGGCGTTGTAATGGCAGATGCCGACCTGGCCGGAAAAATAGGCGCGCACGTTCGCCGACGGCGCCAGGGCCAGCGCCTGCTCATAATACCGGGCTGCTTCAGCGTAGCGACCCTTCTCAAACAGCTTCTCGGCATAGGCGTCCAGCAGGGAGATCCGGTCCTGCTTGGAGGTGGCACTCTTGAGTTTCGCTTTGAGTTCCTTGAGTTCCATGCTGTTGTGCATCCCCCAGGAGATGAGTGAATTTGACTACATACTAGCACAACCCGGCGCTGCGCCAATCTCCCCCCCCCCCGCTACTGGTAGACTACAAGCCGCCCCGAATGGAGTTCCACCCTCTGAATGCCATAGGGGAGCGCGGATGGCTGCATCGGATCGAATGGTGGATTCTGCTTGCGGCCTACGGCACTGATGATCTCAGAGACCAGCAGATTGGGCAATGCGACTCCGTCAAAGGTGGCTTCATCGAGACGGAAGCTGGCCTTTCCGCCCCCGGAGACGATTCCTCCGAGAATCGTCAACGAATGAACCCCGGAAAGCAATTTCCGGATCAGGCCGGTCAGAATCTGGGTGCTGTCAAGCTCCAGACGGTCAAAGTCAAGCAAGGCATAGCTTCGCAGACGCGATTCGCTCACTTGGAACCGGATCCCCTTCAAACTGGGATGATATTGAGGCCGGAGAACAAGGTCGAAATAGGAATTCAGTTCGCTTTCGGTCAGTGTCGTTGCCTGACTGCCGACTTTCCCAGGCGGAATCGGGTTGGCGATATAAGCCTGCAGGCGTTTCACCTTGGAGTCACAGCTCTCCGCCTCCTTTTTTGCCGAGCCGCCTGCCGAGGCGGCTTTCTGCCTCATGCTCGAGATTGGGGCCGATGCCTCAAGTCCTGGCACGCACAGCAACAGAAGCGCCAGAAACCAGGATTTGCCCGGTCGCTGCCGACATTTTTTCAACATCCCCGCATCCCCAAACGTGGGCTCATCGTATGATTTTGAATGTCCGGTTCCACCGGGTCTTGGTAAAAAAGTTCAGGAAAACATCCGAGAACTGCTTGATCCTGTCCCTGACACTGGTCTGAAGGTACTCATCCCGCGGCGTTTCGTAAGACCAGTAGATGACGAGGGCTTTGCCGATAATGTGATCGCGCGGCACGGATCCCCAGAAACGGCTGTCCTGGCTGTTGTCCCGGTTGTCTCCCATCGCGAAATAGTGCCCTTCCGGCACATCGAATGGTCCATACCGGTCATAAACGCTGCTGTCGTCAATGTACTGCGTGTAATTCTCCACGAGCGCCTTGCCGTTGATGTACACGGTCCGCCCAATCATCTCTATGTGATCTCCCGGCATCCCGATCAGGCGCTTGACATAGGCCAGCTCGGGACTGTTGGGATATTTAAACACAATCACATCGCCGCGTTTGAGATCCTTGTAGGGGAGGATTTTACCGAGAAACCGGCCGTGGAGGCCATAGACGAATTTGTTGACCAGAAGGTGATCTCCGATCAGCAGATTGGATTCCATGGATCCCGTGGGAATCTTGAAGGCCTGGACTACGAAGGTAGTCGCAAACAGGGCAATGATCGCCGTGATCACAATGGACTCGAAATACTCGCGAATGGTCGACTTTTGAAAGTGCGGTTGAGAACCTTCCACTTAGACTGCGTCCTCCTTGCGATAGGTTCAAAGAAACACATAATTTAGCACACCACCCCGCCTGCGACAAGACAGCCCGATCGTGGCGGTCCAATTGGAAGTGAAAGTCACTCCTGGGGAAATCAAGACAAAAACGCCGCGGATTTCACGGATTACACAGATATGCCCAACCATTCTCGATCATGTGCCAGGGCCGCCGGTGAACTACGCTGGGGCTGCAATGCCCCCCGAAGAACTCTCAGGAAGGGCCTCGGGCGCTGCTCATCAACTTCGGAACCGGGTCGCTTCAGTTCCAATGTATGATCAGCAAGGCTCTCAGAATTTGTGTAATCCGTGTAATCCGTGGCGTTTTGCTATTTGGCCCCATGCGGATGATTTGCCGGGATCCAAGGGGGACTGCATCTGGACACCACGAGGATGATCGTGATAAGATGCTGCTCCTGTCTAAGTGGCGCAAGTGATTTAATTGCGGGCGGTTAGCTCAGCGGCAGAGCATCGGTTTTACACACCGGGGGCCGTAGGTTCAAATCCTACACCGCCCACCACTTACAGGGATTGCCGTTCTTGGCCTGGGCGTCTTTCCGCCCACGATCTTCCCAGGGGGAGTCAGCGGCGAAATTGATAGGCCAGCTTGATGAAAAACCCGTCGCTGGCCCGCTGCAGGTCGCGGATCCCGAACGTCGTATCCGTATCCAATGAACTGCCATAGCCGAAAAAGGCGACTGTTCCCGGAGTGGGCTCATAGGAAACGAGCAGGTCGACGCGGAGACCGTTAATCTGTTGGGGCGCGCTGGGGATTCCATCTACAACCAGCGGGTACCCGGCACGAGGATCCAGGAGCGCCGCCTGGCGCTGCGTACGGTACTCGCCCACGATGCGGAAAAAGAGTGAGCGCCTGGGCTGATACTCAATCTTGATGCGGGGAATGATGGTACGGGCGAACTCGCTGCCGTCACGCGCACGGGTCAGGCTCGAGTAGGTTCCGGTGGCATCAACCCTTACCGTATCCAAAGGCCTGAAGCTCGCCGTTACTGCGGCTCTGGTCTCCCGACCTTCGGAAGCCTCGTCAAACAGCGCACTCTTCGCACGGGCGATCTCGAACCGGCCATTGAAAATCCTGAAAGTCGGAGTGGTGACGGAAAACGTCTGGCCAAAGACTCCATCCAGGATTTCGGGCGCCTGGAACGGTTCCATCCCTCCGTCGGGCCGCTGCACCTGGTAGTCCTCATACCTGGCTTGATCAAAGCGGAAAAACTCTAGCTCACTTCTGCTGCTCAAGCTCCAGCCGCCCCGCATCTGAAACGTGAAGTTGAGGGACTCAGAGCCTTCGATTGAAGGATCGTTCATAAATCCCTGATAGCTCCAGATCCTGCTCACCCCGAAATTGGTGGTGAAGCTCTCCAGTGCGGCTCCCCGGCGGCCGTAAAGCGTAAACCGGTTGAAGGCGCGCGCCTCGACATTGTCGTTGCGCGGCACGTAGCCGGAGCGGGCTTCGAAGTTTTCGCCGATCCCATTGAGTTTGTAGTTGAATCCCCAGGCTCTGCCAGTGCGATCGAACTCGGCGCTCCAGATCGGGGCGCTGGTACTCCGTCCGTCGGTATCATCCCAGGAGCCGCCCACCTGACCTTGCACGTAATAGAGCTTTTTAAAGGTGATTCGGGCATCGGCGGCCAGCACCCGATTGAAGCCATCGGCGGTGGTCCGGTCCGTATAGGTTGCCCCGGCGACGGAACTTGCACCGATATCGGCGCGCACCCGGGCGATGTTAAACACGGCGTGGCGGCCGTCGGCGATGTCATCCACCGCATTCATATAGGCGATGCCGACGCGTCCGACTTTCCCGGTCAGCTTGCCGCCGACAATCGGATCTGAAATCTGGCGTGTGTAAACGAGCTGATTCGGAGTGGAGAACAGCTCAATCCC
This sequence comes from Terriglobia bacterium, assembly GCA_963824985.1. Classification (GTDB taxonomy): domain Bacteria; phylum Acidobacteriota; class UBA6911; order UBA6911; family UBA6911; genus JAFNAG01. Next base: position 94,797 of record CAWGRQ010000029.1, read on the forward strand.
CTCGAGAAAAAACGGGCGTTTTTCCGGATAAAAGAGAGCGAACCTCTGGTTAAGCGTAACCTGTCCGGCGTCGGATTCGACCTGGCTGAAGTCGGGATTGATCGTAGCGTCGATCGACAGGTTGGTGAAGCCGAACCTCATGTTGAGACCGGGATTCCATTGGATGTCTTCAGTCTGGAACTTCCCGTTTTCGTCCCGCGATCCATTCCGGCTTGCGGTGAGGAACGGCTGCGCCTCGGTGACCACGCCGCGCTTCAGGTCGTGAAGGCCTTTCATCAACCCGGATTGCCCCAGGAAACTATTGCTGGCCCGGCGCACATCGGTCCAGGTATCGACGTAACCGGTGCGCTGAATCTTTCTCTGAATATTGATTCCCCAACTCTGCGGGCCATTGCCCGGATAACGCAGACTCTTGAAAGGGATGCGGATTTCCACCGTGTATCCCTGATCGGTGATCATTCCCTTCGAGTCCCATTTGTAGTCGGGGCTCCTGTCGAGAGTGCCGCCTTGAAAGTTTCCCCCGCCCATGGCGCTGCCGGCGTTGAATGCACCCTCCGTCTGTACGCCGTCTTCCTGTGCCCCCAGCGGATTGACGCCGAAAAAAAACGCCCGGCGGCGATCATTGAACGTGTCGAGAAATATCTTGACAGTATCATCATTGCTCAGGTTATCGCGATCCGCGATGGTTGCCCGTATCGAGCCGGGATTGGCATCGGAAGCCAGAATTCCAAAGTGGATCGCCGACGGGGAGTACCAGACCAGCACTTCGGTTTTTTCCTCGGCCGGTCGGCCGTCGACAGGTTGGTACTGTGAGAATCCTCCGAGCCGGGTTGCCTGGGCCCAGGCCGGTTCGTCCAGGCGGCCATCGATGCTGGCTTCCGCCTCGATTCTCGGAATCGAAAAGGTGGGGGCGCCGGCCCCATTTACCGCGGGGAGCTGGGCTTGCTGTATCTGGCACATAAGAAATAACAGGGCAATCACGATCCACTCCTATAAAAAGTCTGTACTATAGCATGGAGGGGATCAAAGCGCCGAAGTCACGAGGCATAAATGTGGTAATTGTTTAGCCAAATCAAATGGATGAAGAAGCAAAACGCAAAGACGCGGGGGCGCAAGGGCGCAAAGATCGACTGAGCAACAGGCGTGGGCGCAGCGCTTTGCGTTCTGCTGTTCACATCGGCTAAGCAGATGCTAAATGTGAACCGGGCTGGGAAACCGTCGCGAGACCCCTGACCCTTGGGAACGTGCTCCCTCGCCCCCGGCGATTGCTTTCGACCGGGGCCTTACGCTACTCTACAGGCTGCATTCACGAAGTCTGATTCCCATGAGTGACATGGTCACGGGACGCAGACCGGCAAATCATGGCATTGGAAGGTGGCGATGAACAAAGTTCAGGCGTTTTTGGCAGAGTTCCCGACCCTCATGGCCGACGGCGCCATGGGCACGATGCTTTTCGAAGCCGGTTTGCCGCCGGGCGAATTGCCGCAGGCATGGAACATTGCCCGGCCGGAGCAGGTCCGCGCGGTGCATCGCGCCTATCTGGATGCCGGATCGAGGATTATCCTTACGAATTCATTCGGCAGCAACCGCTTCCGCATGGCGAGGCACAATCTTCTGTCCCGGGTGGGTGAATTGAATCGTGCCGCCGCGGCCCTGCTGCGCGCCGAGGTGGACGCCGCAGGGGGCAAAGCCCTGGTTGCCGGCGACATCGGCCCCAGCGGTGAGTTGCTCGCGCCCTTGGGACGGGCGAAGTATGGTGAGGCTGTCGAGGCTTTTGCCGAACAGGCTCAAGGTTTGATCGCCGGCGGCGCCGATGTTGTCTGGATCGAGACCATGTCGGCTCTGCAGGAGATTCAGGCGGCCATCGAAGGCGTGAGGACCGTGGCGCCGGACGTTCCGATCCTGGTTACCATGACTTTTGAAAAGCATGGGCGGACCATGATGGGGGTGTCACCGGAGCAGGCCGTGAAATCCCTGACTGGCTGGGGCGTATGCGCGCTCGGTGGCAACTGTGGCACCGGCCCGGAGGAACTCTTGAATGTCCTCCGGACCATGCGCGGACTCGCGGGTGACCTTCCCCTGATTTTCAAGCCGAACGCCGGGGTGCCCGAGCTGATCGAGGGAAAGACCAGATACAACGCCGGCCCGGAGACGATGGCGGAGTGTGCGCTGACGGCAGCGGCGGCCGGCGCCCGCATTATCGGCGCCTGCTGCGGCAGCACCCCTGCCCATCTGCGCGCCATGGCGGACGCCCTGCTTCCCAAATCGATGCCGCCATCCTGAATTCGCTTATAACGGAATCCTCGTGGGACGCGGATGAACACGGGTCCGATCCGTGCGCATCCGCGTTCTTCCACGCTCTGATATGTTTTGAGCGATCCCTCTATCGGGAATAAAGCTGATCAGGCTTCTTTTTTGCGCTCCAGGAGAGCCTGCACGACCAGGTACAGACCCACCATGACCAGGGCCGCCGGCCACCAGCGTTCCAGCCAGACCAGGGAATAGCCAAAGACGGTGTGCGAAGCAATCACCGTACCGCCCAGAATCAGCAGCAAGCCGCCGGGCAGGGAACCGCGGCGCTCCGGCATATTGAATTCCCGCGGCAGCTCCATCTCGGCGACCCCGGACAGTGCCTGGTTGTAAAACGAGGCCCGTCGGTAGGCATCGACAAGATTATAGAGCCAGAAAAACACGAGGAAGAAGACCATCAGGGGCTCAAACTTGGGAATTAGTTCCCCCGGTATATTGAGAAGAGTAATCATTGACCCGACGACCAGGACATTGATGAAGCCCAGTCGATAGTAGCCCACATAAACCTGTCCCAGTCCGGGAACGACTGACAGAAAGGTGGCCAGCATGGGAGATTTGTATCGCGGATCCTCGGAATAAACTGGCTTGTGCCGCCAGGCGATGTCGGGTCGCATTTGTGGGCGTGCCTCGAAACTGCCGGCTGGCTTCTCTTCAGATTCTGGTTTTATCTCTGGCGTATGGTTCATGATTCCCCTCTTGCAGAATGTGTCTGCCTGTCAGTTGCTTGCTCCGACAGTAGAAACGCACCCGCCCCCGCAAGGGTTCGGTGCGCCTGAGAAGAAAAGGCGGCTTTGGCCATCAGGGTGCGTCCTTTTGCTGCTTTCCGGAATCGGGGTCGTCGAGCAGGGCGAGCCTCAGAGCGGCAAACAGCGAAGCTGCCTGTTCCCGGACGGCCGTGGTCGCGCGGTTCCTGGTTCCGTTTGCCGCCGCCAGCCATTCCTCCCCCCGGTGCCGGAGGTCGGTGAGCACGCGTTGCGCCGTTTCCTGCTGCTGATTGAGTACCGCCCTGGTTTCCCGGACAATCTGATCCCGGCCATGAGCTAAAAGTTCCGGCACGGCTGCGGTTCCGGGGATGGCAGGCAGGGATTCCGCGGGACTCCCGAGGATCAACACAAACAGCAGGGCGCCGACATATGCCGCTTCCCATGCGAACCGCCGCCGGTGGACCAACTGTCTCCAGCCTGCCGCGATGGCGAAACCGAAGCGATTACGCGTGCCTTCCGAATGCCGCAAAGCCGTGTTTAGCATGACTTCATGGAGAAAGCCGGCATCGGGGTCAATCTCAGCCATGGCCGGGAGTTCCTCTTCCAGTTCCCGAAGCCGGTCGGCGAGCGCCGCGCAGTTCGCACAATGATGCAGATGCAGTGACAGCATGTCTATGTCTTCCGGCGGGATGGTCCCGTCGACCCAGTCGCACAGCAGGTTTTCGGCATTCGCACAGGCGGGGCCGGAGGTGCGCTCGAGGACCCGACTTGACGAAATCCCCGGGCAAGCCGGGATCGTTGAAGGAGATTTCGCCGCATGCCAGCCTGTAGAGCCGTCCGCAGCGGGAACAGACATGCATGTGCCGTTCCGCCTCTCGGCGGGTTTCGGACGCCAGATCGCATGCTACCAAGCGATCCAGCCGGTCTTCAAAATCCTGACAATCCATGGCATTCACTCGCCGCTGAGCGCCATCACCTTGCGGGACAGTTCAATCCTGGCCCGATTGGACCTGGACTTGACCGTCCCCAGGGGCACATTGAGTAAAGATGCGATCTCCTCCAGCCGAAGCCCCTGAATCTCCTTTAAAAGGATAATCTCCCGATTCAGATCGGAAAGTCCCCTCAGAGCCTCATTGATGAGGCGCTTCCGGGAATTTTCCGCCCACTGCTGTTCCGGCGTGTTGCCCCGGTCCTTCATGTCGGGGATTTTCTCCAGCGGGACCTCCTTTTGATACGCCCTGGCGCTGCGACGGCGCAGGTGGTCGATGCAGGCATTGCGGGCGATTCGGATCATCCACGGGAGGAACATGCGCTCGTCGGTGCAGTGGTGCAGGTTTTGATACACGCGCACGAAAACTTCCTGTGCCAGGTCCCGCGCGTCTTCCGCATTGCCGACATAATGATAGGCAATTCCATAAAGGCGCGACTGGTACCGGCGCACCAGGGTCTCCCACGCCAGTGCCTCGCCTGCTTTGCAGCGATCCAGGATCAAGGAAAGGTTCATCGCGAGCGGGCGCACCTCGACGCCAGGGGGCACACCATTCGGGAATGGGTCCACCATCTCACATGACTAGTAACGCATGAACCACGATGGAGGTTCGCCTTCCCAGGAAATATCTGCCAAAAGTGCCCGTTCCGTGGCCCCGCCTGTAATCCGGAGACCTGTTCCCGCCACCCGCCATGGAGTAAAATAGATCATGGATGTCACGATTTTCTGAATTGCTGCAAGACTATGCGCGCGAGGGAGAGCTTTACGAACGGCTTGACGGGGGCCGCGTGCGCTGCTTTGCCTGCGCTCATTGCTGCCGGATTCCGGAAGGGGCGCCCGGCATCTGCAAAGTCCGATTCAACCGTGACGGCCGCCTGATGGTTCCTGCCGGATATGTGTCCGGGGCGCAATGCGACCCGATCGAGAAAAAGCCTTTCTTCCATGTGCGCCCCGGAGCGCTGGCCTACAGCTTCGGCATGCTCGGATGTGACTTTCATTGTGGTTATTGCCAGAACTGGATAACTTCGCAGACCTTGCGTGATGCCCGATCGGGAGGGTCCCTGCTGCGCGCGACGCCGGAGGGAATTGTGCGGCAGGCTCAGGCGGAAGGGGCCGAAATTGTGGTGAGCACGTACAATGAACCGCTCATCACCAGCGAATGGGCGGTTGCGGTATTCCGCGAGGCTAAGGCCGCGGGCCTCATGACCGGCTTCGTCTCCAACGGCAACGCAACCCCTCGGGTTCTGGAGTTTCTACGACCCTGGCTGGACTGCTACAAGGTCGACTTGAAGAGCTTTGACGACCGGGCCTATCGCAAGCTCGGGGGGCGGCTCCAGCCGGTTCTGGATACCATCCGGAACCTGTTCAACGAGGGCTTCTGGATCGAGATTGTCACCCTGCTCGTGCCCGGCTTCAATGATGCGGAGCCGGAGATACAGAAGACGGCCGATTTTATTGCCGGCGTCTCCCCCGATATACCATGGCATGTCACCGCCTTTCACAGGGATTACCGGATGACCGGCTCTGCGGACACAACCGCCGCCGACCTCCTCCGGGCGGCCCGGGCGGGGAAGCGGGCCGGCTTGCGCTACGTCTATGCCGGGAACCTGGCTGGAAGGCTGAAGGGCCTGGAGAACACCTCATGTCCGGACTGCGGATTCCTGCTTATCGAGCGATGGGGGTACCAGATTCTAGGCTATTCCCTTACCAGCTCGGGTACCTGCCCCTCCTGTTCACGGGCGATTCCCGGCCGATGGGCTGAATCGTATCGGTCCCAGGTGACGAGCCGCCCCTTCCCGGCTCGAGTTCGACTTCTGGAGCCTGTAGCCCCCCACCGCTCCGACGCAACAAAAGTCTATCGCGCAACCCGGCTGTTTTCAGCGCAAAATCACAACCGGCAGTGTGGCGAAGACGTCATGCTGCGGATTGTCATAGCGCAAAGCAACAGCGCTTACCGGCTGCGTGGCTGTTACTTCCAGCGTTCCTTCAAAACCTGCCGCGTTGGGGAACCAGGAAGGATTCGTCGGGAAAGTGAAAAACTTCGACAGATGCCCTCCGGCAGGGACGACATCTGTGGCGACCGCATATATTTCTCCATCGGGCAGACGCAAATTCAATGTCAGGGTGACTTCGGAATCATTGGGATTGCATACCGCCAGGCCGGACCAGGTTGAGCCGAGGCTTTCGACATAGGTAGTGAAATGCCTCGTCAGTGGCGAGGATGAGACTCCGGCCTCGGAAATAATCCGGTCCCCCGATCGAATCTGAAAGATGGAGGAGCCGAGTATCGGCACCAGGCTTCGCACCCGGGCCCATCCAACCTTGAGATCCGCGGAGGTGCCGTCCGTAAACACTCTCGCAACCCCCCTGGGGCTGAGGTTAATCGGATAGCTGTCCCACGCCGAGCCGTTGATCGGCAGAAAAAGGGGATTCCCCGTGTCGTCAAAGAACTCGATCCGGGCGACGACCGCAGTATCTCCGGGATTGACCAGGATAAAATTGGTGCGATATCCGGCCCCGTCGGCAACCTGGGGAAAAATCATGGTCGGGGCCGACTCATTCACAAGCACCGGAATCGTGGAAAAAACCTGGGAAAGAGCGTTGAGGTTCATGTTGTCATACCGGAGGGCCACCGCGGCGATCGTCTGGTCGCTGGTGCATTCGATGCTGCCTTCGAATCCGGCAGGTGCTGCGGCGCTGAAGCGCTGGAAGGCAAACTCCGCGAGGTGTCGTCCGGCTGCCAGAGATATGCTCGCGTGATCACGTTCGTTTCCGACCGCGTCGCGCAGGACGAGCTCCAGCGTCGCGGTCGCATTGCCGATGTTGGCAATCGCATAACCGGAAGCGGCATTGGCGGTATTATCTATATAAACGGTGAAGTTGTGGGTTGGCTTGGAGAGCCCGACCCCAGCCTCGCTGAGGATGAGGTTGTTGTGCATGCTCTTGAAGAGTGCGGTCCCTTCCACCTGCAATGTACTGGAAAGCAGGGCATATCCTGAAACCGTATCTCCCGACCGGCTGATGGGGAGTGTGACGGTACCCATGGGAGGGATCGTGAGAAGTTCGGGTTCAGCCACGGAGCCCGCCGGCGTCTGCAGCGGGGTGCCGTCCGATTTTCTCAGTGTCAGCAGCACGTTCGCATAGACCTGTCCGGTGTTGATGCCCGTCAGCACGGTCTCGTAGGCGCCCCCTGCCGCCACCTGGGCGAATATCGCAAGGATTGAACTCGTGGCAATTATGGATTCCGCGATGGATCCGGAGCCATTGTCGGCTCCCGAGGCATAAGAGCCGCGGGCTCGGATGAAGATAGTCTGCGCCATCGGGAGGCTGAGGCCATTCAATTGCCAGCCCCCGGTAATTCTCGTCGCAGAACCGAGCAGTGAGAAAACTGCACCATCGGCGGAGTATTCGAACCAGGCCCGTTCAATCTCAGGTCCGGTGCCTGTGCGATTCCAGGTGATTTTGCTGCCGGCGGTATCGGCCTGAAGCATCTGATAGGCCGCCCCGGCAGTCGTCAGTCTTCCGAGACCGTTGCGTGGGGAGGTGCCGAAGCCACCGCCGCCCAGGGCGCGGAAGGCTCCCCCAACCAGAGGCTTGCCATCCGTCTGCAACGCCAGGGAGAGCACCAGACCGTCGGCTCCGGGATCAAAGCCGGGATCGACGCTGCCATCGGCATTGAGCCTGCCGATGTGGCTGCGGGAAACTGTGCCGGTCCCTCCGCCGCCCAGAGTGGTAAATGCTCCTCCCAGGAGAATCTTGCCGTCGATCTGGAGGCTGATGGTCCAGATGGTGTCGTCGGCGCCGGGATCAAACGCATTGTCGACACTGCCATCTGCCTGCAGGCGCCCGATGTGGCGGCGCGGAGTCGCACCGCTGCCGCTCCCGAGCCCGCTGAACCGGCCGCCGACGAGGATCCTGCCATCGGGTTGTGCCGCAAGTGTGTCCACTTCGGCATCGGCGCCTGGATCGAAGCCCGTATCCAGGGCTCCACTTGCAAGGAGGCGGCCAATACGTTTTCGCGATCCCGTTCCGGTGCCGCCGCCGCCCAGGGTGGTGAATGAACCGCCGACGAGAATTTTGCCGTCGGCCTGCACGGCCAGTGCCAGTATCGGGCCGTTGGCGCCGGGATCGAAACCAGGGTCGATGCTGCCGTCGGCATTGAGCCTGCCGATGTAGTTTCGCGGTGTCGAGCCGGTGCCGCCACCCCCCAGGGTGGTGAAGCTTCCGGCCACGATGATTTTGCCGTCCGGCTGCACGGCCAGCGCCGTGATTTCGCCGTTGGCTCCCGGATCGAAACTGCTATCCAGACTGCCGTCGGGATTCAGCCGGCCGAGCCGGTAGCGCGTGAATGCGCCCACACCCCCTCCTCCCAGCCGGGAGAAAGAACCGCCCACGAGGATTTTGCCGTCGGATTGGACGGCGAGGGCCGACACCTGGTTATTGGCTCCCGGATTGAAACCGGCATCCAGATCGCCGTCCGGATGGAAGCGGGCGATCCGGCTGCGGTCGATCGCTCCTGTGCCGCCGCTTCCCAGTTTGGAAAATGAGCCACCAGCGAGGATCCTGCCGTCGCCCTGAAGCGCGATCGTCCTGACGATGTCATCGGCTCCCAGGCCAAAATTGTCGTCGAGGCTGCCGTCGGCATACAAACGGCCGATGCGGTTTCGGGGGCTCGTACCGACCACACCGCCGCCCAAAGTGGCAAACGCTCCGGCCACCAGAATCTTGCCGTCGGCCTGGGGCCTGATGGCATACACGATGCTGTTGGTGCCGGGATCGAAATCAGCATCGAGGCTGCCGTCAATGTTCAGCCGGCCGATGAAATTGCGGGTGTTCACCCCGTCGGATCCTCCCCCCAACCTGGCGAATGCACCCCCGAGCAGGATCCTGCCGTCGGCCTGGATCCTGATGTCGTATATGATCGCGCTGGCGCCGGGATCGAAAGTCTCGTCTATGAGGCCGTCCGGCTGCAGCCGGCCCACATGGCTCCGGAAAATGGTTCCGGTTTCGCCGCCTCCCAAAGTAGTAAAATTGCCCCCGGCCAGAATCTTGCCATCCGTCTGCACTGCAAGGGCCCAGACCGGGTTATTGGCGCCGGGATCGAAAGTGAGGTCCACGCTTCCGTCGGCATCCAGGCGGCCCAGAAAGTGGCGTGCCGTGGTTCCTCTGCCCCCCCCAAGTGCGGAAAACGCCCCTCCGACCATAATTTGACCATTGGCCTGCAGGGACAGGGCGTAGATTTCGGCGTTGGCACCGGGATCGAAGGTGTCATCCATGCTTCCGTCGCCGTTCAGCCTGCCGATGAACTTGCGAGGAGTGAGCCCCGCGGCGCCTCCCCCGAGCGCGTAGAAGCTGCCTGCGACCAGGATCTTGCCGTCCTGCTGAACCGCCAGGGCCCGGACAAAATAATTGGCGCCCGGATCGAAATTGTCATCGAGGCTGCCGTCCGGATTGAGCCGGCCAATAAAGTTACGCGAAGTCAGTGCGTTGGAGTTGCTCCCCATTTCGGTGAATTCACCGCCGACCAGGATTTTGCCGTCTGTCTGCAAAGCAATGGTGTTCACCCGTCCATTGGTCGCAGCCGTGAAGCTGGTATCGAGACTGCCATCGGGATTCAATCGCCCGATGTTACTGCGTGAAGAGGTGCCGCTTCCGCCGCCTCCGAGCAGCGTGAATCTTCCCCCGACCAGTATTTTCCCATCGGGTTGCACCGCGAGAGCCCAGACGGTTCCATTGACTCCTGGATCGAAGCCGTCCTGAGCCGATTGTGCCTGGGCTATGAAAGAGGTCATCACAAGCGCCAAACACAAAACAAGCCAGCGTGTCAACAGACCGGTGTTTACTAGACACGACCGGGTTCTCGTCCAGCACCGCTCATCCTTTCGGGTCGCGGGATGCGTGATTACGGCATCAGGAGAGCAGGAAACAGGCCTCCACGTACGCTTCATGTTCAACCCCCATTACAATTTGGCTTTTTCCGGGAATGGTTCGGGCATCGATACGACTGACCTCCGATCCCCGGAATAAGCTTGCTTCATCAAAAACCGGGCTGCAAAACAGACTGTGCTCTTCAGCGGAGTAATCTTAGCGCAGATTTGGGACGCGCAAAGAGGCAAAAACAAATGGTTGCGGCAGACCGGTTCCGGGCTACTTTCCGCAGGCTCCTGATGATCCGTTGATCGGGAAAGTGATATCCCAAGCCTCCCGGCCCCCGAGGACCGGTTTCACGGAAGAACCCCCTGAGCCCGGAATACGGTTCGGATTCGGCCGCAGTATTCGGCAATCATCGGGGTCATGGCTTTGTCGAGGCGCCGTGGACGTGGGAGATCGATGCCGAAGATCTGAATGATGCGCTCGGGAGGGGGAGACAGTACCGCCACACGATCGGATAGAAGGACTGCCTCATGAATGCTGGTTGTGCCCAACAACCCGGTCGCACCGGTCTCCATCCAAAGGCGCTGGAAGGCATCCAGGATCTGCTCCAAAGCCAGCGGATCGAACAACCGGAAAGGCTCCATCATGATCAGAAGGGGAGGGGAATGAACCAATGCGCGGCAAATGGAAACCAACTGGTCCAGGCCCGGCGGCAAATCATCTGGCCGGAACCGATCAAATCCGGATAAACCGAACCAGGCCATCAGACGGCGCGCGCGATTTCTGCTATCGGGAAGGTCGAGCCCGAGCATCTCGGCCGGCAGAAGGATGTTTTGCAGGACGCTCCGCCAAGGGAGAAGCCCGGGGCGTTGGAGAACCAGGCCGACATCTCCAGGACGCAGCCGGCCTTTTTCCCCTGCGATGCGGATCTCTCCGCCGGCAACCGGGATGACGCCTGCGATCATTTTCAGCAGGGCGGCCATTCCGCTGGGACACGGGGCGACCAGCGACAGGAATTCCCCCCTGGTGATGTCAAAGGACACCGGACCCAACTTCATTTGAGCTTCACCGTCGGGCTTATAAGCCTGGCAAAGCTCCCGGATCTGAATCTGAATCTCTGCGGCAGCCACAGGAGGCTCCATGAAACAGGGCACAGGTTCTTGCCGGTCGTCGGGATCGGCAGGTCAGGGCATCTCCCTCATTTTCCTGGCGGGGTTGGCCCGCTCGGGCATTTTGGCTGGCCGGTAGATCCATGCCCTCTCGACGAAGTCCACCACAAGGTGGAAGCCGATGGCCATCAGAAACAGCACCGTCAGCACCGCCATCAGTTGCGTCGTATCGACTGTGGCACTTGCATACAGCATCAGGTATCCCAGACCCCGGCCGGATCCGATAAATTCGGCGACCGTCGCTCCGGCCAGCGCCAGCGGCAGACAGAGCTTTATTGACCCCAGGGTCGCGGGTCGGCAGGCAGGCAGACAGATCTGGAGAAAGAGCCTGGCGGGGGAGGCTCCCATGGCCTTTGCGATCTCAACTGCCTCGTGAGGTACGGAATCAAAACCGGCCTGCAGGCCGGCCGTGAAAGGCAGCAGGCAAACCATGAATGAGAGCGCCGCGGCTGCCGGAATCCCCAGGCCAAACCAGATCATCACCAGGGGGGCCAGGCTGATCAGCGGCAGTGATTGCCCCAGGGACATAAACGGGGCCGTAAGGCGTCGCACCCGGATCGATACGGTCGCCAGCGAAGCAAGAGGGAATCCGATCAGCACGGAAAGTACAAGGCCTTCCATCGCCTCCAGCCCCGTTACCAGCGAATGGGTCTGGAGCTGCGGGGCTTCCCTCCAGATCTGGAGAATAACCCGGGTAGGAGATGGGAGTGTCGAATGCCGGATGCCGACTGTCCGCACCACGAGTTCCCAGATCACCAGCACGGCAATCACGAACGCCGCACCCGGGCCCCACCGAGCCGCGCCCATGCCGACCAGCCTGCGGATGAGTGTCGATTCCCGAGGTGTGACCATAGTTAATCCGCACTCATGTTTGTTGGGGGGGTCATCCCATAGTGCTGACATGTTCCGGGAGGATACGGTAGCGCACGCGCACCTCGGATGGAGAATGGTGAGGGTACCGATCGACATTCAGGTATTTGCGGGCCAGACTGTCGATATGCTCCACCGCGCCTTCTTCGGTGATTTCAATTACCTTTCCGCGAATCTCCATGTACCGGTAGGCATTCTTGGGGTCCAGGATGGACAGGGCCACCCTGGGATTGTTGCGCATGTTACGGTCCTTCACCCGTCCCCGAGCGGAGTTGATGCTGATATAACTTCCGTCGTAGTCAAACCACACCGGGGTCACGTGCGGGCTGCCATTTTTCATGACCGTTCCCAGCTGGGCAATCGCGGGCTCCCGCACCAAATCCATAAATGCTTCAGGAATCTGTGCTGTCATGGGTTCTCCCTCGCTCTCCTGGAATTCTGGTGATGCCGTTGCGTCCAGTCCCCTCTTTGCGGGGGACAGGCGCCATGATAGGAAAAGATCCTCTTCCGCGGGCCGGATCAACTCGCGGCCGCTTCCTTCCGCCGGCAGGAAGTGGCAGCCTTCGATGACTGCCGCCGGAATGCCGGCCGTTTTCTCCATGACCAGTTCGGCCGCTCCGGCCAGCTCATCTGCGGCCGCCAGGAGGGTGGCATGGAGCGTGCGGCCATATGAGTCTACGCGTCCGCGGTAATCGATGAAAGGAGAAAGACCGGAAACGCCGATCGCGACGTTGGTCAATCCCCTCCGCCAGGGCCTGCCGAAGGTATCGGAAATGATAACGGCGACATGGAGACCGAGCGCCGCTTCGAGTTCACGGCGCAGACTCAGCGCTGATTTGTCGGGATCGGGTGGAAGCAGAACGGCCATGCCGGCTGGAGCGTTTGAAACATCGACCCCCGCATTGGCACAGATGTAACCGTGGTGAGTTTCAACGATCAGAATGCCCCGCGCCTTCCTGACCACGCGTCGGGACTGCCGCAACACGATTTCCACCAGGCGCGGATCCCTGTTATGCCGGGTCGCCCATGCGCGCGCGTGGGCTGAGGGTGTGATGCTGTCGAGCCGAACCAGGCATCCTTCGGCCTTGCTGACGACCTTCTGCGCAACGACCAGTATGATCGGTTCCGCGGGCAATCCGTTTTCCGGGCCTGGAGAGGTCAATTCGCGTGCGTTCATCAGCGCTTCGAGAAGTATCGCCGCCAGGTTCATCCCCGGCTGGATCTCAGGAATTCCCTCAAGCCCGCGGATGCGGATCGATTTGGCCGGCATAGTGTTTGAGCCTTTCATCGATGTTCAGGTCCAGCAGCAGGCGATAGGTCTCCCCTTCGGTCGGCTGCTCGAGAAAGCGGGCAATATCCGTGGCATCATCTATGTCCAGAGCCAGCCGCGGATTATTGACGATGGCTATGTGAGCTTGGGCCTGTTCGGCCTCGGCGAGGTGCAGGGCGAAGCTGTCAGGGCCGAAATGGGATGGAAACAGATCGGGGGGAATGCGCAACAGCGCATTAGTTCCCAAGCGGTTGTGGGAAGGTGCCAGGACCGCGCTCGGAGAGCGGGTTGTCCGATCGAGCAGGTCGGCGACGTCCCCGGGCTCCAGCCAGGGTAGGTCCGCAGGAAGGCGAAGCAACGCAGGAACCCCCTCCTGCACCAGGAGGCGGGAGGCTCCGTCGACCGCGGCGCTCTCGGAGACCTGATGCTCTTCCCAGAGCACCCGCCACCCGGCCGAGGCGACCCGGGACGCGATGGTGGGGGAAGCGGTGATCGTGACCACAGGGCAGGGGAGCGGCTGCAATACCTGGATCAGGTCCTCCAGCATGGCCCGCGCAAGGAGAGATCGTTCCCGCCCGGTCAGGATTGGCGCCAGACGCGACTTGGCCCGGGCAGGCTCCTTTAGCGGGACCAGGATTACGGGATTCATGACACCATCCTGAGCAGTGCGCCGGCCAGCGCCACCCGAGACGCCCGATCATGCATGATCGTCTCGACGGCGATGGCCCCGATCCCCATGGCCTCGATCTCGCTCAACAAAGAGGCATCTCTACGGTCGATGACGATCCGATCGAGAAAATCCGCGTATAACCGGGCGACGGTTACGGCGGAGGCGGGCGTGTCCAGTTGCCGCATAATGTCTGCCGCCGGGCCCTTCAGTGCTTCTCCGGCAACGATCGGGGAAACCGCGACAATGGTTGCCGACGTCGCGCACAGCGCGGCCCTGACGCCGGGGACCGCGAGGATCGGGCCGATACTCAGGTACGGATTGCTCGGGCACACCACGATCGCGTCGGCGCCATAGATCGCTTCCAGGACACCCGGGGAGGGGAGTGCGGCTTCGATCCGCTCAGAAGAGAATCCCAGAACCCGGGGCGAACATCTCCTGCGTACGAAATAATCCTGGAATCCAAGCGTGCCCTCGTCGGTGTGAATCAGTGTCGGCACGTGAGCGTCGCTCATCGGCAGCACGGCGCTTCCAATTCCATACCGCTGCGCGAGGGCCTCTGTGACCGCCGACAGGGTTTTCCCCTCGGCCAGGCGATGGGTACGGTATAGATGCGTAGCCAGGTCCACGTCCCCTACGCGAAACCACGGGTCGCAGCCCAGCCGATTCAGGAACTCAAGGCAACGAAAGGTGTCCGCCGCGACCCCCCAACCGGTCTCCGGATTGGCTTGGCCGGAAAGCGTATAAAGGATCGTGTCAAGATCCGGGCAGACATACAAGCCCATCCAGCGGAAATCATCACCCGTATTGACGATGATCGTGAGGTTCCGGGGGGCAAACAACTCCGATAATCCAGACAGAAGCTTGGCCGCTCCCACCCCTCCAGCCAGTGCCGTCAGTTTCATCGTGTGCCTTCTCCGGTTTCCGGCGGTACAGGCCCTAAATTCCTTCCACGCGAAAGCGCGCTCCCCTTCGCCCGTGACGAATGTTCAGCTCCGCAGCGAGGACCGCCATACGTTCCAGCGTTCGCGCTGTTTGGAGCGGGCCGGCATCCAGTGGGCGCAGCGAAGGGATCAGGGATATTGCGCTCATGACGACACGTTTCGGCTTCTTCGTAATCCCCGCAGACAAAAACATCGCAATTCAGCGGCGTTGCCAGGCTGGCCAGGAGGGCCGCGGGAATTGTCTTAAAGGCCGCTACCAGCGGAATGCCTTCCGGCAGATGCCGCGCGATGATTTCGGCATTCGATACGCTTTCCCGCTCGACATAACTGGCGTGCCCCCCGGGAAACACCATGGGCACCGTGACATCCACCAGGATGTGATGCGAACCGAGGTGGGATCGGCAGGAATCAATGACGGTGTGGGCCAGGGAAAACGGCACGGTCAGGAAAACCAAACCAGCAGTCTGGAGCATCTCGAGGTTATCCCCGCCGCGGATGGCCTGGCGGCCCAAAAGGCGGTTGCACTCTTCGGCTGCCCTCGCGGCCCGCTCCCGGCTTCGCGAGCCGAGGACAATCGAGGCGCCGGCCGCTCCGAAACGAAGCGCCAGCCCCCGAGCTTCAACTCCCGTGCCCCCCAGGAATCCTATCTCCATCATGGTCACGCCATCGAAGATACCACAGTCAACATAGGTTGCGCGCCGGGCAATATTGTACTTGAGAACCAGGTTTCGAATTATAATGCATCCGACCGGCCGGCATTCCGGCCGGCGCACATTTCCGGATGATGTCAAATAGCCTGTGGAGAAAGAAAATGGAAAATGAGTGTCGTCTGCCGATCCCCGAGTGTGCCTGGACACGACGGGCTTTTTTGCACGTGACCGGTATTGCCGCCGCAACCTGGGCCTGGCCGCGGGATCTGCGGGGATTCATTGCGGAGGCCCGGATTCCGATTGCCGTTCAGCTCTATTCCGTGCGCGGCGATTGCCGCAAAGATTTTGATTCCGCGCTCGATCAGGTGGCGAAGATGGGTTTTGCCGGCGTCGAATTTGCCGGATACTTCACTTACGAGGGCAAGCCGAAAGAGCTGAAGCAGAAGCTCGACGATTTGAACCTCAAGGTGGCGGGGACGCACATCGGCATGAATCTGATCCGGGAAGCGGCGCTGCCGGCCACAATCGAGTTCCACCGGGCGATCGGATGCAGATTCCTTATCGTGCCCGGAGATGGCGCGTTCACGGATCCGGAGAAGAGCAAACCGCTGGCGGAAGAATTCAAAAAGGTGGCGGAGACTCTCAAGCCGCTGGGAATGGCATGCGGGTATCACAACCACACCAACGAATTCAAAAAGGACGGGGACAAGACCTACTGGGAATTGTTCGCCGAGCGCACCGGTAAAGATGTCATTCTCCAGCAGGATTGCGGCTGGTCCGCCACGGCGGGCATGAATCCGGTAGAGTTGATCCGAAAATATCCCGGCCGCACCCGATCGGTGCATTTCAAGCCTGCCGTAATCGGCGCCGATTCCGGCAAGAAGGCGATCCTGGGACAGGACTCGGTCGACTGGGGCTCCGTGTATCGGGCGTGCGCGGCGGTGGGAGGAACCGAGTGGATCGTGGTAGAGCAGGAGCAATACCCGGATGCCAGGCCCGCGATGGAGTGCACGCGCGATTCGCTCGCAGGTTTGCGGAAGATCTTGGCCGGGATCTGACCTCGGGCACGGCATCGGGCTCCAAACTCTAATGCATGTTCGCAGACTAGACACCTCGCCGCGGTATGGCGCCAACGGCGGATAGGCAGAGAATATTGGGACGCGGAAGAACGCTGACGCACGCGGATTGGGATGAAGATAATCCGCGTCGAGAATCGTCTTTTCCCGAATCGGCTTGTCTGCGGTACCGGAATCCGAATAAGGATGAGATCGGGCTGCCGCCCCTTGCGGTCTATACCCAGGTTTATTCTCGAAGAGATGTGGCAAAACATCTCAAGCCACGGAAAAGCGCAGAAGAACACGGATCCGATCCGTGTTCTTCCGTGTCCCAAAAGTTCTCTACAACGAGCAAATTCCGGCGCCGCGTACTGCTATTCATGCGTTTGCAAAAGACGTTCATGAATAAACACGGGTTAAGTGCAGCTACAGCGACCAGCCCTCGCGGAAATTGGGCTTTACATAGTCACTGGCTTCCTTGACGTTGGTAACCGTCAGGTTCGGGCCGTCCCACTCCAGCTTTTTGTCCGGAAACAGGATGGCAAGGCAGCCCAGGAGCACGGTTTCGGTAAACGGACCGGAGTAGTCGAAATTGGAGACCGCCTTGGTTTTGCCCTTGCAGGCGTCGATCCAGTTTTGTTCGTGGTTGGCTTTTTCGACCCTGGGGATGGTTTTACGGGGCAGCTTATAAGCCTTCATCCTGGTCTCGGGGATAAGTCGCGGGCTTTCCGAATAGGTTTCGGAGATCAGTTTGCCCTTTTCACCGACAAAAATCGTGCCGCTTTCCGGCAAGCGGCGTTCCGGTTCCAGTTCAGCAGGGCGCTCCGGCAGGATGCCACCATCGTACCAGTGCAGCCTGACCGCAGGCAGTTTTTTGCTGCGTTCGGGAAAGTTGTAGTGCAGGACGCTGGCCATCGGGTAGCTATCCTTGTATTCGAGGCGAACCCGGGAGACTCCTCTGCCGTCCGACCGCGGACGCTCCACGACCTGATAGGCGATATTGGCCGTGACATTGGTCGGGTATCCCAGTTTCAACGCGCTGTAGGAGGCGTCCATGACGTGGCATGCCATGTCTCCGAGAGCCCCGGCGCCGAAATCGAACCAGGAGCGCCAGCTGAACGGGTGGTATGCCGGATGATAGGGGCGCATCGGAGAAGGCCCGATCCACAGGTCCCAGTCCAGACCGTCCGGCACGGCGGGGTACTCGTCCGGCCGCGGCATCCCCTGGGGCCAAATTGGGCGATTCGTCCAGCAATGGACTTCGCGGACTTTGCCGATCGCCCCATCATTGATCCATTCCTCGATCAGGCGTACACCTTCGCCCGAATGGCCCTGGTTGCCCATCTGGGTTACAACTTTGTATTTTCGCGCCGCCTCGGTCAGCATCCGCGCTTCCCACAGAGTGCGTGTTAGCGGTTTCTGTACGAACACGTGCTTGCCCAGCTGCATGGCTGCCATGGCGACCACGGCATGGCTGTGGTCCGGCGTGGCGACGATCACCGCGTCGATGTCCTTCTGCTGTTCCAGCATGATGCGAAAATCCCGGTAGGTTTTCGCCTTGGGATATTGCTTGTATACCCCGGCCGATCGCACGTCGTCCACGTCGCACAGGGCAACGATGTTCTCTTTGGCGCAGGCGCGGGTATTCGAGCTCCCCTGGCCGCTTACTCCTACGGTTGCTATGTTCAGCAGGTCGCTGGGGGCCTGGTAGCCGGGACCGCCGAGCACGTGCCGGGGTACAATCATGACTCCGGCGGCTGCGGCCACGCTTCCGACGAACGCCCGTCGCGAAATCCCGCCGTCATCCACGGTTTGTTCATTTTTGATGTCTTTCATGCAGGTGCCTCTCAAATTTGACGCCGAATTGAACGAGTACTTCACCCCGATAGCCTGGACCGAAGACGTCGGTTCGATTCAGACCGCGGGTCTTCCTCTCCATTGCCGTGATGCGGTCCATGCTGCACCAGACCATCGCTAATCTACAGAAGATCCTGCCATCTTGGCAATCAAATCCATCGCTACGGGTTTGCTTCCGGCCTTTGGAAGAACCACATGGGTACACTGGCGGTCGGAACTATCAGTTCGCGGATTCCCCGAAGCGGGATCAGGAAATATCTGCCTGGACAATTGCCCCCTGCTGCTGCGGCGATCCTCTGGTATGCTATATATGGGGTGCGTAAAATGAAAAATCTAATCACCGGAAGGTGTTTCAGCGGCTGCGGATGCCGGATGGCGATTAGGGCTTTCCCGGCCTTGCTGTTCCTTGTGGCGGGGATCGCAGCATTTCCGGCAGTTCCCCACGCAGCGGATGTGTCAGGGACATGGGATCTGACCGTCGAATCCCAACAGGCGATCTCTCATCCATCGATAACCCTCATCCAGGAGGGGGAGAAGCTCACGGGAACGTACCGCGGGCAGATGGGGGACAGCGCATTGCAGGGGACCCTGCGTGGCAATGAGATCCATTTCAACGTGACCCTTAAATTCCAGGATGCCTCTTACGTTGTCAGCTATTCAGGCACGGTGAGCGAAGACACCATGAAGGGCTCGGTGCGTTTCGGGGACATGGGAACGGGTAAGTGGTCTGCCAGGAGAAGCAAGCTCCAGCCGGTCTGACGGAAGGGTGGTTTTGATGACCGACGCAGACGGGAACTCCAGGCAAAATGCCTGGAAGCCGTGGCATATAAGGTACTCTATCTGGATCGTCGCCCTGACTTTGCTCTTGGCGGGCGGACAGGCGCGCCAGGCTCTTGAAGAGGCACGGCGGGATAAAGTCCGCGACCAAGGTATCCCTGCAGCAGAATTCGCCCGCATGGTCAGGCAATTCTCCGAGGATGGCGGTTATTTCCGTTCCGAAAACCTCGTTTCCAACGAGACGGCTTACCTGTATGTCCTCGACAAGTTGAAATCGGTCGGAATTTCGGGGGGCGCCTATCTCGGAGTCGGGCCGGAACAAAACTATACTTATATTGCCAGGATTCGCCCGCGGATTGCTTTTATCGTGGATATCCGCCGGCAGGCCATGATTCAACACCTGATGTTTAAGGCCATTTTTCATCTTGCCGGGAATCGGACGCAGTTTCTGTCTCTTTTGTTCAGCAAGCCGCACGGTGGATCTCAGGCGCCTGGGCCGGGGGCTTCCGCGCAGGATCTGGTTGACTACTTCGCCGAAGCCGCCACCGACCAGGTTACCTTTGACCGTAACCTGGCCCGGATTCAGGCCATAATCTCCCGGGAGTTTCTCATCCCCCTGGATGCCAGGGATGTAGCCGCCCTCGAACACGTATATGCAGCGTTTCGCGATGGGAACCTGGATCTGCGTTACCAGTCCGGCGGATTCGGGAACCGCTATGTTCCGTATGGATATCGGACAAGTGGGCCATGGGGCTATTTCCCGACCCTCCGGGATCTGATTCTGGCCCGGGACCTTCAGGGGAGACTTGGAAATTTTTTGGCCAGCCGCACGGATTACGAATTCGTGCGCGGCCTGCAGCAGAGCAACCGGATCATCCCCATTGTCGGTGACTTTGCCGGGGACAAGGCCCTGAGGGCGGTAGCGGCCTATCTCAGGAAAAACAATCTTGCCGTGGCCGCCTTTTATACTTCCAATGTCGAACAGTACCTCTTCCAGAACGGAGTTTTCGGTGAATTTGCCGAGAATGTCGCTCAATTGCCCATGACGGACAGAAGCCTGTTCATTCGGGCCTACCCTAATCAGCGGGTTCCCCATCCGGCA
The DNA here is from genome assembly GCA_963824985.1 of Terriglobia bacterium. Classification (GTDB taxonomy): domain Bacteria; phylum Acidobacteriota; class UBA6911; order UBA6911; family UBA6911; genus JAFNAG01. Next base: position 115,034 of record CAWGRQ010000029.1, read on the forward strand.
CAGATCGGGAACCACCGCTTGACGACGCTGTTGCAGAGAATGAGGACTTTCGTCGAGGACTATCGGAGCGGACTGTATACCGATTATTGGTCTCTGGTCAGCACGCACTACATTCCCCTGCTCGAGCGATGAAGGGATACACGCGATCGCCGGCCCCGGGATGATCATTCAGGCCCGGCAATGCCAAGTATCTCGCGCAAGTCAGCTTCGAGGCCGGGGGGGCAGATCAGGCAATGGCGGGCATCGATGCGCTCAGTGCCGTCCTTGGTGAGAAATCGGGCGCCCGCCTCCCGGGCAATAACGCTCGCCGGCGCATAATCCCACGTCATGCCGCCGCTGCTTAACCAAATGTCGGCTTTCCCGCGCGCCAGCATGGCTATGTCGTAGCTGGCGCCATAGCTGCGGACGGTCCAGCAGGTCTCGGTGAGGTGCCGGACCGCATCTGCCGTCCAGATGTCCCATGAGGATTTGAACCCGCTTACCATCAGGACCGATTTTTCCAGGCAGCGGAGATCGGCGGCCCGGGTGGGTTCGCCATTCCAGCAGCATCCGGCGCCTGCCACCGCATGAAGAGTTCCGCCGAGGCAGGGGAAGTGGATGACTCCCAATACGACCCGGCCTGCTTCTTCCAGAGCAATCTGAACCGACCAGAAGGAATTGCGGCGCACAAAATCACGCGTGCCATCGATGGGATCAATCAACCAGCGCCGCGGGGAATCACTTGACCTGCAGGATCCCTCTTCTCCCAGGATGTTATCTTCCGGGAAAGCGGCGGCAAGCGCGCCGGAGATCAGCTGCTCGCACTCACGATCGGCGGCGGTCACGGGCGAACCATCCTCTTTTTCCTCGCTAGCCGCCTCAGTGTGAAAATGCTCGAGGGCCAGCAGCCCCGCTTGACGTGCAGTCGACAACATGATTTCGGTTTCACGCTCATAGGGCATCGATTTTGGCTCCATATGTGAGGATACCCTCAGGTTATCAGGTCCACTATCGTGACTCCATTCCCGCCCTGGCCGGGCGGAGCCAGATGAAAGTTTTCGACATGGGGATGACCGGTCAGCAGCTCTGAAATGGCGCGCCGTAGTATGCCTTTGCCATGTCCATGAATGATGCGTATGCTCCGCGCACCCGCAAGGAAGGATTCGTCAAGATATTTGTCAACCCGCTGAACCGCTTCATCGGCTCTCATCCCGACAACGTTGAGCTCGGGAATATGGGTCTGATCGAGTTCCAGGTCATGCATCGGTTTTGGAGGCGTCCGGCTTACGGATGATTGAGGAGAGGAGGGCAGGATCTGCAACTCGTCACGCCGGGCCCGGTATCTGAGGGAGCCGACACTCACGGTGATCGTGTCCCCTCGGATCGACTCCACGATGCCGGCCTGCCCAAGGGGTTTGACCCAGACGTGGCCTCCTGCAACGGGTTCGCCATCAGGGTCCGGCGGCGGAGTGCAGGATTCAATTCCCATCCCGCCACTCTCTGCTTTGGGCCGGGCAACCAGACCGATCTCCGTTTCCAGCCTGGTTTTGGTTTCCACGGCGGAGCGACGCAGCTGGGCCGCCTGGGCCAGAGAGAGTTTCCGCATTTTTTCCGCAGCGATCCGGTCTTTAATGGTTTCGAGCAGTTGCTCGCTCTGATGCCTGAACTCATCAAGCGCATGCTTGAGGAAGCTTTCAAACTCCTTTTGCCGTGTCGCCTCGCGCAGCGAGAACCTCTCCTCCAGTCGAGCGTACTCGATGGCGGATGCGGCGCGTTCCTCCTCGAGCGCGGCTCGAGACGCCTCCTGCTCATCCACCAGGAACTTGAGCCGCTTCAGGTAATTTCCGGCCAGGGTGTGATCCGGATGGGTGAGCGAGGAGGCATGATCCAGAATGGCATCGGGAACATTGAGGCGGCGGGCGATATCCAGTCCGGAGGAGGCGCCGGCCACGCCTACGATCAGCCGGTAAGTCGGACGCAGGGTGCGTTCGTCGAATTCGACCGAGGCATTGAGCACGCCTTCAACATTCGAGGCCCACATTTTCAGCGGATTATAGTGAGTGGTCACGAGGGTCGTGGCGCCGGAACGTCGGAAATAGTCGACGATGGCCACCGCGAGAGCCGCCCCTTCTTCGGGGTCCGTGCCCGTGCCGACCTCGTCGATCAAAAGGAGTGCCGGCGGAGCGACCGTCCCCGCCATGGCGGCGATGTTGCGCATGTGTGCGGTGAAGGTGGAAAGGTTGGCGGCAATGGATTGCTGATCGCCGATATCGGCCCAAACCTGGTGGAAGACGGGGAGCACCGCCACGCGCGCCGGTACGTGCAGTCCCATTTGTGCCATCAATGCGACCAGGCCGACCGTTTTCAACACCACGGTTTTCCCGCCGGCGTTTGGGCCGCTGATGACCAGGACCGGGTGGGAACCGTCCATGGCAAAGGAGATCGGGACAGCGCCGCTGCCCGCGCGCCGCAAGGCATGATCGAGCAGGATGTGACGCGCACCCTCCACCCGAAGCTCTCCATCCGGCGCCAGACGCGGTCGGACGCAGTCAAATTCGAGCGCCAGGCGGGCCTTGGCCTGGCCGACATCCAACTCCGTCAGGGCGGCAATAACCATGAGGATCTCTTCGGCGTGCTCCCGCAGCGTCTCCGTAATGGCCAGCAGGATGCGGTTTATTTCGATTTCCTCCTGTTCACGCAGCCGGACCAGATCGTTATTCAATTCGATGACCGACAGGGGTTCGACGAAGGTCGTCTGGCCGCTGGATGACAGGCCGTGCACGACGCCGGGCACCTGGAAGCGGGTGTCGGTGCGCAGCGGGATCACAAACCGGCCGTTTCGAAATGTAATGATCTCGTCCTGAACCGCGCGGGTTTGCTGGTGCAGGATGCCTTCAAGGGACCGATGAATGCGAGCGCGGCTGACCTGAATCTGGTGCCGGAGGTCGCGCAGCTCGCGGCTGGCGTCATCATCAATCTCGCCCCCGGGGAGAACCTTTCCCTTGATTTCGGCCAGCATCCGGCCCAGGTCCGGCACGCCGCCGGTGATGCCGGAAAGTCCCGGAAATTCGGCGCGCTCTTTCGGATCGCGGAACAGGTCGCGCAAGGACACGCCGATCGCGACCAGGTGTTCCAGTTCCAGTATCCGATTTGGCTCCAGAATGCTCCCCTGGATCTGAAGGCGGGCGAGGCTTGGCTCCGGATCCTCGATTCCCGAAAGTCCGAAGCGCTCGCCGGAATCAAGGAATCGAACGCATTCGGCGGTCAGATCCAGAGCCCGATCAATCGCTGTTGATTGGGTCCGGGGCCGTAATCCCAGCGCGCTGCTCCGCCCCATCGGAGTTTGCACGTGCCGTGCCAGCAACTCCAGCAGCTGATCAAGTTCCAGGATTTCAAATGTATGTCGGTCCATATGCGCCAGCACGAGCCACAGGCTTCGGAGAGCAGGGAAAAACGACAGGGAATCTCCCATCTGACGGAGACCGGAAAGCCTCGCGATCGCGGCGGGATCCGTTGCCTGCCGACTCGCGCGCAAGGCCGCGAAGCGGCCCGTCACGAAGCATTGTCAATACTCCGGCCGGTAGGGTATATTTGTTTCTTTTGATCCGCTGGTATTTCAAATCCAAATGCTGTTCTTTCAACTGGAGTTCGGTTATGGCTGCAAGGCAAAAGAAGGTTATCATAATGGGGGCTGCCGGAAGAGATTTTCATAACTTCAACGTGTACTTCCGCAATAACCCGCACTACCAGGTGATGGCGTTTACCGCGTTCCAGATCCCGGGGATATCGGGCAGAACGTACCCGCCCGATCTGGCCGGAGAAGGCTATCCCCAGGGTATACCGATCTTCGACGAATCCGAATTGCCCGCCCTGATCGAAAGATTCGGTCCTGACGAGGTAGTGTTCGCCTACAGCGACGTGCCCCATATCGAAGTGATGCACCGGGCTTCCCTGGTAAATTCCCTGGGGCCGGACTTCGTGCTGATGGGCGCGAAAGCGACCTCGCTCCGTTCCATCAAGCCGGTCATATCCGTTTGTGCGGTGCGGACCGGATGCGGCAAGAGTCAGACGTCGAGGCGGATTACCGAACTCCTGCGCAAGCGTGGCAAGTCCGTGGTGGTCGTGCGTCATCCGATGCCCTATGGTGATCTGAGTGCCCAGCGTTGCGAACGCTTTGAGACGCTGGCAGACCTGGAAAAATATCAATGCACAATCGAGGAAATGGAAGAGTACGAGTCGCACATCCAGAAGGGGCACATCGTGTACGCAGGGGTTGACTATGGGGATATCCTGCGCAGTGCCGAGAAAGAGGCGGATATCATCCTGTGGGACGGCGGCAACAACGACATTCCTTTTTATCAGAGTGATCTGCGCATCGTGGTGTTGGATCCGCACCGCCCCGGGCACGAGTTGCGCTACTACCCCGGAGAGACCAATCTGCGCATGGCCCAGGTGCTGCTGGTTAACAAGGTAAATACCGCCGAGCCCGCGGCGATTGAAGAAGTCCTGGGAAACGCCGCCCGGATCAATCCCGGCGCTACGGTGATCCAGGCGGGTTCTGTCGTCAGTGTGGACGATGAAAAAGCGGTCCGGGGAAAGAGAGTGCTGGTGGTGGAGGATGGGCCGACATTGACTCATGGCGAGATGCGCTACGGCGCGGCTCATGTTGCTGCCCGGCAGTTCGGCGCCGCCGAAATCGTCGACCCGCGCCCCTATGCCGTGGGCTCCATCCGCGGCGTCTTCGAAAAATACCGGCACCTGACCGACATTCTTCCGGCCATGGGATACGGCGAGCAACAGGTGCGCGACCTGCACGCTACCATCGACGCCGTCCCATGCGACCTGGTTCTGGTGGGCACGCCGTTTGACCTGGGCCGACTGATCCACAGCCGACATCCGATGATGCGCGTCCGCTACAGTCTGGACCAACCGGCCACCGACCGGCTGGCCGTCATCCTGGATCAGTTTCTGGCCGCGCGGAAGTAGCCTGGAGGAGAACATGAGCAAACGCGATTTCATTACTATTAGCAGTTATACTCCGGAGGAGATCAGAAGGCTGATCGAGGACGCGATTGCCATCAAGGCCAACCCGGCGAAATATGCCGAAGCCCTCAAAGGTAAGGCGCTGGCCATGATCTTCGAGAAGCCGTCGTTGCGTACGCGCGTGACCTTCGACGTCGGGATCCATCAGCTTGGGGGATTCGCAGTCTACCTGTCACCGGCGGAGATCAATCTGGGCAAACGCGAATCGGTCGCGGACATTGCCCGGAATCTCGGCCGGATGGTGCAGGGAATTATGGCGCGGACCTTCAGCCACAAGGTGGTGGAGGAGCTCGCGGCCCATGCGGCCGTGCCCGTTATCAATGGACTGACTGAATACAACCATCCATGCCAGGCGATGGCCGATTATCTGACAATTTTCGAGATCAGGAAGTCTTTGGCCGGCATCAAGCTCGCCTATGTCGGCGACGGCAACAATGTCGCCCATTCCCTGATCAAGGGTGCGGCGCGTCTCGGGGTGCACCTGGCCCTGGCGACACCTGCCGGGTATGAACCAAATCCCGAGGTGGTCCGTTGGGCGCGCTCCGCAGGGAAAGCCACCGGCTGCACGATCGATCTTACTCAGGATCCGGCCGAAGCTGCCCGTGATGCGGATGCCATTTATACCGACGTCTGGACCAGCATGGGTCAGGAGGCCGAATCGGCGCATCGCCTGGAAATCTTCCGCCCCTATCAGGTGAATGACGCCCTGTTCGCTCACGCGCGTCCCGATGCGATTTTCCTCCATTGCCTGCCGGCGCATCGTGGTGAGGAGGTGACCGCGGCGGTCATGGAATCAAACCGCTCGGTGGTCTTCCAGCAGGCAGAAAACCGCCTGCACGCCCAGAAGGCCATTCTGCTTCACCTGATGCAATAGGGGTTGAACGTGGCGGAATCGGCACTGATCGCAGTCGGCGGAAACTCCCTGATCCGGGCTGGGGAGAAGGGGACCATCCCGGAACAGATCGCCAATGCCGGGCATATCGGCAGGGTGATCGTATCCCTGCTGGGATCGGGTATGCAGCTGGTGCTTACGCATGGGAATGGTCCCCAGGTCGGGGCACAACTGCTGCGCTCGGAACGCGCCGCAGGCCAGGTGTATGAACAGGGACTGGACGTGTGCGTGGCGGCCACCCAGGGTGAAATCGGATACCTGCTCCAGCAAACCCTGCAGCGGGAACTCCAGAGAGCCGGGATGTTGCAGCCCGTAACGACAGTCCTGACGCAAATGGTGGTTGCGGCCGACGATCCCGCTTTCCACAATCCCACCAAACCCATCGGGCCCTTTTACTCCGCTGCGGACGCCTTGGAAAAGAGCCGTACCCTTGGTTGGGCCATGGTGGAGGATGCCTCGCGCGGGTACCGTCGGGTGGTAGCTTCTCCAATTCCGATCGAGATCATCGAGGAAGAGGTCATCCGTCGCACCATGAATGCCGGGATGTTGGTGATTGCCGCCGGTGGAGGCGGTATCCCGGTGGTCCGGGACAATGGGGCCTTCCGAGGAGTGGATGCGGTGATCGACAAGGATCGCGCCTCGGTGCTGTTGGCCATGAAGTTGGGCGTGGACCGGTTGGTGTTTTCTACCGATACCGATCATGTATACCTCAAGTTCAAACAGCCCGGTCAACGGGCCCTCAAAAGAGTCGGTATCGAGGAGCTGCAAGGCTACCAGGAGGCCGGAGAGTTTCCTCCGGGAAGTATGGGACCAAAAGTCGAGGCCGTCATTCGGTTTTTGCGGGCCGGAGGGAAACGGGCGGTCATCGCTTCCCTGGAAAATCTGGCAGAGGCGGTGAACGGGGAAGCGGGAACGCTAATTGTACCCTGATCGGAGAAGGGGCCGGCCATGAGTCTGCGACACGTGATTGAATCCCAGCAGTTCACGGTGCCATTGCTCTTGGAGTTGTTCGAACGGACGCGCGCCATGGAAAGGATCGTGGCGCGGGGCGGGACTCTCGACTATCAGAATCGGATCATGGCGACGCTTTTTTATCAGCCCTCGACCAGAACCAGGATTTCTTTCGAGGCCGCCATGTATCGCCTGGGAGGCCGGGTCAGCTCAACGGAACAGGCCCGGGTTTTCTCCTCGGAAGTCGAGGGGGAACAGCTTGAGGATACTATCCGGATCATCTCCGGCTACACGGATGTGATCGTGCTGCGCCATTCCGAAATGGGCGGAGCCGCCCGCGCGGCTTCCGTGTCCAGGGTGCCGGTAATCAACGCGGGGGATGGCAGCGGCGGACAACACCCCACCCAGGCACTTCTCGATCTCTACACAATTTTCCGCGAACGCCGCACACTCGATGGATTGAGCATCGCTATGGTCGGGGAACTGGACCAGGGGCGTACGGTGCGCTCCCTGGCGTATTTCCTGAGCAAGTTCGACCGCGTCAAGATCCACTTTGTGAGCCCCCCCGAGGTGCGCATGAAGAGGGACATCCTGGCGCATCTCGAAGAGCACAACGTATGGTATGCGCAGGAATCGGAGCTCGATCGCGTGATCAAAGATGTCGATGTTCTTTATATGACGCAGATTCACCCCGGTCGCATGCCGGATCACGACCGGCTGCGGAAATATTTTGTGGACGCGTCTGTCCTGCGAAAAATGCGGGCGAACGCTATGATCCTTCACCCTCTGCCGCGCACGGTGGAACTCGACAAAAGCGTGGATGCCGACCCGCGCGCCTTTTACTTTCAACAGGCGAACAACGGGCTGTTTGTGCGCATGGCACTCGTGAGCATGGTTTTGGATTCGAAGTGACCGCGAATATTTATATTGTGCTGCCTTGAAAGGAGGCTTTATGAATCCCTCTATGACAACCAAGGACCTGATCGAACTCGAGGACCTATATGGCGCCCACAACTACCACCCGCTGGATGTCGTCGTTCAGAAGGCGCAGGGCGTCTGGGTTTATGACGTAGACGGCAAGCGCTACATGGACTGCCTGGCCGCCTATTCCGCGGTGAATCAGGGGCATTGCCATCCAAAAATCATGAGCGCCATGGTCGAGCAGGCGCACCGGGTTACGTTGACTTCCCGCGCCTTCCGCAACGATCAGCTGCCGTTACTCTGCAGGGATCTTCACGACCTCGCGGGCATGGATATGGTGTTGCCGATGAACTCCGGGGCGGAAGCCGTGGAGACCGCTCTCAAAGCCGCGCGGAAGTGGGGCTACACTGTGAAGGGGATTGAACCCGGCAAGGCCGAAATCATCACCTGCACCAACAACTTTCACGGGCGCACGATCACGATCGTCAGCTTCTCAACGGACGCTCAATATCGCGACGGTTTCGGCCCCTTCACACCGGGCTTTACCGTAATTCCGTACAACGACGTCGAAGCGCTGCGCCGCGCCATCACGCCCAATACATGCGCATTTCTCGTTGAACCCATTCAGGGAGAGGCCGGCATTCTGGTTCCTGCGGACGGCTACCTGAAGCAATGTGAGGCCCTGTGCCGTGAAAACAGGGTGTTGTTCGTTCTCGACGAAATCCAGTCGGGCCTGGGCCGAACCGGCAAGCTGTTCGCCTATATGCACGAGAAGGTGCAGCCGGACATGGTGATCATAGGCAAGGCGCTTTCGGGAGGCTACTATCCAGTTTCCGCCGTACTGGCGCCGCGCAATGTGCTCGGGGTATTTCATCCCGGCGATCACGGCAGCACCTTTGGAGGCAATCCGCTGGCCTGCGCCATTGCCCGTGCCGCCCTGAAGGTACTCACTGAGGAGAAGCTGGTCGAGCGATCAGCCGAGCTCGGCGCCTATTTCCTTGAAAAACTGCGGACGATCGGGGCGCCGGACATCGTCGAGATCCGGGGGCGAGGGCTATGGATCGGGATCGAATTGCGAGTTCCCGCGCGCCCGTACTGTGAGAAGTTGAAAGAGGAGGGAATTCTCTGCAAGGAGACCCACGATCACGTAATCCGCGTGGCGCCGCCGCTGGTGATTACCCGGGAGGAGATCGATTGGGCAATGGAGCGCTTCCGAAAGGTCCTGAAGTAGGAGATCGGCGCTCGAGCACGCGACGTGTCTGCGCACAAAGCTTGCCACGGATTGCACGGATATCACAGATTGCCCCCAATAAGGCCGATCCAAAGAGATAAGTTCCAGTAAAATCCGTGCAATCCTCGGCCTGATTATTTGGATCGGGCTTGAGCGAACAGTATTGGAGTTAATCCGCATTATTCAAGCTGCACGACGTTTCAGGACGCGGATGAACGCGGATTGGATCCGTGTTCTTCCGCGTCCCAAAAACTCTCCGTTATGAGCGAATCCCGGCGTCAGGTATTGATATTCGTGCGTTTGCGAAAGACTTTCATGAACAACGCGAACTTAGGGGACCAGGAGAACTTTGCCGGCCGTCTGGCGGCTCTCCAGCGCCTGATGGGCTGCGGCGGCCTGCCGCAACGGGAAGGTGCGATCGATACGAAGCTTCACCCGGCCCCGGGCAATCCACTGGAACAGGTCGGCCGCCCTCACGCCGATTTCTTCGGCGCTGGACGAGTAGTGGGCAAGGCCCGGGCGCGTCACATAGAGAGAGCCCTTGGCGTTGAGCAGGTTCAGATCGATCGGTGGTACCGGACCGCTGGATTGGCCGAATAACACCATCGTGCCCCTGCGCCTGAGGCAGTTCAGGCTTTTCTCGAACGTGGTCCGCCCTACCGAATCGTACACGACGTCGACCCCTCGACCTCCAGTGATCCGCTTCACCTCTGCCTCAAAATCGGACTGATCGTAGCGGATCACGTGATCGGCGCCTGCGTCCCGGGCGAGTCTGTCCTTGTCGTCTGTAGAGACCGTGCCGATCACATCGGCTCCGATTACCTTCGCAACCTGGATCAGCAGGAGGCCGACCCCACCGGCGGCGGCATGTACGAGCGCGGTCTGCCCGCCGCGGAGCGGGAAGGTGGAATGCGTGAGGTAATGGGCAGTCATGCCCTGGAGCATGGTGGCGGCTCCGGCGGCATAATCGATTTCCTCCGGCAATTTGACCAGCTGCCAGGCCTGGGCGAGCGCATATTCGCCATAAGCGCCCAGGTTCATGGCATAGGCCACGCGGTCGCCCGGGATTAGGTCTTTCACCCCATCGCCAACGGCGTCGACCACGCCGGCCGCCTCCATTCCGGGCGTGAAGGGGAGCGGAGTTTTGTAGAGGCCGTTGCGGAAATAGACGTCAATATAATTCAATCCGATGGCTCGGACCGACACCCGGACCTGCCCCGGACCGGGCGCGGGAACGGGCACTTCCTCGTAGACGAGTTTATCCGGGCCGCCGGTTTCATGCACGCGAATGGCTTTCATCCTCGATCCCTCCAGTGGGTTAGGTTCATACAATAGTGCATGCCCCGGGGAGATTGTCAATCATTCGGCCGACTCACGGACGATCCCTGCCTCTGATATACTGCTCCACGAGCATATTGGGCTGCGACAACCGTGATCTCGAGAGGAGGCAAACATGAGGATATCTGCTGTTGTTTCGATAGCTCTTTTGGCCTGCGCGGTCGGTTCGGATTCCGGCCTGACCCAGCAGCGGCATCCCATGACTTTCGAAGATCTGGCCGGATTCGGCCGTGTAAGTGATCCCCAGATATCTCCGGACGGACTCGCGGTCGCCTTCTCGATCGGTAAAGTCGACCTCGCGAGCAACACCAGCAACAGCGATGTCTGGCTGATTCCGGTGGCCGGAGGGACTCCCCGCCAGTTGACCAAAAGCGACCGGCGCGACAACAACGCGCGCTGGTCGCCGGACGGCAAGCGGCTGGCATTCATTTCGAGCCGTGACGGCGGCCCGCAAGTCTGGATCCTCGACATGGCCGGCGGCGAAGCCAGAAAATTGACATCCATTTCCACCGGGGCGGATGGTGTCATCTGGTCACCGGATGGCAGATACCTGGCCTTCACTTCGGAGGTCTATCCCGACTGCCGCGACGACGCCTGCAATGCCCGGCGCGCCCGGGAAGCGGAATCCGCCAAAGTAAAGGCGAAGATTTTCGATCGCCTGCTGTACCGGCATTGGAATGCCTGGAAGGATGGCAAGAGATCTCATATTTTCGTGATCGCGGCCGACGGGGGGGGGCCCCGGGATCTGACCCCGGGTGACTTCGACTCCCCGCCGTTTTCTCTTGGCGGCCCCACGGACTATGATTTCTCCCCCGACGGGCGGGAACTCTGTTTTGCCAACAATGCCGAGCTGGTCGAAGCCACGTCCACAAACGGCGATCTCTGGACCGTGCCGGTTTCCGGGGGTGAGGAGCGCAAGATTACAGGCAATCCCGCCAATGATGGCTCCCCTCTTTACTCTCCAGACGGCAAGTACATCGCCTACCGTGCTCAGCGGCGTCCCGGCTTTGAATCCGATCGATTCGAGCTCATGCTTTACGACCGTGCCGCGGGAACTTCTCGCTCCATCACCGCGAGCCTGGATCGTTCCATCGGTACCCTGGTCTGGGCTCCTGACAGTCGTTCCCTCTTTTTCACTGCGGAGGACGAGGCTTTTTCCAGTATCTACCGGGTGAGTGTGAGCGGAGGCACCCCGGAGCGTTTGACGGAGAAGACATACAATGACGAGGTGAATGTGACTCCGGACGGAGGGACTATCGTCTTTTCGCGACAGAGCCTTTCCCGGCCCCCGGAGTTGTACCGTGCCGGCGCGGACGGGAGCGGCGCCCGACGACTCACTTCAGTCAATGACGCCGCGCTCGCGACCATTCAATCAGGAGCGGTCGAGAACATCACCTATACGGGCGCCGGAAATGCGAATATTCAAGCCTGGATTGTTAAACCGCCATCCTTCGCTCCCGACCGTAAATACCCCGCCGTCTTCCTGATTCATGGCGGGCCCCAGGGTTCCTGGGGGGATGCGTTCTCCTATCGATGGAGTCTGCAGATGTTCGCGAGTCGAGGGTATGTGGTGTTTGCCTCCAATCCCCGCGGTAGCACCGGCTTCGGCCAGCGGTTCACGGATGAGATCTCCGGTGACTGGGGCGGGAAGGTCTACCAGGATCTGATGAATGGTGCGGATTACCTGGCGAAACTTCCCTATGTGGACGCGGGCCGGATGGCGGCTGCCGGCGCCAGCTACGGCGGATACATGATTGACTGGATCGAGGGGCATACCGGCCGATTCAAGTGCCTGGTCAGCCATGACGGTGTTTATGATCTGGTCAGCATGTTCGGGGCGACGGAGGAGTTATGGTTCCCGCTGTGGGATTTGCAGGGGACACCGTGGGACAATCCGACGCTCTACGAAAAATGGTCGCCATCCAGCTATGTAAAGAATTTCAAGACGCCGATGTTGGTAGTGCACGGAGAACTCGATTACCGGGTTCCGGTGACCCAGGGATTCGAGCTTTTTACCGCTTTGCATCTGATGAAAGTGCCGTCCAAGTTCCTATACTTCCCCGACGAGGGGCATTGGGTGATGAAGCCGCAGAACAGCCGGCTCTGGTACCAGACGGTCCTGGACTGGATTGATCAGTGGACCAGGCAAGAGTAATAGGCCCCGGGGTTCGAGAGCCGGTGTCAGGTCTGGGAGTTTTTTTTGTCTGAGGGCCTCGAAGGTAACATCAGGGGCGGAAGTAACAAAAGATCTTCCAGACCTGACATCGGCGATACTGTTTGCGCACGCCTGCAGTTCAGAGGGGACATGCCATGCGATAAGCATGCCTGCCGCTGGCGTAATAATCCTGTAGAGTCTCCATCCGCCTATAGCCGAATCCTTCATAAAAAGCTTGCGCCGGACCGTTGCCGACATCCACTTCCAGGACCGCACGGGAGGCCCCGGCATCCCGGAACTCGTCGTGAAGCAGTCTGAGCAACGTGGTTCCCAAGCCGTTGCGCCTCGCCTGCGGCAGCACGTCGATCGTGATCACGTGCGCGCAGGCATTCTCTTCCAAGTGGCCGATGGCAAATCCGAGGATTTCACCGGCGCATTCCGCAACGCGAACGAAGGGGCGGCCATGGCGGATGTAAAAGGCCAGCTCCGCCCGCGTATACGCGATGCCCCGTTCAAAACAGATGGCATCGATCGCATGCAGCCGGGCGAGGTCCTCGGTACGGAAGCCGCGAATGATGACCGCGGGAGTGGAGTGATTCAGCATGAAACTCATTATACTAATCAATGCAGCATTAAGTGGATATTCTGTGTTTCCCCGATCCGGGTCATTGTTTGTCGAATGCCGCAACGGCTGTGAGTTGTTCCCCCGAGACCTCCGTACCATAATGGGTGCCCGGGAGATTTCAACGGGCTTCGAGTTCGAGTTATGGTACATATGTGCCCATGGAGATGTTTTTAATCAACGACCAGCGGTTGCCGCGCGACGAGCGCAAAATTGAGCAGCTCTGCCAGAGCTTCGACATGGATTGCACCGATCTCAATCATGAGGCCTGCTGGCGGGGCGAACGCGGATCTATGCCCTGCTGCAAACTGGAGGTCGAGTTCGAGCGCGTTCGCGGCATTTGCCCTTTCCTCTGGCTCAAGGAGGGCAGCCCGCAAGGACGGTGACAGACATGCCTGATACCCGCTCTGGATCTCGATATCAAGCCCCGGTCCCAGAAATCCACGGAATGCAGCAATCTCTTCCCTTGGTTTGACTTTCGCCATTGGCGCTCCTATTGTTGCAGGATGTAGGATCATAGAATCCGCCTGGAGTGATTTAAGGCCGCTCCGATGCGGTTATCATTGGGCTATGTTCCGACATTCCATTGGCAGGCGCCGGGCTTCCCGACTTCGCCAATTACCGTAACGACCCAATCGCTCGGACAACCCGGGCGGCTAAGGAGAACTTTTCTATGAAGCCAGTTGCTCATTGCTGTCTTGGTTTTTTGGCCATGCTGATGTTGACTGTGCCGGCTTTTGCGCAGAAATATGAAGGGGTGGCGGTCAAATCGGGACATGCGACATTCAAGTACGCCGGCAAGGATCTTGCATTCGCCTATGTCGAAGGCGGATTTCAACAAATGCAGGGTTTCACGCTCGCGACCCTGGTTTTCAAGCCGGATCCGAAGAGCAAAGATAACACTCATTTGAATCTCACATTGATGTATCAGGCTCCGGGGAAGGTGGATCTGGATTCAGCCTTCAGCATGAGTGGTATCGGCATGTTTTCGGATGGAGATGTCGGCCGGTTCACCAAAGGCAAGAGCAAATGTACGATCACCCTCTCCAAGGCTACCGCGACTGAGGTGGAGGGGACTGGGGATTGTCCGCTTCTGCATAACATTGCGGGTGAAGTCATGCCGCCGCTGGCCAACCTGAAATTCTCCGCGACTATCAAATAGCCCGTTACGCTGGCGCGGGGAAATAGACGGAAAAGGTTCCTTGGAAGCAAAAAAGAAGGGGCAAAAGTGTCGCCAACCCATTTGGGGAGAGGTTGTGGTAACTCAATCCTTTTTGAAGTAAGTCACTTGGCGTGGTCCGACCCCAGACCGCCCAGATCACCCCAGAATCATTCTCGCCGAGCTCCTGCAATCGCCGATAGGCCGCATCATCCCAGGTTCCCTCCGGCGAGGGAGTGATGTTCAACAACAGATTTTCCCTCGGGCTGCAGCGGTTCAACGCTCAGGAGGATTTCCCTGTGCCTTTGCAGATCTGGCACGTTCCGCTGCCTGAACATTTACTACATGTTCTCGAGCTCCGCGTAGCGCCGTGGACTTGTCCCGAAATCACGGCGATGGGGTTGGGCAGATTCTGAACGATATTCCCGTCGCCATTGCACCTCGAGCATTTTCCTGAACCTTGACAGGACAAGCAAGCTGTCTTCTCACCTTCTGCCATGCGAGATCTCCTTATTCCCTGCTTACAGGCTATCGAATCGGACGTATGCGCGCAAGAGCGAAATAAAGTACTTTCCTAGGTACCTGGTTATACTGTCCCTTCTTGTCAAAGCATGTCTCTATGAGCCATTAGCGGAGTCTCAGTGTCACAATGGAAACCCTCGATAGGAGATCCAAGGTCAGCCGCGTGCTTAACTGGCTTGTGACAGAGGGTCACTCTGGAGCGGGAATCCCGGCGGCGGCGCAGATTTGGCGGTAGGCGCGCCTGACGTGCTCCGGGCGGGTCTGCAGGTTTCCGATCGCAACGCGCAGGCAATAGCGGCCCTTCAACTTGGTGTGGGACAGATACACATCTCCGCTGGCGTTCACTCGCTCCAGCACGCCCGAATTCAGGCGCTCGAGATCGCCCTCGTCGTCAACTCCCGGCGGATGAACCCGGAAGCAGATCACGGAGAAGGGGACCGGCGCCAGGCGCTCAAGCGTCGGATGCGCGTCAACCAATGACGCAAACATCCGGGCCAAGTACGTGTGTTCCCGAATCCGCGCCGCAAGGCCTTCGGTCCCGAAATGGCGGAAGACAAACCACAGCTTTAGAGCCCGGAAACGCCGTCCCAGCTGGAAAGAATAGTTCATGAGGTCGACGACGTCCTGAGCGTCGGTGCGCAGATATTCGGCCACCAGGGAAAACGCCGACCGGAAAACCTCCGGTCTGGAGGTGAAGAGCGCGGAACAGTCTATCGGAGTAAACATCCATTTGTGCGGGTTGACCACGAGAGAATCGGCTTCTTCACAGCCCGCCAGAGCCCAGCGGAATTCCGGAGCCAGCGCCGCGCTCCCCGCGTAGGCGGCATCGACATGCAGCCAGAGGCGATGGCGGCGGCAGATGGCGGCGATGTCCCGCACCGGGTCAACGGCGGTTGCCGACGTGGTGCCCACGGTGGCCACCACTGCGAACGGGTAGCGCTCCGCGGCGCGATCCTCCAGAATGGCCCGCTCGAGAGCATCCGGGCGCATGCGGAACTCGGCATCGGCCGCGATCCTTCGGATCCCCTTCATCCCGACTCCCAGTACCAGTCCGGCCTTGTCGACGGAAGAGTGCGCCTCTTCCGAGCAATACAGCACAAGTGGAGGTTTGCCGGAGAGACCTTCTTCACGCACCCGAAGTCCCGCGGCTTCACGGGCGGCCGCCAAGGCTACAAGCGTGGAAGTGGACGCGGTGTCGGTAATCATTCCGAACCACGCCGCGGGGAGGCCGAGGGCGGAAAGGTACCAGTGCAATACCACGCGCTCCAGCTCGGTCAACGCCGGGCAGGTCTTCCAGAGCATGCCATTGGTGTTGAGGGCGCTGCTCACCAGCTCCCCGAGGATCCCGGGGCCGGAGCCGGTGATGCCGAAATAAGCCATGAAACCGGGGTGATTCCAGTGGGTGACCCCCGGTAGAATAATCTCTTCGAGATCCTTAAGCCACAGCTCCACCGGTTCGCTGCGGGCCGGCGCCCGGGGCGGCAACGCCTTTTCAACGTCTCCTGGTGCGATCCGCGACAGGACCGGGAGGTCCGCGACGCGGGCTCGGTAGGAGGCCACCCAATCTGCCACCAGTTCAAGGGCCCGGTGAAACTCACGTTGCGTCATGTCTGCCTGAGATCCCGATTCCGTATCCATGGCATTCTCCGTCTGCAATGAAAAGCGTTATCCGTTCCGTGTCGCGGGGAAGATTCTAGGCCACAGCGCATCAACCCGCTTCACGGTTTCGGGATCAGGCTCCACTACCGGGGGAAACCAGGGCTTGCATCGGCAATCAAGGAGGAGCGGTGCCGATAATCTGACATGATAGCGATGCAGTTGCGCGTCACGCCCATAAATGTCCGCGGCGGGCTCAAATCGGGTGAACACCGTCCAAAGAAAGGAACTGTCGTCGCGCGCGCATTCGGCGGCATTGTCTGTCAGGATGACGAGGCGGAACGGCTGCACGGCCGGCTCCCGCAGCAATAGCTCCGCGGCGGCGTCCTGTTCCCGCCAGGGCGGCCCTGACACCACGAGCACTCCGGGGGCAAAGACCTTCTGATCCCGGAAGACAGGATTCTGCAGGTTCCGGCTTGGGGCGTCGGCCAGCGGGAAGCGCTTGTCCCCGAGACCCATGAGGATGGCCTTGCTCCCCTCATTCAGCGATCTGGTCGAATAGTCAAGCGTATCCTGGGAGACATGCGAAAAGACGTAGAGATCGCTGGAGAAGTCTGCTCTTTCCAGGATGTGGAGAAGCAGCGGGCGGAGTTCCTTCAGCGATATCCGCGCATCGGTCACCAGCAGAAATTTGGTCAGCGAGAGCTGGCCTTCGGCGAGCACCCGCAGGGCGGCCATGAACGCCTCCTTGTGGTACCGTTCCCTGACAATGGCCGCGGCCAGGGGATGCATGCCGGCCTCATCAAAAGCCCGGACGGCGATCACACCGTTCATGATCAGCGGAAACAGTGGGGCAAACAAATCCTGAAGGTACTCACCGATGTAATGATCCTCCTGCGGAGGCCGGCCGACCACCGTGGCCGGAATAATGGCGTCCTTGCGGTGGAACATACTCTCGACTTCAAATATGGGAAAATCATGCGCGAGCGAGTAGTACCCGTAATGGTCGCCGAATGGCCCTTCGCACCGGCGAACGCGCGGGGGTACCTTTCCCACGAGCAGGAAATCGGCTTCCGCGACGATGGGGAGCGGGCTGACGTGGGGATTGGAAATCAGCTCCAGACGGCGCCCCTGCAGAAGAGAAGCGAGCACGAACTCGGATACCTGTTCCGGAAGTGGTGCGATGGCCGAGAGCATGAGTGACGGAGGCCCACCCAGAAACAGGTTGACCGGGAGCGGCATTCCCCTCAGTTCGGCTTCGTGATAGTGGAAGCCGCCGCCGCGATGGATCTGAAAGTGCATGCCCGCGGTCCGGTCGTCGTAGATCTGATTTCGATACATGCCGAGGTTGCCGGCGCCGGTGTCGGGATCCTCGGTGTAAACCATCGGCAGGGTAAGGAAGGGGCCGCCATCTTTGGGCCAGCTTTGAATCTGCGGCAGTTCTCTCAGGCATACCGGGGCGATGCGTCGCTCCAGCACCGGGCCCGCCGATCGCTTCCGTGTGCCCAGCGTCAGACCGGTTTTCAGCAGATCCCGGAAGTGCCACAGGGTCGAGGCGCGCGGCTGCAGCATCTTTTGAGCGGCTTCCGCGACCCGGCGGAAGAATCGCGCCGGGTCCTCGCCGAATGCGAGCTCGATGCGTTTGTAAGTCCCGAACAGGTTGGTGGCGACCGGGAAGCGGGAGTGCTTTACCCGGCTGAACAGCAGCGCCGGCCCCTGTCGGGCCACCGTGCGCCGCTGGATCTCCGCCAACTCCAGACAGGGATCGATGGGTTCCTCGATCAGGTGAAGTTCACCTTCACGCCGCAGGGTCGCGAGAAAGCTTTTCAGGGTGGCATGTCTCATTGCGTCTGTTCCCGCTCGAATACGGGGACAGGATACACGCAACCGGGGAGCGCCGCCAAGTCTTTAGCCTGCGTTTCTCAACAGCTTCTACCGCGGTGGCGGATCGGGGCATGTCTACTTTGCCCGTCTGCGCCGCCTCACTCCGAAACCTGGTGAGGTGCGCGGACAAGCTGCAATACCGTTCACTAAAGGCAAACGCGCTGAGTGCCAGCACAAAAAGCTTGCCACCGAGTGCACGGATTACACAAATTGCCCAGGAGCAGGCGGATCCAAAGAAATAAGTCCCTGTGAAATCCGTGGCCTGATTTATAAATCGCGCTCAAGTGAACAGCATTGGTGTTACCCGCACCATCGCTGCGACACTGGGAGACGCTTCAGTCCAGCCCCTCGAGTTTCGCGGTGAGCGCGTCAACCTGGGCCCCGATCAGCCGCGGGCCGGTTTTTTTGCCACGCCGAGTTTGTTCAGAATATCCTCCATCAGGCACCAGCGGGTGAGTGACGACTGGAACAGGTTGGCGCCCACAAACGCGGTGAACCAGAGCCAGTTCACATTGATCCAGTGAGCCAGCGCCAGGCTTCCCAGTATGAATAGTCCGGCGATCATGCGAATCCATCGTTCCATGCTCATAGTCTGTTTCCTTTCCACTTGCCATTCATAATACGCCCTCTCGGGTAAAGGCTAAAGCCGGGGCACGACCAGAATCGGCAGCGGCGTGCTGTGCATGACCCTCTGGGTGGTGGTGCTGAAAAATTCGCCGAAGAGCGATGGCTTGCGATCGGCGCCCATCACGATCAGATCCGGCTGCAGGGTCTGGATGGACTCCAGAATCGTCCTGGCTGCGTCCCCTTGCAGGATTTTCTCCTCCACCGTGCAGCTGCGTCGAAGGTCTTCCCCTACCAGCGGGCATTCCATGGGAGGCTCGCCGGCTTCGGCGGCGTGCAATACCGTCAGCATGGCGCCGGTAACCCGGGCAATCTGCGCCGCGTAGGCGAGCGCGGCCCGGCCAGCGTCGCTTATGATCACCGGGCAGAGCAGATGCCGTAAGGGCGCCGGTTTCCAGGAGGCGTGCACGGCCAGCACCGGCTGGGCGCCGGCGCGCAACACCCTCTCCGCCACCGAACCCAGCCAGATCCGTTCGGCCCCTTTGCGGCCGTGCGTTCCCATCAGAATCAGATCGACATCAAGCTCCCGGGCGGTTTCCAGGATGGCGTCAACCGGAGGCTTCTCCTGGATGATTACCTGCACTCCGGCTCCCAAAGAGGACTCCGCCTGCTTCTTCAGATACTCGGCGGCCAGGCGGCGCGAACGTTCCAGTTCCCGCTTCAGAAGGTCCAGCTGTCCGCGGGAAAAATAGGGGGGCATTTCAAAATACTGGGCGTGGAGCAAATGGACGGTCGCCCCGTAAAGATCCTTGAGCTGCCGGGCGAAGTCCATGGCGGCGGCGGACGCCTCGCTCATGTCGGTCGGCAGCAGGATCGAACGCGGTGGAAATGTGTGTGTTTTCATGGCGGCTTCCTTTCATTGTGCGGGTTGAATTGCCGGCGGCCGTGACTTCCGCAGCTCCCGGCGGCGCATCATGTAGAACAGCACGGGAACCGTCATGCGGCTCAACAGCAGGGAAGCCACTTCACCGGCCATCAACGAGATCGCCAGACCCTGAAAAATGGGGTCGAACAGGATGACGGCCGATCCAACCACGACCGCTGCCGCGGTCAGCATCATCGGGCGGAAGCGGACGGCGCCGGCATCGACGACGGCCTGTGCCAGAGGTTCACCCAGGCTGAGACGCAACTCGATGAAGTCGACCAGAATGATCGAATTGCGCACGACGATTCCGGCGCCGGCGATGAATCCGATCATAGAAGTGGCGGTGAAAAAGGCTCCCATGGCCCAGTGTCCCGGTAGGATGCCCACCAGGGAAAAGGGAATCGCCGCCATGATCACCAGGGGGGTCTTGAAGCTCTGGAACCAGGCGACGACCAGGATGTAGATGAGCACCAGGACGGCGGCGAAGGCGAGCCCGAGGTCGCGGAAGACCTCGTAGGTGATGTGCCACTCCCCGTCCCATTTCATCGCGAGACGATCGCTGCTTTCGGGCTGATGGGACGTGTAGATATCGAGGCGGTAGCCCTCCGGGAGCTCCAGGTTTTCAATCCGGCGGTTCAGCTGCAGGATCGGGTATACAGGGCTTTCCTCCTGGCCGGCAACATCGCCGGTAACGTACACGACGGGCATCAGGTTTTTGTGATAAATGCTCTTTTCGCGCACCCCCGTTTGCCAGGTTCCCAGTTCGGAAAGCGGCACCATCCGTCCCGTGGCGGAAGCAATGCGCAACTGGTTGAGATCCGCGACGCTGGAGCGTGACTGCAGAGGGAAACGCAGGAACAGGGGCACATCCTCCGCCTCCCGCGGGAGGTGAGCCAGGCCGGTGTTCGCGCCGGTGAGGGCCAGTTCCACGGCCTGCTGCAGATCCGCCGGCGATACGGCTGCCATGGATGATTTGAGTCGGTCGATCGTGAACCGCATCTCCGGCTGCTCGTCCTCGACATACCAGTCGACATCAACGACTCCGGGCGCCTGCTGAAGCATCTCGCGGATCTGCCCCGCGACTTCGATCTGGCGCGTGTAATCCGGACCGTAGATCTCGGCGACCAGAGTCTGCAATACGGGCGGGCCGGGCGGCACCTCGGCTACCTTGATGCGGGCTCCGCTCTTTTGGGCGATCGGCAGCAGGAGGTCGCGCGCCCGGCGCGCGATGGCATGGCTCTGATCCGATCGATCCCCTTTGGGCGTCAGGTTCACCTGGATATCGGCCACGTTTTCGCCGCGACGAAGGTAGTAGTGGCGCACCAGACCGTTGAAATTGAACGGGGAGGCCGTGCCCACGTAGGTTTCCAGATCGGTAATTTCCGGGACCTGGTTGAGCGCCACGGCCAGTTCCCGGGTCACCGCCGCGGTGCGCTCCAGGCTCGTCCCCTCGGGCATGTCGACGATGACCTGGAACTCACTTTTGTTATCGAACGGGAGCATCTTGACGATCACGCCGTGGAAATAGACCATGCTCATCGACGCCAGCAGCAGGAACAGCACCAATCCGAGAAATGCAAACTGATTTCTCGAGCGGGCCAGCAGAAAGGACATGAACTTGCGATACATCCGCGTGCTGCGGTCCTCCGCTTCGCCCGATCCGTGATGGCCTCCGGAGGTTTTCAGCAACCGGATCGCAGCCCAGGGCGTGATGACGAAGGCTACCAGCAGGGAGAAGATCATCGCTGCGGAGGCTCCGACCGGAATAGGGCGCATGTAGGGCCCCATCAGCCCGCGCACCATAGCCATGGGCAGGATCGCGGCAATGACCGTGAAGGTGGCCAGGATCGTGGGATTGCCCACCTCGTCAACGGCCTCAATGGCAACATCGGAGAAACGGCGATTCCGATTTTGAGGCAGGCGTTGGTGGCGGACGATGTTTTCGATTACGACGATCGCATCGTCGACCAGAATGCCGATGGAGAAGATCAGGGCGAACAGAGTGATCCGGTTCAGGGTATAGCCGTAGAGCAGGAAGACCACCAGAGTGAGGGCCAGGGTTACGGGAATGGCAATTGCAACGACGCCGGCCTCCCGAAATCCGAGGATCAGCCAGATGAGGATGGTCACCGACAGGATGGCGATCATCATGTGCAGAAGCAGCTCGTTGGATTTCTCGGCCGCGGTCTCACCGTAGTTCCGGGTTACGGTCATTTGCACGGAGGAAGGGAGGTGCTGCGCGCGAAACACTTCCGCCCTCCGAATTGCTTCTTCCGCCAGCACGACGGCGTTCTTCCCCTTACGCTTGGCCAGCGAGATCGTAACCGCCGGCATGAGATCCCCGGCGCCGTATCCGGGCGTCGCGGAGGCCTGAGGTTCGCCTCCAGTTCCGGGACCGTGCTCGGCCGAGGCAGGAGGGACAACGTCGGCTGCGGGACCGGGTGACAAAAACACATAGTCCTTGGGCTCTTCCGGGCCGTCAATGATGCGTGCGACGTCGCGCAGATACACGGGGCGGTTAGTGTGGACTCCGACCACCAGGTTCGCCAGGTCATCGGTGGTCCGGAGAAAGCTGTCGAGATGCACGGCGATCGATTGATTCCGGTCTGTGAGGCTTCCGGCATCCGCGGAGCTGTTTCCCACGATCAGGGCGCCGCGGATCTGGGGCCCGCTGACCCCATATGCAGCCAGCTGATCCGGATCAAGCTCGACGCGCAGCTGCCGTCGCTGGCCGCCGATGAGCTCCGTAGACGAGATATCCGGAATCTGCTGCAAGTCGTTGCGCAGTTCGGCGGCGACGCGCCGGAGCTGGAACCCGTCCAACCGGCCGCTCCAGAGGGTGAGCGCCAGAAAAGGGACGTCGTCGATCGACCGGGGCTTGATGAGGGGTTGAGACGCCCCGGGAGGGATAAGATCCAGGTTGGCGAACATTTTCTGATTCAGGCGGACGATGCTCTTCTCCTCGTCCTCCCCAACATAGAAACGGACAATCGCCATGGAAGAGCCCGGGCTGGAAGTACTGTAAATGTATTCAACTCCCGGGATTTCCCAAAGCAGCCGCTCCATTGGTTTGGTAACCCGGGTTTCTACTTCTTTGGCGGAAGCCCCGGGCACGGCTACAAAAACATCGATCATGGGAACGATGATCTGGGGCTCCTCTTCGCGCGGAAGCAGCATCACAGCCGCCGCGCCCATGGAGATCGATGCCAGGAGAATGAGGGGCGTGAGTTTTGAATGAATCATTGCTTTGGCCAGCCGGCCGGCAATCTGCGGTCTGCTCATTGGCGCACCTCCACCGGCGTGCCGTCGACGATCTGATTTCCTGGGACTGCGATGATCCGCTCCCCCGGCTCAATGCCCGACAGCACTTCCACGCGCTCCGGATCATAGGCGGCGAGTTTCACCAGCCGGAAGCGCGCCACTGTGGCGGTGTCGATGACAAAGACTCCGGTCAGCTGGCCGTTTTCACGCACCGCGGATTGCGGCACCAGCAGAGCCTGACGGCTTCCCATCGGGATCGATACCGTCATGTAACTGCCCGGAGGCGCGGAAAAGCCTGCCGGAAGATCGACTTTGAACTGGACGGTGTGCGAGGCGGGATCTGATACCGGGATGATCTCGGATATCCGTCCTTTGAGCGGGTTTGCCGGTTGCGCTCCATCCCGGACCCGCACCTCCAGGCCGCGCTGCAGATAGCGAATCTGGTTAGTGGGGAGTTCGGCAAGCACTTGCGGATCGGCGGCGGATTCGACCACCAGGAGCGGGCTGCCCGGAAAGACGGCGCTCCCCGGATCGACCAGTCGCTCGGCAATCCTGCCTGCGGCGGTAGCCTTGATTTCTGTCCAGCTGTACACGACATCGGCCCGGCCGGCATGCGCCGTGGCTTGGGCGATGCGCGCCGTGGCCTGTCGGAGGCGATCCTGGGCGGCCCCTACCATTGCCTCCCTGGCGGCCAGGTCCGCGGCGGAAGCATCGCGGCGCGCGCGCATCTCGTCGAGTTCCTGAGGGCTGACCGAGCGCGCGGCAAAAAGCTTCTCATAGCGGGAGTAAGTGCCCGCGGCCAGTTGGGCCGATGCCCGGGCGGCGTCGCGCATGCTGGCGGACATCTCCGCCGATTTCTGGGCTTCGCTCAGAGAGGCCCGGGCCTCCTCAACGGCCGCCGCGGCCGCGGCCTTCTGGCTGTCGGCTTCGCGGGCATCCAGGGTGGCCAGCAGCTGGCCGGCCCGGACGCTGTCCCCGGCGCGCACCAGTACCTCGCGGGCGAATCCGTTGATTTGCGCCGCCAGGGCCGTCCGTGTGCGCGGCTGCACGGTGCCGGGCGCAACGATCTGGTCGGGAACCTCGGCATATGCGGCCTGGATCGCGCTCACGGAAACCGGGCGCTGCCCGCCGGGAGGTTGCGGCGACGAGGCATTGCAGGCGGCAAGCCCTGAGAGGCTTGCCAGGATTACAAGACGGTAAGGTAGTTGAATTCTCATGTTTGCCATTCCTTGTCAGGATTTCATGGAAGCGGATGTGAGGCTGAGAGTTCCCGCGGCGTACTCGAGCCGCGCGTAGCTGACCCGGTAGCGGTAAATTGCCCCGGCGAGCGCCGTCCGTGCCGCGGCCCGGGAGGTTTCGGCCGCCAATAGGTCCGTCATGGTCGCCAGGCCGGCTTCGTAGCGGTTCTGCAGGATGCGCAGGCTCTCCTGGCTTTGGGTTTCGATCGCACGCATGGCTTCGACCTGTTGGGCCGCAGTGCGCGCCTCGATCAGCGCCTGATGCACCTGGAGCGCCAGGGAGGAGGCCAGTGCTTCACTCTGCCGCTGACTCTGTTCCAGACGGTGACGGGCCGCCTGAAGCCGGGCTGTGTCCGCCCCGCCGGCGAACAGGTTCCAGCGCAGGCTGATGCCGGCGCCCCAGTTGTTTCCGCCGTAGTCGCTGAGGGAAGGGTTGTCGATTTCCCACGTGCCGAATGCCCCCAGCACCGGCCACAGGTCTGATTTGCGGCTGCCGGCTTCCAGTTCGGCGCGCCGCACGTCGGCGAGCATGCGCTGATAGTCGGGGCGGCGGCGGAGCTGCTCGGCCCGCAACTCGTCTTCCGCGGGGAGGGCGAACGACATCTGAACCAGAGCGGCGGTATCCCCGAAAGCGGAATCGAGCGGAGCACCCATCAGCCGGTTCAGGGACGCCCGAGCTATTTCCCGACGTCCTTGCGCCTCGATCTCCTGCTGATGCGCCACTGCCAGGTGGACCTGGCCACGCAGCAGATCGGCTTCCACGGCAAGTCCGCTCGATACTCGTGCCTGGGCTTGCTGGACGAACGCTTCCGCGGAGGCGATCGAAGTGCGCGCCGTCTCCAGCGCGCTGTGCGCCAGGGAGACGGAATAATAGGCGTCGCAGGTAGCCAACAGGACCTGCCGCACGTGCTCCTCATGATCGAGGTCCGCCGAGTCGATCCCCAGGCGCGCCGATTCGACGCGCTTGCTCGTGCGGCCAAAATCATAGATGGTCTGCTGCGCGGTGAACCGGGTCTGGAGGTTTTTCACCGGATCCGGAGAATTGAGCGCATCGAGGGCGAAATTGGCCGAACCGAACCCCTGCTGCGTCAAGAGCGTGCCGAAGACGTACACCGGATTGTTCCCCCCGGTCAGGGACTGCTCAAAATCGATCCGCGGCAGATACCCTGCGCGCCCCGCTTTCAAATCCATGCGCGCCGCCGCCTGGCCGGGCGCATCGATCGCGAGTTCCGGATTGTGCTCCAGCGCGCGGCTGGCGGCTTCCGCCAGGCTGAGGGTTGCCTGCCGAGCCTTCAGGGAGGGGGTACCCAGGGCCAAAACTAGAACTGCAAACGTCAGAAACTTCGCATGGTTCTTCATAGATCGATCCCACCGGAAAAATTGTGTGCGCCTCGGGCCGCTCAGGCGCCGGGAGTTCCAATGGCCGCGACCAGCTTTTCATCCCGTTTCAGCCTGCGAAAGAGGATGGAGCGTATGATGGAGCAGGCCTTGTGAATCTCTGGATGCGTGAGGCGGTAGAAGACCTGCCGGCCGTCCCGACGCTGGTCGACGATGCCGGCGTGCATGAGTTGCGCCATGTGCTTGCTCAAGTTGGCCTTGGAGGTATCGAGGGCCTCGATTAGCGCTGCGGCGGACATCTCCGCCTGATTCAGGATTTCAACGATTTCCAGGCGGATAGGGTGCCCCATGGCCTTACAAATCTCGCATTGCATTTCAAGGATTGTGCGCAACATGCGTTTATCGTCGGTCATCATCAGCCGCCATGTTTCAATGTTGCCAAATATCGAAACAATTATATTGATACGTGGGAACATGTCAAGCAAAATCATCGCAGGAGGGTTTGCGCGCGGATCGCAAAAGGCCGCGCGAAGCCGCGACAGAGCTCAGGAGCCGTCCTGAAAGTCGGGTTTGAGGTGCTCTACGCTTGCGGCGGCGAGCGCCGAGGCGATCAGACGCGGAACATCAAGCATGGCTTCGGCTCTCGCGACCTGGTCATGGGTTGCCATGGTTTCGGGATGACGCGGAACGAAGAGGGTGCAGCAATCCTGGTCGGGGAGGATGCTGATGTCATAGGTGCCGATCGTGCGTGCCAGACGAATGATGTCTTCCTTGTCATCCCCGATCAGTGGCCGGAAGATAGGAATGTCGCGGGCGGCTTCCGAAACGACCCGGAGGTTTTCCAGAGTCTGGCTGGCGACCTGTCCCAGGCTGTCGCCGGTAATGAGGGCGCCGGCCCCCTCCTTCAGTGCCAACGCCTGGGCGATGCGCACCATGACGCGGCGGTATAGCACCACGCGCAACGGAGGCGGCGTCAGAGCGACGATCTCCCGTTGCACTTCGGCAAACGGAACCAGGTGCAGGCGGCCCTCCAGCTGATAGCGTGCCAGCACGCGGACGATTTGCCTGACCTTTTCCTGGGATTCCACGGTTGTGTGCGGAAAACTGTGGTAGTGGACAAACTGCACCTCGCACCCGCGGCGCACCAGGCGGTAGGCCGCGACGGGTGAATCGATTCCCCCCGAGAGCAGGCAGAGCAATTTGCCGCCCGTACGCGGAGGAAGGCCGCCGCTGCCGCGAAACTTGGCAAAATAGAGGAATGCGCGGCGCCCCACGATTTCGACGTGGCACGTCAAGTCGGGATTTTCCAATCGCACCGGGACTCCGGTCAGCTTTTGGACAAACTCTCCCAGAGACACGTTAATCTGTTGTGAATTGAGCGGGAAATCCTTGGTGCCCCGCCGGGCTTCGATTCTGAATGAAGAAAAGGTCCGCGCGGCAACCAGAGTCGCCAGGGCGCTGCGGATCTCCTCCAGATCGGCGGGTACCTCCCAGGCCGTGGCAAAATTGGCGATTCCGGACACCCATTGCAGTCGTCGCTCGATCTCCGCGATCGTTGACTCGGATCCGGGGTGCACCGTCAGTCGTCCAAAGGCTCTCCGCACTCCTTCATGGGGTAGATCGCGAAGCAGGGACTCCACGTGCCGGTGCAGTCTTTCCTCAAACCAGCCGCGATTGTTCCTCTTGAGATGGATCTCGTGAAAGTGCGCCAAAATGATCTGCTTCACGCCCGACTCGAAAAAAAGGCCGGCATGTGGATCCGGCCTGAATGAGTTGCCATCTTCCCGCCCCGCACCTGCGAGGGCTATACGTGTCAGGATCCGCCCTGGTAGCCGATTTGCACCCGGCCCCCGGTTACGATCACCGGAACCCGCCGCTTCCCGTTGGTATGTTCCAGCATTTGTTGCAATGCAACCGCGTCCCTGGTCACATTCAGGTATTCGACAATCACCTCCTTGCGCCGGTAGTCCTCACGGGCCTGGATGGTATGCGGTCAGGTGTCTTTGCCGAAAATCAGCACTTTTTCTTGCACAAATCCTCCCGCAACTGGATAACATGGATTGCATGAGGCGTTCCAGGGAAATTTGCACTGTCCGGGGAGGAATGACCAGGAGAGCGTTCGCCAGGCAGGCGGGGTTGAGTCTGGCGGGTGCCGCATTTGCGCACGCAGATGGCCGCGCGCGGGAAGACCAGGGTCCGGCACTCGCTCTGGCACGGAGTGCGGACCGCGCGGCCGCCCTGCGGACGGCGATCGAATTGCTCGGCCCGATAGACTTCGGCGGACACGACCTGTATCTCAAAGCGAATTTCAACAGTCCGGATCCCTTTCCGGCAACCACCCATCCGGACACCTTAAGCCTTGTCACAGGACTGTTGCGCGAGCGCAATTGCGGGAATCTGACGCTGATTGAGCGAAGCGGCATGGGTGACACCCGCGAGATCTGGGAGCGTCTGGGGGTGGTACCGCTGGCGCGGCAGCTGGATCTTCGACTGCTGCCTCTGGAGGAGCTGCCGGCAGAGGACTGGCGGAAAGTAAAGCTGGAGGGAATGACCTGGGCGGCAGGGGTTGAGGTTCCCCGGTTTCTTGACCGCGAAGCCTACCTGATCCAGATCTGCAATCTGAAAACGCATCGCTTCGGCGGCGTGTTCAGTGCCAGCCTGAAAAACTCGGTCGGGCTGGTGGCGAAATATGGTCTTTTGAATGCCGGGTACAACTACATGAAAGAACTGCACTCCTCGCAGCAGCAGGGATCCCTGATCGCAGAATTAAACCTCATCTATAATCCCAAGCTCATAGTCATGGATGCCATGCAGGTTTTCGTCAATGGCGGTCCCGAAACGGGCGAACTCGCCTCTCCGGAAACCTGTTTCGCCGGGGCCGACCGGGTATCCATGGATGCCGCCGGGATAGCGCTGTTGCGGCTGAACCTCACCTTGCCCGGACAGTTCCTCGCTCAGCGGACCGTTTTCGAGCAGGAACAGTTACAACGCGCCCTGGAGATCGGCCTCGGAGCGGAACACCCACAGGCCATCCGCTTCCTGACCTCAGACCTGCACAGCAACAGGCTCGCCTCCCAGATCGAGGCGATACTCTCGGAAGTTCCCAAAGCAAAGTAGCTTGCCTCTGGATTCCACCGGCTCGCAGCCAGGGCCCCCAGGACCCGGAGCCGTTTCATTGTAATTGTTTAGCCAAATCAAATGGATGAAGAAGCAAAACGCAAAGACGCAAAGGCGCAGGGGCGCAAAGATCGACACTGAGCAACAGGCGTGGGCGCAGCGCTTCGCGCTGGCGCATCCTTGGGCGAGCCGCGGGAGAAAGCGCGGGCAGAGCGGCTACTCAGGAGGATTGCGCTTTCTCCCGCGGCTCGCCCGAGGATGCGGCCGAAGGCCGCCCATGCCCGCGAACCGAAAGGAATCTCTTTGCATCCTTGCGTCTTTGCGTTCTGCTGTTCAGCATCGGCTAAACAGATGCGTTTCATTTTTATCGGAAATGAAGCTGCGGGGGCTACGTACTTATGTATTGGATGCCGGGGCGGGTTGCCCAGGCTGCGGAAGCATCGGTTGTGAGTAATCCGGAGGGAGCATGAAAAAGGACCCTGACTCCATCATTCTTACGCGTCAGGAGTTTCAGATCATGAAGGTGGTGTGGGAACTGGGGGCAGCGAGCGTCAGGGAGGTGTGCCACACTTTGTCCCGGCAAAAGGCAACCGCTTACACCACCGTTTTGACCCTGATGGGCATTCTGGAAGACAAAGGAGTCCTGGCCCATATCCGCTCTGGACGTGCCTACATCTACCGTCCCTTGCTTTCCCGGGAGCAGGTGACGAGGAACCAGATTGCGGACCTGGTGACCCGGTTGTTTGACGGCCGGCCGGAATGGCTGATTGAAAGCGTACTGGAAAACCAGGAAATCCCACCCGGCCGATTGCGGGATCTGATCGACAGGATCAAACTTCAGGAAGAACAGCAGGTTGTCTGATTTGTCACTGCACCAGGCACCCGCTGATGAACGAAGTGCCGGCTACCCCTTCGGTGAGAAATAGCCTTTCCGGTAATTCAGCTTCAGGCTTCTCTCTCCGACCTTGACCTCAATCTTGCGATAGCTGCCGTCCCGTTTCGTGTTGCCCGAGATGTAGCCGAGGTTATACTGGCTTCTCAGTTCCTGGCTGATCTCGCGGAAAGCGCTGTCGAGATCTTCCACCAGAAAAGGGAACAGCGCTTTGCCTCCGGTTTCGTTGGCCAATTGCTGCAGCACCTTGTCCCCGCCCCGGCTGTCGCCGCCGACTCCGAACAGGCCGCCGCGATTGATACTGATGGAGAAAATGGTCACGTCGGCGTTGAGAGCCATTTCCCTTGCGCGCGCGAGAGTCTCTGTGCTGGCCGAATCATTGCCGTCGGAGAGGATCACGAGGGCCTTGCGTCCGGTCTCGCGGATCAGTTTTTCATCGCAGGTCCGGACAATGGCGTCGTAGAGGGCGGTGTTCCCGGCGGCCTGCATGGACCGGATCTGCTTGGCGAGCTTGTTGGGATCGTTGGTGAAATCCTGCACCATGGTGACTGCGGAATCGAACTCCACCAGCATGGCCCGGTCATTCTCCTTGAGCAGCGTGTAGAAGAAGTTGATTGCGGCCTCCTGCTCGAATTTGAGCTTCGGAGCAACGCTCTGGCTGGTATCCACGAGCAAGGCGATCGTGAGGGGCATATTGGTTTCGCGGGCGAAGTTCTTGATTTCCTGCTTCATCCCGTCTTCGTAAACCGCAAAGTCCTCGCGCGCCAGATTAGTGACAAAGGCCTTGGTGTCTTTGTTCCATGCGGAGCAGAAGATATTCACCAGATCGACGCTAATCCGGTACGTCTGATCGGAGATTCTCTCCGGGAGCTGCTGAATCCCTGTTTGGGAGGGCGGGCGCACCGGTTCCTGGCCGGGTCGCGCCGACGTTTGACAAACAAGCAGCAGGCCTATAATTGCCGCAAGGCCGAAACGTGCCATAAATAGTATTTTCCCCCTGCCTAAAGGCACAATTAATTCAATATCGGATTATAGGTTTAGCATCCGGGTGAGTCAAGGAGGCTCCGGAGGAGCCCGCGCTCCACATAAACTCCTTCCCAGCTGATTTCATTAAATTATCGAATTTTAGAGACATCCTGGTGGGCTGAAGATTCTCTCATGTTCCCTCGCCGTAAAGAGGGAAAGTGAGATGATCACGGCCTGACACCATTCGTTATTCGACCAGTTCGAGGAGGCGGACCAGTTCCGGGGGCAGGGGCGAAGTAAAGGCAAGGCGTTCCCCGGTGCGCGGGTGTGAGAACTCCAAGTGGTGAGCGTGCAGGAAATGCCGGTCGAGTCCACGGATAGCAGACTGGGTCCGCGGATCCTTCAGACTGCGGATGCGGTTACCGCCGTAAAGCGTATCTCCAACGACAGGATTCCCCATGTGGGCCAGGTGCACGCGAATCTGATGAGTCCGCCCGGTTTCGATCCGGACCCTGAGCAGGGTAAAAGTTCCACAGGTCTTTTCCTCACGGTAATGGGTGATCGCCTCACGCCGGCGCCGGGAGATAACCGAGATTTTTTTTCGATTTCCCGGATCGCGCCCCAGCGGCTGGTCGAGTGTCCCTGCGGGCGGCCGCGGCCTTCCATACACCAGCGCCAGGTATTCCTTCATCACCTGGCGGCTCTTGAACTGCTGCGCCAGTCCCCGATGGGTCTCCAGGTTTTTGGCCACCACCAGCAGTCCGCTGGTCAGTTTATCGAGCCGGTGGACGATGCCGGGACGCCGGATATCTCCGGTCTGCAGCGGACCCATGTGGTGCAGCAGAGCGTTCACGAGAGTTCCCGAGCGCACGCCGGCTCCGGCGTGGCAGATCATGCCGGCCGGTTTTTCCAGCACGGCCAGATCGTTATCTTCGTACAGGATCCGGAGCGGGATGTTTTCCGGTTGCGGCTCGTCCTCCGATGATGCCTGCGGCGGATAAAGTTCGATTACATCGCCGGGGCGTACCATGTGTCCGGACTTTACGGGTCGCTGATTGACGAGAACCCTCCCGGTCCTGATCCAGGCCTGGATTTGGGAACGGCTCTGTTTCGGTAGCAGAGATAGTAGAAATTTGTCCAGTCGGACCCGGGCCGTCTCCGGGGGAACCTGGAAGTGTATCGATTGAGGACTCACACCTCGGTCGCCTCATGGCCCCGGCGGCGGCGCAGATACACAAAGGCAGCCACCGAGCCGAGAATGGTAAGGATTCCGATGAACTGCGAGGTGGACAACAGGCCGTTCAAAACAAACCCGCGTTCGTCATCCCGGAAAAACTCGATGACGAACCGGAGGCCTGCATACAGCATAAGGTACTCCAGGATGATCTGTCCGGCAAAGTGCTTGCCGGCCAGCCGGCGCATCAGGTACAGGAACAGCAGAAAGGTGCCCAGGGACTCGTAGATCTGCGTGGGATGGAGCGGGATGTTGAGCGGTACCCCGACGTTTTCGTACGAATACTCGTTGGTAAAGGTGATGCCCCAGGGGAGGTGAGTCGGCTTGCCGTAGCAGCACCCGGCGGACAGGCACCCGAGTCGACCAATAGCCTGACCCAGCGCAATCCCGGGGGCGGTGATGTCGGCGACCTTCCATCCCGGAAGTTTGGTCCTATGCAAAAACCAGGCTGAGGCAGCCAACGCCAGCAAAAGCCCGCCATAGTAAACGCCGCTGGAACGGAGCGTGGCCAGGGAGAAGATTTCCCGGGGATTTGCCCAATAATAGGAAGCATCCGATATGAACAGCAGCAGCTTGGCGCCCACCAGGGCGGAGAAAATAATAATCAGCCCCAGATTCCAGATTGAATCGGGATTGATTCCCGCCCTGGATGCGTTGCGACTGGCAAGCCAGATTCCGGCGATAAACGCCAGAGCCAACAGCAGGCCGTACGTGTGGATGGTGAGCGGGCCCAGATCTAGAATTTTTGGATACATAGGATGCTCTTATTCTTCCTCGGCCTTTCTGTCCTTGTTGGCCTCTTCGATGATCTTTTGTGCGATGTGGGCAGGAACCTCATCGTAATGAGAAAACTCCATATGGTAGCTGCCGCGGCCGCCGGTCATGGAGGTCAGCACCGGTGCATAGCTTACCATTTCGGCCATCGGCACCTGGGATTTAATTACCTGCATGTCGCGCTTCATGTCCATGCCCTGCAGCTTGCCCCGCCTGCTGGTGAGGTCACCCATCAAATCGCCGGCATATTCCTGCGGCGCCATAATCTCCACATTCATGATCGGTTCCAGCAGCACCGGATGGGCCTGCTCCATGGCCTTCTTGAATGCCAGGCTGCCGGCGATCTTGAAAGCCATTTCGGATGAGTCGACCGGGTGAAAGCTGCCATCGTAAAGGATAACCCGGAAATCGACCACCGGGAAGCCGGCCAGATATCCCCTGGCAGCCGATTCGATAATCCCCTTTTCCACAGCCGGAATGAAGTTTCTTGGAATCGAACCGCCGACGATATCGTCCACGAATTCGAAGGTGCCACCCCTGGCAAGGGGTTCGAGTTTGATCCAGCAGTCTCCGAATTGGCCGTGGCCACCGGTCTGTTTCTTATGCCGCCCCTGGACGTCGGCGGTCCCTCTGATGGTTTCCCGGTAGGGGACCTTGGGCGTCTTGAGAATCACCTCGACGCCATAGCGTTTGCGCATCTTTGCAACCGTCACTTCGACGTGCAGCTGTCCAGATCCCGACAGCAGCAGCTGCTTGGTCTGCGGATCGCGATTGTATTTGATCGCCGGGTCTTCTTCCGTGATCCGTGCCAGGGCGCTGCTGATCTTGTCCTCATCCCCGCGGGATTTCGGTTCGATGGCGAAGGTGATCGAGGGTTCCGGGATCTCGACCGACTGGAAGAGGATCGGTTGGGACGGATCGCACAGAGTATCGCCCGTGGTGGTTTCCCGCAGCTTCGAGACTGCGAAGAAGTCGCCCGCGTGGACCTCCCCCACCGGGGTCATGGTTTTGCCCTGCAAGACCTGAAGCGGACCGAACTTTTCGCCCTTCTCCTTGGTCTGGTTGTTGAACGTCGTATCTGAGCGCATGATGCCGGAGTACAGGCGTATGATGCTGATGCGACCGGTAAACGGGTCGGCAATGGTCTTGACGACATAGGCCGCGTACGGATCCTTACTGGTGACCGCATGTTCGATCGGTTCATTGGTTTTGGGATGGACTCCGAGAACCTTTTCGATTCCGGGCGGCGGCAACAGTTCGACGATTGCGTCCAGCACCTGGGGAATTCCGATGTTCAACGAGGCGCTGGCGCAGAGGATGGGGCAGATGGTTCTTGAGTAGACGCTTTTTCGAAGCCCTTCCAGAAGATCCGCAGCCGAGAGGGTCCCTTCGGCGAAGAATTTTTCCATCAGCTCATCGCTGCTTTCGGCCACCATTTCGATCAACTTTTCGCGCGCCTTCTGTACCGCTTCCACATACTCGGAGGGCACATCGACTGTCTGGTATTTTCCGGAACCATCCCTTTCATAGCGATAGGCTTTGCCGTTCAGGATGTTGATGACGCCGGTGAACTCCCGTTCCGAACCGATCGGAATCTGAATCGGAACGCCACTGCGGCCGAACGCCTCTTCGACCGACGCGAGCGCGCGCTCGAAGCTGGCGTTGTCGCGATCCATCTTGTTGATGATCATGATGCGCGGCAACTGGAATTCGTCGGCGAACTCCCAGACCTTTTCCGTCTGAACTTCAACCCCTGCCACGGCATCGAGCACCACTGCGGCGGCATCGGCGGCGCGCAGCACCAGTTTAGTATCGGTGAGGAAGGGGCGGTACCCCGGCGTGTCGATGATGTTTATTTTCTTCTTGGACCACTCGCAAAAGGCGAACGCGCTGCTGATGGAGATCTTTCGCTCGATCTCTTCGTCTTCATAGTCGGTCACGGTATTGCCGTCTTCTACGCGCGCCAGCCGGTTGATGGCGCCGGAGTCGAAGAGCATGGCGGATGTCAGGGAAGTTTTTCCTGAGGTGCCGTGACCGATGATGCCGACATTCCGGATGGATTCACTCTCGTAAACCCGCATAAACAACTCCTTTCAGCAGGCAGGTGTGGTATGAGTTCAAAAAGATTGAGATCATACCACAGGCATGCGTGGGTCGCAACGCTGCAGAAACGGTCCGGTTGGGGCGGAATGCGGAATCGAGTGAGGCCCGCAACCGGCACAATTGCCGGGAAATAACCGGCGATCGTAACCGGCGCCGGGCCCGGGAGGGCTGGTGCTGTAACCGGGGCCGCTTTCGTACTATACTGACGCTTACCCCAACCCGATTCAGGAGGGTTCATGAGCCGAACGCAATGTGTCATTCTGATGTTCGTAATGTTCGCATCCGCTGCCTGCGCCCAGGCGCCGAGTGCCGCCATGCCGCCGCTGAGCGGTGAGAAGGCGATGGAACATGTCCGGGCCCAGGTCGCCTTCGGTCCGAGGCCGCCGGGATCCGCGGCCTTGGAAAAATGCCGCGCGTATCTGATCCAGCAGCTCGAAAGCTTCGGGTACCAGGTTGAAAGGGATTCATTCCAGGCCAGCACCCCTTACGGCCCCAAGGCGATGACGAACCTGATTGCGCGGAAAAAGGGGGATGCGGCCGGCTCCATTGTCGCTCTGGCGAGCCACTTCGACACCAAGTATTACGAGACCATGCCCTTTGTCGGCGCTAATGACGGCGGCAGCAGCACGGGACTGCTCCTGGAACTGGCGAGGGTGCTGGCAGTCAGGAAGGACGGTTTGAACTATTGGTTCGTGTTCCTCGATGGGGAGGAAGCCTTTATCGAGTGGAGCACATTCGACAGCACCTATGGCAGCCGCCACCTGGCCAAACGATGGAAGGAAGACGGCACGGCCGCAAAGGTTCGGGCCCTGATCCTGCTCGACATGATCGGAGACAAGAACCTGGACATTCTCAAAGAGCGCAATTCGACTCCGTGGCTGATGGACCTGGTCTGGAATACGGCGATAGAGCAGGGGTGGCGCGGCATGCTGTCGAATACGGAATCTTACGTCGAGGACGATCACCTCCCCTTCCTGGATGCCCGCATTCCCAGCGTCGATATCATTGATCTGAACTATGCTCCGTGGCATACGGAAGGGGATACGCTGGACAAGATCAGTGCCGCCAGCATGGAAAAGGTGGGCAGACTGGTTCTGGCGGTGCTCCCCAGGATCGAGGAGCGGCTGGCGGGCCGATGAGTCAGTTACGGGATTCGGTCTCCGCCGGAGAGTCGAAGGGCTCCTTGAAGCCGCACTTTTTATCGTTGCAGAGTCGGACCGTTCCGGCGCGTTTGGTGGTTTTTATAGTGGTAAAGGAGGCGCCGCACTCCGGGCAAGGGTGCGGGACCGGTTTGTTCCAGAGCACGAAATCGCAGTCGGGATATCGGGAACATCCGTAGAAGGTCTTCCCTCGCCGGGACTTTCTCTCCACGATTTCACCGCCGCAATTGTTTGGGCAGGGAACTCCGGTGGTTTTCAGCTTGATATATTTGCAGGTCGGGTAATCGCTGCAGGCCGTGTATTCGCCGAAGCGGCCATGTTTGATGGCGAGCTGCTTGCCGCAGACCGGGCAGGTTTCGTCCAGCGGGATATCCTGCTTGACTTCGACCGAATCGGCCGTCTTCACGATCTTCTTGGTGTTGCGGCATTCCGGATATCCGGAGCAGGCCATGAACTCACCGAAGCGTCCTCGCTTCAGGACCATCGGCCGGCCGCATTTTTCGCAGGCGATCTCTTCCATCTCCGGCGTCGATCGGTCCGGAATCCTGGCCGTTCCGGGGGAATTTCGCGGGTGTTCTTGCACTCGGGATAGCCGGAGCAAGCCATGAAGCGGCCGAATTTGCCCCATTTGATCACCATCTTGCTGCCGCATTTGTCGCAGACTTCGTCCGTTTCGATCTCTTCGGTCTTGACGTCCCGCATGTTCTCTGGGCTTCCGTCAGCCGCTGGGCGAAGCGATCGTAGAAGTCTGCATCGCATCCTGCCAGCGTTCGCGGCCGGATTCGATCCGGTCCAGATGCTCTTCCATGCGTGCGGTGTATTCGTAATCGAATATGTCCTGGAAGCTTTCGATCAGCAGATCGACGACCAGCATCCCGATTTCCGTGGGATAAAATTTTCCCTCTCTCTTGTCCACGTACTCCCGATCCTGAATCGTGCTCAGGATCGACGCATAGGTGCTCGGGCGCCCGATGCCGCGGGATTCGAGGGCTTTGACCAGGCTGGCCTCGTTGTAGCGGGGCGGAGGCTGCGTGAAGTGTTGCGTCGGCAGAAGCGCCTTGACCTCCAGCTGCTCTCCTTCGGTCAACTCCGGCAGGAGGCCTTCTGGCTCTTCGCCTTCTTTCCCCGGCTTGGGCTCCTCCGCCTTGGTTTCCTGATAGACCGCCAGGAAGCCGTCAAACTTTAGTATCGATCCGGTTGCCTTGAATCGCACCCGCCCTGCCGCCATCATCACGTCGGTTTGATCGAAGATCGCCGGATTCATCTGGGAAGCGAGAAACCGATGCCAGATCAGCGCATACAGCTTCCAGGCATCCGGTTCCAGGTAGGGTCTGAGGCTTTCAGGGGTGCGGTCCACGGAAGTCGGCCGGATCGCCTCGTGGGCTTCCTGCGCTGTCTTTTTCGACTTGTAGTAGATCGGGTGATGGGGAAGATAGGGATCTCCAAATTGCGCCCGAATCCGATCGCGCACCTCGTGCAGTGCCGTTTCTGAGACCCGGGTCGAATCGGTGCGCATGTATGTGATCAGGCCAACGGCTCCTTCGTCGCCGATTTCGATCCCTTCGTAAAGACGCTGCGCCAGGAGCATGGTTTTCTTAACCGGGTAATTCAGCCGGCGTGCTGCCTCCTGCTGGAGATTGCTGGTGATGAATGGCGGCACGGGGTAACGCTTCTTCTCCCGCCGGTGAATCTTTTCGACCAGGAAAGCAGAGTGGCGCAATTCTTCGACAATGGACTGGGCCTGCTCGCCGGTGGCGATCTTCCACTTTGCCCCGTCGAGCGTGTGGGCTTTGGCCGTGAATTCCGGAGGCATGTGCCCCGCCAGGCGGGCGGCAAGATTCCAGTATTCTTCCGACTTGAATGCCCGGATTTCAATTTCGCGGTCAACGATCATGCGCAGGGCGACGGTTTGAACCCGTCCGGCAGAAAGGCCACGGCGCACTTTTTTCCACAGCAGGGGACTGATCTTGTATCCTACCAGGCGGTCCAGGATTCGCCGGGCCAATTGCGCTTCTACCTTATGGGTGTTGATACGGCCCGGGTGGCGAAACGCTTCCTGGATGGCGTTCTTGGTAATCTCGTGAAACAATACCCGATACACGTCTTTTGACTTGCCGCCCAGCTCCTCGGCGAGGTGCTGGCAGATCGCCTCTCCCTCACGATCAGGGTCGGCGGCGAGATAGATTACTTTAGCGGTCCTGGATGCCGCTTTGAGTTCGCGCACCACCTTTTCCTTGGACGGGATGATGGTGTAGTCGGGCGTGAAATCATCGTCGACATCGACGCCCAATTTGTTTTTGGGCAGATCTTTGATGTGCCCGACGGAGGCTTTCACGGTGAAGCCTTTGCCGAGATACTTCGTTATGGTTCGCGCCTTGGCAGGCGATTCAACAATGACCAGTGCATTTGACATACGGGGCGCACACTATAACAGTGATTTGACAAATTCCAAGAGAAATCATTCCTTTGGCCTGGCCACCCGAATGAACAGGTTGCCCGGAACCTGGCGAATCCATCCGCGCATTTCCAGGTGCAGAAGCAGCTCACTCAGTCGCGGGACGCCGAGCCCGCTGCGCTGGAGGATTCTGTCAAACTGGGTTGCTCGGTCGACCTCCAGTGCCTCGATAATGATACTCTCCTCGGGGGTGACCAGTTCCAATTCCGGCTTCCGGCCGGGGGGGTGAGTGTCCTCGCTGGCGAGTATTCCGTGGCGCACCTCCGAAGGGAGTTCCTCGACGATATCCCTCCACACCTGGACCAGTTTGGCCCCCTGCTTGATAAGGAAGTTCGGCCCGAAACTCTGAGGCGAAGTGAGATTTCCGGGCACCGCGAATACCTCCCGATTCTGCTCCATGGCCAGCCGGGCCGTGATCAGAGACCCACTGTACTCACTCGCTTCCACGATTACCGTTCCCAAAGACAGACCGCTGATGATGCGATTGCGTACCGGAAAGTTCTGGGGGGCCGGGGCTGTGCCGGGCGGGAATTCCGAAATCAGAAGCCCGTTGTCCATGATCTGGCGGGTCAATTGGTGATGCTCGCGGGGATAGATCACGTCGATTCCGCACCCCAGCACCGCCAAGGTCCGCCCCCCCGCCTCCAGGCAGCCTCGGTGAGCTGAAGCATCAATCCCACGCGCCAGCCCGCTGACCACGGTGACCTTCCGCTTTCCCAGGTCAGATGCGAGACCGTGAGCCATCTGCAGTCCATAATACGTGGGCCGGCGCGTCCCGACCATTGCCACCCGGGGGTAATCCAGGGCTTCCATCAGACCCCGGCAATACAATACCAGGGGCGGGTCGTAGGTTTCATCGAGCATTGCCGGATATCCCGGGCAGCCCCGTGCCAGGCAGAGGCACCCTTCCCGGGCAGCCCAGTCGACAATCTCCTCAGCCATGGACCGATAACGGCGAGAACTGATGGCCCTGCCGATCGGGGCCGCCAAGCCACGGGCTTCGAGCTCCTGGCTGCTGAGGCGAAGAAGTTCGGAAAACCGGATGCCCGACCGAAACAGGCCCGCCTGCGTAACCAACCCCAGGCCGGGTACCAGCGACAATTCGATCGCAGCGCAGGTTTCAGTTTCCGTTCTGGTTTCCATTCCTGTCACCGTCTCCTGCTGATGCGCCGGATCGAAGAACGTTCCAATTTTTCCGCCGCATCTCTATAATTCATGTTTGCGTTCGCATGCGGGAAGGTGATTCCGACCCTTCTGATTCGGCCCGAGCCGAATTCAGGGGTTGACGGGTCCGGAACCTACCAATCGCCGGCATCAGTGTTTGTAGTTTCGTGCCGCCGGCCGCTATTTCGGGCATTTCCGGGAAAGGGATCGATTTTGAGCCTGCGCATCTCCCTTGTGAATTATCTCAACGCCGCTCCACTGGGGTGGTATTTCCTACACGGCCCGATGCGGCACCGATTTCGCGTCTTTCCCGCAACTCCGGCCCAATGTGCCGAACAGCTGGCCCGAGGTGAGGTTGATGTGGGCCTGATACCCAGCATCGAATACCAACGCACCCCGGGCCTGCGCGTGATCCCGGGCATCGCCATTGCGGCCATTAATGAAGTGCGCAGCGTTCTTCTGGTGCGTCCGAGTGGGGGGGCGACCCGAAACCTCCGTTCGGTCGCCCTGGATACCAGTTCACGCACCTCGGTGGCGCTCCTCAAGTTATTGATGGAAATCAAGATGGGGCTGGAGCCCGAGTACTATCCCCATG
This sequence comes from Terriglobia bacterium, assembly GCA_963824985.1. Taxonomy (GTDB): domain Bacteria; phylum Acidobacteriota; class UBA6911; order UBA6911; family UBA6911; genus JAFNAG01. Next base: position 155,113 of record CAWGRQ010000029.1, read on the forward strand.
AGCCGGATGTGACCGGAATGCTTGAAACTTGTGATGCCGCCCTCGTTATCGGGGACACAGCCCTGCATTGCTCTCCCGAACAGTACGACATCATGGACTTGGCTGCCGCATGGCGTTCCTGGCAGCAGCGTCCGTTTGTCTTTGCCTTCTGGGCCTGCCAGCCCGATGCTATGGCAACCACGGACCTGGTGTCTCTTTTCCAGGAGGCACGGGATTGGGGATTGGCGCGCATCGACGAGATTGCCTCCGCCTATGCGGTCGCGCTGGGGCTGCCGCCGGAATTTCTAATAAATTATTTGTGCCGGAATCTGGATCATTCCCTGGGTGTTGAACACATCGAAGGGCTGGAGCGATTCTACCGGCTGTCACATCAGGCGGGGCTCATTAAGGACCTCATCCCAGTCCGGTTCGCTTCCAGTGCGCCATTCCTCGAGACCGGAGCGGAATCGATAGCAGACGGCGGCTCCGGAAATCTCCGGGGCCAGAGAGAAGACAAATCCTGACGTGCCCGTGATCAGTTGTCGATATTTAAAGTAATACTTTAAGGATCGTCATCTAATTCTACATTCCAATAGAAATAATCGCGCCATGATTCGGGAGCGCTATTGAAGCCGATGGTGATGTGGAGCATGCCTGGCACCCAGTCGGGCGCCTTTGGGCGGCGGATCAGCCTCATGCCGGCCTCTTCCGGGGTGAGACCTCCTTTGCGGTGGTTGCAGTCAACGCAGCTGGTGACAATGTTGTTCCAGGTCTTGCTGCCCCCCTTTACCACCGGGATGACGTGATCGAACGTCAATTCTTCGGTAGAGCATCTGGTCCCGCAATATTGGCAGGTGTGGCGGTCCCGGGCATAGATGTTGGCCCGGCTGAACTTTACGTGGCGGAGGCGCTTTCGCATCCGGACATATTTGAGCAACCGGAGCACGCTGGGCATTCGGATCGCAAAGGTGATGCTGTGGATTTCACGGTCGTATTCCGCCAGCACTTCGACCTTTCCCTGGAACAGCAATGTGATAGCCCGTTTCCAGGGGACAACACTTATGGGTTCATAGCTCGCGTTGAGAACCAGTGTATGTTCCATCGGTCATTTCCCGGCGATGACCTCTTGACAAAGACATCGCCATAACGTTGGATGAACATTCACCGCCAGGAGTTGCAGCCGCATCGGAACCGGGGGTAAGGTTGCGGTTCTTGTTTTTCGCCTCGCGACCCGTCAGTTGCCCCTTCGGCGGGATTTTATTGCCCTAAGTGACTGTTATATAAGTACAAGCGATGCCGACAGTCAAGCATTTTCGGGACCTGCGGACGGAGCCCGGCCTCTATGGAGGAGGAGATCAATGACAGTTCGTCTTGGTATTGAGGTTCTGCTGCATGAGCGCCGTCAGCTCCTGAACGGCGCTCGTGCGGGTGTGGTTGTGCACCCGGCATCGGTACTCTCAAACCTGCAGCACTCTGCTGACGCGCTTCACGGCGAGGCGTCCTTCCGGCTGGTCTCGTTGTTTGGGCCGCAGCACGGAGCGCGCGGTGAAAAGCAGGACAATATGGTGGAATCGAGATTCTACGTCGATCCCGACACCCGGTTGCCTGTGCACAGCCTGTACGGGGAAACGCGATGGCCTACCGAAGAGATGATGAGTGATCTGGACCTGTTGCTGTTTGACCTCCAGGACGTGGGCACGCGGGTGTACACATTCATTCACACCTTGGCCTATTGCATGGAGGCGTGTGCCAGGTATGGAAAGCCGCTCGTGGTTCTGGACCGGCCGAATCCGATTAACGGAGTCCAGGTGGAGGGGAATGTCCTCGATCCGGCATATGCCTCGTTCGTGGGGAGATTCCCGCTCCCCATGCGCCACGGCATGACGGTCGGGGAACTCGCCCTGCTGTTTAACTCGGAGTTTGGGATTGGCTGCCGGCTGACCGTGGTTCCGATGCAGGGGTGGCGTCGCGGCGATTGGCATGACCGGACCGGGCTCCCGTGGGTGATGCCGTCGCCGAATCTTCCGACCCTGGACACCGCAACGGTTTATCCCGGGATGGTGTTGGTTGAGGGGACAGAAGTCTCGGAAGGTCGCGGGACGACTCGTCCGTTCGAATATATCGGGGCTCCTTATATCAATGGACGCAAGCTGGCGGGGCGCCTGAATGAAATGCGGCTCGAGGGTGTTTTCTTCCGTCCAGTCTATTTCGAACCGACGTTTCAAAAGCACGCGCACGAAATGTGCGGCGGGGTTCAGGTTCATGTTATGGATCGCGCCCGGTACGAACCGCTGCTGGCCGGGATCGCCTTGCTGGCCGCGATCAGGGACCTTTATCCGAATCAATTCCGGTGGCGTCAGCCTCCCTACGAGTATGAATCCAAACGAATGCCCATAGAGATTCTCTGCGGCGGGGCGGGGATTCCAAAACAGATTGAGGCCGGAACCTCTCTGATGGAGATCCGGGATGGGTGGCAGGAGGAACTGACGCGATTTAGCGCCCTGCGCAGCCGGTTTCTGCTCTATGATTGAACTGGGAAAACGTTCATGAACGGTGCGGGCTACTATCGGTGGCGGACCGGCATTCGTCGTTAGATGCTATGAAATTCTTTTTCGAAAAACCGCGGACTGTCACCGTTTTCCACGGGGAGAAATCAATGTCTGAAGGTCAGCTGAACAGAGAGGCGGCTTGGGAATTGCTAACGGAATACACAAAGAGTGACAGCCTGCGCAAGCATGCCCTTGCGGTCGAGGTTTTGATGCGGGCTTATGCGGCCAGGTATGGTGAAGATGCCGAGATCTGGGGCATCGTGGGCCTGCTGCATGATTTCGATTACGAGCGATTCCCGACCATGCCGGACCATCCACAAAAGGGGGCTGAAATTCTGCGCCGGCACGGATATCCTGAAGACGTGATTTATGCGATATCGTCTCATGTGGGGGCACTTCAGCTGCCGCGTCACAATCAGCTGTGCCGGGCAATCTATGCCTGCGACGAACTCGCCGGGTTCCTGGTAGCCAGCGCGCTGGTGCGTCCCGGGAAGTCGATCCTGGGCATGGAAGCGAAATCGGTGCGCAAAAAGCTGAAAGACAAGGCGTTTGCCCGGGCGGTATGTCGTGACGACATATATCGGGGTGCCGAGGAACTGGGAGTGGAACTCGACGAGCACATAACTTTTTGCATTCATGCCCTGGAGCAGAAGGCCGCCTTGCTGGGTCTGGCGGGCGCGGCGGATGGGGATTCTGCCGGCGGCGGGAACTAAGGGCTCGCGCAAAAACAACTTCACATTCTGCTGCAGCATGAGGAACCGAGGAATGTGCTTGAAGATGGGCTTAGGAATTCAGATATCGGAGAGGCTGCATCCCTTCGGGGCGCGGCGGCGGGCGGGCATCTGCCGCGTTGCCGCTTCTCGACGATGTCACCACATCGCCTGCGTCGCGGCGCCTTGC
>CAWGRQ010000030.1:0-133874 GCA_963824985.1 Terriglobia bacterium
TGCTAGACTCGGTGCGATCGTGGAGGGAACCGTGAGAACACTCGAAGAGGAAGCCGCTCTGCTTGCAGAGGGCGCAGCAGGGGGACCGGGAGGCGTTCTGGGAGCTGGCCGCGCCCAGCGTCGATGCGATCTACCGGCTGGCCCACCGGCTGGTCCGCAGCGACGAGGACGCCGAGGACGTCGTCCAGGAGGCCTATCTCCAGGCCCTGAAGGCGATCGGGGAGTTCCGCGGCCAGAGCCGGTTCACGACCTGGATCCACCGGATCGCCGTGAACCAGGCGCTGATGAAGCTGCGAAAGCGCCGGAACGACGTCTTTCCCCTGGACTCGGTGGAGAGCGGGGAGATCGGCTATCCCCTGAGCCTGATGGACTGGTCCGAGTCGGCCCTGGACGAGGTTGTGCGCAAGGAGGCGGTCGGGATGCTGGAATCTGCAATCGAGGAGCTGCCCATCGACCTCAAAACAGTGGTGGTGTTGCGGGACATCAACGGACTCTCCAACGAGGAGGCGGCGCAGGCACTGGATCTGCCCATCGGGGCGGTCAAGTGGCGGCTTCACCGGGCGCGGACGCTTCTCCGGGACCGGCTGGCGGGCTATTTCCGGGAACGACAGGGCGCAAAGAGGGTCGGTCGATGAGCATGAACAACCAGGACCTCTGCGAACAGCTGTACCGCCATCTCTCCGAATTCCTCGACCGCGAGATGACCGACGGAGCTGCGGGCGAGGTTCGAGGCGCACCTGGAGGAGTGCGTCTCCTGCCGCAGCCTCTGCCACACGATGCAGGGCACGGTGGACATGGTTCGTGATCTCGGGACCGCCACGGTTCCCAGTGACTGCCTCGCCCGGCTGCGCAGCCGGGTGCTGCGCGGGGCCGGTCCCACCGGGAGCTGACTTGACGACGCTTGGCCCGGGCGCGAGCGGCCCGGGACGACGATCCGGGCGCCAGCGACGCGGCGAGTCCGGGATCCCGGTCCTCTTTGCCGGCACCACCTTCGCCCTCGGCGGGCGCCGAGCGGGTCTTCTCCCACCTCGTCCGCGGGCTGTCGCGCCCGCCGTTCCGGGTCGAGGTCCTGGCCCTGCGGGAGCCGGGCCCGGTCGGGGAGGAGCTGCGCGCCGCCGGGCATCCCGGTCCACTCCGGCCTGACCGGCGCCGCCCGGCTCGATCCGCTTCCTCATCCCGCGACTCCACGCCTTCCTTCGCCGCGGTGGCTACCAGGCGATCTACTTCCTCGATCACGCCCACGCCGTCTTTCACGGCGTTCTCGCCTCGCGCGGCACCGGCGTGCGGGTGCGCGTCATGCCGGTGCACACGACCGGGCAGTGGGGCGGAGCAGCCGAGCCTGAAGCGGCCGATCCGCCTCGTGCGCGCCAGCCTCGACCGGATCATCGCCATTGCGGAGGCGCAGCGCGACTACCTGGTGGCCGGGAGGAGGGCGTGCCGGCCTCGCAGGTCACGGTGATTCCCAACGGCGTGCCGCTGGAGCAGCCGGATGCCGGCGACGCGGCGAGACGCGGCGCGCCGAGGCGCGAGCGCTCGCCGGGACAGCCCGCCGGAGGCGCCGGTCATCGGCATCACCGCCGTGCTGCGGCCGGAGAAGAACCACGAGCTGCTGCTGCGCGCCTTTGCCCGGCGTGCGTGAGCGATCTGCCCGCGGCGGAGCTCTGGATCGTCGGCGACGGGCCGCGGCGCGAGTTCCTCGAAGCGGAGTGCGGGCGGCTGGGCTACCGTTCGCGCGCCCGGTGCCGGTTCGCTCCGGACGGTGCGGGGCGCCCTGCCGTCCGCTTCCTCGGCCGCCGCGCCGATGCCCGCCAGCTCATGGCCGGCTTCGACCTGGCGGTGCTCTCCAGCCACCCCCGCGTGGAGACGCTGCCGCTGGCGCTGCATCGAGGCGATGGACGCGGGGATTCCCGGTGGTGTCGACGCGCGTCGGCGCGCTGGCCGAGCTGGTGGAGGACGGAGCCTCCGGCCTCCTGGTGCCGCCCGGGGACGAGGCGGCGCTGGCCGGAGGCCCTGCTCGAGCTGCTGCGCGATCCGGAGCGTCGCGCCGTCGATGGGCCGGCGCGGGCAGGAGATCGTGGCGGCGCGGTTCTCGGTGGAGCGGATGGTGGAGGCGACGGAGCGTTGCTGCTGGGCTCTGCTCGGCGAGCCACTAGGCCCCGGAGCGGAACTGGACGGCTCGCACCGAGCGCGGCCGGTTCTGCATCCTATCCCGCGGCCGCGCCCGGGTCCGCATGCGCCAGGACCGCCGGAAGTGCTCCGGAAGCTCAGTGACCGCCGCCGCGGCGAAGAGCACCGCGTACGGATCGAGGAACGGAAACCGGTAGCGCAGGCTGAAGACGAACGGGAGGCTGGCGAGAAGCCCGGCCAGCGGGGGCGCCAGCAGCAGCCACGGCATGCGCCGCCGGCGCCACCAGAGCGCGAGCAGGGCCAGCAGGTGCACCGGCCAGAGGGAGAGCGCCGCCACGCCGCGATCGGCGACATCACGCTTGCTCCGGGCGTCACCCGGAAATAGTGGACCGCCCGCCGGAGCAGGATCTCCGCCGCGCGTCCCGGGTGCGCGCGCACCCAGGTCGCGGGCCGCGTCGGACCAGTACCGCCCTTCCGCGACCGGCCCCACGATTCCGCGCGCCTCCATCTCCCGCACCATCGCCCGGCTGTCCTCGCGGAAGAGCGCTTCGACCTCCGCCGTGTAGCGAGGCGTGCCGGCGCCGTGGTACATGGCGAGCACGCGGTCGTTCATTCCCGCCCAGAGGTTGTACGGACCGAAGAAGGTCCCCGGATTCCAGCGGCCCGTGGCCGCGTGGTTGCGCAGCGTCCAGGGAGCGAGCGTGAGCCCGGCGGCCGCGAGGAAGATGGCGGTGCGGGCGATGCGGCGGTGCCGCACGGGGGGCGATCGAGGTCCGAGAGGCGCGTGCTCGTGGCCGGAGTCTGGCGGACGAGGCGGCATCGGGACGTCGGGGTCCGGCGAAGCAGGATCCACGCGGCGAATGCGGGCACCAGCACGAGGCCGGTGGGACGCGCCAGGGCCGCGAGACCGGTGAGAAGACCGGCCAGCGCCAGGCGCGGCAGCGCCCGCGCGCAGCTCGCGGCCGTCGCGGGCGCCCCACTCCGCGAGCATCACGACCGCCCCCAGCACCGCCACCAGGAACGGCGTCTCGGTGCTCCAGCGTCCGGAGTAGAAGATGGCGTAGGGGTGCAGCGCGAAGATCCGCCGCGGCGATGAGTCCGGTGCGCCGGTCGAACAGCCGCCGCCCCGGCGCGGAAGACCAGCCACACCGCCAGCGTGCCGAGCGCCACCATGAGCGCGCGCGCCCACGCCTCCCAAGCCCCGGGCAGCCGGAACAGCGCCGCGCCGAGCACCGGAAGGAGCGGCGGCCTGGCGAAATCGGGGTGAGGGCCCGGGGGGAGCAGCGCGGCCGGCTCGAACCAGCGCGGCGCCGAGACCGCGTAGCCGCGGCCCGCGGACAGGTTCTGCGCGATGTCGCGGTAGTCGGCGCCGTCGATTTCGAGAAACGCCGCCGGGCTCACGGTGACCGACCAGGCGGCCCGCAGGAGCGCGGCGGCGACGACGACCAGGATCAGGAGCCGGCGCCGGCTCACAGCATCAGCGCGACCTTTCCGGCCTGGATCGGTTCGTGGGTGAGGAGATCGAACCCGTGGGCGAACTCCTCCAGGGGCAGGCGGTGTGTGATCACCGGACGGATGTCCAGCCGTCCGCTGGCGAGCAGGTTCGACATCTGGACCCAGGTCTCGAACATCAGCCGGCCGTTGATGCCGAGGAGGCGGACCCCCTTGAAGATCACCCCGTTGTTGAGATCGATGGAGAGCCGGCCGTCGGGAAGGCCGAACGCCGAGTAGCGGCCGCCCTTGCGCACCAGCTTGAGCCCCTGGTCGAGGACCGACTGCCGTCCCACCATGTCGAGGACGACATCGACGCCGCCCCCCTTCGTCTGGTCCAGGATGAACTCCTCCACCTTGTCCTTCGAGGCGTCGAAGACCGCGTCGGCGCCCATCTGGCGCCCGATCTCGAGGCGCACGGGGGAGAGGCCGACGAGCCAGACCCGGGCGGCGCCCGACACGCGCGCCACGCCCACGGCGAAGAGGCCGGCCGGGCCGTCACCGTAGATGAGCACGGTGCGCGCGGTGACCGGCTCGACCAGCGTGGCGTAGACGGCGTTGCCCAGCGGCTCCTGGGCGGCGGCGAACTCGGGCGCGATCGCCGGGTCGTTCTTCCAGAGGACGAGCTCGGGAACGGCGATGTACTCGGCGAAGGATCCGTTGCAGTCGACGCCGAGGATCTTGAGGTTGGCGCAGATGTGCATCTGGCCGGTGAGGCAGGGGACGCAGTTCATGCAGGGGATGTGCGTCTCCGCGCTCACGAAGTCGCCCGGCTTCACGCGGCGGCAGGCCTTCCCGACCTCGACCACGGTGCCGGCGAACTCGTGCCCCATGGTCTGGGGGATGCGCGGGCCGATGCGACCCTGGGCCCACTCGTTCCACTGGTAGATGTGGACGTCGGTGCCGCACACGGTGGAGGCCGCCACCTTGACCAGCGCCTCGTCCGGCCCGATCGACGGGACCGGCACCTGCCGCAGCTCCGCACCCTCGCGCGGACTCGCCTTGACGACCGCCCGCATCTTCTCCGCCATGCCCCACCCCCGCGTCGTCCGACGCTGCTGCCGTCCCATCCCGTAGCCCGGTGAACCTCCCGAGTATGGAACCGCGTGAACGGGCGGTCAAGGCGCGGCGGCGCCATCCGAGATTTGCCCCGGGGAAGGAGCGTGCCGTCGAGACTCTCTTGTGCGCCGGAGCGGCTCAATGCGGGCGAGATTTGTCGCGGGGACGGAAATGCGTCGTCCAAAACCAGCATGCTGCGATATGCTCGGGAGCTTCGCTGTGCCTCCAGGCGTGCGTGGGGCGAGCTCTATCCAACCCAGAGGAAAGGAACTGACCCATGCATCTCCCTAGATTCGCGGCGCCGCTGGCGCTGCTGCTCGTTCTGCTGGTGTTTCCAGGAGAAGTCACAGGCCCGTGCCCCCTCGGGCAATTCGACGCCTTCGAGGACGGCACGACCCAAGGTTGGGTGGTCAGCCTTCTCGGTAATCCGCACCCAGCTCCCCCCGTGAATGTCGCTGGAGGAGGACCGGCGGGAATCGATGACAACTATCTGCTGCTGACCGCGGTTGGCGGCCAGGGCGGCGGCAGCCGGATGACCGTAATCAACCCAGCGCAGTGGGCGGGCGACTATCTCACGGCCGGAATCCACGGCATTGGGATGGATCTCAGAAACTTCGGGAGTTCGGACCTCTCCCTCCGGCTGCTCTTTGACGACCCTTCGACAGGACCGCCTGCCAACGCCGCGGTTTCCTCTGTTCCGTTCCTTCTCCCGGCGGGCGGCGACTGGACTTCGGTCTTCTTCCCGATTGACCCGCTCGATCTGACTGCAATCGCGGGGGACGCAAGTGCGGCGCTCTCCGGCGCCACCGAATTGCGGCTCTTCCACAGCGTGGCGGTGGGGTTTCCCGGCGATCCGATCGCCTCGTCGCTTGGAGCTGACAACATCCGCGCTCTCGAGGCTCCGGTCCCGGAACCATCGACCTGGACGCTGCTGGCAATCGGAGTGAGTGGGCTCGCACTGGCGCGGATCAGACGGAGCAGGCCTGCGGGTCCGACTGCCTAGAAGTCCGATGCCGTAACCGAGGCCGCTTCTCTCCTCTTCTCCTCTTCTGCTGGACGGGCTCCCAGGCCGGGCAACCGCCTGCGGGGCCCGCAACCATCCCGGCCGGAGGCGTACGGAACTCGGGAGACCGATCTCGTAGACCCGGAGATTCCTTGAACGCCCCGACCCGTCGCTTCCGTCTACTCCATCGGGAACGACGAGCCCGCGCGCGGAGGAGCCATCCTGGACACCCTGAGCGACGAAGACCTCGTGGCCCTGGCCCGCGAGGGACAGGCTGCCGCCTTCGACCGGCTGGCGGTGCGGGTGGAGGACGGGATCTACCGGTTTGTCTGCCGGACCATCGGCGACCGGGACGAGGCGCGCGATCTCTGCCAGGAGACGCTCGTTCGGGCCTGGGAGAACCTCGCCCGCCTGCGCGACGGGTCGAAGTTCCGCGCCTGGGTCCACCACATCGCGCTGAACCTCTGCCACGACCGGTTCCGGACCGCCGTGGCGCGGGCCGACCATCGGCCGTGGGACGACGAGAGCCCCGAGGCGCGACGGCTCGCCCTCGAGACGGGACGATCTCGGCGGCGCGAGCGGGACCCTGGATCGGATCGGCCAGGCGCGCGCGGTGGAGAGGGCGCTGGCGAGGCTTCCCGCGGAGCAGCGGATGGCGATTCTCCTGCGGGAGTGCCAGGGGTTCACCTCCGAGGAGATCGCGGAAATCACCGGGGTGCCGGCGGGCACCGTTCGCACGAGGATCTTCCACGGGCTGCGCGCCCTGCGAAGGATGTTGCACGCATGAACGATCGATCAAGACAGACCGGCTCCGGCCGACCCTCGGCACGAACGGCTGGTCGCGCTTCTCTACGGCGAGTTGCCGGCGGAGGAGGCGGACGCGCTTCGCCTCGAGATCGACCGCGATCCGGGTCTGCGACGCGACTGGGAGGAGATCCGGTCCGCCCGGGAGGCGCTCGCTTCGCTCCCCGCCGTGGAACCGGTCCGGGGAGCGTCGTGGGATGCGATGGACGCCGCACCGGCGTCGCCCGGCGCCGGACGCGGGCGGATTGACAACCGACCGCCGGCCGTCGGTCTCCCGCCTCCGCGGAGCCGGGACCGGCTCTCGCCGGCTGCTCACCGGCTCCGCCTGGGGGGTGGCGGCCGCGGCGCTTCTCCTGCTGGCCCTCGGCCTGGCCCGCTTTCGCGTGGAGCGCGTGGATCACGGGTTCGCCTTCACGGTGGGAGGGGGACCGCGGGACCGGCGGCGACCGGGTCGCGCGCAGGTTCCGGGCGGCCCCGGCCGGCGCGAACGGCCCGTTCGGAGATGTCGCCGGCCTGGCTGGCACCGTCGCCGGCGGGGACATCGCCACCCTCGATCGACGTCCTACGTCACGCGCGAGGAACTCCGGCAAATTGCTCGAGGATCATATCCGCTCACGCCGGGGAAGCCAATCACATGTTCTTCGAAAACGGCCTGAGCAAACCGTTCCTCGGGATGCTGGCCACGCACCCGCCGCTCAACGAGCGCATCCGCGCGATCGATCCGGGCTGGGATGGAAAATTCAAGCAGGGCAGCGTTACAGCAGGGGAAGCGGAGATTCCGCGCGGGGCCGTGAAAGCGCCGTCGTCTCAATTTCCGTTTCCGCCGATTCCCGGGATGCCGGGTGCGTCGTTCGGCGCCGCCGGCTTCGCTCCCAACCTCGTTCAAGTTGAAGCCGTACTTCCCAACCTGGGCAATCCGACCCCGTTGCATTTGCGCTACGCTGAGGATTTGCGGAATTCATTCTCCGGAAAGGTCCAGTCCGCCGCTCGCGAGCCGCTCGACGCCACCGCACTTATTTTCGCAATGCTCCTCAGCCCGGATGAAGCCCTGCGGGCGAAACAACTCACGGAACTTGCCAGGCGAACCGCGCCGGGGGTTTGCGAAACAACCGCCGCGCTCTTGCCTGAAGTTGCACCCGTCGCCTCGAACGCGCGACTGCCGCTCGCGAACCTCGCTTTGCCCGCGCTGCGTCAACTTCGACCCGACGAGGTCCAGCAATTCAGCCAGGCGTTGCAATGGCTCATTGAGAGCGATAAGCGGATTGACATGTTTGAATTCGTTCTTCAGAAGATCGTCCGCCGCCATCTCGCCCCGCAGCTGGGCGCTACCCGTTCTACATCCATTCAATACCACACGCTCCAACCGCTCATGGGGGATTGCGCCGTCGTGCTCTCGGCGCTGGCGCACGTAAGCAGCAGCAACGCCGGCGATGTCGAAAAAGCGTTCCGGACGGGCGTGCCCTATCTGCGTCTGAAGGCAGACGGGCTGCAACTCCTGCCGCGCGAAAAATGTGGGCTGGAACCATTAGATGCCGCGCTCGAGCGCCTCGCGTTGGCCGCGCCGCAGATCAAAAAGAATGTGATCGAAGCCTGCGTGCATGTCGTCGGTGCGGACGGCTTGATCCAGGAACGCGAAGCCGAATTGCTCCGCGCCATCGCCGACACGCTGGATTGTCCGATCTCGCCGTTTGTGCAGATTGCCAAAAGCTGAACAAATGAGAATGAAACCATGAAGACGGAAACTCTTTCCTTGGACCTGCTTCACAAGATGAATGCCTACTGGCGCGCCGCCAACTATCTGTCGGTCGGGCAGATTTATCTTTACGACAATCCGCTGCTGAAGCGGCCGCTGACGCTCGCGGATGTGAAGCACATGCTGCTGGGACACTGGGGCACGACCCCCGGGCAAAACTTCATTTATGTGCACCTGAACCGGGTCATTAAAAAGTACGATCTTGACATGATTTATGTCTCCGGCCCCGGGCACGGCGGCCCGGCCGTCGTGGGCAACACGTACCTCGAGGGCACTTACAGCGAGATCTATCCCAACATCAGCCGGGATGAGGCCGGGCTGCGGAAGCTTTTTATTCAGTTTTCGTTTCCCGGCGGAATTCCCAGCCACGCATCGCCGGAGTGCCCGGGCTCGATCCACGAGGGCGGTGAGCTGGGCTATTCGCTCAGCCATTCGTTCGGAGCGGTATTCGACAATCCCGATCTCGTGGTCGCCTGTGTCGTCGGCGACGGCGAGGCGGAGACGGGTCCGCTGGCCACGGCGTGGCATTCCAACAAGTTTCTCAATCCGGCCACCGACGGCGCGGTGCTGCCGATCCTTCATCTCAACGGCTACAAGATCGCCAACCCAACCATCCTGGCTCGCATCGAACATGAGGAATTGGAGCAGTTGCTCCGCGGCTACGGGTGGACGCCCTACTTCGTCGAGGGTCACGAGCCGGCGCTGATGCATGAGGCCATGGCCGCGACGCTCGACAGGGCGGTGGCGCAGATCAAAGGAATCCAGGAAAACGCCCGCCTCCACGGCCACTGCGCGCGTCCACGCTGGCCGATGATCGTCCTTAATTCACCCAAGGGTTGGACGGGGCCGAAGATGGTCGATGGCCTGCAGGTTGAAGGCACCTTCCGGGCGCACCAGGTGCCGCTCCACCCGGCCGCCCATCCCGAACACCTCAAGCTGTTGGAAGACTGGCTGAGGAGCTACCGGCCGGAGGAACTCTTCGATGAGCAAGGCCGCCTGAAACCGGAACTGGCCGAACTCGCGCCCCAGGGCGAACGTCGAATGGGCGCGAATCCCCACGCCAACGGGGGCATTCTACTCCGCGACCTGCGGATGCCGGATTTCCGTGACTACGCGGCCGACGTGCCTTCTCCGGGGGCGCGCGGCATCGGCGACACGCGTGTGCTTGGGCATTTCCTGCGCGATGTGGTAAAGCTGAACGGCGAGCAGCGGAATTTCCGGGTCTTTGGCCCGGATGAAACGCTTTCCAACGGCCTGGAAGCCCTTTTCGAAGTTACTGAACGCCAATGGGATGCCGCGACCGTGCCGGATGACGAATTTCTCGCGCCCACCGGGCGCGTGATGGAAATGCTCAGCGAGCACCAATAGCAATACATCGACAAGAACGGCGAGGACTTACCGGAGATTCGGAACTGGAAATGGATCAACCCCAAATGAGTGCGCAAGAGCTTATGGACACCGCTCGGACATTGGTCGCCGGCGATAAGGGCCTGCTGGCGATGGAAAGGACACGAGCATGACGACAAGGTTCCCGCAACTCACGAAACTCGCGGCATGGCGGGCTCTCGAAGCCCATTATCCGGAAGTCCGCGAGTTGCATCTTCGGAAGCTGTTCGCGGATGATCCAAAGCGGGGGCAGCGCATGGCAGCTGAGGCCGTCGGCATCTATTTCGACTATTCGAAGCACCGCATCACCGACGAGACACTCAGGCTGCTTCTGCAATTGGCGGAAGAGTCCGGCTTGCGGACTCGCATCGATGCCATGTTCCGGGGCGAGAAGATTAATGTCACGGAGAAGCGGGCTGTCCTGCACGTGGCCCTGCGCGCCCCAAAAGGGCAAACCATCGTCGTAGACGGCAAAGACATCGTGCCTCAGGTCCACGCCGTGCTCGATCAGGCAACCGCCTTCTCCACCCGGGTACGCAGTGGGGAGTGGAGGGGTTACACCGGCAAGCCGATCCGCAATGTCATCAATATCGGGATCGGGGGGTCAGACCTGGGACCGGTGATGGCGTACGAAGCATTGCGGCATTACAGCCGGCGCGACTTGACCTTTCGTTTCGTCTCCAATATCGACGGCACCGATTTCGCCGAAGCCACCCGCGACCTCGACGCCGGGGAGACCCTGTTCATCATCTCGTCGAAGACCTTTACGACCCTGGAGACGATGACCAACGCACACACGGCCCGCGACTGGACCCTCAAAACATTAAAACATCCCGCTGCCGTGGCCAGGCATTTCGTCGCGGTCTCGACTAACGCCGGGGAAGTGGCCGAGTTTGGCATCGACACCGCGAACATGTTCGAGTTTTGGGATTGGGTCGGCGGGCGCTATTCCATGGATTCGGCGATTGGCCTTTCAACGATGATCGCCGTCGGCCCCGAAAACTTCCGCGCCATGCTCGACGGTTTCCACCAGATGGACGAGCATTTCCGCACAGCCCCTTTCGAGCGCAACTTGCCGGTACTCATGGGGCTCCTGGGCCTCTGGTACAACAACTTCTTCGGTGCGCAGACCATCGTGGTTCTTCCCTACGAGCAGTACTTGAAGCGCTTCCCGGCTTATCTCCAGCAGCTGACGATGGAGAGCAACGGCAAGCACGTCACGCTTGATGGGACTGAGGTCACATGGCAGACCGGGCCGATCTACTGGGGGGAGCCGGGCACCAATGGCCAGCACTCCTTCTACCAGATGATTCATCAGGGGACCAAGCTTATTCCCTGCGATTTCATCGGGTTTGTTCAGCCGCTTAACCCCCTCGGCCGCCACCACGACTTGCTCCTGGCCAACGTGTTTGCCCAGGCGGAGGCGCTGGCCTTCGGCAAAACGCGCGAGGAGGTCAAGGCCGAAAGCATCCCCTCCTGGCTAGTGCCGCACCGGACCTTCGAGGGCAACCGTCCGTCAAGCACGATTCTCCTGGAGCGGCTGACTCCGGAGGCGCTGGGGAAACTCGTTGCACTGTACGAACACAGCGTCTTCACGCAAGGCGCGATTTGGGGCATTGATTCATTTGACCAGTGGGGGGTCGAACTGGGGAAAGCGCTTGCCGCGCGCATCATCCCCGAACTCGGGACCGGCGCCAAAAGCCAACTCAGGCACGATAGTTCAACCAATACCCTGATCCGGCGCTATAGGAGGTTCATTTCCGACGTTTGACCCGACACATAAGCGCACCAAAACCACTGTCAAGGGCACGGATGGGAGGGAATTCAAGGCAACCAGGGACGCTCAGGGGCTGCCGGCTCAAGGACACAGCTGGCCGCTGCCTACCGAACTGGTGGGAACTGGTGAGAAGAAAGGAAAAAACTCATGATTCGACAAAATGTTCCTTTAGGCAGAATCCTGGGCATTCCCGTTGGCTTGGACTATTCCTGGTTTCTGATCTTTGCGCTGCTCACCTGGATGTTGGGAGGCAGTTACTATCCTGCCGAATTCAAGAACTGGCCGCCGCTGCTGTATTGGTTCATGGGCGCTGTGACGGCCATCATGCTCTTTGCGAGCGTGCTGTTGCATGAATTGGGGCACTCGGTGGTGGCGATACGGTACAAAATTCCGGTGCGCAGCATCACGCTTTTTATTTTCGGCGGGGTCGCCCAGATCGGGTCGGAACCTCCCAGTGCCATCGCCGAGTTCTGGATTGCCATCGCCGGGCCGATCGTAAGTCTTGCCCTCGCGGTGCTGTTTTTCGCGCTGGAACCGGTCTCAGCAGGCATCGCGCCGTTGTTGGGTCTCCTGAAATACCTGGCCTACATCAACTTTGCATTGGTGGTCTTCAATCTGATTCCCGGTTATCCGCTTGATGGCGGTCGGGTGTTCCGCGCCATCGTTTGGGCCGTAACCAAGAACATGCGCCGCGCAACGCTCATGGCCGCGAACGTTGGACGCTTTTTTGGTTTTCTGTTCATCTTCGCGGGAGTATGGCGGATGTTCTCGGGTGACTTTGGCGGCGGGCTGTGGATTGCATTCATCGGCTGGTTTCTTGACAATGCCGCTTCCGGGCAGATACAGCAAGTGCTGTTTCAAGGCTTGCTGGCCGGCCACACGGTTTCCCAAGCCATGAGCGGTCATTGCCTTGCCATTCCCGCGGAAATGACGCTGCAACAATTGGTGGACGAGCACATTCTCAGCGGCGGGCAGCGTTGCTTCCTTGTCAATCGCGGATCGGACACTGTCGGCCTCATGACGCTGCATCGGATAAGGGCCGTGCCGCGGGGCGAGTGGCAGACGACGAGTGCCGCCCATGCCATGCTCCCGCTGGACAAGTTAATGCGCATTGGCCCGGATAAGGAACTGTGGGCCGCCCTGCAGCAGATGGATCGTGACGGAGTGAACCAACTTCCTGTGATGACCGGCAACCAGGTGGTCGGCATGCTCAGCCGTGAGGACGTCATCACCTTTCTGCGCACAGTGCGGGAACTGGGGGGCTAGGAGGTCTGCTGCGGAAATCACGGCTCGGATGGAGCGCGGCATCTGTTTAGCCGATGCTGAACAGCAGAACGCAAAGACGCAAGGACGCAAAGAGATTCCATTCGGTTCGCGGGCATGGGCGGCCTTCGGCCGCATCCTCGGGCGAGCCGCGGGAGAAAGCGCAATCCTCCTGAGTAGCCGCTGCCCGTGCTTTCTCCCGCGGCTCGCCCATGGATGCGCCAGCCCGAAGCGCTGCGCCCACGCCTGTTGCTCAGTGTCGATCTTTGCGCCCTTGCGCCTTTGCGTCTTTGCGTTTTGCTTCTTCATCCATTTGATTTGGCTAAACAATTACAATTTTAGCGAAGGGCCCTTAATATGAGGATCCCTCCTAAAATGCCGTCGAGGATTCGATAAGTACCGTTATCATAGCTCCCGTATCGATAACGGCTGCGGTAGCCATCGTCGTAGCCGCGACGGAAGCCCTCGCGAAAGTAATAGTTGTAGGCGTCCTGGTCGACATAATAGCCATCATAGCCATAGTTCGCATCCTGATATGCGAAGGAGTCCCGATAGCTGGAGCGCCAGCCATCCATCCGATCCGCCTGTCCGGCCTGGAAACCTTCCGAATAACCGTAGTTCACGGCTTGTCGGAGTAAATTTACGCCATATTGATTTGTCTCGTAGTAACGGCCGCCACGAAGGTATCGATAGTTTGGAGCCGTGTAATAGTACGGATCAATATAATAATCGTGGTCGCGATCGTTCTGGAAACGTATTTGCTGCTGCCGCAGGCGCTCCAGGTACTGTTGTTGAAAACGGTACTGCGTCATACGATTTTGTTGCTGGAGCTGTTCTATGCGCTGGGGTGCGATACGCGCGTCCTGATCCACACGTTGACGGTACTGCCTCATCTGCTGCTGCTGCTGTTCAATGAGTTGCTGCTGACGCTGTTGTGAGAGACGCTCCCCCTGCCGCTGCCGGTTTTGATCCTGCTGTTGCTGCTGAGCCCGCTGTTGCTGCTGTTGGGCCTGTTGCTGCTGTTGGGCCTGTTGTTGCTGTTGAGCCCGGAGTTGCTGCTGCCTGTTTTTCTCCTGCTGCTGGGCCTGTTGCTGCTGTTGAGCCCGGAGTTGCATCTGCCGCTTTTGTTCCTGCTGCTGTTGCTGGGCCTGCTGTTGCTGCCGCTTTTTAGTGTCTTGCTGCTTTTTTTTGTCTTGCTGTTTTTTCGTGTCTTGCTGCTGTTGTTCCTGCGCGTTGGTCAGTATGCTCGTTCCCACCAACAACGCCATGACGATTACAGCCGCCAGCACCGTCCGATTCCAGATAGTAACTCTCATTGTGCTCCTCCCTATTAATCCGGTCGCTCCGGGGAACCCAGCCCGTTCGAAATGCCAGGCGTCGAGGAGCACAATAGGCAGGAAAAGGAACATACAACTTTCCTTTTTCTGCTATCTGCCTCGCACCAGATCCTGAAGGCACTCCAACTGTAGCCTTATGGTAATCAGGCGTCAGTCCCCTACTGCTCACTCCTCTGGTCAAAATAGCTCATTGCAGAGAAACTCAGTGATGAGGATTCACAGCAGTGCGCGACCTTTCAGACCCTCTTTAAAGGAAAGGCTGTCTATGTGGCCGGGCCATAGAGACGTCAGACAACGGATTGGCGGTTGATGTTTCCCGCAATTCATTCCGCTGGCACACCGCTGCCCGGGCCGATTGCGCATCGTTGCGCGCCGGGTGCTTCGGGATGGTAATTGTTTAGCCAAATCAAATGGATAAAGAAGCAAAACGCAAAGACGCGGGGGCGCAAGGGCGCAAAGATCGACTGAGCAACAGGCGTGGGCGCAGCGCTTCGCGCTGGCGCATCCTTGGGCGAGCCGCGGGAGAAAGCGCGGGCAGCGGCTACTCAGGAGGATTGCGCTCTCTCCCGCGGCTCGCCCAGGGATGCGGCCGAAGGCCGCCCATGCCCGCGAACCGAACAAATCTCTTTGCGTCCTTGCGTCTTTGCGTTCTGCTGTTCAGCATCGGCTGAACAGATGCCCGGGATGAGGTCGAATCCTGACTGATCTTTAATAATGGGAATGAGCAATATTGACCAGAGGAGTGAGCCGTACGGAACTGACACGCGAATCACTCCACGTGTACTGTATGAGCTGTCAGCCTGAATATGGTGGAAGCGGATGTCCGCAAAGAGGAGTGAGATGTTGACCCAAAACAGCGAGATTGGCTGAAGGAGATGAGGCTCGACTGCCGTGAGGCGTTTAACCTCGTGCAACTGAAAAGAACGATTCCATGTTTGTTTAGGGGAGGTCAAAATGACCCGATCCAGAGTAGTAGTGATGATGATGTTGGTTTTGGGCCTTGTGGCTCTGGTGTTTCCATCCAGAATGCAGGGCCAGACCTGGAATAAGAGGACCAAAGTTACCTTCAGCGGGCCGGTGGAGATTCCGGGGGTAGGTGCTCAGGTCCTGCCGGCCGGAACGTATTACTTCCGGTTGTTGGACTCGACAAGCGATCGCCACATCGTGCAGATTTTCAACGAACGCGAAGACCACGTGTTTGCAACGATACTTGCGATCCCGAATTACCGTATGCAGCCCACCTCCAGGACCGTCATAACGTTCCGGGAGAGAGCAGCCGGTGACCCGCAAGCCATCAGGTCGTGGTTCTATCCTGGTGATAATTTTGGCCAGGAATTTGTATATCCAAAAATGAGGGCTATCGAGCTGGCAAAGCTGACCGAGCAGCCCGTTCTCGCGATGCCCGCCGAACTGGCAGCGAAAATCACCCTGCCGATAAAATCGGCGGACGACCCGACCGTAGCTGAGTTAAAGCAGGCGCCTGTCGAGGCTGTGAAGCCTACAGGAGAGGTGGTTCCCCTAATCGAGGTTGTTGGCTTCCCGCCGACACTGACAGAACCTGTGAATACAGCGAAGGCGACGGATACCACGAAGAGCTTGCCCCATACGGCCAGCCCAATGCCGCTGTTGGGACTGTTTGGGCTGTTGTCGCTGGCTGCGGGCATTGCACTTTCCTTATTCCTGAAGCGAACCGCTTAAGCAGGAGAACCAGGACTTGCGCGAACCGCCGCGCGGCGCGACAATTGAGAATGCTCAAGGCAAGCCAATTTCCGGACCCGAGCGCGGGCAACCCGGGCTTGAGGATTTTAGAGGGCAGGTGAGTGCCATCTGCCCTCCAGGGCGGGCGGGTTCCCGAGCCTCCGGGCGGGTCTCCTGGCGGGGTTCGCGCTCGGTTGCCTCGAAGGGACTGGACCCATGAGAGATCACTCCCGTGCCGAAGAAATACGCACCAGGGTGAAGTCCGTCTCCACGAGCCTGTTGCTGGTCCTGCTTTTTCTCCTGGTCCTGTCATCAAGCGACGTCCAGCCTCAACAATACTCGATATCATCGGGCCGCCAGGCCGGCCAATTCACGATTGCGGTAAAAGTCGGCGTGGTGGTTTTGCACGCAACCGTGCTGGATTCCAAAGGAGTTTTTGTTTCGGGGCTCGACAAAGAGGACTTTCAGGTTTTCGAAGACGGAGTCCTGCAACAGATCGACTCCTTCACCCACGAAGATATCCCTGTGACGGTTGGATTGGTTGTCGACAATAGCGGAAGCATGGGACCGAAGCGGCCTGAAGTCATTGCTGCCGCCTTGGCATTCGCCCGCTCCAGCAATCCTCGGGACCAGATGTTCGTGGTCAATTTTAACGAAAAGGTTTCGTTCGGCCTGCCCGATGACACGCTGTTCACGGACGAAGCCGCTCAATTGGGAGCGGCCATGTCCAGAATTGCCGCAGACGGCATGACGGCGCTCTACGACGCTGTGGGCGTGGCGCTCGAACGCCTGAAAAAGGGGAATCGGGATAAAAAAGTGCTGATCGTGATCAGCGACGGGGGCGATAACGCCAGCAAACAGAAACTGTCCGAGATCATGGCCATGGCGAGGCAGTCCGACGCCATCATCTACACTATAGGTCTCTTTGATGAGGATAATCCCGACCAGAATCCTCGTGCGCTCAGGCAGCTCTCTAGCGCCACAGGCGGTGAGGCCTTCTTGCCGGGATCCGTAAAGGATGTTGTCCCTATCTGCGAACGAATCGCTCGTGACATCCGAACCCAGTACATGATTGCCTACCTGCCCGCAAATGATAAGCAAGATGGGACCTACAGGGCCATACAAGTGAAGGCCGGGGCGCCGCGGCGAGGGCGCCTGGTCGTGCGCACGCGAGCCGGTTACTATGCGCCCCGGGTTTCTCAGCCGCCGCCTCCAACCGGAGCTGCCTGCCATGAAGATTCGTATTAGATGGTCCGTGGATCCTCCGACGCGAGCCACGCCTCTTCTCCGTTGGAGTCGATGTCTCAGTTTTGGTGTTGGCTTCCTTTTGTTGGGCTATTGCGGCTTTATGCTTGCTCGATGCGCGTCTCTATGAGACCTATCAAAGCAGGCGTTTTCAACAGGCATTGGAGAGTCTGACGCCTTCGAATAACGGTGCTGCGAACCTCCAGCCGTCTTCTCCGACTGCAGCCGAGGCGGAATCGAGCTCCACGCGATCTGAAAACCCTGGGATCTCCGGTCGCGAAGGCTCGGCCCTGGGGCGAATCGAGATCAGGGCCATCGGCCTTGAAGCGATGATCATGGAAGGTACCGATGCCAAAACCCTGCGCCGTGCGGTCGGCCATATTTCGGGTACTCCGCTGCCCGGCCAGCAAGGGAACGTCGCGATTGCGGGTCACAGGGACACGTTTTTCAGGGCGTTGCGCAATGTCCGCGAGGATGATGAAATCACGCTGACGACGCTAGGCGGATTTTACGGCTATCGGGTGGACTCCATCAAAGTGGTCGAGCCCGATGACACGGCAGTGCTGGACAATTCCGATGCCGCAATTCTGACCCTGGTGACCTGTTACCCGTTCTACTTCGTGGGTCCGGCACCCAAGAGATTTGTGGTCCGCGCGCACAGGATTTCCGCTGAGGCATTGGGATCGCAGATGCACGCAGATAAACGCTGATGTTCATTTTCGCTCATCTGTGTCCATCTGCGGTCTTATTCCCTTCATGGGCAGGCGATCTCTCCGGTCACGCCAACTGACCTGCGAGCCTCTGACGCTTTATCGGCAGTGTTACTCTAACTTCGGTGCCGTCGGAGCTGGAGTGAATCTCCAGGAGGCCGCCGAGTAGCCGAACGCGCTCCCGCATTCCGGAAATTCCGAAACCGGACAACGCCGCACCTGCGCTCAACTGCTTCAGAATCTCTTTGGATATGCCACGGCCGTGGTCAGCGACCTCAAGGAGGCATTCCGCGGGTTTCCTGCGGAAGAGGATTTCGGCAGTTGCGCTGCCCGAGTGGCGTTCAATATTGGTGAGCGCTTCCTGGGCGATGCGAAACAGGGTTGTTTCCGCTTCGACGGGGAGCCGGCCCCCCCGGCCGGGGAAATTGAGACTGACCTGTGGACCGAGCCTCCGGTTAAAGCCATCGACATAGGCCCGGAGGGCAGGGCCAAATCCCCGCTCTTCCAGCAGGGGTGGTTGGATCAGGTAGGCAAGTTTGCTAAGATCCTTGAAGCATTCGCTCACCAGGTCCAGACATTCGGTGAGGTTCCGTCGGGCGGCCGGCGGCAGTCTGGGCGACGCCTGGCCGACGAGGTTCAGCTTGAATTCCAGGGCGGCGAGGCGTTGGAAGGCGCCGTCATGCAGCCCGTGCGCAATGCCGCGCCGATCTTCATCCTGCACCTGGAGCAAGCGAGCGGAAAGTGCGTGAAGGACCTCCTCGTTCCGTTTCTGGTCGGTAAGATCCGCAACGATGACGCAAAAACAATCGACTCCGTCGAGCTCCAGGCGATTGACCGACAGGGATACCGGCAGCAGCGCGCCGGCGGGCGCTTTCAGCCGCACTTCGCACTTTGCACCGACCCTCAGGTCGGCGTTGAGGAGCGCGCAGAATATACCGGCATCCTCCGGAACCATGAAATCATGGAAACTGGAGCCGATCACGCGCTCGTGCGGGATCGCAAGCATGGAGGCTAATTTCTCGTTGCAAAAAAGGATCAGGCCGTCTGGCGCAACGGTGAGAGCGCCTTCCGCCATGTTCTGAACCATGAGCCGGTAGGCTTCATCGGCTCCTTTTAGCGTAAACACACGATCACCGTCAGGGCCTGAGGCCACAATCGCGTCGACTTCTCCGCTTCGCAGAGCGCGCAGGATTTCTTCGGCTGCGTCGAGGCGCTCCTGAAGCTTTCGTGGCATACAGTCCTTTCCTGCCGTCTTTCGGCTGGAGCTAAGCGTTCCTGGCAACAATATCCAACCCCAAAAGTAAACGATCCCTATTCGACAGATCGCCGATCAGTTTGCGCAACGGAAGTGGCAGCTTTTTTATCAGCGTGGGTGTAACGACAATCTGCTCCGGCTTGACTCGTTCGGGATGTTGGTAGATATCGATTACCTTGAGTTCGTAACGGCCATGCAACCTCTCTTCGCAGAGAGCTCGAATATTCTGTATCGCACGAAGCGATTTCGGAGTGCTGCCGGTCACAAACAGCGACAGAACGTAGCGCCCCGCGACAGGCTGCCGGGAAAGAGCTTCCTCGAATGTTTTCAGTTCGTCGGAGATTTTTCCGCTCTTGTGTTTCATGATATTCCTCAGGCGCGCGGGCGCAGATCGAGGCCAACCAGCACGCGTTCCGTATTCGACAGATCCCCAATAATCTTCCGGACCGGCTCCGGGAGCTTCCGCACGAGAGTCGGAAGCGCGAAAATCTGGTCTCCTTTGGCCAGTTCCGGATTCTTCATCAAGTCTACGACTTCAATTTGATACTTACCGCCAAGGTGTTCTTCGCAGATCCGCTTCAGATTGGCGAACGCCAGCAACGATTTCGCAGTCTGTCCCGCGACATAGAGCCTCAACTCCCATGTTGGTTTCCTGGAGTCTTTCCGTTCCCGAACCGCACGTGCTGCCGATGGTTTCATCTCCGGTCCTCGCTCGACCTTGCGTTTTTTGCGTTCCCGGCCCGAGTACCCAGGTTTAATGCCCGGCCTTCTGCCATTTTACCCTGGTCCTGCTCCCGCCTCTTCAGCTTCATTTGCTCTTGCATTATGAGCCGCCTCGATTCTCCAACTTCGGCCTCCAGTTCCATTCGGAGAACATCTATCTGGGCTTCGATCGCTTTCCGCTTGCGATCGAGTGCACACTGCCTGGTTTCGATTTCCTGCCCAGCGAGCAGCGCCTGCGAAGCGTCCTTGGCCTCCTGGGAGACGCGAGCCGAGCCGGTGAGCAGACCCGTCTCACTGAGGTAGACATTCCGAAGCTCCACGCCCCGATCGGTTAAAAGGAATTCGCGAATTTGGTTCGAGTGCGCCGCGCCCCTGGACTTGAGGATGTAGAGGCCCCGGTTCCGCTCACCGCCGCTCTCGATGTCACGCAGCAGCAGCCATGTGTCCACCAGCGAGGAGATGTTGACTTCAGTGTGCTCCTGCGCAGACTCTCCGCCGGTCAATGTCGTCATCAAAGCCGTGATTTGTTTTCCCTTCAGGAAATCGATCAGACGCAGCAGCATGCTTCGGGTCTCGGCCTGAGTGCCGGAGTCTATCAGTCCGGTTACCGGGTCCACCACAACGATGCCCGGATCGAAGTTGCTGATGATCTTGTGCATTTTGACCAGATGCATTTCGAGGCCGAACGTTGTCGGTCGCGCGGCATGAAACTGCAGCAGGCCTTTGTTGATCCAACGGCGCAGGTCGATGCCGATCGACCGCATGTTGCGTATCACCTGCTCGGCGGACTCCTCAAAAGAAAACATGATACATCGCTCTCCGCAGGCGCACGCGGCATCAGCAAAATGAGAGGCCACACTGGTTTTCCCGGTACCGGCCGTGCCGGAAATCAGGATACTGCTCCCCCGGAAGTAGCCTTTACCGCCGAGCATGCTGTCCAGCGCGGGAATGCCGGTCGAAATCCGCTCGTCGGAGACCGCATACTTCAGGTCCATAGAGGTTACCGGCAGAACCGAGATGCCGTCCTGGTCGATGAGGAATGGGTACTCGTTCGTGCCGTGCGTCGAGCCACGGTATTTGACGACGCGAAGACGCCGGGTGAAAACTGTCTCCGTCACCCGGTGATCGAGCAGGAGTACGCAATCGGAAATGTACTCCTCCAGGCCATGGCGCGTGAGCACGCCCTCGCCGCGCTCGCCGGTGATTACGGCCGTGAGCTTTCTAAATTTGAGCCAACGAAACAGACGCTGCAGTTCCGAGCGCAGAATCGCCTCGTTTGCGAGGCTGGCGAACAGAGACTCGATACTGTCGATCACCACCCGCTTTGCTCCAACGGAGTCGACGGCTTGATCGAGCCGGACGAATAGCGCCTCCAGGTCGTACTCGCCCGTTTCCTCCACCATGCTGCGTTCTATTTGCACGTGGTCGATAACCAACTTCTTTTGCGAAATGAGCGCATTGACCGCGAAGCCGAGCGAATCCACATTGCGTGCGAGTTCCTCTGTGGTTTCTTCAAATGAGAGGCAGACCCCGGGCTCGTTATACTGCGTTGCTCCGCGCACAAGAAATTCCATGCCCAGCAGTGTTTTCCCGCAGCCCGGGCCGCCGCACACAAGGGTGGGCCGCCCTCTCGGCAGGCCGCCGAACGTAACCTCGTCGAGGCCCTGGATTCCGGTCGGGCATTTCGAAATCCCGTCCATTGCGAGTCCTGATTTCTTGGCTTTAGCCATAGCCTCACTGGCTCCTGTTCTCTTTTGAATGGAGACTCTTAGGGACTGTTATTCTGTGACAGACCCTTAGGGTTCGCGCTTTCCGCTTCCGCATCCTGGCCGGCATTCATTATCCGTCATTCACAGCCGCCTGGTTGTCGGTTTCTGGCATGAGTTCCCTTCTGTTGCTCTGGATTTGAGATATTGCGTGGGAACAGGATGTCATGCGCCGCCCCAGATCCTCAGTCATGAAGCACCACGTTCAGGAGGCCGCTATGGACGGTCAATCCGGCGTCGTCGTACTCGATAAAGCCATGCTCCCTGAACCGATTCATGAAATGGCTGATCCGCGACCGGGTCGTGCCGACCATTTGCGCCAGGGTATCCTGATTCACTCTTGGGATTACAGGTTCGGCCCTGCTTTCCTTGCCAAAATGGGAAAGCAGTAAGAGAACCCGAGCCAGACGCTTCTCGCTCGAGTTGAAGAGCTGGTCGACGAGATCAGCTTCGTATCGGATGTTGCGTAAAAGCAGATGCTTGACAAACAATTCCGAGACGTCGTGCTGTTCGTGGAGCATTCGCGCCATCAGCGACTTCTCAATCCTGTCAATCGTGCAATCTGTCATGGCCACAGCCGTTGCCATACGCAACGGTTGACCGGCAAGTCCTCCCTCGCCGAAAAACTCGCCGGCGCTCAGCATGGCGACGATCGCTTCCTTGCCCTGTTGGGAGATTACTGAAAGCTTCACCTTGCCTCGCCGGAGGTAGAACAGGCAATCCGCAGGTTGTCCCTGGCGGAAGATGTTGCGGTCCGCCCCGCATTCAATAACGGTCTTCCCACGGAAGATGCCATTGAGTATGGCTTCCCAATCGACTGGCTCGGTCTTTTTGTTCTCCACAAAAACCTCCCTCTGACCGCACAAGGCGTCGTATGACGAGGCGATAATCCGTCACTACTTGCCCGGCGGCGCTCAACCCCTCCTGCTCATCGTTTTTGGCCTGCCCCTCGGCCGGGTATCTAAGACCCGAACGGCGCGATTGGGCTCCAGGCCAAACAGTTCCTTATAATGCATGAGGCACCAAGGGCAGAATGTATGGGAAAACAGGAGATCCTGTTCCTGAAGTCCGTATTGAATCAGATGTGCTTTCAGCCTGTACCAGGCGCCATCCCCTGCGATATCGTCACGTGCCTCTCCACATACGCAACAAACGCAGATCACTTGCTTTTCTTGCCACTGCCGCAGAACCTGTGCCATGGCTACCTCCCGAATCGCCCGCCCGTGAGAAGGCATCAACCAGCGCTTGCATATTTATAAGGCAGCCTTCCCCGCATGGGAACTAGGCAGGTGCCCAGTTAGCATGGGAAAAACCCCTAACCCGCCTTTTTCACCAGATTTCGCAGCGAGGCGGCACAGACGGGCATGGATACAAGGCGCGCGACCGGAGGGTGCCGCAGGCGTACTTGACAGCACGTGGAGGGCATCTGTTTAGCCGATGCTGAACAGCAGAATGCAAAGAGATCATATTCGGTTCGCGGGCATGGGCGGCCTTCGGCCGCATCCTTGGGCGAGCCGCGGGAGAAAGCGCAATCCTCCTGAGTAGCCGCTGCCCGCGCTTTCTCCCGCGGCTCGCCCAAGGATGCGCCAGCGCGAAGCGCTGCGCCCACGCCTGTTGCTCAGTGTCGATCTTTGCGCCCTTGCGCCTTTGCGTCTTTGCGTTTTGCTTCTTCATCCATTTGATTTGGC
Source organism: Terriglobia bacterium (assembly GCA_963824985.1). Taxonomy (GTDB): domain Bacteria; phylum Acidobacteriota; class UBA6911; order UBA6911; family UBA6911; genus JAFNAG01. The sequence continues at coordinate 23,086 of CAWGRQ010000030.1, forward strand.
TAAACAATTGCCGTGGAGGCGCCCGACCGAGCGCAACGCAGTAGAAATGCCCGGATCCGCCGCCGCAGTAGAAAGCCGGCGAGAAATGCGGGCCAGGATTGCCCGATCACCGGGGGGGTCTGGTGGCAGCAACCGGTGTTTGACGCCGGCAATACCCCGCCCAAACACACGCTTCGATTGACTCGGTGCCGGACAGGATAGATAATATGGGACGTTCTGACAGATAACAAAAAGCGCTCACACGCTCGTGGGGAGCCATGCCCTGATGAAAAGGACCGAACGCACGTCGCGGCGCGTCCGCGAGGCGAAACACATGTCCAGGGCGGCGTCGGATGCCCCGGATCGGCAGCATGAACCGGCAACGGGCTCGGAGGATGACCGCATTCCTTTTATGCGGGATTCCGAAGAAGAGGATCCGCTGCAAATGACGTCTTTCCCGGTCGTCGGCGTCGGCGCTTCCGCCGGAGGATTGGAGGCGTTTACGCGGCTCCTGCAACACCTTCCCGCCGATACCGGAATGGCTTTTGTCTTTATCCAGCATCTTGCTCCTCAGCATCCCAGCATGCTGGCCTCGTTGTTGTCGCGAACGACCGCGATGCCGGTCATGGAGGTTCAACACGGCACGCCGGTGCGGCCCAACCATGTTTATATAATCCCGCCTAATACTCTGATGAGCATCGCGGGCGCCATTCTGGAACTCGAGCCGCGCCCGGAGGAGCGGGGCGCACCCAGGCCGATCGATTACTTCTTCCGCTCCCTGGCGGTGGACCGGAAAACAATTGCGATCGGCGTGGTCCTGTCCGGCGCGGACTCCGATGGGGCTTTGGGCCTGCAGGCTATTCGGGGAGAGGGCGGCATTGCCATCGTTCAAAGCGAGCGCTCGGCCAAACATCCCGACATGCCGCGAACCGCGATCGCGGCTGGAACCGTCGACCTGATTTTGACCCCTGAGGAGATTGCGGGCGAGTTGGAGAGGATTGGACGGCACCTTTCCCTGTCCGGAGGCGAGCCGGCGTTTGTTCCCTCGAAAAACGGCGGGGACGAGTCTCAACTGAGCCGGATCTTCGCGCTCATACGGACCGCCACCAGTGTCGACTTTCGTGGCTACAGGCGCGGAACGATCCGGCGACGTATCACCCGCCGGATCATCCTGCAACGCCAAGAGGATCTGGAGTCATACATTTCTTACCTGGGATCCAATCGTTCGGAGCTGCTGGCGTTGTGTGAGGACATGCTGATCAATGTCACCGGCTTTTTCCGTGATCCCGAGGTTTTCCTGGCCCTCGAAAAAACAATCTTGCCGCAACTGTTGCATGGACGGTCAGGGGCCTCGCCGTTGCGTGTGTGGGTGCCTGGCTGTTCCACGGGGGAGGAGGTCTACTCGATCGCCATATGCCTGATCGAGGCAAACGCGAGGCGTCCCGCGCCGGTCCCGATCCAGATCTTCGGCACCGACCTCAGCGAACGGGGGATAGCCATAGCTCGTACGGCCACTTACACAGAGAACCAGGTCGCCAAGGTCTCGCCGGAACGGCAGGCACGCTTTTTTGCGCGCGTCGAGAACGGCTTCCAGGTCGTCAAGTCGGTTCGCGAAATGTGCGTCTTCGCGCAGCAGAACCTGCTCGTGGACCCGCCCTTCTCACGTCTCGACCTGATCAGCTGCCGGAACGTTCTGATTTATCTCGAATCTGCATTGCAGCGCCAGATGGCCGGTACACTGCACTATGCGCTGAAACCAAACGGCTACCTGATGCTGGGCCTTTCGGAGAGCCTGGGCAATCTCCCGGACCCGTTCTCACTCATCGACAAGCAGCACAAGTTTTTCACCAGAAAGGCCGCTCGAGTCCACATGAGCCCGACCGGTCTTGGATTCGCCGGCGATCATCAACAAAGCCTCCCCTCCGCACCATCGATCGACAGGAAGAAGCCATTCGAGGCAGAGCTTGACAAAGAGGCCGGGCGCATCGTTCTGTCGGAGTATGGGCCGGCTTGGATTATCGTGAACGAAAGCTTTGAAATACTGCAGTCCCACGGGGACACGAGCCCGTATTTGCGTCTCGCTCCGGGACGCGCCACGCTGGCACTCCCCAAAATGGCAAGGGAGTGCATTCGGGGCGAACTGCAGAAGCTTCTGAGGAAGGCAAAGAGCGAAAAAAGCCCAGTCCAATCGATCGTACTGCAAGAGTGCGAGGGCGGGGAGATCGGTACCATCCGGTTAGAGGTGCGCAGTATTTCCGACCCTGCGAGTCATGACCGCTGTTTTCTCGTCCTGTTCTTCTCTCGCGCAGGGCAGCGGCTCGCCGAGCGACGGGAACCATCGGGAGGCACCGGGTCACGCCGCAAATCCAAAAGCGACCCAGCCGACCCGGAGCGCCTCCGGCAAGAGCTTATCCTGACCGAGCAGCGCCTTCAGTCCATTATCGACGAACGCGATGCGGCCAACGAGGATCTCACCTCCGCGAATGAAGAGATCCAATCGAGTAACGAGGAACTGCAGAGCATCAACGAAGAACTGGAGACTTCGAAGGAAGAGCTGCAGTCGAGCAATGAGGAGCTGAACACGGTCAACGAAGAGCTGCGGAACCGCATTCAGGAACTGGGCAAGCTCAGCGACGACCTTGCGAATCTTCTGAAAAGCGCATCCATGCCGATACTGATGATCGACAACGAGCTCCGTATCCGGCGGCTCACGACGTCGGCCGAGCGCCTCTTAGGTTTCCAACCCGGCGACATCGGCCGGCCGATCGTGGATATTCAGATGCGGCTCAGCATGGATGACCTGGAACCGAGGATACGGAGGGTTCTCGAGACATTGAACCCGGAAGAAACGGAGTTGCAGGATCGCCAGGGATGCTGGCACGTTCTGCACGTGCGGCCGTATCGAACGGGAGACAACCGGATCGCGGGCGCGGTGCTGGTCCTGGTGGACATCGACCAAGCTCGCCGCGCGCAGATTGCGACCGACTCGGCGCGCAAATTCACCGAGTCGGTCGTCGAGTCGGTGCAAACGCCTCTGCTGGTGTTACGGTCCGACCTGCGGGTTCGAATGGCGAATCGCGCCTTCTTCCAGGCATACCGGCTGAGGCCCGCCGACGTTGAGAATCAGTTTTTCCATGAGGTGAGCAGGCGACAGTGGAACCTGCCCGGCCTGAAGACTGCTTTAGAGCGGCTCTCCCCAGACCTGGAATCGATAGAACCTCTCGAGTTTGAGCAGGAGTGCCCTGGATCGGGCAGGAGGACGGTATTGATCCATGCACGCAGGATCATTCCCGACAGCGAAAATCAGATCCTCGTCTTAGTGGAGGACATCACCGCTCAGAAACAAGCAGAACGCGTTCTGGTCGGAGAACAGCAACGGCTGCAGCGCAGCGTGAAGGTTGGTGCAACGGCTTTGCTCGACAGTGAGGCCGCCTTGCTGCGCACCCGCGAGGAACTGCGCGCGTTGACGGCGGGCCTGCTCCACACCCAGGAGGAAGAGCGCCGCCGCGTGTCCAGGGAGCTGCATGACGACTTGAGCCAGAAGGTGGCCAAGTTGCAGTTTGATGTGGAGACGCTGGGCCAACAGCTGCCTCCCAATCTGAGGGACGGGAAGAGACGGCTGCTGGCGATCCGCGATGAAATCGGCACGCTCGCCAATGACCTCCGCAGGATCGCCTACCAGCTTCATCCTGCGACCCTCGATCACCTCGGCCTCGCCGCCGCGATACGCACCTACAGCCGGGAGTTTTCCGAACGCGAGGGCCTCCCGGTCCAATTCACGGCGCGTAAAGTGCCGGCGCGAATTCCGCCGGAGGCTGCAAGCTCCCTCTATCGGATCGTCCAGGAGGCCCTGCGAAACGTCGCCAAGCACGCGGGCAAGACATCGGTGAAAATCAGTCTGACCGGAGGATCGAAACAGCTGTCCTTGTCTATTCGGGATCATGGCGTTGGGTTTGATATCCACTCAATGCCCCGCAAAAGCGGACTGGGGCTGATCGGCATGCAGGAACGCGTGCGGTTGGTCCGGGGAGAGTTCTCGCTGGAAACGCTGCCCGGCCGCGGCGCTGCCATCATGATCCGGGTACCGTTGAATTGAGGAGTGGATGATATGCGCCCCCGCTTGCTGCTCGCCGACGACCACACCCTGTTGCTGGAGGGAATCCGGCTCATGCTGGAGCCCGAGTTTGAGCTGATAGGTAGTGTGGAGGATGGCCTGTCGCTTCTGGCCATGGCGAAAACCTTAAAGCCCGATATTATTCTCCTCGACATTTCCATGCCGGCTTTGAATGGCATCGACGCCGCACGCCGGCTCCGGAAGCTTCTGCCTTCGGCTAAGTTGATCTTTCTTACCATGCATGCAGATTCCGATTACGTGGCGGAAGCATTTCGGGCAGGAGCCATGGGATACCTCTTGAAGCGCGCGGCGGCTTCCGAGTTGAAGACCGCCATCCGCGAGGTGATGAAGGGTCATCACTATGTAAGTCCGCTCGTGACCCGGAACGCGCTGGAACTGCTGATTTCGACTGAGAAACCGGGAGGCAAGCCATCGGACCGCCTGACTCCTCGCCAGCGGGAGGTTCTGCAATTGGTGGCCGAAGGGCGGAGCCGGAAGGAAATTGCCTCCATCTTGAACATTTCCTTGAAGACGGTGGAGTTTCATAAAGCGAACCTCGCCCGAGAGCTCAACTTGCACACGGTTGCGGATTTCACTCGCTATGCGATAGAGCATCGCATCATCGCCACCGAACTCCCCTCTTAACCCGTATTATTCACGAAGCAAGACATTGTGGGACGCGGATGAACGCGGATTGGATCCGTGTGCAGGGCTTTTGCGGGCCCTCGGAGCCCGGCCGCACAAGGAAAAGGTTTGTGCGGCTCGGGCTTCAATTGGTACGGCGTCGAAGTTATGAAAAGAAGATCTTGAGTCACTCATAAGTCGGTTCGCCGTTCTTTGAGCAACGATCAGGTCACCCGTATTTACCGGCGGGCAACAGATGAAGCGCTCCCCACACCAATGATTGAGCCGGATACGATAAGTTCCACGCGACGATTAAGCTGGCGGCCCGCGGAGGTATCGTTTGAGGCTACGGGCTTGGTTTTGCCGAACCCTATGGCCGCTACAGAATTCATCGCCGACATCCCCTGATGGATAAGATAGTCGCGCACCGATCCAGCTCGCTGTTCCGATAGGGTCTGATTGTACGCTTCACCACCCACGCTGTCCGTATGGCCTTCGACGGCCAGCGTCAATCCCGGGTGTCCCAGGATGATGCCGGCCACTTTGGCCAACCTCTCTCTCGCCAGGGGCCGCAAGTTATACTGGGCCGTGTCGAAGAGAACATCCGACATGTTAATGATGAGGCCGCGGGCGGTATCGCGAGTTTCCAGAACCAGGTTAAGCTGGGTCAAGAGCTGAGCGCGCAATTCGGCCTTTTCAGCCTCTGCCTTCCGCCGTAGCCGGTCGGCTTCCTGAGCGGCCAGCTGAGTCCTGTCGGCTTCGGCTTGCGCGGCCGCGCGCGCTGCCCGCTCGGCCTCGGCCTGAGCGGAAACCCGTGCAGCATCGTTCGCGAGTTTGAGGCGGTCGGCTTCGTCCTGAGCGGCGATTCGTGCAACCTCTGCCTCCCGTTTGATCCTCGCGGTTTCAGACTGGTCAGCGGCGCTTTTGGCCTCAGCCTGCGCTCTTCGATCGGCTTCCACCTTCTGGTTGGCTTCGGCTTGCGCTCTCAGGCGCGCCTCGGCCTCGGTTTCCGCTCTCAGATTCGCCTCCCGGTTCATTCCCGCCTGGCGTTCGGACGCCAAACGCGCTTCCTCCTGACGCGTCACCGCGATTGCCCTGGAGTCTTCCGCGGTCTGCACCGCCTCCCGCGCAGCCATCGTCACCGGTTTGCGTCCCGCTTTGCGCGCCTGGAGGGCCTCGGCCTGCTTCAGGGAATTTTCGGCCTTCGCGAAGGTTTCGGCGGCAAACTGGTCGGCACCGCTGGCCCGCGCGATCTGGACGGCGTTGCGCGCTTCATAGAGTTCCAGCGGCATCTTCCGATCCATTTTCAGCGCCAGAGGATTCACCATGCGCTCATACTGGCCTCTCTGCAGCAATTCGTACTTGGCATCCATCGCTTCGATCTTCCCTGCCGTATCCGTGCGCACTTCGTTTTCCATCACGACCAGGTTGCTCGGCATGGTCACGGCGAAGTATGGCTCCGCCGTCACTGCAAGTCCGAAAACCTGCAACTCGGTGGTCACGTTCAACTTGCCACTGGTTCCATTTAACAGAACCTCGCCCAGGTTGGATGTGCGGCCCTCGGGGGTGATGGCCCACAGCACGTAAGTGAGGTATTCCGCCCCGTACTTGTTGGCGGGTTGCAATTTGTCGAATTCCACCTCGATCTCGATGTAGCCCTGCTTGCTCTCCACTTTGGCCTCGCCGTGGGCAGTTCGGCAGGAGATCGGTGCCGCGGAAATCGATCATGGTGGCGCCCCCGCGGTGTTGGTAATTGATCGCTTTCATGGTCCGCTCAGTCACCGTGATGCGATAAATGGGTATCGAACTGCCTGATTGGCTGAGAACCGACTGCTGATTCGAATTCCCCGCCTGCGGTGTATTTGCGGCCAGTAATCCGAGTGATAAGCCGCATGACACCAGAAACGTGTTGATTATTTTCGTTTTTCTCATGGGTCCCTCTTCTTTGAAAATACGACATGCTCTGTTAATAACACTTACCGGCGGCCGTGCCCCCTCATGCCGAGCATTTGTTCGACAAGAAGAGCAGTTCGGCGACCGCGTCGAACGAGGCTGACCTTATTTGGCAACCTCATCCCGCTGTCTTCCGGCCTCTTGATGGAGAGACGCGCATTATCATCCGGCTCCTGGCAGGCATCTCGAGACTTGGTTGTTATGCCTTGAGGTTAGTTGCGTGTCAGTCCCGTACTGCTCACACCCATGGTCAAGTTTGCTCATACCGGTTGTAGGGGTAGTAACGGTGCAAGCCGGGTGGAGCGCGGCTACATCGACGCCTCGCCTTGAATGCAAAGATCGCCGGGCGTGGGATGACCTGAAGCTACCGAGGACGTGTCATCGATGTGGTCGCCTTTTCCCGGGTAATTGTTTAGCCAAATCAATGGATGAAGAAGCAAAACGCAAAGACGCAAAGACGCAAGGACGCAAAGACCGACACCGAGCAACAGGCGTGGGCGCAGCGCTTCGCGCTGGCGCATCCGTGGGCGAGCCGCGGGAGAAAGCGCGGGCATCGGCTAAACAGTTGCTTTCCCGGCAACGAGCAATTCTGACCACCGGTATGAGCGGTATTGAACTGACGCCAAATCACCCCAATGATATAAAAAGAGTGCCTTTCTTTGCCGGCCAGGATCCGGCGAGGCGCACAACCATTGGTAAACGGGGCGCAGAAAATCACAATCCCGGTTGCGGCACTGATCTGGCTATGAGGGGTCATTGCATCTGCAAAAACGAAGGAGAGACGACAAGGAGAGACGACTATGAAACGAGCGCTTGGATCCGCCTACCTGGTCCTTATAGTTTTGGGTCTGATTCACGTCCTCAGTCCCCGGCTGGAGGCCCAGAACCGCATCCAGTACGGAAGCAATCAGCCTCGAGACGGAGCCTGTTTTTACCTGGACGCGGGCTACCGCGGCGACAGCTTCTGCATGAACGCCGGCGAAAGCCGGCGGAATGTGGAAGACCGCTTTAACGACAAGATTTCTTCTGTCCAAATCTTCGGCAGAGCCCGAGTCATTGTTTACGAGCATGAGAACTTCAGCGGTGCGAGCAGGACTTTTACCGGTGGCGTGTCGAATCTGCAGGACTGGAACGATAGAATCACCGCCATCCAGGTTCAGTCCGACCGGATAGGATTCAGCGGCAGTGCCAATGAACCTCAAAATGGCGCCTGTTTTTACATGGACGCGGACTACCGCGGAGAGAAGGTCTGTGTCAACAGCGATGAGAGTCAACGGAATTTCGGAGAGCGTTACAACGACAGGATCTCATCCATCCGGATCTTTGGAAGGGCCGAGGTAACAGTCTACGATGATGAGAACTTCAACGGCGCGCGCCAGACTTTCCGCCAGGATGTGCCGAATCTCCGCGACTGGAACGACAGAATCACCTCCTTCCAGGTCACCGGAGGCCAATACGGAGGGCAGTACGAAGGCCAGTATGGGGGCCGGGGCAGCGGTTACGAACCTCGCAATGGGGCGTGTTTCTACCTGGACGCGGACTACCGTGGCGACAGCTTCTGCATGAACGCCGGCGAGAGCCGGCGCAATGTGGAAGACCGCTTTAACGACAAGATTTCATCTGTCCGGGTCTTCGGCAGAGCCCGAGCAGTCGTTTACGAGCATGAGAACTTCGGCGGTGCCAGCAGGACTATTGCCGGCGGCGGGGTGTCGAACCTGGGAAATTTCAATGACAAGATCACGTCCATCGAGGTGAGATAAACCGAGGACGATAGTGAGCGCGTTAGCGCCGCGACCGTCAGGAAGTGGAAATCCATGGAGCGGGAACTATGATTTTTCGCCAGGCGTTGCCGTTGCCGCATCAGCGAAGGAGTTACTATGAACGAAGTCAGCCCGCATACACCGGTCGGGACAACCTCCTCAATACGCCGGGTAATCACCTATGCTGCCTTGTTGCTTGTCGGCTTCCTGTTCGGCTTCGTCCCAATGTGGCTCAAGTCGGGTGAATACTCCGATAGTCTTTCTCAGGCAGAACGCCAGGTAAGCATGGGCAGGATAGAAAACTGGCTGGCATCCGCGGCCATCGACGCGCGGCGTGGAGCTTATGAGCCGGCCCGCCAATCTGCCAGTAACTTTTATACGTCCCTGCGGGCAGAAATTGACAGAGGGAATGATTCGTCCTTCCCACAGGCACAAAGAGAGGGATTACAGCCTGCGTTTAGCGGACGTGATGAGATCATCACGCTGCTTGCTCGCAGTGAACCTGCTTCCGCTGACCGGTTATCTGATTTGTATGTCGCATATCGCAAGATCATAAACAGGTGACAGAGGGGTTGTCCTCACCAGCCACACCAACGTCACCCGGCGGCTCTACGATGCGGCCCTTGCCTGCCTTGCAGACAGGCTCCTGGCGGGAATGAGCAATAGCAATGTTGACCGGACTTGCAAACGGTACTGAACCGACACACGAATGGTAATTGTTTAGCCAAATCAAATGGATGAAGAAGCAAAACGCAAAGACGCGGGGGCGCAAGGGCGCAAAGATCGACTGAGCAACAGGCGTGGGCGCAGCGCTTCGCGATGGCGCATCCTTGGGCGAGCCGCGGGAGAAAGCGCGGGCAGCGGCTACTCAGGAGGATTGCGCTTTCTCCCGCGGCTCGCCCAAGGATGCGGCCGAAGCCCGCCCATGTCCGCGAACCGAAAAGAATCTCTTTGCGTCCTTGCGTCTTTGCGTTCTGCTGTTCAGCATCGGCTAAACAGATGCCACGAATGAATCCGCGGTATTAGGGGTGTGCCCCGAGTTGTCCGCCGGAATCTGGTGGGAGGCGGATGTCCTTAATGAGCTGTTTTGACCATGCCCGTGATCAGTAGTGAACTGACACCGGATTACCACCATGATACAAATGCACTGCCTCCATGATCTGTTGGGGAGGAGCGGAGCCGGCATTCCAGATCGTCTTCGAAAGCCCTGTAAACAAATCTTGTGAGGGGTCGTTTCAGAACATCAACCCGGACTGTTTTAGATGAAATCGTTAGCTTGACGGAAAAAGGAGGGTCTCAGGATGTCGGAATATCGAATCAAGGTCGCGCCCAATACGGTCGCGTACGCGGACGCGGAGAACCACAAGCTGGTGATAGAGTTTGCCATCCCAGGAGCGCCAACAGATACTATCGATGTGAAGATCCTGGAAGACAGCATCCACCTGACAGCGCCGGCCAGAGACGTCGATTATGTTTCAGCGCTGGCTTTAGGTTGGCAGGTGAAACCTGTCAAAGCGGAAGCAACTTACGAACACGGCCTGCTCCGAATCGAGGTGCCCTTCAAGGATCCGATGGAAGATGCCGTGAAAGTTGCCATCAAAGCAATTGGCCCTGACGCCCAGGCCAAAATCATCAAATCCTCATAGTCTGCTAGTTGCTTGGCCTATAAACGAGATAACCGGGGCCTATTGTCCGGGTTGTCTCGTTTGAGGTCTCATTCTCCACCGTTCCATCAACTAATCGTGCAGGACCACGCTGAGCAGGCCACTGTGGACCATCAACCCGTTGTTCTCGCTGTAATCGATGAAGCCCAGCTTCCGGAATTTATTCATGAAATGACTTACACGCGAACGGGTTGTGCCGATCATTTGGGCCAGGTGATCCTGACTGACTTCCGGAAGCACGAGTTCGGCTCTGCTTTCCTTGCCGAAATGAGCGAGCAGCAGGAGGATGCGCGCGAGACGTTTTTCGCTCGAATTAAATAGCTGGTCCACGAGGTCCGCTTCGAAACGGATATTGCGTGAGAGCAAATGCGCGACGAACAATTCCGAAATCTCGTGCTTCTCGTGAAGCAGGCGCAGCATCAGCAGTTTCTCGATCCGGAAGAGACTGCAATCCGTGGCCGTTGTGGCCGTTGACATGCGCAACGGCTGGCCTGCGAGGCATCCCTCGCCGAGGAAGTCGCCGGCACTCAGGGTGGCGACGATCGCCTCCTTGCCTTGTTGGGAGATAACCGAGAGTTTCACCTTGCCATGTCGAAGATAAAATATGGAATCCGCAGGTTGTCCCTGGTCGAAGACGCGCCGGTCGGCGTTGTATTCTACAATGGTTTTTCCGCGGGAGAGCCCTGCGAGCAGGGCTTCCCAATCGACAGGCACGCCTTTTTTCTTTAGCATGACAATCTCCCTCTGAGTGTTGAAAGCGAACTGAGATACTCGAAGAGAAAGGATACCTCCGTGGGATCCGCGCGTCCGTTCCGTATTGCTCACGGACATGGTCAATATTGCTCATCACAGCTGGGATGGTCGCTGCTATCGGGACGAAACGATACTTACTTAGGCCACTCCACAGTGGTCAGCTCGAGCCGCCATACCGGTCCATTCAAGAACATGGCGCCTTCGAATTTCACGAACGCAGGAACATCCCCTGTGACGAGCCAATAGCGCAGGTCAGGCGGGCTTTTTCCGATCAACGAGGCGATCACGCCGGTGAGTCCGCCGATATTCAGCTTCACCAGCGAGCGCATGGCCTTCAAGGCTCTACCGCCCAGAAGCACCACATCCTCTCCCTCCCAGCTCCACTCCATTTCGATCAGGCGCGGCTCCGGCGTGAAGACAGCCATATGCACCGTCGCACCGGCACCTCCTGGAAGATTCTTTAACAGCATCAGCGCCATGCCGTTGTATAGATCGGCCGGCATCTCGAATTTTCCGCTGGCCACCTTTACCTGGTCGTCCTTCTCCGCCTGACTTCGGGCCTTGTATTGCCCGCTCTTGCGATCGAACGACACCTCCAATGTCGGGTAGGATGGGCCGTGCTGCACGAGTCGGTAGGCTTCAAGCCTGAAAACGCCCTTTTGCGAAAATGTCGCCGCTTCATCGTACAGCGAACCATCCTTGAATCTCAGGATCGTGCGGCACTCGACCAGGTTGCCCGTGGGCTTCTGGCTTACTTCCCCGTAGGCGATCGCTGCCCCGTCCAACGATCGGAGCACGAGGAACCCTCGAAAGTTTCCCTCGATCAGCCGGACACGAATCGGCCCAGCTTGAAGGGCGCACGAGCAGAGCAGCATGGCGATGACAACGAAGAGTGGAACGGGCTTTGCAATCACGGGTGGCATCCTTGATTAGCTTAAAGGCGATGGCTTCGTCTTTCACGATACTCATGCGCCGTGAAGCCGGGCCATCAGCCACAGTTCATCCGGATTCTTAGGCTCTTCGCCTCGCGCCTGCTATCAGCAACGCCACCCCGCCGATCAGCGCAATTCCTCCGATTATCGGAGGAAGGGGAATCCGTTTCTGCGTTTCCGTAGTGGCATGAATCGGTCCCAGGTCAAGCAACTTTTCCGTACGAGTATAATTGATACCCTGATAGGCGAGGGCCAGCGCACCCAACACCACCAATACAATTCCAATCAAGATGATCGGTTTCATTTGTTGTATCTCCGTTCTCAGGCAATACCTCTTCGGCCTTGAATCAACCGAATCAAGACCATGACGACGGCCACCACCAGCAGGAGGTGGATAAATCCGCCTAAAGTGTAGGAAGTGGCCAGTCCCAAAAACCACAAAGCAAGCAGAACCACAAACAATGTCCAGATCATACTGAACCTCCCCTCCGGGAGCTGCTTCCCACTGGATTATGGGTTGCAGTCAGAGTCACATTCTTTATACCTTTTGGCCATTCAGGTGTCAGTTCTATATAGCTCACGCCTCCGGTCAAGATTGCTCATCGCTGTCACCAGGGGACAACGGCGCTGTGGCCTATGCCTCTTTTGATTGCGGATTACGGGAGCGGCATCTGACCCAGCACCGTCTGGTGCTCCAATTTGGCGGTTATTTGGCTGGGGGCGACGTGGATCTTTACTTCCGCGCTGTGTTCCTGGCGGTCATCGACCAGGGGTATGGCCTGGTCGTCTCGTTCGACGCCATCTACGGTCACGGTCATACCGGCATTCGTCCGCGACCGTTTGCAGGACGGCGATGTGATACACGGTCTCCCGATACCGGTAGTGTACCTTGAACTCCTTCCAGTCCGCGGGGAGGCACGGCGCGAAACGGAGTTTGTCCACTTCCAGTCTCAGTCCCAGGAGTGATTCCACAATCAGCCGGTACATCCATCCGGCCGAACCCGTGTACCAGGTCCAGCCGCCGCGGCCGATGTGCGGCGCGAGCGCATAGACGTCGGCCGCGACGACGTACGGCTCAACGGCGTAGTTCGCAATCGCCGCCGGAGAGGCCGCATGGTTCACCGGATTGATCATTGCCATACAGTTCCCACGCGCGCCGGCTGTCGCCTAGTGCGGCGAATGCCATGGCCGCCCAGATGGCTGCATGCGTGTACTGCCCGCCGTTTTCTCTCACGCCCGGGACGTACCCTTTTATGTACCCGGGATTCAAGTCCGACTTGTCAAACGGCGGGTCCAGGAGTTGGATGAGCGCATGATCGCGGCGAACGAGGCGCTGATCCACCGCTGCCATCGCCATGCGCGAGCGCTCGGCATCGCCCGCCCCGGATAGCACCGACCAGCTTTGCGCGATGGAATCGATCCGGCATTCGGGATTGTCGGCCGACCCGAGCGGCGAGCCGTCGTCGAAATACGCCCGGCGGTACCATGCGCCGTCCCAGCCGTGCTGCTCGATATGCCGACGCACGCGTGCCGCCTCCCAATCGCAATGCTCGGCGAAGGGACTGTCGCCATGCCCGCGGGCCACTTCCGCAAAACGCATAAGCACTTCATAAAGGAAGAATCCCAGCCAGACGCTTTCGCCTTTGCCCTGTTCGCCCACCAGGTTCATGCCGTCATTCCAGTCGCCGGAACCCATCAGGGGCAGGCCGTGCTCCCCCATGCGCAGACCTCGCAGGATCGATCGGACGCAATGGTCATACAGACTGGCCGATTCTTCAGAGCGGCCGGGCAGATCGTAATACGAGTCCTCCTCCGCTTTTACCGGGCGGCTTTCAAGAAAGTGAACGGATTCATCCAACACCCCGGTGTCTCCGGTGCCGAGAACGTAGCGGCTGGTCGCCAACGGCAGCCAGAGGTAATCATCCGAACAGTGCGAACGCACGCCCCGGCCCGAGGGGGGATGCCACCAATGCTGAACATCTCCCGCCTGAAACTGGCGTCCCGCGCACAGGAGCAGATGTTCGCGCAGCAGGTGCGGCTCGGCGTGCAGGAGCGCCATCACGTCCTGCAACTGATCGCGGAAACCAAAGGCGCCCCCCGGCTGGTAGTATCCGTTCCGCGCCCAGAGCCGGCACGCGAGCGTCTGGTACAGGAGCCAGCCGTTGGTCAGGACATCAAGGGCCGGGTTGGAGGTTTCCACATGCACCGCGCCGAGCGTGCGCTTCCAGTACTCCCACACCGCTTCGAGCGCGCCGAGCGCCGAGCCGGACCCCCGGAAGCGCTGCACCAGGTTGACGGCGTCATTGGTGTTTCGCCCGACGCCGAGCCTGAAAATAATCTCACGCTCTTGCCCGTCGGCGAGCTCGAAGGGAACCTGGACCGCGGCACAGGGATCCAACGCGGCTCCCGCCTTGCCGGAAAGCCGCGACCGATTCATGGCCGCCGGACTCCGCAGCGTGCCGTTGCGCCCCAGGAACTCCGTCCGGTCGGCGCTGACGGTCCGAGCCGGATCATCCACGTCGAAAAAGGCCACCCGATCGGCGAACTCGGTGTTGTAAGGATTGCGCGCGAACAGAGCGCCGCTGTTCGGATCCACTTCGGTGATCACGTGCATGGCGGATTTCGGGCGCAGATCTCCCAGCACCCATTCCGCATAGCCGGTGGCGGAGAGGCGGCGGGATCGGCCGGACTCGTTGCGCACCTTCAACACCATGAACTTGACCGGCGCGTCCCGGGCCACATACACCCACAGCTCCGAGCGGATGCCGCGCTCCAGATGCTCGAAGACGCTGTAGCCGAATCCGTGCCGGGTGGCGTAGGGCGTCGCTCCGGGGCTGGGCAGCGGCGTGGGGGACCAGAAGTGTCCCGTCTCTTCGTCGCGGATATAGATGGCTTCTCCGCTCGCATCGCTTACCGGGTCGTTGTGCCAGGGAGTGAGCCGGAACTCGTGGGCATTCTCGCTCCAGGTGTAGGCACATCCGCTCTCTGAGACGACAGTTCCGAAGTTCGGGTTTGCCAGCACGTTCACCCATGGCGCCGGCGTGACCTGCCCGGGCGCGGTCGTAATCACGTACTCGCGCCCATCCGGGGTGAATCCGCCCAGCCCGTTGAAGAAGATCAGATCGCGGCGCGGCAACGCGGCAGCCGCCGGAGGTTCGGCGCGGCGGTTTCGCATCGGGGTAAGGCGCGGGACCGGCACCTCCACGGGGCCGCGCCGGTTGATCTGGTCCACCAGCGATCCCCGGCTGTCGCTGATGATGGCACGAGCGACCGTTTGGAGCAGAACGCGATCTTCGCTCGATATTTGATCCGCAGGTCTGACGAAGATTCCGCCCGGCCGATCGGTCACGTTGGCTTCGGTGCCCGCGGCAATCAGGCCCATGATCTGTTCGTGGAGCCCTTGCCGGTAACCGGCGCGCTCTTCGTTCCAGATCACCAGGTCGACCGCCAGACCCTTCAGGCGCCAGTACGCGTGTGCCTGCACGATCTGGCGCACCAGCTCGATGTTGGCCGGATCTCCGATCCGCAGCAGCACGATCGGCAGATCGCCGGAAATCGCGTATCCCCACAGACCGGATTGCCCCCTGGCGTTCTTGATGAGGACGCTCGGGTCGGCGCGCAGCGAGGAATTGGCGTAGATGATGGAGCCGGCGAGGCGCCCGTAGAGTTGCGCGTCGGCTTCGGTGGCATTGAGTTGCCGCAGGAGCACCTGACTATGGGTCCACGCAAGGTCGAAGACGCGATCCGCCAGACGCCAATCCTGGTACTTTTCGACCAGTCCCAGGCACGCGTCACGCGTCGCGCCGATGCCGGACACAACATTGATCGTCGCCGTTTCTTCCGGATCAAGCGTTATTTGCCGGCGGATTGCGACTATCGGATCCAGCACCGACCCCTCGCTACCCGAAAGCGCCGCGGGATCGGTCATCGCTTTTGGAGCGGCCACACTGTGGCCCCGCCCGATGAACCGCATCCGGTCGGTTTCATAGGAGATTTCGCCGATCCCCACCCCATGGACGGCCATTAAATGAAACATCCACGGCGTCTGCTCGCCGGCGGAGCGGGGCCGGCGCGTGCAGAGAATCGCCTGCCGCTCACGGATGATCTCGGTCTGAACGAACAGATTACTGAAAGCCGGATGAAGCGCGTCCGCGGCCGGCGCCGCGAGGACAACTTCCGCGTAGCTTGTGATTTCGATGATTCTGCGTGTCCGGGACCGGTTGGTGATGTGGATCCGGCGCAGTTCGATATCATCCTCCGGGGAAACCGCGATTTCCGTATGGGTGTCGATCTCTTGTTCGCGGCAGCGGAACTCCACCCGCGCCTCCGAAAATACCGCTTCATAGTTGTGGGATGGCATAAGCGCCGGCTGATATGCGGTGGACCAGAACTTCCCGCTCGCCACGTCGCGGATGTAACAGAACGTGCCCCAGTTGTCGCAGGTGATGTCTTCGCGCCAGCGCGTGACTGCCGTGTCTTTCCAGCGGCTGTAACCGCCGCCTGCGTTCGTGATCATCACGTGGTATCTGCCGTTGGACAGCAACTGCACTTCCGGTATTGGCGTATCCGGGCTGCTGAAGACGCGCACCGGCGTCTCCGGACCGTTGGCAGTCGTGCGTAAATCGGAACTTTCGGCAGTTTGCGAGTAGAACGCCGTGGCCTTGGGGACTCGTCTCCTGAAGCAACAGCGTGGTCGCCTGGAACGACGGATCCGACTCGAATCGTTTCTGCATCGGACGGCCCAGGAGAAGATAGGCCAGCGAGAGCAGGCTCATGCCCTGGTGATGCGCCATGAAAGACCGGACCAGGACATTGGATTGCCCGCGGGGCAGGCGCGAGGGAGTGTAGTCGATCGCTTCATAGAATCCGTACTTCCCCTCGACATCCTGCCGCGGCAAGTCGCTCGAGATTCAGGCAAGCCTCCTCGGGCGCCACCATCAGCGCAAGTGCCGAGGCATACGGCGCAATGACCAGATCCTCGGCCAGCCCGCGTTTGAGCCCCAGGCCGGGCACGCCAAACGCGCGGTACTGGTAGTTGAGCTGGACGTCGATCGCGTTGTAACCGGATTCGGAAATGCCCCACGGGACCTCGCGCTTTTTGCCATACGCGATCTGCCGGTCCACGGCCGCAATATAGGACTGGTCAAGCAGGGTATTGTCGTACGTCGGCATGACCAGGAGCGGCATGAGGTACTCGAACATCGAACCGCTCCACGAAAGCAGGACCGGTTGCCCGCCCGCGGTCGTGAGCAGGCGTCCCAGGGCAAACCAACTCTCCTGCGGCAGCTGTCCCTGCGCAATCGCAACGAAACTGCACAATCTCGCTTCCGAAGCCAGCAGGTCGTAAGAACTCGAGTCGCGCCGGCGCTCGGCAACGTTGTACCCGATCGTCAGCAGATGGGAAGCCTTGTCATACAGGAAGTCGTACTCGATACGGGCGAATTCGCCGGACTGCAGCACAAGGCGTTCTATGACCGCAAGCCGGGCCCGGGCCCGCCGGCTTGCCTCCGTGATGAGCCGTCGAAACTCATCCAGCCACTCGCCGGCCTCCGGGGATGGGTCCGAGCCTGGCTGGGCTTCGATTGTCGGCAGCAACTCCAGCTCGAGCCTTGCCAGTTGGCGCAGCGTCGGGATGGCATCGAGCCCGGGAAATGCCAAGTCCGGCAGGGGCCGGCTTCAGCAGGGTCCACGGAGCCAGAAAGGTCAGCTCTTCGAGGGCGTCCTGGCACTGCCGGGCAAAGGCGCGTGCCCACCAGTTCGCCTGGTTCTCGGGGTCTCCGGCATCGAGGCTGCCCACCACCTGCGCGGCGGATGCCGCCAGCCGGTCGAGGCACTGCCAGTTGCCGCGAGCGTGGTCGGCCGGGAATCGGACCCAAGATCCTCCTGAAGTTGAGCGAGTCCGGCCGGAGCGGCTCCCCCCGCGGTGTCCACGAGAATCCTCAGCGTGTCACGGAGCCCGTCAAAGAAGCGCTCTCCCAGGATGTCGTGATCGGGAAGTGCGAGCAGCCCCTGACGCAAGGTCAGCAGGTGTCCCGCGAGGTTCCCGCTGTCTACTGTGGAGATATACGCAGGCAGCAGCGGTTTCAGGGACTGCGTGTCGTACCAGTTGTAGAAGTGGCCTCGGTGACGTTCCAGTGCTTCCATCGTGCGGAATGCATTCGCCGTGCGTTCGATGAGTTTTCCCGGCGTAATGTAGCCGAAGTCGTAGGCCGACAGATTTGCCAGTAACGCAAGTCCCATGTTGGTCGGCGACGTGCGATGCCCGATCACGGCACACCGGATGCTCCTGAAAATTGTCAGGCGGCAGCCAATGATCCTCCGGCCCGACGAAGGTCTCGAAGTATGCCCAGGTTTTCCGGCGAGAGCTTTCGGAGAAAGAGGGTCTGGTCGATGGACAGCCGTGCAGCCCGGCGAGCGAGCGGCCGGCTGATCCACCATGCGATCACGGGGGAGACAAACCAGAGCCCCAGTATCGGCCCGGCCACGACCAGGCCGGCAGGCCTCGAAAGCGAAAGATAGATCCCTGTGGCAACGGCTAAGACGGGGGCGATCCACATGGACAGGTAGGAGGCGAAGAGGTTCAGGCGGCCGTTGCCGTCCAGGTTGTTCGAGGGGCTCCATTCGAGAAGTCGCCTGTGCGTGAACAGCATCCGCCCCGCCGTGCGCACAATCGCATCCAGGCTGAAACAGCGCCTCGTAGGGGAGGCAGACGAGCGTAAATGCCGTCTGCGCGAAGTGCCGGGCTGCACAACGCGCCGCGGTAGCGAGGTGCTGACCCAGAAGTACATCGGCCGGCTTGCGCAGCAGGTCCAGGATGCAATTAATCAAGGCAGGAATCAGGATGATGCCGATCACCGACAAGGCCCAAAACCAGGTGGTGACAATACGGTCCAGCCCAGCAGCAACATCAGGGTCAATGCCGAAGGCACGAGACTGCGGCGCAGATTGTCGAAGATCTTCCATCGGGACAACCCGGAAAGCGGATTCTTCTGCCGGCGACCGCCGAAGCCCGGAACGCGCGGGCAACAACCAGCGCAGCGATTTGCCAATCGCCGCGGATCCATCGATGGCGGCGGCTCACGTCCGCGCTGTAGCCGGAGGGATATTCCTCATACAACAGCACATCGCTCAATAGCCCCGGCCCGCGCGTAGCACCCCTCCAGGAGGTCATGGCTGAGGATCCGGTTCTCCGGAAGTCGATCCTTGAGCACTCGCTCGAACGCGTCGACATCATAGATCCCCTTGCCGATGAACGAGCCTTCGCGGAACAGGTCCTGGTAAACATCGGAGACGGCGCGCGTATAGGGGTCGATGCCCGGCTCGCTCCCGAACAGCCGCGCATAACGGCGACCGGTTCGTGCCCGCCATGCTCACGGCCACGCGTGGCTGAAGAATGCAGTACCCCTCGCAGATGCGCCGCTCGTCTTCGTCGTAGCGCGCACGATTCAGCGGGTGCGCCATGGTTCCCGACAAACTGCCACGCCGAATCGCGCGGTAGTTGCGTATCCGTATCGAGGGTGATGACATACTTTACGTTCGCCAAGAACTGAAGTCTCACCGACGACGAGTGAGAACCGGTCCCTCGAGCCGCCGCGCAGAAGGGAATTCAAATCCGCGAGCTTCCCCCGCTTACGCTCGTAACCCATCCAAAGCCGCTCCCGGGGATTCCAGCGGCGGGGACGATGGAAAAGGAAGAAATTGCCGGCTCTTGCGCGCCCGTACCTTTCATTCAGCTCTTCGATCTTCTTCCGGGCCAGTTCCAACAGCGGCTCGTCTTCCTCAAGCGTTTCCTGGTGCGCGTCTCGAAAATCGGTCAGCAGGCCGAAGTACAGGTGCTGCGTCGCGATTCGCCAGGAACCGGACTTCGAGCGCCTCGACCAGATCCTCGATGTTTTGAGCGCTCGCGAGCATGGTCGGGATCACGACCAGCGTGCGTGATTCCGGTGGAATTCCTTCGGAAAAGTCCATGCGCGGCAGCAGGTGCGGCTTCGCCAGCAAGGTCGCGAGCCAGTTCACAAGCGCCACCGCCAGATGACTTCCGCCCAGCAGCGAGAGGACACCGAATCAGGGCGAGCGGCCATCCATGCAACCCGCCGGCATGCGCCTTCGTCAGTAAGCCCCCGGCAAAAATCGCCGTAATCAGCGTGATCGTACCGAGATAGAGGAGCAAAGGAAACCGCCGGATCATGCGCTGAAGAGCCTCAGCGGCAGATAGGCGCACCTCCGCCGTTCGTTCCAGCTGTCGCAATCCGTTGTCGATCAGGTAAAACCCGACATGTGCTGCCCGATCGTCGCCGCCTTTCCTGGCCGCGCCCTCCTGTGCCAATTGGAGCGTTTTGCGCGCCATCTCGCGTTCGGATAGCCGGCTGCTCTTCGCCATCTTCTCCACCACGTGACGGTAGCGATCACGGGTGACAAAATCCATCCTGCCGTAGACTCCGCCAGGATCCGCGCGCAGGGTCTGCTCGACAACGCTCATCGTCTCGACGAACTCGCGCCAGTCCCTCGTTCCCAGAAACCGGAGGCTGCCGATGCTGTTGCTGATCGAAACCTGATCGGCGGCCTGTTGTTGATTCTCCGACTGCACCAACTTTTCAATCGTAAGGCCGGACTCGGAGAGCCGCTGCTCGATCCAGGTGAGCGGCAAAGCCAAAGCGGGGCTCCGTCCCTGCAGACGGCGCGCAAATTCGGCAACAAACGAACTCGACACGGGAGGGTTCGAACGCGCCATGTCCGCGATCGCCAGAATCAGGCTCTTCGGGTCTTTCTCGGCGATCTCCGTCATCTGGTCCGCCCAGGAGTCGGCGTGGTTTCGGTCGATCCTGTCGGCGGCGACCCGTGCCCCGACACGTCGAAGATTCTCGATCAGCGCCAGGCGCAACATGATGGGGATTGCCCACAGTTCGCCCAGTTTCAGGACCGTCACGGTCTGGTAGGCTGCGATAAAACTGCTGAGACTCTCCGGATCCACCCGGCCATCGCCGTGCGAGATCGTCTCCAGGGCGATGTCATACACCCGTGGGAGCCCGGCCGAAGGCCCGTCCAGCAGGCGCGGCAGTTCCCGGCTGTAGCCCTTCGGCAAGTGCCGCTTGGCCGTGCGAATCTGCTCTTCGATCAGATAGAAGTTGTCGAGCAGCCATTCCCCGGCCGGCGAAATCCGGCGGTTCGCCTTGACCGCATCCTCGATAAGGTCGCGGACTCCGATGAGGACGCCTTCATTCTCAGCCAGACGCGTCAGGAGCCGGCGCCGGAGCTCGTCCCGTACTCAACCTGTGCGAGCCCGCCAGGGTCTTGCCATGCTGCTCCATCTGGGCGCGGCTGAACAGTTCCGATCGCAGCGGCGGCTCGGCGAGGCCATACTTTTGTGCCCTGCCGTTTCGGCGCAGCCCCGCCCAGAAATTCAGCAGGTTCCCGAAAATCGCGTTGCTCCCCCTCAAATTGCGCTCCTCTTTGAACACGATCCTTCAACCACATCCAAATCCAAGTCTTCCTCGCCTTCGCAGTTTCACAAACCACTCCTTAGCTTATTTATATCCCGGGGCAAATGCAGTGTCAGTTCACTATTGCTCACACCTTCTCCACGGATCTACGGTGAACCTCAATTTTGGCTGCGGCTTGGCCGCGCCGTGTATTTCCTGGTTCCGGGTGTGTTGGCAACAATTCCCCCGGTGATTCCCGCTCGGGCATGATAATCTGTTTGGTTGCCGGCCTCATCCGGGCTGAAATAACTGTGCCTCTGCTTTGAAAATAGGGGCAGAAAGCCCAAGAAGTCGGTATCGGAGTCGCAGTCTCAACCGACCTTCCCAGTCCGAAAATGCCGATGGCAATTCCGATGCCGATCCCGATGAGCGACGACAAAGGCAGCGCGATCCCTCATGCGCGCGGACGCGTCGTTCATTTCCTCCTCAAACCATCTTGATTCCCCGCGATCTCTTCATGCGCGCGGATGCGTCCCCGGGCGCACGAAGGTGTGAGCAAATTTGATCAGGCGGGTGAGCAAAAGGGGACTGACACGCAATACCCCGGGTTGTATAAGAAGCGTGACTTATTGTCGGCCACGGACTTTGGTATGAGGTGATCCTCAGCGGGGATCCAATGGCTCTGGGC
The DNA here is from genome assembly GCA_963824985.1 of Terriglobia bacterium. Taxonomy (GTDB): domain Bacteria; phylum Acidobacteriota; class UBA6911; order UBA6911; family UBA6911; genus JAFNAG01. The sequence continues at coordinate 44,972 of CAWGRQ010000030.1, forward strand.
AAAGAGGACCAATGTCGAATCAAGGAGCGAAACATGAACCTTCACACACGCACCGTCGGGGACGTTCACATTTTGGATATCAGCGGGCAGATCGTACTCGGCCAGGGAACCATGGTTGTTCGAAGCACGATTAAGGATCTCCTGCACAACGGTGCGAGGAACATCGTCCTTAACCTGGCCGAGGTGAGTCACATCGACAGCTCGGGCGTGGGTGAACTGGTGAGCTCCTTCACCACGGTTGCCAAGGAGGGAGGACAGCTGAAGCTCCTGAATCTGACCAGCAAGGTCCAGGAGATTCTGGCAATCACGAGGCTCTTGACGGTATTTCAGGTTTTCGAGAACGAGCAGGCAGCTGTGTCGGCTGCCTTTGACGGGAACCGTCCCGCCCTCACCTCCGAGCTGCGCATGACAGCCGGGGCGCGCGAGGCTCAGAACAAGCTGGAATAGAAAATACCCGCGGTTGCGGCATGCACCGAGCCGCCAGGTCAAAAATGCGGAGAGAGACATAGGGGGATCTAACGATATGAAAGCAAGGCCTTTGCACGATCGAGTACTGCTTAAACGGATTGAGGAGAAAGAAACCGCCAGGGGCGGCATCATTATTCCGGACACGGCGAAGGAGAAGCCGATGGAAGGACAGGTGATCTCCGCCGGACCGGGCAAAATAATGGAAGACGGCAAACGGTCACCCATGGATGTCAAGGCAGGAGACCGGGTGCTGTTCGGCAAATACGCCGGGACGGAGATCAAGATTGATGACCAGGAGTACGTCATCATGCGCGAGGAGGAGATCCTGGCGGTGTTGTTGAAAGCGAAGTAATCCGTTCCGAGAACAACGAGTATTCAGATTCCGGGAAGATAAAGGGGTGAGAACTCATGGCTAAAGAGATCATACATGGCGAACATTCGCGCCAGGCTTTGTTGCACGGGGTGAATCAGCTGGCGGATGCGGTAAAGATCACGTTGGGGCCGAGGGGCCGGAACGTGGTACTGGACAAGAAGTTCGGAGCGCCGTTGATCACCAAGGACGGCGTCACGGTCGCGAAAGAGATCGAGCTGAAGAACGGCCCCGAAAACATGGGCGCGCAGATGGTACGCGAAGTGGCGTCGAAGACCTCTGATGTGGCCGGGGACGGGACGACGACCGCGACGGTGCTGGCGCAGGCGATCTTCCGTGAAGGCGTGAAAAACGTGGCTGCGGGAGCGAATCCGATGGGCCTGAAGCGCGGCATTGAGCAGGCTGTACTGGCGGCCGTAGCCGAGTTGAAGAAACTGAGCAAGCCGGTCAAGGGCGAAATGATCTCCCAGGTAGGTTCGGTATCTGCGAACAACGACAAGACCATCGGTGCAATTATCGCCGAGGCGATGAAGAAGGTCGGCAAAGACGGCGTCATTACGGTCGAAGAAGCGAAGTCGATCGAGACATCGCTGGAAGTGGTCGAGGGCATGCAGTTTGACCGCGGCTATTTATCGCCATACTTCGTGACGGACGCTGAGCGGATGGAAGCGGAGCTGAACGACTGTCTGATCTTGCTGCAGGAAAAGAAGATCAGCTCGATGAAGGACCTGCTGCCGGTGCTGGAGCAGATCGCGAAAAGCGGCCGGCCGCTGCTGATCATTGCCGAAGACATCGAAGGCGAGGCTCTGGCGACGCTGGTGGTGAACAAACTGCGCGGAACGTTGTCGGTAGCCGCAGTCAAAGCGCCCGGATTCGGCGATCGGCGCAAGGCGATGCTGGAAGACATCGCGATCGTAACGGGCGGCAAGGTGATTTCGGAAGAGCTGGGCATCAAACTGGAGAATGTACGCCTTGAGGATCTGGGCCACGCAAAGAAAATCACGATCGATAAGGACAACACCACCATCATCGAGGGCGCCGGCAAGCACTCGGACATCGAGGGGCGCGTGAAGCAGCTGCGGGTCCAGATCGAAGAAACGACGTCGGACTATGACCGTGAAAAGCTGCAGGAACGACTGGCGAAACTGGTCGGCGGGGTGGCGGTGATCAAGGTCGGAGCGGCGACGGAAACCGAGTTGAAGGAGAAAAAGGCGCGCGTGGAAGATGCGATGCATGCGACCCGGGCCGCGGTGGAGGAGGGAATCGTGCCGGGAGGCGGTGTGGCATTGTTGCGCTGCGTGCCTGCAGTGGATAGGTTGAAACTGGAAGGGGACGAGGCGATCGGGTGCAATATCCTGCGCCGTGCCCTGGAGGAACCGCTGCGGCAGATCGTACATAACTCCGGGTATGAAGGAGCAGTGGTGGCGGAAAAGGTGCGCCAGAGCAGCGAGCTGAACTTCGGGTTCAACGCCGAGACCGAAACCTATGAGGATCTGGTGGCCGCCGGGGTTATCGATCCGACCAAGGTGACGCGGACGGCCTTGCAGAATGCGGCGTCGATCGCGGCGCTGTTATTGACGACCGAAGCCCTGATTTCGGAGGTCAAGGAAGATCAGAAAGCGCCTGCCATGCCTCAGGGCGGCGGCATGGGCGACATGTATTAAAACGCCGCATGATCCGGATGTGTGGAAAAGCTCGTGGCATGAAGCCACGAGCTTTTTTTTGCGGTCCTTAACCCGAATCATTCATGAACGTCTCTTGCCAACAAATGAACAGAAATATACGGCTCCGGAATTCGCTCATAACAGATAGTTACAGGGACACGGAAGCACACGGGTCCGATCCGTGTTCATCCGTATCCTGAAATGTCTGGCAAACTCTCCTTCACGAATAATGCGGTTATTGCGTTTCGCCGGGCATCCTGCCCGGGAACGGTTCTTCGCAAGATGGGGTGCCGGATGAAGAGGGAAGGAGCGCTGATTTCGAGCTATGCCCGGGGCCTTGCACCCATTTTGCGCAATTTGCCGGTCGGGTGAGCATTCCTGTAGGTGGCAACTTCCGTATCCGTTACCGATGCGCGGCTGCAGATGGGTGCGCCGTCGGCCTCGTTGATGACGTCCGCCAGCAACTTCTGGTAGCAGAGATCGGGGGCCTCCTGAAACATAAGCTGGTTCTTCCGAAAGATGCCGTCATCGATGATCAGCGCGACAGTGCGCACACTCTTGTCATGGGCTTCAATCTGAAAGCGGTACTCGCGGTGTCCGATGTGAGGGAGCATTCCTAGGTATCGCAGCTGTAAAACAAGATCTTTTGCCATGCCCGACCGCCTTCCTTTGAATAGCCAACCTACAAGAAAATTGAATCTCCATCGTGCGGATGAATAGCATCTGAGATCTGAGAGGCTCGATTCGCAAGAACAAAATATATTATACACCAGTCCGACGCAGATTGTCCGCTTCGTTTGCCGGTGCGCGCATTTTCCGGTCGCCGAACAGCGCCAACTTGCAGCGCTGACCGCCGGCTGCTATACTTACGCAGTGGTGCAAACATTGGGTTTGCACTACGAGTGGCAAAACGAATTGCCAACATCATCGGGCTGAGAGTGCAACTTGGCTCAATGGAGCCAAGGAGTACTTTCTGAATTTCGAACAGTTTTCGCTCGATCCCCATATCACCGCCGCCGTCAAGGCGGTTGGTTACACCACACCAACCCCCATTCAACGTCAGGCAATTCCTATCGTGCTCCAGGGGCGCGATGTCATGGGCCTGGCACAGACCGGCACCGGCAAGACGGCAGCCTTCGTCCTGCCCATACTGCAGCGGCTGGCCAAAGGCCCGGCGCGACAGGTGCGCGCTCTGATTCTCGCCCCGACGCGGGAACTCGCCGAACAGATCCACGATGCCATTATCAGCCTGGGCAGACAAAGCCGGGTGCGCAGCGTTTCCATTTACGGCGGCGTGAGCAAACACAACCAGGTCGCGGCGCTGCGGCGCGGGCGTCGAGATCGTCGTCGCCTGTCCCGGCCGCCTGCTCGACCACATCGACGACGGCAACATCGATCTCTCCCGCATCGAGGTGCTGGTGCTGGACGAGGCGGATCGCATGTGCGACATGGGTTTTCTGCCCGACATTCGCCGCATCCTCAAGCATCTGCCCGGAGAACGCCAGACGCTTTTCTTTTCCGCCACCATGCCCGGCGACATTCGATCGCTGGCCGACAGCATCCTTAAAAACCCGGTCCCGGTGCAGATCGGGGCCATGGCCCCCATCGAGACCGTTTCCCATGCGCTCTATCCGGTAACCAACGAGCTCAAGCCTAAACTGCTGCTCGCGGTGCTCGAGCAGACGCCGACCGGGCGCGTGCTGATCTTCACGCGCACCAAGCACCGGGCGGACAGCCTGGCCACCAAACTGGAGAAGAACGGCTATCGGGTTTCGGCGCTGCAGGGAAACATGACGCAAAACCGGCGCCAGGCAGCTATCGATGGCTTTCGCAACGGCAAGTATGACATACTTGTCGCTACCGACATTGCGGCGCGCGGCATCGACGTCTCGCAGATTTCCCACGTCATCAATTTCGATATGCCCGATACGCCCGATGCCTATACTCACCGCATCGGACGCACGGGTCGCGCGCACCAGACGGGCCAGGCGTTCACATTCACGGCGCGGGCCGATGAAGCCATGGTGCGTGAGATTGAAAAGGTGCTGGGGACACGCATCGAACGGCGGCAGTTGCCCGGTTTCGACTTCGGCGACTTCGCCTCGGCCAGCCGGCCGGGAGAAGGTGGCGCGCTTCATGCGTACTCACCCCAGGCACAGAGAAATGCGCCGGCGATTCCGGCCCAGCTTTGCCGGCAGGCGTCGCGCCGCCAGATCCTAAGAAATGAGAGGAACAGCACCATGGCAACGAAGAGACCATCTTTCCTCAAGCGCCAGAAAGAGCAAAAGCGCAATGCTCGCGCCCTCGAAAAACGCGAGGCGCGGAGAGGACGCAAGGAGGCGAGAGCAGCAGGACACGATACCCTTACGGAACCCAATCTGCTCGATGAAGGAACCGAACCAAGCCCCGACCAAGAGCCTTAACCCTATCCATTCTCGTTTGCCACGGAAGGCGCGATCTGATTATCGGCCAGGAGGCAGATTGCGGAGCATGAACGGGCGACCTGTTTATTGAATGTCCATGATGATCAGAATGGTCGGGATTTCAATACCGAGAATGGCCATGCTGGCGATACCAATACTGATAATGGCCGCAGCGGGCTGCGTGCCCCGTCAAACGCGCCTCCAATATGGCCGTCTGGCCAGCCCGGCGCTGGGCCGGGAGATGGGATTCGGGGTCTACCTCCCGCCCAACTGGGACGGCCGCCGGCGGCTGCCGCTCCTGGTTTTCCTTCATGGCGGCGGCGACAACGAGCATTGCCTCGACCGCTACCACGTCACCGGGGTTCTGGATGAATGGATTCTGAAAGGAATGATCCCGCCCTTCATCATGGTCGTGCCGGACGGAGAACGGGGCTTCTGGAGAAACTGGTACGACGGCTCGCATCGATATGAAGACTATGTTGTCGATGATGTCATCGGCCGCGTGCGGCAGATGTATCCCGTCCTGCCCGGGCGGGAATCGACCCACCTCATGGGCATTTCCATGGGAGGCGCCGGAGCCTTATACATGGCGCTGCATCGGCCGGAAGTCTTTGCCTCGGCGGCCGCCATCAGCGCCCCGCTGTACAATACCGATCAAGTTTTAGAGTTCCTGGACAATTTCCTGTGGCGGACCTTTGCACATGTGCAGCGGATTTTCGGCCCTCCGGAACGGGCACGACATGAGAGCGAAAACATCTATGGTAAGATACGGGGCCCGGAGGACCTCCGGGGGCTCGCCCTGCTTCTGGGCGCCGGGACCCGGGATCGAGGCGGACTTCTCGAAACCAACCTCGCCTTTCACGAGCATCTGAAGCTGCTGAGCGTCCCCCATCGCTATCTCGTCTACGAAGGGGGGCATCGGTGGGAAGACTGGCTGAGAATCTTCCCCGTCATTCTCTGCAAACATCTGGTCGCGGACAATCCCTGCAGTCTGCCCCCCGATCCATTTTATAAGCTGGAGGAATTCCGTTAGCCTTCATTTCCCGCCAAGGTTCGGAGCAGCTTCTCATGCGCCGTGGCCTGCGCCTTACACGCATCTTGCTCGCGACAGGCAAACTCGCTGGAGGCGGGTGCCGGCCCTTGCGGGCCTCATTTCTCAACCACTCCCTACCCCGCGCTGACGCGCGGGTCTAGGTACTGCCGGCGCTTCGCGCCTGGATTTCGTGACCATCGCGGCATGGCTCCTGATTTTGGCTACGGGTGGTGCGGGCGTTCGATTGATCCATGGACATGCATGCCCGAGGCCCGAGGGGCCGGCAGTACCTGGGCCCGGCCGTAAGGCCGGGAATGGGATGGCTCGGGAACGAGCGCAGACGGCGCGGCACAAAAACTCTTGTTTTTTCCAGCATGAAGATGCGTGTAAGGTGCAGGCCGTGGCGCCGCAGTCCATGGCGCCTTCGGCGCGGGGTCCCAAGAACATCATTTTCGGAGCAGGGCGATGCCGGCGGGCGTAGGTACAAGGGGCCACCGGAGAAAGTTGCAGGCATGCTTGACAGTCCGTCAAGGTTCCCGGCCAGACGCAAAAAATCAAAAAGCTGATGATAATTGCTGCCCGAAGGCTTAACTCCCTCGGGCTGGAGCTTACAGCCTACAGCCTGAACGGCTACAGCCTTCTCATTGGTCCCTTGCCGGGCCGCGGCAGCGCCGCCAGGGCGTCCAGCGCCCGCGCGCGGGCCTGCGCATGATTGACCATGGGCTGAGGATAGGCCGGCGTGCCCGCCTCGGGCACCCAGCGCCGGACATAGTCGCCTCGCGGATCATACCTGGCCGCCTGCACCGCGGGATTGAAAATCCGGAAATAGGGGGCGGCATCCGCGCCGCAGCCGGCCACCCACTGCCAGCCCAGGATATTATTGGCAAGATCGGCGTCCACAAGCGTATCCCAGAACCACCGTGCGCCTGAAAGCCACGGCAGCAGCAAGTCCTTTACCAGAAACGATCCAGCTACCATGCGTACCCGGTTGTGCATCCAGCCCGTGGCCCACAATTCACGCATGCCCGCATCCACGAGGAGGTAGCCGGTACGGCCCCGTTGCCAGGCCCGGAGCTCTCGCCCGTTGCGCCTCCAGGGAAAGTTCAGGAATTGGGGGCGCAGCGGCGCGCCCGTGGAGTGCGGGAAGTGATAGAGCAGGTGGTGCGCAAACTCGCGCCAGCCCAGCTGGCGCAGAAAGGCCCGGGCCGCATCGCCACGATGGCCGGCGCACGCTGTCCACACCTGGCGCGGCGAAATCTCCCCGAAATGCAGATGCGGAGACAGCCGTGACGTGCCCCGAGGCGCCGGACGTTCCCGCGCGTCGGGATAACCGGCCAGCCCATCGCCGATGAAAGTCCGCAGCATGGCGCGCGCGCCGGCTTCGCCCGGCTGCCACGCGGCACGAAGCCCCTGCGCCCAGTCAATCTCGGGCTCCAGGGAAAGCTCGTCCAGAGACAGCGACGTCAGGGGTCCGGTCCGCTTCAAAGCCGGCGCGGGCGCGGCGGCAAAATGCGGGGCCGCCGAAAGACACGACCGCCAGAACGGGGTGAATACGCGGAACGGCGTGCCGCTCCGGCTTCTGATCTCGTCCGGCTCAAACAGCAACGCCGAGTTGTACGTCTCCACGCGAATCCCGTCGGCCCTCAGTGATTGCTCAATGCGGGCATCCCGCTCGCGCAGGGCCGGCTCATATCGGCGATTCCAGAAGACGGCGTTCGCAGCGCTATCGCGGATCAGATCTCGCATCGTTTGGAGCGACGGACCGCGGCGGAGAATGAGGGGAACTCCATGACGCCGCAGATCGGATTCCAACGAGCGCAGGGATTGATGCAGCCACCAACGGCTCGCCGCGCCCGGCGGCCAGTCGCCCTCTTCTTCCGGCGCCCAGATGAATACCGGCAGCACGCGCCGTTTCCCATCGGCCGCCGCTGCCAGCGCGGGGTTGTCCGCCAATCGCAGGTCGAGCCGGAACCAGACCAGAGCCGTGGCACTCATGATGCTTGATGATAACACACCGCCCGGCCCGCAGCTTCGGTCGCCCTGATCCGGATGGTCCACCTGCTGCAGATGCGCTTTTTTGCCGGGCGGGTCAATTACTCTTCTTGATCATGGAGGAGACCCGGGCCAAGTTGGCTCGGGCGTGTGTGGAGTCAGGATTGAGCCTCAGGGCCTCGCGGTATTGGACAGCAGCCTCATTCAATCGCCCCAGGCCTTCGAGGGCGGCGCCGAGGTTATTGTGGGCATCGGCATCGCCGGGCTTGGACCGGAGGGCCTGTTGGTACTGAGGCACGGCATCTCCGAGCCGCCCGGTTTCCAGCAGGGCATTCCCGAGGTTAAAAAAGGCGTCGGCATAATCGGGCCTCAGATTCACGGCTTCCCTGAAACAGGCAATGGCCTCCCCGACATTCCCCGTACCTGTCAGCGCAAAACCCAGGCTGTTATAGGCCTCGGCGAATCCTGGCTGCCGCTTAAGGGCTTCCCGGTATTCTGCGATCGCTTCCTCGCTGCGGCCCAGTTTCTGCCAGAGATTGCCGAGGTTGTAGTGGGCGTCCGCAAAATCGGGTTTGAGTCGAATCGCCTCCCGGTATTGCGTCATTGCCTCATCGTGGCGGTCCATGGCCTGAAGAACGTTCCCGAGGCTGTTGCGGGCTTCGGGAAAATCCGGCTTGAGCTGCACGGCCTGCTGGAAGTGACTTTCCGCTCCGGGTTGTCCGAGCTCGAGGCTGATCATGCCCAGGTTATAATGGGCATCTGCGTAATCCGGTCGCAGTTGAAGTGCCTGTTGGTACTGATTCCTCGCCTCCTCGATGCGGCCCACTGCCTTGAGGGCATTCCCGAGGGCGAAGTGGGCGTCGGCAAAATTCGGGTTACGCCGCACGGCGGCTTCCAGCTGATTCAGGGCCTCCGGCCGTCCGAGTTTTTGCAGGGTAATTCCGAGGTTATAGCGGGCCTCGAAATAGTCAGGGTCGAGCCGGACGGCTTCCCGAAGCCGGATTTCGGCTTCTTCCAGGCGGCCCAGACCGCGCAAAACGCTTCCCAGGTTGTTGAGTGCATCCGGATTGTGCGGCTTGATTTGCAGGGCTCGGTTGAAATGGGAAATCGCTTCCTCGGGGTGCGTGGCGGCTTCCAGGGTGCCCAGATTGTTGTAAGCCAGCCAGCTGGCAGGATTGCGCGCGATCGTGGCGCGATAGAGGGTCCCGGCATCGGCATACTGGCGGCTCTGGCCCCAGGCCAAAACTCCCATCAGACCTCCCGCCAGCACCGTGAGGGCGGCCCCGGCGGGACGCGCGGGAACCCGCCATCGCCGGACCAAACCCGCCAGAATGGCCGAGATCGGTGCGATCACGGCAATGCTGGCAAGATATTGGAAGTGATCCGCCACAAAAGAAAATTGAAACGGATACACGTTAATAAAGCCGAGTGCGGGAAAGAGCGTCCCGATGAACAGCAGCAGCGCGGCCAGCGGTCCCCGCGAACGCCGGCGCATCAGCCAGAATCCGGCCAGCACCACGATCACTCCCAGAGGATAAACGTACTGCCACCAGACAGCCTGGCTTACCAGCCAGCGCGGGTAGTTAAACATGAGGTTCGCCGGCCAGAGGAGCTTGCCCAGGTAAAACCAGATCGCGCGCCCGGCGATCAGGAACCGTTCGATCAGGGTGAATTGAAACTCCGCCCCTTGCGCGCCGATCAGCGCCCACTCGACGTAGGTCGTCAGCAAACCTCCGGCAGCCGCCAGCGCGAAGAAAGGCGCCAGCGGAAGCACATCCCGCCGCCATTCCAACCGGGCGCGCCGCCACCAGAAAACAACCAGCAGCGCCGCCGGCAACGTCGCCGTCACCGTCTTGCTCAGCAGCGCCAGCGCAAACAGGGCCAGGGCCCCGGCATAGCGGTGCCAGTCTCTGGTGTTGTCAAACTTCAGATATGTCAGGACGGCCCAAAGATAAAACACCCCGGACAGGGTATTCTTCAGCTCACTTACCCAGGCCACAGACTCCACGTGAACCGGATGCAAGGCGAAGATCACGGCCGCCAGCCAGGCTCCAGACACCGAGAGCCGTTGCAGGATCAATGCGACCAGAAATGCCGCCAGCGCATGCAGGAGCAGGTTGAGGAGGTGATACCCGAGCATGGCATCGCCCCATAGCCGGTGCTGAAGCCAGAACACGGAATGAACCACCGGGTAGTATTGCTGCGTGGCGCTCGGATCGAGCCAGATGCGTCCCAATCCTGCCAGGGAGCGCATCCCGGGGGGCGTGATGTGGCCGTCGTCATCCCAAAGCATGCCGCCATGCCAGGCGGGAGCGTAGGCCGCCAGTATCGCCAGCAGCAACGCCGGCAGCAAAATCCAGATTCCCGTGCGTTTCCGTTGACGGATGTCGGGGCTGCGGTCATCACTCGGCCCGGGTCGCGTGCGCGGCCGGGATTGGGATGGGGTGGGCTTACGTTTTCTGGCACTCATCAGGGGGTATTTATACACCGCAAATTTGGTGACAGGCTACCACTCTTTCCCCAATTTATCGGTTCTGCGGCAGATGGCTGTCGGATTTCAAATTGGGGAAAGAGCAGCCGGTCACCGATTTTGACCGGAGAGGTCAGATGCCTGAGCCGGAGTGGAAGGCGTCATAGCGGGCGCTTCCCTGCAGCACCCGGCTGCCCGGCGGCATGCTGCGTGTGAGCCAGACGTTGCCTCCGATTACCGATTCGCGCCCGATGGTGATCCGGCCCAAAATCGTGGCGCCGGCATAAATGGTGACATCGTCTTCAATGATCGGATGGCGGGGAATTCCCTTGATGGGCATGCCTTCCTCATCGAGTTGGAAGCTCTTGGCGCCGAGGGTTACCCCCTGATAGAGACGCACGCGATCGCCGATAATACAGGTAGCCCCGATGACCACCCCGGTGCCGTGATCGATGAAGAACCGCCGGCCGATGCTGGCCCCGGGATGAATGTCGATCCCGGTTCCGCCGTGGGCAATCTCGGTGATCATTCTCGGCAGCAGCGGCACTTCCAGAACGTACAGGCTGTGCGCCAGGCGAGCGAGCGTGAGCGCATAAACACCCGGATAGGCGAGAATCGCCTCATCCGGAGAGGTGCAGGCTGGATCCCCTTCATATGCCGCCACCACGTCCTCAAAAAGTGTCCGCTGCGTTTCCGGCAGCTGCTCGATAAATCGTCCGGTCAGGGACGCGGCGCGATCACTGCAGTCCGCATGCGGTTCCTGATCGCGGCAGGCAAAGCACAAGGCGCGCCGGATCTGCTCTTCCAGCAGACGCGACACCGAATTAAGAAGGGCGCCGGCATGAAAGCCCTGATTTTCCCCTCCGCCGTCGATTCGGCCGAAGTACCCGGGAAACAGAACGGAGCGCAAGCTTTCCACAATTTCGGACACCACGGTCCTGTCTGGTAGCGGATCAGCACATGGTGGGCGCTGACCGGTAGTCCCGATCCCGCCGGGGTATTCCATCATTTGATTGGCTATCGACGAAATAATCCCCGGGCTCTTCCCGATCTCAAGCACGGCCGCCTCCCGCCTCGATGTCTTCGAACAACCAGGTGCTCAGGTAGCGCTCGGCGTTCGAAGGTAGAATCACGACAATCTGTTTCCCCGTATTCTCCGGCCGCCGCGCCACCTCCAGCGCAGCCACGAGCGCCGCTCCGGAGGAAATCCCCGCTGCCAAACCCTCCTCGCGCGCCGCGCGCCGGGCCATGGCGCCCGCTTCCCGGTGATCCACCTGGATGATTTCGTCAATCAACTCGGTGCGCAGAACCGCAGGAATGAACCCGGCGCCAATCCCCTGGATTTTGTGCGGACCCGGCTTGCCCCCTGAAAGTACCGGGGAGTCCTTCGGCTCCACCGCCACGGCTCTGAATCCGGGCTTGCGCTGTTTGATGACTTCGGCAATCCCGGTTATCGTCCCTCCGGTACCAACTCCCGCCACCAGGATATCGACCCGGCCGTCGGTGTCGGCCCAGATTTCCTCCGCCGTGGTCCGTCGATGAACATCCGGATTGGCGGGATTTTTGAATTGCTGCAGCATCAGGTAATCGTCGTGGTCGGCTACCAACTGCTCCGCCTTCCGGATGGCCCCCGGCATCCCCTCTCCTCCCGGCGTCAAAATGAGCTCGGCGCCAAACACCTTGAGTAACTTGCGCCGCTCCACGCTCATCGTGTCGGGCATGGTAAGTACCAAGCGGTATTTTTTGGCGGCACAGACCAGAGCCAGCGCAATGCCGGTGTTTCCACTCGTCGGTTCGACCAGGACCGTGTTCGCCTTGATCAATCCCTGCTTCTCGGCGGCCTCCACCATGCTCCTGCCGATCCGATCCTTGACACTGCCGCCTGGATTGGCGTACTCGAGCTCGGCCAGAACCTCGGCCACACAGCCTCGCGCAAGGCTGTGTAGACGCACAAGCGGCGTCCCGCCGATGAGTTCAACTACGCTGTCTGCAATTCCGGCCATTTTCCCAACCTCCGCTGAAGAACCTCATTTTGCGCCCCCCGGACGCACTCTAATCCTACCGTAAGCGTTAGAGTCATGCAAGGCGGGGCAGTTTTGGCTGGAAATCGCCGCGGCTCAAAATTCCAGGACGAAGCCGGCCGTGGGCAGGAGTGGCAGGAGCGAGTCTCGCGCCATCGAAACCTTGCGCGTCGTTGTGTTTACGCTGTTGGTCTGATCATAGCGGAGGTTTTCGCGATTGAAGAGGTTGAGCACTTCGATATATAGCGACAGCTTGCTGCGCTTAAAATAGAACGCTTTGCTGCAGCGCAGGTCGACGCGGCTGTACCAGGGGAGACGCACGTCGTTGCGCGCCGTGGTCAAGTAGAAATCCGCGCCTCTTTGCTCAAAATACCCGGGGTAAGGGAATCCGCTCCCCAGGCGCGCCTTGAGGCTCAGACTCCAGCTTTCCGAAAATCGATAGCTGCCGTACACATTGATGGTGTGCCGCTGATCGAACTCGCTGTTGTAAGTTTCACCCGTCACCAGGTCCCTGCGCCTGGTGAGGGCATAGGCGTAAGAGATCCAGCCGGCCAGCCGGTTGGCGCTGCGCCGCTGGAGAAAAACTTCAAAGCCGCGCGCATAGCCACGCAGTGCGTTATCGTAATGGAAATTAAGGTCGGGAGCGGTTACTTTGCCATTGACCAGTCGGAACAGGCGGTCGCGCGTGCGCACGAGGTTCGACTCTTCTTTGTCGAAGAGCTCGATGCGGATCCGCGTATTCCGGCTCAGGAGCCGCTCATATCCGAGGATGGCAGCCCGCGCCATTTCGGCGCGCAGCCCGGGGTCCCCGTTGCGGCCGAGGACCGGAACGACTTCCGGGAATTGGCTGAAAACGCCCCAGCCGGCATCCAGTTTGTTGTAGCCGCCCCAGCGCCATTCCAGCGAAAGTCGCGGATGAACCAGCACCTGCCCCGTCAGTCCGGTACCGTCGAGTCGTGCGCCGACGATGGCAACGATCTTTCCCTCAAGAATGTTCCATCGGTCCTGGAAATATGCCGCGTGCTGCCAATAGCGTCCTCTGGCGCTGTCGAAATCGACGAACTGGCGGAGGCTGTAATTGTAACGGCGGTCGAGCACGTTGCTCGTGGTGTACCTCGACAGGAGCCCCGACTCAAACCGGTGTTTCGGCGTAATCTGCCGGCTGAGATCGCCCCGGACGGCAGCTTCCGTGTAGGCGCCATCGTCCAGCACCTTATCTTCCTTGTTCCGGTTGGTAAAAGATTCGCGGATGAGGTAGGCCCGGGATTCCCAGTACCACTTCGGGCCGGGCGCCCAGGTCCAGGAAACATTGGCAACCGCAACATTGTTCCCGCCGTCGATGATGCTGGTAATGCCTCGATTGGAGGGATTGCGCGACAGATCCGATCTTCCCCAGATGATCGATGCGCCGAGACGATGCCGGTCATTGAGATTGTAGGCCAGTTTACCCTGGACATCGGTGAAACCGAGATCGATGTCGCTTTCGGAGCCCAGCCTGCGGATCAGGTAGCCGGCATAGCTCTTGCGCGCCGACACGATCCACGCCCCCTTCTTCTGCGCATCGAGCGGGCCTTCGGCCACTATGGCCGCGTTGCTGCCGCTTATGGATAGCCTCATTCGGGGTCGATCGCGGCTCCCTTCCCGAGTGACAATGTCGAGAAACGACGCCGTGCGATCGCCATACTTGGCGGAAAATCCGCCGGAATAGAGGGCCATGCTCTCGACCAGGTCCCCGTTCAGGATTGTGACCGATCCCGAGGGATCCGGGGTTCCCTGGAGAGTGTGGGCCAGGCCGTGAGTGAGCACTCCATCCACCATGATCCCGTTGTTGCCGAACCCGCCTCCCCGCACGGAATAGGAGGCGTTGAAGTCATCGCCGGTGGCGACTCCCGGGAGTGTTTGCACCGAACGCATGGGATCATCGATCAAAACCCCCGCGAGGTTTCTGATTTCCGTTCCGGTCAGGGCGATCTGAGACGTCGCTGCCTTTTCGACCTCCTCGAAGACCGGGGCTGTCACCACCACTGTCTCGCGGATGGTTGCGGCTTCCTGGCCGAGGCTGAATACAATCTCTTTCGAATCCTCATTTTCCAGGCGGATCTCTTTTTTAAGCAGCCGGTACCCGATCGTGGATATGTGCATCGTGTAGTTCCCTGCCGGAATGCCGACAAGGCTGAACGACCCCTTATCATCCGTTACCGCCTGCAGGTCCGAAGGGCGCAGCACAATTTTGACCTTACGCAGGGGCTCTCCGGTCGCCTGGTCAACCACGCGCCCTGTGATGGTTGCGCCGCCGTGGGCAAGCAGCATGGACGGCAACAGGATGAGTGCCGCGATGAGACAGGTCGGGGAGTGACAACTGGCTTTACGATTCATCATCGCCTGGGTGCTCTCCCATGGTTCGCGCTAATCAAGTTTCAGTCACGAAACTCGCAAAACACCGTAGGGGCGACCGGCAGGTCGCCCGCGGAACGACCAACCAAATGTCGGACAAATGTAATTATTAGGAATCCAATCAATTGAAAACGCTTTGCTTCCATCGCATTTGCCTCAATATATGCAGATCCTCGGGCGACCTGCCGGTCGCCCCTACATTCCATGCGTTGTCATCGGAAGGTGGGTTTCGTCTCAGAAACCAATCTAACACAAAAGCGTTGCCAGGGCTGCGGCGCAATTTTTTGGTTGAATTGGGGGAACTTCCCTTTCGATAATGGCCTCTGAGGTGTCCATCCCCAAGGGGCCTGGACGATCCGGCAATTCTGGCTTCCGGGGGATGGCAGCCGATTCATCATTCAATAGCAATTCGCATTCCTCAGGATGTCCTTCCGGCCGGCACATTCGGCTTTGAAATTTTTCTTAATGGAGACTACGAATGAAAACCAAACTCAGGACCAGCTTCCCGGTCATTCCGGGAATGATCCTTCTGCTCGCTTTGGCGGGTTTCGTATCTGCGCAGACATCGGATCCGAATCTGATCAAAGATTACCGGTGGCGCAATATCGGTCCGGCGAACATGCAGGGGCGCATCTCCGACCTTGAGGCCCTGGACGGCGATTTCACGACGGCACTCCTGGCTGGGGCATCCGGGGGAGTCTGGAAGACCACGAATGCGGGCACGACCTGGGACCCGATATTCGAAAAATACGGCTCGGCGTCCATAGGCGACGTCGCCTTCTTCCAGAAGGATCCCAACATCATTTGGGTCGGCACCGGCGAAGAGTGTCCGCGCAACAGCGTCGCCTGGGGCGACGGCATTTACAAAACCACGGACGGAGGCAAGACATTTGCCCACATGGGACTGGAGACCACGCAGGCGATCGGACGTGTGATTACGCATCCCACCGATCCGAATGTGGTTTACGTGGCTGCGGTCGGCCATCTCTGGGGGTACACAGGGGACCGAGGCCTGTTCAAAACCGATAATGGCGGCAAGACCTGGCAGAAGCTGGCCGGCGGGCTTCCCGACGACGGCAAGACCGGCGCCATCGACCTGGTAATGGACCCGTCCAATCCCAACATTCTCTACGTCAGTTTCTGGCAGAGGCTGCGCCAGCCCTGGAGATTTGATTCGGGCGGCCCTAATGGCGGAATCTTCAAGACCATCGATGGGGGCAAAACCTGGAAGAAGCTCGCCAAAGGCCTCCCGGCCGGCGATACGGGAAGAATCGGCATTGCCATTTCCCGCAGCAATCCCAAAGTTCTTCAGATCATCGTTGAGAGCAGCTTCCAGCCCAGCGGCCGCGGGCAGGGTAACCAGGCGCAACCGAATCCGGACTACGCCGACATGACCAAACTCGGCTCAGGCATCTATCGTTCCGAAGACGCCGGTGAATCCTGGATGTTCGTGAACCGGATGAACAACCGGCCGTTTTATTACAGCCACATCTACCTCAACCCTGTGGATGACCGGATCGTCTACGTGGCGGCGACCAACCTGGCCTATTCGGAGGACAAAGGGAAAACCTTTCAGACAGTTCAGGGGCTGCACCCGGATTTCCACGCCATGTGGTTTGACCCGACTAATAAAAAACGATATTACTGCGGTCAGGACGGGGGGGCGGCCCTGACTCACGACCATGGCAAGTCGTTCATTTTTTTCGACAATGTCTGTCTGGCCCAGTTCTACGCGGTAAGCACAGATATGAGGGATCCTTATTACGTTTATGGCGGCCTGCAGGACAACGGCACCTGGGGTGGCCCCTCTATGAGCCGGGAAGGGACGATTCTGACCGACTTCTGGTTCAACATCGGCGGTGGCGACGGTTTCCACACCCAGAATGACCCATCCGACTGGCGCACGGTCTACGGCGAAAGCCAGGGCGGGGCCCTGCAGAGAACGAATGTCGAAACACGCGAATCGCGGAGCATCAGGCCGCGCGGACAGGACAATATCCTCAATTATGCCGACTACTACCCCTCTGCAGCCGCGGGGCAGCCCCAGGGAGGCCGCGGGGGCGCACCGGGCCAGGGCGGAGGCGGCGGGGGGCGGGGCGGATCGCCTCTCCGCTTCAACTGGAGCACGCCAATCCTGATTTCTCCGCACAATCCTCAGACCATCTACTTTGCGGGGAATCATGTTTTCAAGTCGCTGGATCGCGGCGATCACTGGCAGATCGTCAGCCCCGACTTGACCACCAACGACAAGACCAAATACGGCCAGCCCAACGGCGGGCTGACCCCGGAAAACACCGGGGCCGAAACCCACTGCACGATTATTACGATCGCGGAATCGCCTCTGATTCCGGGGCTGCTCTGGGCCGGAACTGATGATGGGAACGTGCAGGTAACGCGTAATAGTGGCGCCACATGGACCAACGTCCGGGAAAACGTCCCCGGTGTGCCGAAGAGCCTGTGGGTGAGCCGGGTCGAGGCGTCTCATTTCGACGCCGGAACCTGTTACCTGACCTTCGACGGCCATCGGAGCGACGACTTCAAACCCTGGGTCTTCAAGACGACGGACTACGGTACGACTTGGACCAGTATTGCCGGCAATCTCCCCGATGGGCAGCCCGCATACGTAATCCGTGAGGATCCGAAGAACAGGAATCTGCTCTTCCTCGGCACCGAGTTTGCGGTCTTCTTCTCCAGGAACGGCGGGCAGGCATGGACCAATCTCACGTTGAACATGCCCACGGTCGCCTTCCACGACCTGTTGATCCATCCGAGGGACAATGATCTGATCGCCGCCACGCATGGGCGCGGCTTCTGGATCCTGGATGACATTTCCGCCCTCGAGCAGACCACGGCCACGGTCGCGGATTCGGATTCGTTTCTATATGAAAACCAGCGGCCCGGAACCCAATGGCTGCGCATTCAGCGGGGCGGATATGGCCGCGGGGATCTGTATTTCCAGGGCGAGAATCCCCCGCCGGGGGCACTGGTTCATTATTATTTGAAGAGCAAGCCAGCCGACCCGGCAACCATCGAAATCTCCGATGCCACCGGCCAGCTCAAGACCAGCTATATCCTGGATGACGCCGAACCCGGGATCAACCGGCTGGCATGGGATTTCCGGTTCGATCCTCCTGCGGCACAGGTGCAGGCGCAGGCAGCCACCCTGCGCGATCAACTCGAAACCGCAGCCAAGAGGAATGATCTGACCCCTGAGCAGCGCGATCTGCTGCAAAAGGCTCAAAAGCAGCTGGGTCAATTCGGGAGCAATTACCGGAAGATTACCGAGCTGCAGAGGATCGCCGGACAGTTGACCGGACCCGGCGGCGGCCGGGGAGGGATGGGCGGTTTCGGTGGTGGATTTGGCGGCCGTGGCGGCGCCAACATGGCTGAACCCGGCACCTACGCGGTAAGGCTGACCGTAAACGGCAAGACGAGCGTCGGCACCATTAGCGTCCGGCTCGATCCGGTTCAATCCGAAACCAGGTAATCATCAATGACCGGTTCATGAACAAGTGTCGCACGGGGACGGGCTTCAGCCCGTCCCCGTAGTTTGAGGCCCACGGGGCCGCCCCCCCGGAGTGTATACATTCCTATGGAGTTGAGGCCCACAAGGAAGGCCTCGATTTGATTTCTACTGCAGGAAGGTCTCGGCTTGCCGCGGTTTTGCCCACTCAGACTCAGGCCAAATCCAAATCTGTCCGGCTGAAATCATCGCCGGTGCACAGCAGAGGCTGATCGGCGAGTTTGGCAGTTGCGTACGACATGCAGTCACCGAAATTCAAGGCAGCCTTGTGCCTTCCCTTGCCATATTGCAGCCAGGCATCGACGGCAACGCCATAGTGATCTTCGCCAAATGGGACGGTGGCAATCGTTGCCTCCATAAGGAACCTGGCAATCAGAGCTCGGCTATCGCGCTGGATCCGGGCGGAAACCACGATCGCCGCTTCCGTCAATGTGGGCAAGCCAATGGCACATGCGGGCGCCGCAGCCAGTTTTTGGAGAAGCACCTCGTAACCGGGCTCCTTGAAGAGGATCGCAACGATTGCAGAGCTGTCCAGGATCATACGCCTTCCTTGCCATAGCCGAGAATCGCCTCCTCTTCGTCCCGACGGATCCTGCGGCCCAACTCGCGGCCAGGAATCTGCGGCCAGACTTCCTGGTCGAGAAACCTGCTCAGACGTGCTCCCCTGTTGACTCCTGAAATGCGGTAGGCCAGGCGCGCCTTGCGCTCTTCCAACGCCTTGCGAACCGCCTCAGTCTTGGTTTCGCCGGTGGCGTTGGCAACCTCGGCAATTAGCCTTTCAACCTCCGGATTTTTAATGTTTAGCGGCATAATGCCTCCCCACCCATTATATGTTTATGGGTGGATATTTTCAACTATGGTGGCAGCCGTTGGAATTAAATGCTAAAGGGCCTGTAGTTCCGCCACCGATTGCCTTTGCCGTACTCAAGATGACGATCCTCTATCGCTTTACCACCGTGATTGTCATCTGCGACGGGTATTGCTTTGAATGGTGCACCTCATTGTGCGCCACGATTCCCTGCACTTCGTCGTAGTTTTTGCCGCCGGTATTCAGGTTGCGGTCGAAGCGCGGGAAGTTGCTGCTCGACACCTCGAGGCGGATTCTGTGCCCGGCTGCGAAATAGTTGCTCGTCGTCATCGGCTGCAGCGTCACCTTGTAGACTTTCCCGTTCTCCATCCACACGAGCGGTTTGTCGTAACCATCGCGGTACCTGAGCCGCTGGATGGTCTCGTCCAGATTGTAGGCGGGGCCGTCGGGGTAAACATCGATCAGCTTCACCGTGAAGTCGGTGTCTTTCACATCCGACGACACGTGGAGCGTGACCTCGATCGGGCCGCTCACCTCCACTCCTTCGGACAGAGGCGCCGTACTGTACACCAGGATGTCCGTGCGCTCTTCCATCTTGCGCTGATCGAACGCGCCGCCGGCCACGGCATTGCCGGTGCAGCAGACGTTGCCGCCGTAGGACGGGACCGGGTTCATCGGATCATAAGTGAAGCGGTCGGGGCTGTCGGCCTCCGGCGCGGCCGCTGCCAGAGCGCCGTCGCCGTTGATGGTGTTCGCCCGTCCGCCGCTGGAAAGGAAGAACGTCAGCGGTTGCGCGCCTTGGGGGGGCCAGGTATCGGACGACTGCCACTTGTTGATCCCCATGGTGTAATAGCGCACCTTGGGCATGGTCTTGAGAAACTGGCTATTCTCACCCTTGAGGAAGTGGTCGAACCATCCATAGGTAAGAGCGTCGTAGTCAAGCCGGGCGTCTCCGACGTTGCGCTCCCCGACCACGGTGATCTCGGTCGCGCGTTTGTAGCCGCAGTGAAGGGTTGGAGCGATCACCGCGTACTGCTGGTTCGCGATCTCCGGCCGCGCCGTCTTGCGCACATGGTTATAGGCGGCCAGATTCGGCCCCACGGAGACGTCGTACCACGACATGAACCAGAATCCCGGTACGTTGATCGTCATGTTGTCGTGCCACAGTCCCCCGCGATACCAGGCCGGGTCGTTCGGCATGCGTTGGATCATGGCGCCGCCGGTCTCGACCGGCATCGGGTCGGCGAAAATGCCGTGCGGCCCATCGACGGCCTTGATGATGTCCATCACGGGAAGCTGCCGGAGCGCCTGCGACCAGTCGACGGGCGGCATTTGGGGCGCGAGGTCGAAGAGCTTCGATGCCCGGATCAGGTCCTCCTGCGACGTATCCGGGGAAAACATCGGCCGGACCTGATTCTGTTGCCCATAAATCCAGGCGATGAACAACATCTGGACGGCGCCGCCGCGGTACCAGTTACCCTGTTCGAAGTACGGCCCCACGCGCCCCACCCCGGCGCCGAACCCCTGCGGAATCATCGCCGCAAATGCCGGATTGCCGAGCGCGGCGACACCCAGTTGCCATTCCGCAGTCGAGGAACAGCCGATCGTGCCTACTTTGCCGTTGGACCATGGTTGTCCGGCGATCCACGAAATGGCGTCCGTGCCGTCCGTGCGCGGCGGCCCGAGTATGTCGTAGTTGCCCTCGGAGAAAAAGTGCCCGCGTTCGTTCATCGTGACATAGGCATACCCGCGTTTCACCGCATCCAGCTCTGTGGACAGGTCCCGGGGCATCCCGTTGCGTACATCCCAATAGTTGAAGTTGTACGGCGTGCGCACGAAGACGGCGGCGTATTTCCTGGACGTGTCCTTAGGCCGGTACACATCAGTCGCCATGCGCTTGCCGTCGCGCATCGGCACCATGATCTTCCGTTCCACGATGGCGATGGATGCCAGCTCCTTCTCCACCATGTTCCGGCGGGCGGCAACATCCGGGCTGAGCCCGCCTCGCCCCTGCTCGAAGGAACCCCGGCTGGCCGCGAGCATGACCGCCGCGGCAATAATCAGAAACCTGCTAATGTTGGTGCGCATATGTGTGCTCCGTCGCGTGGGAGGCCGGATGTGCGCCTATCGCAGGAGGACATTCCGTGTCTCGCCGGAATAGAAAAGCGATTTGCCGTTGTTTCTATCGCCAAAGGCATTGAGGAAGCAAGCGAAATTCTCGGACACGGATGAACGCGGATGAACACGGATCGGCTCCGTCTTCATCCGCGTCCATCCGTGTCAAGAAATCCTCATCATGAATGATGCTTCACTTACCGGGCGCCTGGGCAAGGATGCGGCGGAGCAACTCGGGGTTATCAGGGAGCTGCCCGGCTTTCGGCAGCCGCTGCGTCATCAGAGCCCAATTCCGGTCGGCGGTGAAAACCTGCCGGAAGATGGGGAGCGCCTCGCTTGTGCGGCCCATGTTCACGAGCGCGACCGCGTGCCAGAATCGCATCTCGTTGAGCCGGCTCGGCAGGATGCCGGGGGTAGCTGCGGCGATCTTTTCCGCGGCGCCGTACTCGCGGAGCGCACCTTCCTTGTCCCCTTTTTCCGTGGCAAGATCCCCGGCGTTCATGTGGTTGTAAGCACGCTGCAGAGCGACCAGGCGGCGCAGCTCCTTCAGCGGATAGTCGGCATCGTCGACCCGCAAATCGTAGATGCGATCCTGCCACGGCTTGCCGGTTGATTTGCCCTTCACAATAATGAGCGCCGCCGACTGGCGTCCCCGGGCATCTCCGCCGGCGGCCTGGCCCGCATCCAGCGCCGCGAGCATACGGTCCACCAGTTCTCCCTTCGTCTCGCGGAACGCCTGCGCCATGGCCGGCCAGACCTTGTCATTCAGCATCATGTTGGCCTGAACGGAGAATCCTTCGCCAATGTGGATGGACCCGTCTTCAGGAGCGCCTGCGATGGTCATGTCCTTCGGGCGGCCGCCGGCGGGTATCCCGGCGAGGTCTCCCGCCGCGGCGATATCTTTGGCGCCCGTCCATGTTCCTACTCGCCCCTGAGCGTCGATGAAGGCGACCTGCCGGACGTTGCGGGCCTTGTCGGCCTGCAGCAGACGGGCGAGCGCTTCGGGGGCGGCAATCCCTTTCAGCATCAGCTGCAATCCGTCCCGGCCATAGGCCGGCTCCACGAACGATTGCGTCGCCACGGCTCCCACGCCGGCTTCCGCCCAGGTGACCATGCAACCCACGCAGAACCAATGGGACTGGACGGCGACGCCGATCTCCCCAGTCTGCGCATCGCGCGCCACGATGGAGAATGTGTGTGCCAGAGCGCTGGGCCGGGCGGGCGCATTCTCTTGCGCGAACAGGGGGAGACAAACAGACAGCATTACTGACAGCACCGCTGCGGAACGATTCATGCGTGGTCCTCCATAAATACTCTGCTCAATCGGTCGGGCTGCCGCTCAGCAGCCCTTCCAGCGGGAGGGAACGGGAACCCCGGTCGTCGCAGACCGCATAGGTGGTCTCCCCTGAAGCATACATCGCCACGCCGGCATGATCCCCTTTGGCATTCAGCACGAAGAGGCGAAGGTTGAATGCCGGCAGCCCCCGGCCGTTCAGCAGGCGTTTCTCGACGGTGTTGGATGATGAGTCCCCAACCCGGCTCGTTTTGTTTATCAGGTCAAGACCGGGAAGACAATCAACCCCTGAATCCCGGCAACGAATGCTGATGGTCTTGCCCGGATGGCCTCGACGAAGGCTGTCGACGCCTTGGCGGTTGGTCAAGGCAGGACAGAAACCGGCCTACGACGCAAGAACGGCAATGGTGTTCACCCGTCCCGGAACGGGCAACAATCAAGATTTGTCCTGGGATGCGCCGGATTTTGCGGCGGTCTCCTTAATAGACGACCTTGCCTTCACCGTCCAAATAGGGTTTGAGGTTGTCCTCCAGGAAGGCCCAGATCCGGTTCCAGCCATCCCGCTGCGGCGGGGTGTTCTGGGGCGCCGTCTTTTCCGGGTTCACCAGTCGTTCGAAACTGTGCCCTCCGGGCGGATCCACATAGATTTTAGTCGTGGCCAATCGCGGGAGATGATACTGAAGCGCGTAGATCATCATCTGGTCTTCGACGAAGTTCACGTCCTGGTCGTTGGTGGCGACGTGAACCATTACCGGAACCTTGATCTTGTCGACGTGGTACACCGGGGAGCGCTCGATGTAAATGTCCCGCTTCTCGTGCACTTCACCGCCGATGCGCGCTTGTTTGACAAAGCTCGCCTCGTAGGAAGGCCCTTTGTAGGAAAGACGAAACACCAGGTTGGTTACCGGCACGCCCGCATACCCGCACTTGAGAACCTTCCCCTGGTCGCGGATCAGGGAAAACAGGGTGATGTACCCTCCATGGCTCCAGCCGATCATGCCGATGCGGTCCGGATCGACTTGCGGGAGATTGGCCTTCAAATAATCGATGCCTGAAAGCGTATCGTCGATCTCATATCCCCCGTAGTCGATCGCCTCCTGGAAAGCCTCCCCGTAACCCGTGCTGCCCCGGTAGTCCGGAGCGATGATGATGTAGCCACGCTCGACCGCCTGACGGATGAACGGAATCGATCCCGAGGAGAAACTGCTGGCAACGCCGCCATGAACCCATATGAGCGCCGGATGGCCCTTGGGTCCGCGCGATTTTAAAGGCTGGAACAGGTAGGCCGGGATGTCCATGTCGCCGACGCTGCTGCGATAGCTGACCTTTTTATAATCCACGGCCCCTTCGCACAATTTCTGGATCAGGTCGTCATCTTTCTTCTTGGACTCGACGTCCCTCTTGTAGCGTTCCGCGGAACCTCGAGCCCTGAGGGCCATCACCTTGTCCTGGAGTTTTTTGATTTCGGTCTGGATCTGAGCGATCTCTTTCTGCTCCGCGGACTGCGCTTGCGCAGGTCGCTGCGCGCCTGCCGGGTTCTGACTCTGTTGCGTCGGCGCAGCCGGCACGAAGACTACGAGAAACAGGACCACGGCCGGGATCGTTTGCCTGATCCTACCGGCCAGGCGACCTCTCATGTGCAGTTTCATTTTTGCCTCCTCTGACGGGTTCGGTGCCTATTATCCGCAAACCGCCGCAGGACCGCAAAGGAATCATTTGGCGAAACGGGCGCCCGTAATCGGATCTCTACAGCAGCGGTTTGAGGCGGGAGTAGCCGGCGCGGCTCACGGGGAGCCGGGTGCCATCTTTCAGAATGGCGAGCCGGCTGTCGCGGGTGTGCTGCTCGATGCGTGCCAGGCGTTCGACGTTCAGAATATAAGAACGGTGGATGCGGATAAAGCGCGCGGAATCGAGCAGGCCTTCGAGTTCACTCATCGCCTGCTGCTTGAGATATTCGCGGCCGCTGCATTTGAAGCAGACGTAGTCATCCTGTGCTTCCACGTAATCGATGGTATCGATTGCAAGCACATGCACGCGCGCGCCGTCGCGCACCAGTACCCGCTCCAGCGGCTTTCGCCGCTCCCGTGCATCGGCGATCAGATCATCAAACGGCGCCGCTTCCCTGGCAGCCAGTCTCTGTCTTGCCCGGCCCAGCGCTTCGGCCAGCCGATCGGCATTCAAGGGCTTCAGCAGATAATCGACGGCATGAACTTCGAAAGCACGCAGGGCAAACTCATCATAGGCAGTCACGAAAATCACCGCGAACTCCCGGCCGATCAGTTCAAGCACTTCGAAGCCGTCCAGTTTCGGCATCTGGATGTCGAGGAAAAGCAGATCCGGCTTCAGTTCCGCAACCGCCTTAACGGCCTCGAAGCCATTCGCACATTCACCCACGATTTCAACATCCCGATGGGCCGAAAGGTATTCGCGCAGGATCCGGCGCGCCAGTTCTTCATCATCGATCAGGATGGCAGTGATCGCAGCGGAAGGGGTTGGCATCTTTGAACTCAATCCGGATACGAAAAAGGCGACATTCCAGTTGTTCTCTCCCGGGAATCAGCCGGGCGGCACGGGAACCGTCAAATCGGAAGGTTCCTTTTCAGGCCGGCATCCTGATTTCGGCGTGAAACATGCCGTCCTTTTCATAGGTATCGAGCCTGGCATCGCCGCCTTGAAGCGCCGTCAGGCGGCCGGAGACATTTGCCAGGCCAATCCCCTTGCTCTGGGGCTGTTTGTGCCCGGCATCAACCGGATTGGCAATGCACACCGTCAATCGGCCGCCATGCCGCCTGGCTTGCACCGTGATCTCGCCCCCTTCGACGCGGGAGGCGATGCCGTGGTTGACGGCATTCTCAATCAGCGGCAGCAACAGCAGCGGCGGCACCGGGCAGGAGCGGCTTTCTTCGTCAATTTCGAAATTCACCTTCAGCCTTTGTCCGAACCGGATCCGCTCGATCTCCAGGTAGCCTTCGAGCAGCGACAATTCCTCGGCCAGGGGAATAACTCCAACCGGCGCCATCTGCAGGCTCCGGCGGAGGAAATCAGACAGCAGCAGGCACATCCGGCGCGCCTTCTCCGGGTCGGAGGGAATCAGCGAAACGACAGAGTTCAGGCAGTTGAAAAGGAAATGAGGATCGATCTGGGCCTTCAGGGCTTTCAGTTCCGCCTCCTGAGCCAGGATCTTCATTTCGAGAGCCTTATGCTCCGCTTCCCGGGATTCGGCCGCCGCGACCATGAGATAGCTCACGGCCGCGGCCAGGAAAAACAGGAGCACGCCCGCCGCCAGCAACAGCGGATAGGATCGGTTGAAAAGCGGGGCGGCCTGGGTGAAGTCCGGCGCGCGGGACAGCAGCAGCGCCCAACCGCTGCCGGCGAACAGCCAGAGTGAGGCGGATATCATCGCCGCGGCACTCAGGACCGCGGCCAGCCGCAGCCGGCCGGATGTCCGCAAGGGGAAGCTGCGGCAGAGATACCACGCGGGAAGGCACTGGAAGGCGTAGATGGCGCACAGCGGCAGGATGAGCGCGAGGGCGAGCCGCCAGGGGCCGGAGTCTGCCAGGTGGACCAGTGCCGTCAGCAGCAGCGCCACAGGAATCCACGCTGCCATATACCATCCAAGTCGATGCCTCCGTGCCAGTATCGGGTGCATATCTCAGTTCCGGACTTCGATTCCACCCATAATGGCAAACCCTTTGATGAAAAGCGTTTTCGCGCTTCCGTCTCTCGGCGGCCGGGTCTTGTCCTCAAAGCCTCCCAGGATGGGAATTACGCTCGATCGGATGCTCCAGTCTTCGGGGACTTTGATCTCAATTCCGCCCCAGAACGCCAGCAACTGGAAGGCTGCTTCCCCATCCTTGATTGAAGCCTGGCGAAGATCGATTTCACATCCACCCATTATGGCCGTCAGATCGCCGCCGCGAAAGCTTTGGCTGTTACAGGATCGGACCACACCGCTCATGATCGCGAATCCATTGACCACCTCTTCACTGCCCGCCGGGAGCCCCCGTTCCCGTTCCAGGGCCTGCCATACGATGCTGCCGCCAATCGCTACCAGGACAAGGGGCCAGTAGTCCCAGAGCGAAAAGCGCAGGTAATGAAGGTTGGCGAGCAGCAGCAGCGCGCCCGCCGCCGAGAGAATCACGCCGGATCCGAGCCCGGAGGCGTGCCCCGCCCAAAGAATCTGCATGATTCCGACGACGATCAGGATCGCCGGCCAGAATCTCCAAACGTCGCCCAGGCGCATGATGTGCAGATTATCGAGCGTCAGGAGAATGCCGAAGCCGATGGCGCAGAGCCCCAACACCAGTTGCGGGCTCAACCTCGAGTGCCTATCCATAGGTCCCTCCAAAGTGTGTATCCGATACCAGGATACGGAGGATATCGCGCCGGCGCCTTACGTTTTCGGTGAAAGACGGGAAAATGCCGGTGATTGACGCCGGCCGGCCCGTTTTGCCGACGCGCGCGGCGCTGACGGCTCGGGCGACCTAGCCTGTGGCGTCGGCAGCCGATCGTCAGGTGCGCGTGGCTTCGTCCACCCGGCGCACCGATTGGAACCAGAGGTAGAGACACAAACCTACAAACAGGAGCGCGGAAATGCCTTGCGCGACCATGTCGTTATCGTAGAACGGCGTCTTGATCTTATCCTCCGCATACCAGGGGAAGAGGCGGAGCGCGGCGCCGAACACGCCGCCCAGCGCGCCTCCCGCCATGAGTCCCGAGGCGATGATCACCCCCCGCTCCCGCATGGTCGCGCCGCGGTGGCCGCCCGCCCGTTCTGATCGCTTCCCGATCCAATGGGCCAGAAACCCGCCGACCAGGGCCGGCGTGTTCAGTTCGAGCGGCAGGTACATGCCGAGAGCGAAAATCAGTGCCGGAACACCCAGCATCTCCATCACGAGGGTGCTCATGGCGCCGACTCCGAACAGAAGATAGGCCACGGGCTGGCGGCTCATGAAACCTTCAACCAGAGCCTTCATGATAGAAGCCTGCGGCGCCGGCAACACCACGCGCGGGTCCCCTGCCACCGCTTCCCCGAATTGAAACGCACGTGCGAGCAGAACGATGGTCAGGCCGGCCGCAACCGCCGAGGCGATGATGCCGAGAAATTTCACCCTCTCCTGCGCGGAAGGGGTTGACCCGAGCCAGTATCCGGTTTTGAGGTCGGTGATCGCCTGCCCGGATACGGACAGTGCCGTACACACCATCCCGGCAATGGCCATCACGAAGAACATGCCGGTCGTCCCGGAGAGCCCGAAGCGCAGCAGGACCACCGAGGAGGTGATGATCGTCAGCATCGTCATCCCGGAAACCGGATTCCGCGCCGTGGTGGCGATGGCATTGGCGGCCACGGAGGCGAAGAAAAAGGAAAAGAACACGGAGAGCAACAGGCCGGCGGCGATGATGGTGATCGAACCATCGAGATTCCCGAGGAAGACAGCCTCCGCAATCGCGCTTAAGACAATGCCGATGAGAATTGCCATGACGGGGATGTCGCGGTCCGTCCTGTCCAAACCCTTGGCTTCCCCATGGCGGAAGGCGCGAAAGGCGATGGCAAAAGAGCCGGCGACGATCTTCAGGGATTTGATAATGCCGAAGATCCCGGCCGTGGCGATCGCGCCGACGCCGATGAACCGGACATAGCCGCGAAATATCTGGGTGGCCGTCATGCCGGCAATCGGTGTCGCCGCGGGGTACACCGCGATTTCGGGAAAGTGCTGGCCCAGCAGCCAGATCATCGGCACCAGGACGAAGTTGGCCAGAACACCCCCCGCGCACAACACCATTGAGGAGCGCAGGCCCATGACATATCCCAGCCCAAGAATGAAGCCGATGGCATCGAAGTTGAAAACCATCTTGGCGCGTTCGGCGAGGTCTCTGACAACCGGGATGAACTGGAAATCGACATATTCCCGCCAGACCTGGAACGTAGTCACGAAAAAGTCGTAGACGGCGGCAATGGCGGTCGCCTCCAGCAGGAGGCGGGCCTGGGAGCCCCCCTTCTCGCCGGTGACCAATACTTCGGTAATGGCCGTGGCTTCAGGGTAAAGGAGCTGCCCGTGGGTTTCGCACACAAAATAGCGGCGCAGGGGAATCAGGAACAGCATCCCCATGCAGCCGCCGGCGAGGCAGATAAAGATCGTCTGGACCGGGTGCGGATCGAGCTTGAGGATGTAGAGCGCGGGCAGGGTGAAAATCGCTCCGGCCACGACACTCCCCGCGACGCCGCCGATGCCGGTGATGATCACGTTCTCCAGGAGACTGGACCGGCGCCGGTACATGCGTGCCAGCCCGATCGCCAGGATGGAGATGGGAATGGCCGCCTCCATGACCTGCCCCACCTTCAGGCCGGAATAGGCCGACGCGACACTGAAGATCACACAGAAGATGATCCCCCACAGAACGGATCGCCAGGTGGTTTCCGGAACCACCGCTTCCGGAGGCACCATCGGCCGGTAGACCGTCCCCGGTTCCAGTGGCTTGTAGGCGTTGTCAGGGAGTTGAGTGGCCTCCCGTGCTTCCATCGGGGCCTCCTATTAAGAGACTGTCTCAATCCTGTAAGTCCCAGAGGGACGCCGGGAAAGTAGCCGGGGGCGAGCCGCGCAGCGGCGCTGCCCCCGGCTATGGCAAGCACAGTGTCAGAGCCATGGCAGGGGCGACGGAAATCATTCACTTTTAGATGCTTTCCGTCGCCCCTGCCGGGGCTCTTGATCAAAATTCCCTGAACCCCGGGCTTCGCTTTGCTTGCCCGGGGCTATTGTCCCCGGCCCTTCCAGGGCTGGAATCGCGGGAATTTCATCCAGCTCAGGAGTTTTGAGATATTCTCTACGGAATAGGCCCGAGAATAAGGGGGTTCGGCTTAAAAGGGCAAGCAGAAAAAATATGGCTTAGCCTTGGGCGAGAATTCCCTTAAGCGTATCGGCATAGGCGCGGCTTTCGGCGTCTCCGGTCACGATTTCGATCTGATCCGCCTTCCCCACCCCGAGGCCGAGCTCCACGGCGCGCTGGATCTGCTCCTGCTCGAATATTTTCGTTGACATGATGGCGTCATTCGAACCCAGCTGCTTGAGAATCGCAAGTCCAACGGCATCGATGGCAATGCGATCGGTTCCGGCAACGATGACTCCGGCTGTAACCTGCTTGCCCCGGGAGGGGCCGCCGTCGACGAACACTTCCATGCCGTCCATCACGATCAGCTGCGGTTTGAAGGCCTGGTGGATCTCGGCGATCATGCGGCGCATGTGAGTCTGGCGGGCGCCGTGCAGTTCGCGCATGAGGTTCTTGTTGGTGACGCCGACGGCCAGTTTGATCGACATGCTGAAAATGCCGCCGGAACCATGGGTCTTGAGGCAGCAGGTCCAGAGGAGATATTCGGCCTCGGTGACCGGCCTGGCAACCAGAAAGCCGTTTTGCCAGTGATTCCCCGGCGGATTGCATTGAACCCAGCCGTCCCCGGTCAGATCTTCGAAATTGATGACCTCAAACCCGAGTTCCTGTGCCAGTCCGGGAACCCCTTTCGCCTCGATCACCGACTTGGTCAGCGGTGGGCCGCTACGATCCCCGACAGCGATCCGTGTAGCCCCGCGACCCTTCATCTCGAGCACCAGTTGGCGAAGCGTATCGTTGTGCGTTGACCCGGGTGTGGGATCCGCCGTGTTGAGATTGGGCTTTATCAGAACTTTTTTCCCTTTCGGCGAGGGGACCTCGAGCAGTCTCAGTGCCGTCTCAATGCCGCGCGCCCGGTCCTTGGTCCTGATCAGGGCCACTCTTGCGCCGGCCTGGGCGCTCCCCGATGCCGGGTATCCCCGGCCAAAGATCGAAAGGGCCGCGGCTCCGGCTGCAGACTGTTTCAGGAATTCACGACGTTTCATATTCCCCTCCCACCTGATCGTCCCCAGGTGTTCGTCACATCCGCGAGGCAATAAGTTTAGCGATGGCCACCAGTTGTTCCAATGGCAGCCGGGCGCTGGATTTGTCTTCGAGTTCGGTGTTGAGCACTATGGTGAAGGAGCCCTTGCGGAAGGCCAATATATACAGGGGCGGTCCATCGGCGGGACCGACAAAAGCCTCCTCGCCGACACCCTTAAGGCTGGATTTGAATCCACTGCGCGAGGACCGGGCGCTGCTGAACGCGCTCGCTGGATAAAAACTTACCGACAGGATGATCTTGCCATCCGGGCGGGCAAAATTAAGGTCGCCGTCCGCCTCCTCCGTCTTCGGGACCAGCTTGACGCCTGTGATTCCGGTGACCTTCTGAACATCCGCACCATGGATATACTTGTCGTACTGGCTCTGGCTGGCAAGCCGCGTGGCCGCCACCCCCCCCAGCATAAGTGTTGCCACCAGAATGGTTGCTGCCTTAGCTCCCATCGGAACCTCCCATACTCACGGGCTCTATTTGACAAAGGAGTCGCTTTAGTCTGCCAGACTACCGCTTTGTCCGCAAACCCTCAATTTAAATCAGCGGCTGCCGCCCTTTTATTGAATTGCACCGGTTCGACTCGATGCGGCATACTCAGCAACGAGTCCCGCCCGGCCAGGGATGCGGCCTGCAGTGTGTTTCCCGGCGACGGGGATGGTTTCCGGCCAACAGCATGACAAGGGGGATGCAGGGTGCCCGACCACAGGATTGACATTGCACAACTCGCCATCAACACCATCCGCACGCTCTCCATGGACGCGGTCCAGGCGGCCAACTCCGGCCACCCCGGAGCGCCTATGGGAATGGCTCCGACCGCCTACTGCCTCTGGCAGAACTTTCTCCGTTACGATCCCGAAGATCCGCTGTGGCCCGATCGCGATCGGTTTGTTTTGTCGGCCGGGCACGCGTCGATGCTGCTCTATTCCATCCTGCACCTAACCGGTGTTAAAGCGATCAACCCGCAGAAAGAACCTTCAGCAGAGCCGGCGGTAAGCCTCGAAGACATCAAACAGTTCCGGCAGCTCGACAGCAGATGCCCGGGCCACCCGGAGTATCGATTGACGGCCGGGGTCGAGACCACCACGGGACCGCTTGGCCAGGGGGCGGCCGCGAGTGTCGGGATGGCGATCGCCGGACGCTGGCTGGCCTCCTACTTCAATCGCCCCGGGTTCGACCTGTTCGGCTACCGGGTGTATGCACTCGCCGGTGACGGATGCATGATGGAAGGGGTGGCCTCGGAGGCGGCTTCCCTGGCCGCACATCTGCGTCTGGCGAACCTGTGCTGGATTTATGACAGCAACCGGATCACCATCGAAGGGCACACCGACCTTGCCTTTACAGAGGATGTCGGCACCCGTTTTGCCGCCTACGGATGGAATGTGACCCGGGTCGCCGACGGCAACGATCTCGTGGCGCTTGACGAGGCGTTCCGCAACCTGCAGCAGCCCCAGGACCGCCCGACACTGATCATTGTGAAGAGTCATATCGCCTATGGTGCACCCACCAGGCAGGACACAAGCGCCGCACACGGCGAACCGCTGGGCGAAGAGGAAATCCGGCTGACCAAGCGCGCCTATGGCTGGCCGGAAGACGCCAAATTCCTGGTGCCCGAGGAAGTGCCGGTTCATTTCCGGAATGGCATCGGCTTGCGCGGAAGGCAGTCACACGATGTCTGGAAACGGACTTTCGCGGCCTACGGGGAACGTCATCCGGAACTGGCAAATGATCTTCGCATGATGCAGGCGGGAGAATTGCCCGCAGGCTGGGACCTGGACGTCCCGGTGTTCGCCGCCGACGCCAAGGGCATGGCAAGCCGCGAGGCCTCGGGCAAGGTATTGAATGCCGTCGGCAGAAAAATCCCCTGGCTGATCGGCGGTTCGGCCGACCTGGCCCCCTCAACGAAAACCCGCCTGACGTTCGAGGGCGCCGTAGACTTCGCGGAGGGCTCACCCGGAGGCCGCAATTTCCACTTCGGGGTCCGGGAACACGCCATGGGTTCCATCATCAACGGGCTATCGCATTGTGGCTTCCGTCCCTATGGCGCCACCTTCCTCGTTTTCAGCGACTACATGCGCGGAGCCATACGTCTGAGCGCGCTGATGGAGGTCCCAGTTACGTATGTATTCACCCACGATTCCATCGGTGTGGGCGAAGATGGGCCGACCCACCAACCAGTGGAGCAGATCCCTTCGTTGCGCGCCATACCCGGGCTGATCACCATGCGTCCAGCGGACGCAAACGAGGTCGCGGAGGCATGGCGTCTGATCCTTCAGCTGCACCGCAGGCCCATGGCTCTCATTCTCAGCCGCCAGGCGCTCCCGACGTTGGATCGGACCAGGTATGCTTCAGCTGCGGGGCTGGCCCGCGGCGCCTATGTTCTCGCCGGTTCCGCCGATGAATCCCCCGAAATTCTGCTGATGGCAACCGGGAGCGAGGTGGCCCTCTGTGTGCGGGCTTATGAGTCGCTTCAGGCCGAAGGCATCCGGGCCCGCCTGGTCAGCATGCCGTCATGGGAACTGTTCGAGCAGCAGGATCAGTCCTACCGCGACAGCGTGCTGCCTCCCGGGATCACGGCCCGCGTCGCCGTGGAAATGGCGTGCAGCCTGGGGTGGGAGCGCTACCTGGGACAGAGAGGCACAATGATCGCCATGCGTAGTTTCGGCGCCTCGGCCCCGATAAAGGACCTGCAACGCAGGTTCGGATTCACCCCCGAGCGGATCGTCGCCGCAGCCAAAGAGCTGCTGCACGTCTGATCTTCAGGATCGCTGCTCCTGGAAAGCGAATTGCTTTCTTTCTTACAGACATCGCCCGACGAGGCGACGCCTCATAAAATAGGACAGTGTCGCCGGCCATTGGCTTGTGTCAAAACGTCACCGGCAAGGGCATCTGTTTAGCCGATGCTGAACAGCAGAACGCAAAGACGCAAGGACGCAAAGAGATTCCTTTCGGTTCGCGGGCATGGGCGGCCTTCGGCCGCATCCTTGGGCGAGCCGCGGGAGAAAGCGCAATCCTCCTGAGTAGCCGCTGCCCGCGCTTTCTCCCGCGGCTCGCCCAAGGATGCGCCAGCGCGAAGCGCTGCGCCCACGCCCGTTGCTCAGTGTCGATCTTTGCGTCCTTGCGCCTTTGCGTTTTGCTTCATCATCCATTTGATTTGGCTAAACAATTACCGGCAAGGACCCGGGCGTTTTTTATCTCTCCGACTTCGTTTTGGAAAGTGCTGTCGGACTCTTGCGGCAATCTGTCGATCGGTCATCTTGTCGACGGCTTCAATACCGATTATCCGTCCTCCAAGCGCCTCACTCTCAAGACGCTTTTCGATTTCGACTTTTGCCTCGCCGGGGCCAAATATCAGTATGGACTCGGCATCGCGTATACACGATATTACTTGATCATAGTATTTATTGAGATGGCCGGCATAGCGCTGGTCTCGCTGATCCTCGGCCGAGTCTTCCTGCGCTGCACCAGAATACCGGACATGCTTCTCCATTTCCGATTCGATCAAGTTTGTCTCTTCACCGTTGTCAGTGACACTTACGATGACCGTCTTCCTGTGGTCAATCCAAATGCCCACCTCTTTTCTCATACGTACCTCCTCAGACATATCGTTCACCTATCGTCAGAATTCCAGTCCCAGGCACGGGAGTCTCCGGCACATGATGGTTCGGCAGCTCACAGAAGCGCATGTCTTCGATAGAACCAGGACTTAACGGCCTGCACAACGAGAAGGTACGTCGCGGCCAATGCCGCAATCGCGCCCAACAGCGACAACGGCAGCGGGATAAATCCCAGCAAACTCCCAACCGGCGTGTACGGCAGCGCCACGGCGACAGCGACGATCGCCAGCACGCCGATCATTAGCGGGCGGCCGGGACGGCTTTTGAACGGATTCCCTGCCGTCCTGATTACAAACACCACGAGCGTCTGGGTCGCCAGAGATTCCACGAACCAGCCGGTATGAAACAGCGGCGCATTCGTGGAAGCGTTGAACACCCAGAGCAGCACTCCAAACGTGAGAAAATCGTAGATAGAACTTATGGGACCGATGATCATCATGAACTGGCGAATGAATCCGATCTGCCAGCGCTTGGGCCGGTGCAGCAGGGCGGGATCGACATTGTCGCCGGGGATGCTGATCTGTGAAAAGTCGTACAGAAAGTTGTTCAGCAAGATCTGCGTCGGCAACATGGGCAGAAAGGGGAGGAAGAGCGAGGCCGCAGCCATGCTGAACATATTGCCGAAGTTCGAACTGGTGCCCATGATGATGTACTTCATGATGTTGGCGAAGCAGCGCCGACCTTCGATTACCCCGTCGTTCAAAACCGCCAGATCCTTTTCCAGCAGGATGATCTTCGCGGCATCCTTAGCCACGTCGACACCGTTCATGACGGAAATGCCTACATCCGCGGTGTGCAGCGATGGTGCATCGTTGATGCCGTCACCCCCGTACGCGACGACGTGCCCGCGTGCCTTGAGAGCGACGATGACCCGGTTCTTCTGCTCCGGGGACACGCGGGCGAAGATGGCGCCGTTCTCGGCCTGGTAGGCCAGAGCGGCATTATCCATCGTATCGACCTGATTCCCGATAAGAATGCGGTCCGACGGCAGCCCGACGTCGTGGGCAATCTTCTGGGTCACGTACTGGTTGTCTCCGGTCATGATAACCACGGAGATGCCGTTCTGTTTCAGCGCCTCCAGAACGGCATGAACGCCTTCCTTGGGGGGGTCAAGGAATGCCGCGAACCCGGCCAGCATCATATCCCGCTCATCCGCCGGGGTGTAGACATCCCGCTTGTCCACTTTCAGCACGGCCACCCCAAGGGTCCGGTAACCGTCGGCGCTCAACTTTTTGAAGTTCTCCTCCGCCACGGCGCGCCGGCTTTCATCGAATGGCTGGGGTGACCCATCGATGCTCACGGTTTGGCAGATGCCAAAGATACCTTCTGCCTCACCCTTGGTAATGAGGAGGTGCTCGTCATCATGTCGCACCACTACCGACAGGCGCTTGCGGTTGAAGTCGAAGGGGATCTCGTCCACCTTGACATATTCCACAATTTTTGGATGCTCGTGTTTCAACACGGCATCGTCCAGAGGGCTCTTGATGCCCGCTTCAAAGTAGCTGTTCAGATAAATGAGCCGCAGAACGTTGTCATCCGCCTTCCCCAGCATATCCACGTGCCGATCAAGCACGATCTCCCCTTCGGTCAGCGTGCCCGTCTTATCGCTGCAGAGGATCGTCACGCTGCCGAAATCCTCGATGGCCGCAAGTTGCTTGACCAGGACCTTTTTCCCGGTCATCCGCCTCGCCCCCTGGGCCAGGGTGACGGTGATGATCATGGGCATCATTTCAGGAGTCATCCCTACCGCCAGGGCGACTGCGAAGAGGAAGGACTCCACCAGCGGGCGGTGGAAATAGAGGTTTACCAGCAGAACGAAAAGCACGAGCAGCATGATCACCCGGGTAATCATCAGCCCGAAGTGGCGTATGCCGCGGCCGAATTCCGTCTCCGGCGGCCTACCTGCCAAACGCTGTGCGATCGCTCCCAGGGCAGTACTTGGGCCTGTGCGTACGATGACGGCGGTGCCAAGCCCTGTCTGAACCGCAGTGCCCAGGAACACACTGTTGCTCGCGTCGGCAACACCGTGCTTCCCCCCCGGCAGATCGCGCGCGGACTTCTCGACGGGCAGCGACTCCCCGGTGAGCGCCGACTCGCGCACCTGCAGGTCTTTCACATCCAGCAGTCGTGCATCTGCCGGCACGAGGTCGCCCGCATTGAGCCTGACGACATCCCCTGGGACCAGCTCCGCAATCGGCAACTCCTGTTCCCGCCCATCGCGCATAACGGCAGCCGTCGTTGCTACCTGCTTCCGAATCTCTGCCACCGCATGTCGAGCCTGGAATTCCATGAAGAAGTTCAGCAGAACGCTGAGGAGGACTATGGCGATGATGATGAGTCCGCCAACCTGGTCCCCCAGTCCCAGGGATATGCCGCTGGCCACGAGCAGTATGACGACGAGAGGATTGGCAAAGAGGCGAAGGAAGATGAGCAAGCCTGTGAAGCGCGACTCCTGGGCCATGCTGTTCGGGCCATACAGACGCAACCGCCGTTTCGCCTCGCCGGCGGTCAGCCCGGCCGGGGTCGCCCGCAGCAGTGGAAGAAGCTCCTGCAGCGGTTGGTCCCAGAAGCTATCGAGGTTCCTATCTCGCTTGTCCATGCAGGCTACTCCCGTCGCTGCCGGAATAAAGCATGCCCCTGATTTCACAGCCGCGGCGAGCAATAGTGAACAGCGTTGCGTTCAATTTTGAACAGTTTCTATTCTGGAAATCGACCAGGGCCATCAATCGGAGTCCATCGATTCCGGGCAGGATGCAATTGCGGCGGGGCGGGAGCAAGGGATGGAATCGGCGCTCGAAGGCACCATCCAGGAAGAGATCGAGCGCGTGAGAATCACCGCGCATCTGTTCCGGTTCGTATACGGCAAGCCGCTCTGGGCCTGCAAGTTTGACGAAAAAGCCACCGACCTATTCGACTTCCAGAACTCGATCGCGGTCCGCCTGGGGGCCGCCTTCGCCCCACGGCTGCACGGGAAGCATCAAGCAAATCTTGCGGCGCTATCGCCCCACACGGAGACCCGAGATAGAGCTAAAAAGCCCAAAGACGTTCAGGAGCCACAGAACCACGGCGATAACCACTACCGCATTCAGGATCCCTTTGATGGAACGCTGCATGGGTATGTAGTTGTTAACCAGCCAAAGAAGAACTCCAATCACGATCAGGATCACCACGAGTTGAATCAAGGGCATGACGCACCTCTCTGAATACTGTGTTCTCGGAGCAGGCCTGGGTGGCCGCCCCTTCTGACATCCGCCTCTCACCAGGTTGCGATTGAGAACCAGCGGCACATTTCTTATACCTTGGAGGTGATGCGCGTGTCAGGTCAGTATGGCTCACACGTGTGATCAAAATTGCTCACCCCATGAATGGTAATTGTTTAGCCAAATCAAATGGATGAAGAAGCAAAACGCAAAGACGCAAAGGCGCAGGGGCGCAAAGATCGACACTGAGCAACAGGCGTGGGCGCAGCGCTTCGCGCTGGCGCATCCTTGCGTCTTTGCGTTCTGCTGTTCAGCATCGGCTAAACAGATGCCATGAATGAAGCAGGCTCGGCAATCTGCTATCGCCGGCGGTCCTTCTCGCGTTACAATGCGTAGATCTCCTCTTCCCCGACGGAGGCCGCCATGAAGACAACGCTGAAGGGACATTCCCTCGATTGGGCGCTCATCCACATTTGCCGATACTGCGATAGCGACCTGTTTCCGCGCATGTTTGAATTCAACGTCATCCGCTGGAACTGGAGCGAGG
The DNA here is from genome assembly GCA_963824985.1 of Terriglobia bacterium. Classification (GTDB taxonomy): domain Bacteria; phylum Acidobacteriota; class UBA6911; order UBA6911; family UBA6911; genus JAFNAG01. The sequence goes on from CAWGRQ010000030.1 coordinate 82,826, forward strand.
TCAAGGAACGGATGCTCGCGGTCAACATGGAAACATACGAGCCGCGGCCGCCTCAGATCCGCTTTGCCCCCAAACTCACCGGCGCCCAGCGGATCGTACACCGGCTCGATCCGATCGATTCATTGATATACACGGCCATGGTGTATGAAATCCATGAAGCCATGGAGAAGACCCGCAAACCCGAATCGCCGGTCCCCGCCACGCTCCTGATCCACACCGATTCCGACGGCTCCTTTTTCCAAACGGCTCGAGATGCTTGGCAGCAGCACACCGCGCGAATCGAAAGGCTCGCCCGATCCTATCCGGACGGCCATGTTCTGATGGCGGATATCTTCGATTTTTTCGGGCAGATCCAGCCGCGGCGGCTGGCAGGGGTCCTTGCGGAAGTACCCGGGTGTAACGCAAAACTCGCCCGGAACCTCATACATTTCCTTTACGCATTGTGCCCGGCGTCAGGCCGCGGCATCCCGATCGGTCCCGCCGCAAGCACCGTCCTCTCCGAGGTCATCATGGAATCCATCGAACGCAGGATCGTGGCTTCCACGAGTGACTTCGCCCGCTGGGGAGATGATCTGCGCGTTTTCTTTTCCACACGCGAGGAGGCGCAAAAGGCGCTGGGTGAATGGAGTTCCTACCTGCACACGACCTATGAGATGATTTTCGCCCTCGATAAGACGCGGGTGATCCCGGTGCCGGAGTTTATGGGGCGTCATTTCAGGGGGCTCCCGGAAGAGACTGTCGCGGCGGGTCCTGCAGAGGCTCGCTTGAGCCGGGCAGTCGGGGACGGCAGCGGCATAATTCCTCATCACTATGCGTGGGGGACCTCAGCGGTCCCGGAAACACGGCCGGCGAGCGTCTACCGGCTGTTGCAGTCGCTGCCTGAATTTGAAACGACCGCAGCGGTGTACCTGCATCACTTCCACAAGGCGCTGGCGGGAAGACCGCCCGATATGCTGACCGTGAAGCGCATCATGCGCAAGGCCGCCGCCTACCGGATTCGTTCGATTCTTCCCGGGGTTCTCGAGCATTTCGACCGTCTGATGCCGGTGATTCGCGAAGCCGGGACCTACTTGAGAGCGGTACTGGATGATGAGGAAGTGAGCTCGCACGCGGTGCCCCTGCGCCGGATCTGGGAGAGCAGCCTGCAGGGCAGTTCCTACTTTCACGACTGGATGTGCCATGTAATGACCCATCCCGGCTTCAATCAAATCCGACTCCCGGAGGATTACAGTTCGGTGGTCGGGATCAGGAATCAGGCCTTAATCGCCCTGCGGCGGCACGATATCGATTGGGTGCATCGCCATGTTGCCCACATGGAAACCATGGATCCATGGGATCGGCATGCGGTTCTCCATTCATGCGCCATGTTGCCCGAGGGGGAACGGGAGCGTGTGGCCGGAGCGGCGCTGGCTGCCGGGGACCTCGTGGAACTATCTCTCGCCCGGCATCTCCAATCGCTTTCGAGTCGAAAAACCAGTCCCGGCGGCGGCCGCTCCGACATCAAGGGTCCCGACAATTATCCCTCGTACGGCGACAAACCGGCCTAGCCGGTTTTATTCATGAGTCGAGAATCGCAACACACCCCGGGACACGGAACGGCACAGTCGAACACGGACTGCCTCCGTGCGCAGGGATTCTGTCCGGCTGGTATCGGCGACGGCTGAGTAGTAATATTCGCTTTTTGCCGCTCTGTCACCTGATTTCCGATTGCGGAGGCGATTCATGAAGCACTCAACACTTCTCATCAAGATCCAAATCGTTCTGATGCTGGCGCTCGCTCTTTCGATTACGGCATGCGGGCAAGGTGAACCTGTCGCATCGAAATTCCCCACGCTCAAATTCGAAACCTTCAAACTGGCAAACGGGCTCCAGGTGATTCTCAGCGCGGATCACCGACTGCCTCTGGTTGCGGTGGACCTGTGGTATCACGTGGGGCCGGCCAACGAGCGGCCGGGGCGCACCGGGTTTGCGCACCTCTTTGAACACATGATGTTCCAGGGTTCGAAGCATGCGGGAGATAAGCCGTTCCAGGTCCTGGAGACCGCGGGGGCCACGGAAATCAACGGCACGACCGATTTCGACCGTACCAATTATTTCGAGACCATGCCCGCCGGCCAACTGGAACTGGCGCTCTGGCTTGAGAGCGACCGCATGGGCTGGCTCCTGGACAAGCTGGATCAGGGCAAGCTTGCCAATCAGATCGATGTCGTGCGCAATGAACGGCGCCAGGGCGAGAACTCCCCATATTCGCTGGTCGAGGAAGAACTGTTCCATCAGCTTTTCCCGAAAACGCATCCCTATTACGCCAGCGTGATCGGGTCGCACGCGGACATAGAATCGGCGGAACTGAACGATGTGCGCGACTTTTTCACACAATATTACACTCCCAACAACGCCAGCCTGGCGATCGTCGGTGATTACGACCCCGGCACGATCAGGGGCCTGGTTGAAAAATACTTCGGCCCCATTCCCGCCGGGCCGACAGTGCCCAGGATCGACGCCGTGACACCGCCGATTACCCAGGAGCGGCGCGTCACGGTAACCGACAAGGTACAATTACCGCGCGTATACATGGCCTGGATCACCGCGCCCATTTACAAGCCGGGGGACGCGGAAGCCGATCTTTTGGCGCGCATTCTGGGCGGTGGAAAATCGAGTCGCCTTTATAAAAGGCTGGTATACGAAAAACAGATTGCCCAGGATGTGAGCGCTTCCCAATACTCGCTCATTCTTGGTTCGGTATTTCAGATCACGGCAACCGCGCGGCCGGGGGTCAAGCCGGAAGATCTGGAGAAGGCGGTCGCAGAGGAATTGAGCGCTATCCAGAAGGACGGTCCCGGCGCGGCGGAAATGGAACGCGCGCGCAACACCATCCAGACCGGCATCATCCGTGGCCTGCAGACGCTTGGCGGATTCGGGGGCGTGGCTGATGTGCTCAATCAGTACAACCACTACCTCGGCGAGCCAGGCTATCTGTCGAAGGACCTGGAACGGTACGAAAAAGCGACTCCGGCGGCGGTGCAGAAGGTGGCCATGACACTGACGCGCGATTCGCGAGTCGTGGTGTATGGAGTCCCCGGGGAAAAGGTGATCCAGGACGTGCCGAAGAAGCCCGAGCCCAAGATTACGGCGCAGAATCTCCCGGGAGGTCCCACCGGCGATGAATGGCGCAATACTCCCCCGGCACCGGGCAAGACCGGCACGATAAGCCTGCCGGTGCCCGTAGAGTTCACACTCCCCAACGGCCTGACCGTCCTTCTGATGGAACAGCACAACCTGCCCGTCTTCACCGCCGAACTGGCGGTGCTGCGCGGCAGCGACACCAATCCGATCTCCCGGCCGGGCCTGGCTTCGTTTACCGCTGCCATGCTGACCGAGGGAACCCATAAGCGATCGTCCCCGCAACTGGCGGAAGAAATCGCGCAGATCGGCGCCTCCCTGACTACCAATTCCACTATGGACGCCAGCTTCATTGTCGGTGGCGCTCTGACCGGCAATGCCGACCGGTTGTTCGAGTTGCTTTCCGACGTCGCCTTGAATCCAGCCTTTCCTGAGGAGGAGATCGCCCGGGTTCGCCAGCGCCGGCTCACTGCGCTCGTGCAGCAGGCCGACAATCCCAGCAGCCTGGCCAGCAGGATCGCATATCGGGAGGTCTACGGGGAAAAGAGCCCGTATGGTTACCTGGAAAGCGGCACCAGGGAGTCCACCGAGGCCACCACCCGTGACGACATGACGCGGTTCTATCAGGATGGCTTTGGGCCGAAAAACTCCGCGCTGGTGGTCGCCGGCGACATTACCCAGGAGCAGCTGAAAACGCTGGCCGGGAAATACTTCGGCGCATGGGCGGTGGGAGCGCTCACCTCGCAGGCGCCTGACGTCGCCGCCGCCCAAACACGCCGGATCGTGATCGCCGACAAGCCGCGCGCGCCGCAGAGCGTGCTCATCATCGGCCAGGTGGGTCTGGCGCGCAGCCATCCGGATTACGTCCCGGTCAGCATCATGAACGATATCCTTGGCGGACTGTTCTCCAGCCGCATCAATCTCAACCTGCGCGAGGCCCACGGTTATACCTATGGAGCCTCCTCCATGTTCCTGTTCCGCCGCGGACCCGGACCATTCCTGGTTTTTACCATGGTCCGCACGGATGTCACCGCTGCATCCGTCAAGGAGATCTTTTCCGAACTGGAGAAAATCCGCAATTCCCAGGTCGAGCCTAAAGAGCTGGCCATGGCCAAGGAAAGCAGGGTCCGCGGCCTTACCGGCATCTTCGAGACCATGGAGCAGACCGCCGGCACCCTGGCGAATCTTTTCATTTACAACCTGCCGCTCGACTATTACCGGCAGCTGCCGCAGAAGATCGAGGGGACCGAGGCCGCCGCCGTGCAGCGGGTGGCACGGGAGAACCTGGCGCCGGAGAGAATGGTCATTGTAGCCGTCGGCGATCGCGCGCGGATCGAGCCGGAGTTGAAGAAGCTCGGCTTGGGTCCGATTATTGCCCTGGATGCCGAGGGGAAGCCGCTGGCCCAACCCCGAACGTCGCCGGGGAAATAATGGCGGGTGGCGTTTCCGGTGCGCGTCCGATCCGGGCTACGGCAGGAACAATCAAGTATATGCGGCGCTTCCATGGGCCGATAGGATGGGAATGAAATCCCTCAGATTTTGTATATTCGCGCTTCTGGTGTTCTACGGGTCCGGGAGTTCCAGCCTGAGCCGGCAGCAGCCGGCTCAGCCCTTGCATGCCGACCTCGAGGAGGCGGCGCGCCTGGTCAGCCTCACTCCTAAGTCCGGCCGGCAATACAATTATATCGTGACCGCTGGAATTCGCTTCCTTCTGTTCTGGGTGTCCCGGGATGATGTGGGTCACGGGTATATCCGGATGGGAACGCTTCCCGAGGATCCGGAGACGGAAATGGTCGAGCTGTTGATGGGATCCGATCCGGCAAAGGCGCCGCTCGGAGTCAATCGCTGGGGAGCGGCTGCCGAAGTCTGGCGCCGCAAGGACCATTCCGGCGCGTTTTTCGGCTTCATGAAATCCTCGAAAGGCGATTCCGTATCGGCCGCTCGGGACGAACTGTCGCGCGAGCAGGAGGTCCAGAAGTACCCCTTTGAGGGCATCATCATCCGCACCCACGATGGCCGGGCGGTGTCAACCTCGGTGCCCATCAATGCGGCCACCGATTTCACCCTCAATCAACTGCCGATGGCCAGGCAAATGGTCATCGAAAACCTCAAGGCTGCCGCACGAGCGCCGCGCGTCACGGATGGCCGGACGCTGGCAGACTGTGCAAACGGCATGGGCTTCCTCTTTACGCTGCGCGATTTGATCGATGCTCATCTGGCGGGACAGAAGGCGCCGATGACCCGGTGTTATGTGTATGCCGCACGACGCTACACCATCTCCATCCGCAGTTCCGAGCCGGTAGTCGAGTTGAAGGTAGCCCTGAAGATGCGCGGCGCCACCCGGAAAGTGGAACGAACCTATCGCAGCCTGAGGCGGGCCGATTTCCGCGTGGTAAACACCGTGACCGGCCTGCCGACTGATTTCCAGGCGGTGTTCGGGGAGTCGGGGGAACTTCGCGGCATTCCGATTCAGTTCGAACACCAGCCGAATTGGTGGTTTCGGGTTACCATCAACCTTCATCCGGAGCTGCCGCTGAAAAAGTGACCGCATCTGTTTAGCCGATGCTAAACAGCAGAACGCAAAGACGCAAGGACGCAAAGAGATTCCTTTCGGTTCGCGGGCATGGGCGGCCTTGAGCCATTGTCCCGCTTGATGTGGGACCCCGTTTTCGCCTACTATCGATGTTGCCCTTTCACTACGACAACATTTGAATTCAGGAGGCAACCTTATGTTCAGGACCTTTGTCACGCGCATCCTGGCAGTGGTGGCGGTATCGGCCGTCATGTTACCCGCGCAGACAGCGCGGCGCCCGCTTGGACTCGACGACATGCCCCGTCTGCGAGAAGTCCGGGACCCGCAGTGCTCGCCCGATGGCAAGTGGGTGGCCTACGTCGTCTCCATGATTGACGCAAAGGAGGACAAGAGCAGCGCGCACATCTGGATGGTCGGCTACGATGGCCAGGGGGAACGACAGATCACTTCCAGCCAGGACAGCGAGTCCTCGCCGCGCTGGAGCCCGGATGGGAAATACCTGTCATTCACTTCGTCCCGGCCGGGCAAGGCCAGCGGCAACCAGGTCTGGCTGATGGACCGAGGCGGCGGCGAGGCCTTCCAGCTCACCGAAACCAAAGGGCGCCTGCAGGGGTATGAATGGTCTCCGGATTCCAAACGGATTGCGCTGGTGGTCGGCGATCCCGATCCCGAAGCCGAATCGGCCGCGCCCGGCACCGCAGCCGGGACCGGGGGACGGGGCGGAACCCAGAGAGCTCCCAAACCGATCGTAATCGACCGCTACAAATATAAGCAGGATGGGCAGGGATACCTCCTGTCAGGTCGGCATTCCTATATATACCTGTTTGAGATCGCAACCAGGAAAACGGACCGGCTCACCGCCGGGACATGGGATGAATCGAGTCCATCGTGGTCACCTGACGGATCACGGATCGCCTTCATGAGCAATCATGCGGAAGATCCGGATCGCGATCCGGCCAGCCAGATTTTCGTGGCCGAATCCAAGCCCGGGTCTGCAATCAAGGAGGTGACTCCGCCGACCAGCCGTGCGTCACGCTCGCAACCGGCCTGGAGTCCCGACGGCAAGTGGATTACATACCTGGAAACGGACGAAAAGGCCTACAACGCTTACAGCATGACGCATCTGGCAGTCGTCGCCGCCGATGGCAGCGCTGCCCCCACGAGAGTGAAGGCGGTGGAGGATCTCGACCGCGGCGTCTCGTCACCCGAATTCAGCCGCGACGGTCGGTTCATTGCGTTTACCGTCACGGACGACCGATCGGTATATCCTGCGCGGGTCGGCACCGCCGGCGGCCCGGTCGAGCGCCTGATGAAACCGCCCGTGGTCCTTTCCAGCTGGGTCACCGAAGGGGGTTGCACCGCGGTAATCTCCGGCGGCGACACCAGGTACAATGAAGTGCACGCGCTGGAGGGAGGCTCCCTTCGCCAGATCACACATCAGAACGATGCGCTGTTTGCCGAGCTGCAGATTGCGCCCACGGAGGAAGTAAACTTCAAGAGCCCGGACGGAACCGAAGTGCACGGGCTCCTGACCCGGCCGGTGAATTATGTGCCAGGCACAAAAGTCCCCCTGCTGCTGCGCATTCATGGTGGTCCCAACGGCCAGGATCAGCATTCGTTCAGCGTGGAACGCCAGTTTTTTGCGGCGCACGGCTATGCCGTGCTGGCGGTGAACTACCGCGGAAGTTCCGGCCGCGGAATGAAATACTCGCGTTCCATTTTTGCCGACTGGGGACATTTCGAAGTCGAAGACCTGAAGGCCGGGGTCGATTACGTCATCAAGATGGGTGTTGCCGATCCCGAAAAGTTGGGCGTGGGCGGCTGGAGCTACGGTGGAATTCTGACCGACTACATGGTTGCAAGCGACACCAGGTTCAAGGCGGCCACGAGCGGCGCCGGCACCGCATTTACCGTCGCCTTTTACGGCACCGACCAGTACATCATCCAGTACGACTACGAAATCGGGCCGCCCTGGAATCCGAAATCGTGGGAGATCTACCAGAAGATTTCGTACCCGTTCCTGCATGCCGATCGAATCAAAACTCCGACCCTGTTTCTGGGCGGGGAGCGCGACTTCAATGTCCCGGTGCAGGGGGGTCAGCAGATGTACCAGGCGCTGCGCAGCCTCGGGATCGACACGCAGCTCATCATTTATCCGAACGAGAATCACGGCATCAGCCGGCCAAGCTACGTCCGGGACCGTTACGAGCGTTACCTGGCGTGGTACGACAAATACATAAAGGGGGTGTCCCCCGCCCCGGCAAAATAGCCGGATCGCCGGTACCGGGGCGCATTGCGCGCGAATGAGCCTCCGCCGGGGGAAAAGTCCTTGCGATCCTGACGTTTGTTGCTATGATCTCCGCAGAGGGAACGGAACAGATGCGTCCATATTCGTATTGGCCTTATTACTGCAGCTCACACGATGGTGGCCCCTGAGGGGTGTGCGTCCTTCCTTTCTTCGCGACATGACGGAAGCGAGAGCGGCCCACCGGGGGCAACGGTGGGCCGTTCGCATTTCAGGAGCAGGATTATGATCATCATATGTGAGACCAAAGCAACCGAAACGCAGATTAAGGCCATACAGAAGGCCATTCATGATGCCGGCCTCCAGGTCCATCGTTCCGACGGTTCCGAGTACACGGTGCTTGGCGTCATCGGCGATCGCAGCCGTCTGGACATCGGCGCCTTTTCGCTGATGCCCGGCGTGCGCAACGTGGTTCCGGTCTCTACCCCATACAAGCTAGCCAGCCGCGAATTTCACCCGGAAGACACAATCGTGCCGGTAGGAGAGACCGCCGTGGTGGGAGGGCCTGAAATCGTAGTAATGGCCGGACCGTGTGCGGTAGAAAACGACGACATGATCGAAGCCAGCGCCCGCGTGGCGTCCCGATGCGGCGCGCGCCTTTTGCGCGGCGGTGCTTTCAAACCCCGATCATCACCTTACTCGTACCAGGGCTTGGGCGTGGAAGGGTTGAAAATGCTGCGTCAGGCCGCAGACCGGCACGAACTTGCGGTTGTGTCGGAGGTAATGACCATCGAACAGATCGAAGTCGTCAGTCAGTATGCGGACCTGCTTCAGATCGGCGCCCGCAACATGCAGAACTACCCGCTGCTGACTGCGCTTGGGAAAGCAAAGAAGCCGGTGCTGCTGAAGCGTGGCATCTCGGCGACCATCCAGGAGTGGCTGATGAGCGCAGAGTACATCCTCTCTTCGGGCAACCCGGACGTGATCCTCTGCGAACGGGGGATCCGCACTTTCGAAACCGCGACCAGGAATACCCTGGACCTTTCGGCAGTGCCGGTAATCAAAAGTCTGTCTCATCTCCCGATCATCGTGGACCCCAGCCACGGCGTCGGCAACCGCCGCTTTGTGGTTCCCATGGCCCGTGCGGCCGTGGCCGCGGGAGCCGACGGCATTCTGGTGGAAATCCACCCTGATCCCGATAAAGCCCTTTCTGATGGGCCGCAGTCCCTGACTTTCGAGGAGTTCGAGGCCTTGATGAATCGCTGCCGGATCATCGGTACCACCATTGGCCGGCGGCTTGGGAAAGCGCGCTGACATGAAATCCCCGAAAATCACGATTATCGGTTGCGGATTGATCGGCGGGTCGATTGCCCTGGCTCTCAGGCGCAGGCGACCCGACTGGGTGCTCGCGTGCCTTGATCTCCCCGAGCGCCTGGCCGCCCTCAAGGAGGCGGAGATCGGAGACGAAATCGGTTCTCTGGACGATGCTGCCACTCACGTGCCGGGGAGTTCCTTCGTGCTTCTGGCAATACCGGTAGAGGCCACTTGCGAAACGCTCACCCTCATCCGTCCCTTCCTTGACGAAGGGACGATCATCAGTGACGTGGGCAGCACGAAGAAGCAGATCATGGCTGAAGCCCGCAAACTCCTGCCTCCCGACGTTCACTTTATCGGCGGTCACCCCATGGCCGGCTCGGAACGATCCGGGATCGAAGCCGCGGATGCGCTCCTGTTCAGCGACCGCGCCTACATTCTATGTCCGTACCAGGACACGCCTCCCGACGCCCTGCTGTCGCTCCTGGACCTGATTGAATCTCTGCCATCACTTCCAATCACCCTTGACCCCGAAGAACACGACCGCATGATGGCTGTGGTGAGCCACTTGCCGCAGTTGATCGCGGTGGCCCTCATGCAGGCAGGCCAGGCGGCCGATGCCACGCACACGCTCCTGAACACGCTCGCCGGACGCGGCTTCCTCGACATGACCCGGCTGGCGGCATCCGACTTTGGTGTCTGGAAGGGAATCCTTGAATCCAATGGCGATGCCATCCGAGATGCCCTGGATCTCTTCGAAGAGTTCCTCTCGTCACTGCGGCAGGCCATTTCAGCCGGCACTGCCGCCCCAGCCTGGGAACAGGCCGCCCGACGACGCCGTAACATGGATGCTGAAAGCCGTGCCAGGCTGCGCAAGCCGGATCTGCGCAGCACCATCGACCGCTGCGACAAGCAGATCCTGGGATCGCTGGGCCAGCGCATGCGCGCGGCACGCAAGATCGGGGATCTGAAGAGGAGCCAGGCCACTCCGGTCACCGATCCGGACCGGGAAAAGCGCCTGATCCGCCAGCGGGAGGATTGGGCCCGATCGCTGGGCCTGCCACCGGCGTTGGTCGATGATCTTTTCGCCGTAATCGTGAAACACAGCACCCTTCTTCAGAGTTCACCGCAGGTCGGACCAGGAAAGCCTGCCGGCCCTTCGGAACCCGGGAAAGGAAAGGACTCTTCATGAACATTAACGATGTGGCGTTCTGCACAACCGATTGGCAAACCCTGCCTGCGGCGGCGCATCCGGGTGAACGGGGGACGGCCTACTGGCGGACCTTCGAATCCGGCAATATACGGGTACGGATGGTGGAGTACACACCGGGGTATCTCGCGGACCACTGGTGCCATCGCGGGCACGTGTTGCTGGTGCTCGAAGGCGAATTGACCACCGAATTGCAGAATGGCGAGTCCCACACTCTCGGGCCGGGTCAGAGCTACCAGGTTGCGGATAACGCCGCACCACACCGCTCCCGCACTGAACGGGGTGCGAAGCTGTTTATTGTCGATTAGCCATGGCGCCGGGCATCCCCGGATTTGGAGCCGCAGTCCCCCACGAGCTATACTTACGGGCAAAAGGGGGTGCGTATGATCTTGGTTCGGAATGTCTTCCAACTGAAGTTCGGCAAAACCCGGGACGCGGTAGCCCTCTTCAAAGAGGGGATCGCCCTCATGCACAAGCTCGGATTCGGGCACGTGCAGGCACGGCTGCTGACGGACGTGGTCGGCACGTTTTACACGCTGGTTCTCGAACAGACCTTTGCCTCACTCGCAGATTTCGAGAATTCAGGAAAAGCCCTGATGGCCAACGAAACCTGGAAGGGCTGGTATCAGAAGGCCGTTCCCATGATCGAGTCCGGCCGGCGCGAGGTATTCACGGTCGTGGATTAGCCGCCCAAAAACCGGGGGACAATCCTGTTTTCCCTTCTTCTCCGTTATCAGTCGGCAGGAGGATCGGGAAACAGGGATGTCCCCCAATTTTTCGACTTCCGCAACAAAAAGGTTAACTTCTTATATAACAATAATTAACATCATACTGTCCGGGCCTGCCTGGCGTTTGCTCCCATACCCGCGAGCGTTCGTATGGGACCAAAAGCCAGGAAAAATCAGACACCCCTCCCATTTTTTGCCTTCCTCTTCTGACTTACATTGGTATCGAGAAATAGGTGAAGCAAACATCCCCCTCGATCACGAGACCGGACGCGTCGCAAATATCGGAGGAAAACAATGAAAGGAGTGTTGCTGATTTCACTGATAATCCTCTCACTGGCATTCATCGGAGTGCCCGACGCGTCCGCTCTCACGGTACATACCAATTACATCGGGGGAAACCCTCCTGCCAACACCTCGGGCGGGGGGAACCTCGTTGACATCATGAACGCCGCCGCCCGGATATGGGAAGCAGCCTACTCCGATCAGGCAACGATCACTCTGCATTTCGGCTGGGCCCCGGTCGGCGACGCCGGGACGCACACATTGATCGAGCAGGGCGGGTCTCCCAATCGCGAAATAACGGGGGTGATTCTCTTCGACAACAGCGGCGCGGCCTCTTTTTACCTGGATCCGACCCCGGACTCCAATGAGGAGTATCTGCGCCGGACGGACGAGTATCAGAACCTGGGTGGAGGCTTCATCAATGTAGCCCGTTTATACAGCCAGCCGACCGGTGATGCCGTGGGGCACGCCGATCTGCTCTCGGTGGCCTTGCACGAAATCGGGCATGCCATGGGCATGTGCCGTGCGAACACATCATTTATTCTGGACAGCGCGGATGGAGTCCTCGCGATCTCGGCGGATCTTCCGTTTGGCGGAACCATCATTCCATTAGCCGTCAATAACGATGGTTTCACCTCACACTTTGATCCCCTGGCAATCATTTACGGTCCGGTAATGGCCGGAGTCGGCGGGGACGAGCGCCGCCTGCCTTCGGCACTCGACATCCTGGCCAATGCCCAGATCAGCGGCTATGTCATGCCCAATCTGGATCCGCAGCAGTCTCCCCAAACCAGGATTATTCCGGAACGCGGCGCAGGCCGCATCGATTCCACCACACCTGGGACGCGGAAGAACTGACAAACGCGGATTGGGATGGAGCGAATCCGCGTGCGGAGCTATTCCCGCCGCCGCATGGGCTGCCTTCGGCCATTGTTTTTGCCCGGCTTGAGCGGGAGAGCGTCCCTGAATCTGATCTTTGATAGAGTAACGGTGAGCGCTTTCCCGCTCAAGTGGACAGACTTCTAGGGCCGGGGTTGCTTGCCGGTCAGCTCAACCCAGGTAATGCCCGCTTTGAGCGGAATGACAAAGGCGCCGCGCTCGGCTTTATACTGCGCCGCCGGACGATACGTTATGGCGCCCGCGCGCGGTTGTTCCACGCGCAACCGCGCCGCCGACGTGAACTTTGTCGCGGCATCTAAAGCCTATACGCACGGTCCCGGTTTTCCCATTCCACTCCATCGCGGCGAATTTGCCCGCATCGAGCGTCAACCACAGCCCAGCCGGAGCCAGGAATACGCGGATGCGAAAGGAATCCAGCGGTGTTACCTTAACGGTCCCCTCATCGATCCGGAGGTTGCCGCCAAACGTCTGCCACCCGAACTCCGGATCCTGGACGATATAGGTGGCCGTGTTGAACGCATGTCCGAAGAAGTTGGGGCCATAGTCGCCCGAATAGGGATCAAACCTGAGAGTATCCGGGAATGAGTGGAATGCGGCGGAAGCGAATCCCTCCTGATCGATATTGGTAATCGAACCCATGGTGCCGCCATAACCGACGCGCAACAGGTAGAGGTCGTCCGGGTAATCGCGATATTCGCTCAGCACCGGAATGGCGTTGATCCCGGAGCCATAGTGGTGCAGCTGGCGCTCGATGCGGGTGATTTTGCCGGCGTACTGAAAATCCCAGTAGCGGCGCGCGCTGCCGTTGTAACCCCAGTGGGGGAGTGTCGGCATGTACCCGAGGATGGCATTGAGCGTTACCTCGGACTTGGGGGTATCGCCGAAATATTTGGTCCAGGCGTAAACTTCTTCCTGCCCGGTCGAATCCCACGGCATTTCGCTGCCGAAAGGGTATGCCTGGCTGCGCCAGCGATCCGCGCGGGTCTTCATCCTGGCCTCCAGATCCGCGGCCGGTTCGGTCATGTTCTCGCGCTTGAGGTCGAGGAGGATCTGGACGAAGATGTCGCCTTCCATCTGCCCGAACCGGGTGTAGCCGGGCGCGAGCTTCATCATGGCAACAGACGTTTGATAGGCATGGTTCAGATACCAGTCCCAGGGATGGTTGGTGACCAGACCTTCGTTGTTGCGCGCGAGACGATACATCACCCAATGGAGGGCGGCGACATGGGGATAATTGAAGGACCGGTCGACCCGTTCGGCATCCACCTTTTTCCAGCTGGTCCAGCTGCCCCAGTTGAGGTCGCTGCGATAATAGCCCGGCGGCATCTCATCCGGCTGGTAGTAGAACAGGCTTTTGCGCACTCCATACTGGCGCGGGCCATCCGTATATTGCAGGCCGCCCCACAGGACTTTGTCGATGAACTGCTGATATTTGTCGAGTTCCTGTTTGTCGGGTTGCCCGAACTGTTTCATGATGGCGGTCAGCCAGGACCCCGAGCCTCCTTCATCGCCAAGTCCGGCAATCCAGACCCGGCTGTCCTGCATGACAATGGCGTTCGCTTCGCGATCGTAGCTCATGACCGAAGGGGCGCGTTTGAAGGGATCGTTGGGGACGTCGAACCACTGTTTTGTGGTCAGGAAACGCCCGAGGTCGGTGACGGCCACGCTCTCGGGCTTGATGACAAAATAATGGACGGTCTGAACCGTGCCGTCTCCGTAAGTGACGGTCAAGCGGGACCGGCCCCAGGCCTTGCCGCGAAGGGTGAATGCATTCCAGCCGCCGGCTGTGGCTTTTCCCGGAGCGATGGCGATCGCCCCGCGGGGCTCCACTTCCATCGTTTTGACGCCGCTGGGATACTTGAGGAACAGGCGGCCATCGATATCCGTCGGCAGCACATAACCGGGGAACCCTACCGCGACGGGGCGTCGATTGGCAGCCAGCGTCTTTTCGATATTGCGGATTTCATCGGCCAGGATGAACCTGACGCCGTAAGTTTTGGAGCCGCCCGCGGCGAGGGTTACCGATGTGGGGACATTCCAGGGAGTGGCCTGCTTCCACTCGTTGTCGGCGTAAGCCCGGCTGTGTACCATCCAGTCAAAAAAGCCCTCAAACGTCGTGCCCCGCGGGGTGGGATCGGTGAATATCGGCACGGCGCCACCGGAGCCGCGCCGGCTCAGAATCGGGTTGTAGGCTTCGAACGAGGTCCTGCCGTCAGGTACCACGACCAGTGCCGGGCCGTGGCCGCTGAGGCGCGTCACCTGCAGGTAGCCGGCATCGGCGCCGATATACGGATCCTGAAAGGAGCAGATCGTGTGGGCCTGGTCGAGCGAGCGGTTGTTGAGCACGTTATTGAAGATCATCGGAATGCCGAGCGCCCCGATCTCGACCGGCGCCGCCGTCCGATTCTTCAATTCAAAGCGCAGTACGAGCTTGCCGCCATCAAGCACCCAGCTTCGAGTGATCTGGAGCGGACAGTCCGCCGGGAGAGTAGGAGAAAGGTCGGCGGCGGCCAGAATCTGTGATGAGGCCGGGCGCGCGGCAACCGGAGTGCGGGAGACTGCGGTCGAGTAGCTTTCCCACTCGCCCGCATCTCCGGACCTCAGGCGCAGGTCCAGATCCCCGAGATGGTAATACCCGTTCTGCGATCTCTCAATGAGAATGTCGCCCGGGGTAAAATCAAATCCGCCTGCGTTTTTCGGCCTCAGGCTGGCGACCGTCTGCGATGAGCGCACCAGGGCAAGGTTGAATTCGGGCGTGGCGACCTCGATCGTCCCCTGTTCGAGCATCGGGCCGGGCACGGGCGGCGGAGCCCCCTTCTTCGCCTGCGCACCGGCTCGCTCGAGCGCACCCGGAATCAGGCACAGCAGCAGCGTGAATGTGAGGCCTGCGCCGATAAAACGAATATGGCCGCTTCGCATATGAATCCCTCCTCGAGCTTTGAAAACAGCCTGGGACCTCGCGCGTCCCGCGCGCATGGATTGTGGAATCAGGCGTACATGCGGGCGAGATGCCCACGCTCCCAGGGCGCCGATACCTCACCCTGTTTCCATGCACTTGGGTGCGCCTTAGGTCCATGGATCACTGTTCCGGCAAAATTCCGAGGCGAATTCGATCCCAGGGGCGCAAAAAACCCCGGGACGAGGCTTCGATTCAGGTCTTCCTCCGGGCAATTCCGGAAGTGTGCCGGGACGTACAGGATATTACAATCGGATCCGGTGGCGCACAACCTTCGTGCTTCTAAAACCTATGATCACCATCCCATTTCATGATATTATTCCACCCCGTAGCAACCACTTAATTATCTGGAGAAGAAAGCATGAAACGAGCGGTCGTAGTGTTCGCGATGGTAGTCGCGTTGATTGTTGGCATTACAGTAGTCTTGCAGGCACAGGCTAAGGCTCCCGGCGTCGTTATTCTCAAAGGCAATCCGATGGGCGGGGTGAAGTTCGACCATGGGGCGCACCAGAAACTCGTCGGCGATAAGTGCGATACCTGTCATCATGCCTCAAAGCCCGAAAAGCCTTTAAAGGCGAAAGAAGAGAACTGCCAGGACTGTCATACCAAAACGGCGACGGCCCCAATGAAAACCACCGCCAAGCTCGCCTTCCATGACAACATGGCCAAGGCCGGCACTTGCATCAACTGCCACATCAAGGAAGTCGCAGCCGGCAAGAAAGCACCGCTCAAGTGCGCCGAATGCCACAAAAAGGAAAACGTTTAGGACCTCAAAGGGGCGGGTTCCCAGCCCGCCCCTTTTCCCGCGGCAAGCGCCGCCTGACCTCCATCCCGCACCGCCGGCCCCAAGCTCATTAAATGGTTTCGGCCGCGGGACTACTTCACCGCGATCTCGAATATCGTCGCGCTCGCCGGCGCGACGGTAAGCTGATCGCGAATCCCGTTCACCGTCTTTTCGGTAAACCTGACCACGGGGGCCTGGCCCGGATCGTTGTAAGCCATGTCATCCGGAGCTGTCAACACCCACGACCGGGCCTGCGAAGCCGGTTGTGCCCCCACGATTTTGAAACCGAGCTGCCGGACTTCCCAGGTCGGATTGATCACTGAGATCGTAAGGGCCTTTTTATCCCTGGTCCAGGTAACGGCCACGTCGAGAGGTTCGGGGGCTCCCGTGATTTCCACCGGTATGGTGCCGAAATGGCGGCGATACATCACGAGTGCTTCGCCGGTGGAGTCGAGCACGGCGGCGGTCTTGCTGGTCTTGATGGCGCCGATGACGTTGACCGTCTGGGCATAACAGGCGAGGGCAATGACATCGGTGTCCCGGCTGTATTCGTTGATGCCGGCGGCGATACCGAGCGCGTCGCGCATGAAGTAGCGCGTGCCAAGTTCGCCGAAGACGTGTGGTCCGTACCAGTAGTTCCATTCATCCAGAGATACGCGAATGTCCTTCCCAGCCATCTGCGGTATCGTCTTCAGGTAATTCCGGTGGGCATCGGCGATGGCGCGGATGGCATCTCCGATCTGGCGCACGTGGGTCATCAGTCCGCCCCCGTGCCAGTCCTGCCGGTAGAAGTGCTTGCTCATGAGGTTGATGTAGGAAGCGCAATTGGTGAGCAGCTGGCGATCCCAATCGCTGGCAGGCCGGACCGCCTCGCCCGACGCGACCAGCTTGATCGACGGGTCGACATCCAGGAGCGCCTGGGAAAAGGCATTGTGGCGTTTGACAAATTCCTCGATCGGCACATTGCCCAACTGCCAGCTGCCCGACATTTCATTCCCTACCGCCCAGTAGGTGCAGCGGAATGGCGCCGCATGGCCATTGGCGGCGCGCAGTTTGCCCATCGGCGTGTCCGGGCCGCCGTTGACGTACTGGACTTCCTGGATGGCGAGGTCGACACTGCCCAGCCCGGCATTGAGGGCAATAAAAGGCTGCGTCTTCAACTCCCCGATAAAATCGAAGAACTCGTGCATGCCGAAATCATTGTGTTCGATCCCGGTCCAGGCCGGGTTCTTGCGGGGCGGACGCTTGTCGCGGTCGCCGATGCCGTCCTTCCAATTGTAGCCGCTGACGAAATTGCCCCCCGGCCAGCGGTAGATTGGGGAATCGAGCTGCCGGAGCAGCGCCAGGGTGTCCGCGCGCATGCCGCGCAGATTGTCATCGGGCATCAAAGAGGCGGGTCCGATCAAAAACCTGCCCTTCCCTTTGCCGATGATATCGAAACCCGCATTGTCGGTCGATGCGCCGGCATTGAACCGGATCGGGTATTTCCTGTACTCGACCGCTATCTTCTCGATCCGGACGGTCTGCCTGTCGCTCGCACCATTTCCCCAGTTCAGGCTGACCTCAATGGGGGCGGCTGACGGGTCGCCGGCCAGCATGACATAACCTGCGTAACCCTTCCCGGCGAGGATTCCCAGGCCGGCCTGCGATATTCCCTTGGCCGTTCCGTCCGTTCCCAGATCCACCTGCGGCGAGTGTTCGCCGACATAGGCATTTTCCTTGACCATGGTCACGGCGGAGTCGCCGCCCACGGCTTTCCAGGGCGAGGGGACGAAGACCTTGTCGCGGCGCGTTTCTCCAACGGCCGAATAGAATTTGCGATCCTCGAGCATTTCGGCCCAGATGCCTCCATAAATGCAACGCCCCAGGTGTTCAATGAACTGACCATAGATGAGATCGGGCATCACCTCGCGGGTCCGGGAAGCATCGATGGTGATCGCCGGCTTGAGTTCGCGCGCAGAGACCAGCTCGAGTTTCAGGTCGTCGAACCAGGCTTTTCCCGGCGGAGGGGCCGCCGCATCGCCGCCGCGGTTGCCCCTCGCTCCACGCGGTCCGCCCACGAGGGCGGCTATGATCAGGCTGTCCTGGCCTTCGGTATCGAAGGTGATCTCCACCCTGGTCCAGTCCGAGGTTCCGTTGATCCGCTGTGCGGCCGAGGTCACCTTGACACCGCGCAGATCGAACATGGCGCCGCGGTCGGGTGCGGCCGGCACTTCCAGGGTTTTGATCCAGCCCGAAAACTTGTAGCTCGCGTACGGACGGACAAGCGTCTTGTTCACCCAGGCGACCCCGGGGGCGGAAATCGCCAGGCTGCGGACGCCGGCGTGCGCCTCGACGGGATCCGGCATCGCCGCGGGGGCGGCGTTACCTCGAGGGGCAGGATCAATCGCCCAGTTCACGGGCAGGCTTTTCGCATCCAGGGTTTCCATGGACGCGTTGACGATCTCGCCGATCGGCTGCCTCGGGCCCAGCGCGCCGGCACCGAAGACCAGCCCGGCGATCAGAAGCGCGGCAAGCATGATAAATCGTTTGGCTATCATTGCATTTCCCCCTCAGAGGTCGATTGGACCGGCACGGGCGCCATTTACAATATAATTCCGTTTATTGCATTCCAAGGCACCCAAGATGAATCCGGTCGCCGGCCACTGTCAAGAGAAAGGATTGGGTACTGCAGGTACGGCCCCCGGTCCCCAGGAGTGGGATCAGCGTTCCAGGGGGGTCTTCTGCGGGGCCGGCTTGGTACTCCGGGCAATCAGACCTCTGAGGATGTCATTGCCTCGCCCGCTCAGGTTCCGGAACTGAATTCCGATCCCATCGAAATTGCGTACGGCGGTCATATACCATCCATAATGCGTGACGGTGGCTTCCAACCGCAATTCAGCAGATGACAACTTCAACAGGATGCCGACCACGGAACCCGCGGGAGCGGGGGCCGTAGTCTCCACGAAAGCTCCCCCTTTGGATAGATCGCGGATGCACGCATCGTAGGAGTCGTCCTCCCACTGTACGTTGCAGGGGATGTAAACCTCATAGCGGGGCATGGTTCGATTGTCCGCGCCTCCGCCCTGGCACCTGGCGGGGGCTGTGGATGCGGGCACCTCCGAAGCCGGTGCCAGGTCGACAGCTTTTTCGTGCGTGGGCGCTTCAGGAACGAGAAGAGGATCCTCCGAGTCCAGGGGCGCCGGAGCTAGGCGTATATCCCCGGTTCTATTTCGAGTAAGGGCTCGTTCAATCACAGCCCGGAGTTCCCGGGAAATGCCCGAGCATCTGATGATAGGTTCATCGGCGCCGGCCTTCGATGTTTGACAGGCATCAGCCCCTTCATTGTGCCCGGATATCAGGATGATGGGCAAAGTAAGATCTTCGCGTTGTATGTACGCGATCAGCCGGGCTCGATCATTGGGGGAAACGCGCTGGTCCAGGAGCACCACGCGATGGCGCCCGGATTTGAGACGATCGATCGCATGAACAACCCGCAGGGAAACATCCAGGTGCAAATTGGGCGCGATGCGGTGAATTTCGTTTGCGAGATGGTCGGCTTCTGCAAGGCTGATCGTAAGATACAGAGCCGTGATTGATTCTCCTGCAAGCAGGACATGGTGCGGTTGGCTGCCTTCCCCGGAGGAACGTGAGATCCAAGTGTTCATAATTCTCTGCTCATGCCGGAGCCGCCGAATTGTCGGCGATTTGGTTGCTGAACAAGGCTGATCTTTGTCATTTCAAAACTTTAGCCAACCTCTCCGCTGCCGGCACCCGCGGCCGAAATCGATTGTAATTACTAGATCGGCCAATCTATCCAAAGGATAAGTTTTGAATGCGCAGCCTGATGGCGACGGGAGGGCGATCTGGCAGCTTAAGGAATATTGATCACTCCCCGGAGGTACTCCACGGCTCTTCCGGCGATAGCTACGCGGTCGCCTCGCAACTCGCACTCAAGCTCGCCGGCACGGAGCGACAACTGTCTGGCGGTGAGCTTGAGCCTCCCCAGGCGCCCTGCCCAGTAGGGCACGAGCGTGCAATGCGCCGAGCCCGTGACCGGGTCTTCGGGAATGCCCACACGTGGAGCAAAAAAACGGGATACGAAGTCAACCTCACCGCCCGGCGCGGATGCAATCACGGCAAGCGCATCCAGCTGCGCGATACGATCGAAATTCGGTCGCAATTCCCGGATCTCATCTTCGGAGCCGAACACCGCGAGAATATCTTCGCGCCAGGTAGGCCTCCCGCGGCCTCGAACCCAGAGCGGATGTGAGCGCCTCGGAAACTTCGATCCGCACACCGGGACGCGCGGGGAAATCCAGGCTCAGGAGATCTCCCGCGCGGCTCACGGCCAGGACACCGCTGCGCGTGCTGAAGCTGACCTGTTTCAGATCGGGATAATGATAGGCAAACAGGACGTGTCCGGTCGCCAGTGTGGCATGACCGCACAGATCGATTTCGACGGCCGGAGTGAACCATCGCAGTGGGCGCCATCTCCGGTCCCGGGATGACGAAGGCCGTCTCGGCAAGATTGTTTTCTGCGGCGATGCTCTGGAGAACCTCGTCCGGGAGACAACGGTCGAGAGTGACAACCGCCGCCGGATTTCCCCCGAACAACCGGCTCGTAAAGGCATCAATCTGGTAAATGGGAAGTTTCATCCTGCCCTCGATTCCTGCGATTTGGCTTCCTCACGGACTTCAAAAAAGAGTGATTCACGGAATAGTTGCCGGGTAATTGTTTAGCCAAATCTAATGGATGAAGAAATAAAGCGCAAGGACGCAAAGATCGCCGCTGACCAACAGGCGTGGGCGCAGCGCTTCGCGCTGGTGCATCCTTGGACGAGCCGCGCGAGAAAGCGCGGCCAGTGGCTCCTCAGGAGGATTGCCCTTTCTCGCGCGACTCGTCCGAGGATGCGGCCGAAGGCCGCCCACGAACCGAAAGGGTTCCCTTTGCGTCCTTGCGGCCTTGCGTCTTTGCGTTCTGCTGTTAAGCATCGGCTTAACCGTTCGGAGCAAATGAGTTCCGACAGTTGAATTTGGAATTCTGTATCCGCGGGGATGGAGGGCGGATATAATTGCTCGTTCCTGCTTCGAACGAGGGAGCGAATCAGAGCGTTTTTTTAAAGGAGGAAGAGGTGTTTAAATCGCCAAAGCCATTCTTATTTGTGGCATTCGTGTGCCTGCTGGGAGTTCTGAGCTTCGGCCAGAATTCGCAGAGCGTGGTCACGACCGATGACTTCAACCAATTCACCTGGCGATGGGTCGGGCCGACCACGTTTTCCGGCCGCGTTTCAGCCGTGGCGGTGCCCCGTGGGCAGACTCTGACCTACTATGCACTCGCCGCCAGCGGCGGCGTCTGGAAGACCATCGACGGCGGCATCCACTTCGAGCCGATTTTCGACAAATACGGCACGCTCAGCACGGGCTGGATGGCGATCGCGCCCTCGAACCAGGACGTGCTGTATCTCGGCACGGGCGAACCCATGCATGCCCGCGCCAGCACGCACGGCAACGGCGTGTGGAAATCGACCGATGCCGGCAAGACCTGGACCAGCGTCGGTCTGACCAAGAGCTATTTCATCCCCAAGGTCGAGGTGGATTTCAAGAATCCCGACATCGTCTATGTCGCGGCGGAAGGCAAGCTGTATGACAACGAGATGGACTGCGAGCGCGGTCTCTATCGGAGTACCGACGGCGGCAAGACCTGGACCAACATCTTCACTCCCGTGAAAGACCGGGGAGTGGCGGATTTCGTGATCGATCCGCGCAACTCGAACGTCATCATTGCGGCAGCCTACAAAACGTTCCGGCGCGCCTGGACCTATATCGATCGCTGGCCGGGCAACGATCTGTATAAGACGACCGACGCCGGCAAAACCTGGAAAAAGCTGACCAACGGCTTGCCCCAGAATGAACCCATGGGCCGCACCGGCCTGGCCATTTTTGAAAAGAATCCGAACATCCTTTATGCCCGGCTCGATCAGGGCGTGAGCCTCGGATTCACCGAGCGGGACGGCGCCGCGAATTTCCGCCGCCCGGTGGCGGCGGCCGCGGCGGCGGTGGTGGCGGCGAGGGCCGGAGCCTGCGGGACGGTGCTCTTTCCCGAAGATTTCACCTTCGAAAAATTCAAGGCCTACAAGATCAATCCTGAAATCGCCAAGCTGGCACCCAAGTTTACTCCGGTCAGCGCGGCCAATGAGGCGGAATTGGTCACCAAACTCAATGAGATGATCCAGGACAAGGATTTTCTCGACGAAAAACGGCATCGACATTGCCAAACTGGATCAGACGGCTCGCAAGCTTTATGCGCAAGGACGACGACATCATTGATTCGATCAGCGAGATCGACAGATTGATGAAAAAACCGGCGCCGGCTGCCGATTCCACGGAAGCCAAGGGCCGATACCAGATCATCAACCGGCACGCGCTGGAGATCCTCTATGCCAATGCACTCTCCATTCTAGCAGCCGGTAATAAGGAACGGAGCCGTCTACCGGACGGACGACCAGGGCGAAACCTGGAAGATGATGACCGAGTACAAAATGCGAGCAACGCAGGGCGGCCGAGGCGGTGGCGGAGGACAGGGCAACATCCAGGTCAACCAGACCGAAGGCGGCTACTACGGCAGGATCATCGTCGACCAGACCAACGATCAGGTGATCCTCTGCGGCGACACCAACACCACGATTTCCCGCGACGGCGGCAAGACCTTCCAGGCGACCGGGTGGGACAGTCCCGGCACCACGCCGATGCCGATCCACGTCGATCATCGCAGCAGTGTGGATGGATCCTGCCAATCCGAATCACATCCTCAGCGGCAATGACGGCGGCGTGAGCGAAACCTGGGACGGCGGCAAACGCTGGAGCCAGAAGAACGCCATCAGCGCAGCGCAGTTCTTCGATGTGTCCGTCGACAACGAACAGCCATACAACGTCATGGGCGGCACGCAGGACAACGGCTGCTGGCTGGGCCCCTCGCCAGACACGCAACCAGCTACGGCATCTTCGCGTCCGATTGGCTGTACCTGCCGACCGGCGACGGGTTTTACGCTGTCCGCGACTGGTGGAATCCCGAATATATTTACTGGGAAAGTCAGTTCGGCTGCTCCAGCCGCCAGAATCTGAAGACCGGCGAAGCGATCGTCCTGACGTCCCGGCCACACCGGAGCAGATCTCGGCCGGCATGGCACAGCGAGTTACCAGTGGAATGCACCCATCGTGCTTGTCTCCCCACAATCCCGGCATCGTGTACGTCTGCTCGCAATACGTGCACCGGTCACTGACCCGCGGCGAGCGTAACTCTTTCGTGACGATCAGCCCCGACCTGACCAAGGCCAGCAAGGAAAAGCTCGATCTCGCCAGGAAGACCAACCTGCAGTGGGCGACGATTTACAGCTTCGCCGAATCCGCGAAGAAGCCCGGCCTCTACTGGGCCGGCACCGATGACGGCAATGTGCAGAGTCTCCCGGACGGCGGGAATACCTGGAGTCAATATCACCAACCAGTTCTACGATGCCACGGGCAAGCCCAAAGCCGGGCATCAAGGGTGACCTCATCCCGTACGATCGCTGGGTGAAACGAGTGGTTCCCTCGGCCTTCGACGAGAACACCTGCTACGTCGGCTTCTCCGGCTACCGGACGCAAACGAGGACAAGACCTGGTTGTTCGTGACCAAGGACCTCGGCAAGACCTGGACCGATATTTCGGGGAACATGCAGAATCCGATCTTCGACGTGGAAGAAGATCCGGACAACCCGAACGTCCTGTACCTCGGCACGGATTACGGCCTGTTCGTGACCATCGACCAGGGCAAGACTTGGGCGGCCTTCTCGACCACGGCGCCGAATGTCATCGTCCGCGACGTGGCGATCCAGAAGCGTGACCGTGAAATGGCGATCGGCACTTATGGCCGCGGCATTTATGTCGCGGACATCGGCCCGATCAAGGAATTCAAGCCCGAAGCGTTCCAGGAACCGGCTCATCTGTTCGACATCAAGAACACGATCCGCTGGAACCGTTTCGAGCGGCGCGGCGACACGCTCGGCGAACTGGTCAAGTCGGACAACCCGCCGATCGGCGCGAATCTTTACTATTATCTCAAGGCCGACGCGAAGGATGTGAAGCTGACCATCAAGGATCTGGAAGGAACTGTGATCGCGGACCTGGCACCCAGCAACAAGAAAGGGCTGCAGAAGCAGTTCTGGGCCCTCAACCGGGTAACCGGCGGCCAGGCTGCTGGCGGACGCGGCGCCGGTTTCGCAGGGGGTGGTGGCGGTGGTGGCGGCGGTCGCGGAGGACGCGGCAACCAGGTTGAAAACGGCGTCTACAAAGTTACTCTCACGGTGGACGGGAAGGAAGTCGAAACCAAGAAAATGACGCTCCTGCCCGATCCGATGTTCAAATAGCAACACAATCCCGGCGCGCCGCCCAGGCGGCGCGCCGGTCCCGCTGCCAGGCCTGCTGGAGGAGGGACATTCCCGAATGGCACGAAGATTAGGAGTGGATGAGGATGTGCCAAATCACCGCGTTGCCTATGAGGTCGAGGTGAATTTCTTTCGCCCCGCTGGGGCTCTCGATTCCGATCGGCTCACCGGGGGCTGCGCTTCGCTTGCCCCCGGCTACTTGCTTATTTGCCCCTCCGGGGCTCGGTGCAGGCCCGATGGATTACAGCCGGACTGCGCGCCGGAGGCGCGCGAGCCAGTAGCCCCGGGCAAGCTC
Source organism: Terriglobia bacterium (assembly GCA_963824985.1). GTDB lineage: Bacteria > Acidobacteriota > UBA6911 > UBA6911 > UBA6911 > JAFNAG01. Next base: position 107,595 of record CAWGRQ010000030.1, read on the forward strand.
CGCCTCCGACCGGGTCGGATTGAATAACCTGTGACTGTGGGCGGCCACGAGCGGTATCCTGGACGCGAGCATAGCCGCAGTCAAGGCCCTTTACACATTCGTGCTTATGCCGCTTGGCAAGCATGGCTCCGGGAAGGCATTGAACATTGGCGAGGCTTTTTGGCACTCCCCTAGGCTAGATTCTGCAGTTGGCCGACCCGGGCGGATGTGCTCAGAAAGGAATGGAAAATGGAGGAAGGCCGCGATGTTCAAGGAGGAAATAGCAAACAGATTGCAGGACTCCCAGTGATTCGACCGGAAGTAGCGGGGATCGATTTGGGCAGTGAACAACACTGGGTTTGCGCTCCGACGCTGGACCGATCCGCTCGGGAAGTAGCCACTTTCGGAGCTACAACTCCAGAGCTGATCCGGATGGCTCAGTGGCTTAAAGAGCGTAACATCGAATCGATAGCAATGGAGAGCACGGGGGTCTACTGGATTGCTCCACACGAGGTCCTGGAGGCGGCGGGTTTCGAAATACTGTTAGTCGATACCCGGCAATTGGCACGCGTACCTGGGCGCGACAAAAAAACGGACGCCAAAGACTGCGAGTGGATTCAACGGCTCCATAGCTGCGGACTGCTCAGGGGTTCATTTCGCCCTGCGGAGGCCATATGCATGTTGCGGACCCTGGTGCGAGACAAGGCCATCCTGGTGGCCGATTCATCCGACTGGCTGCGCAGGATGCAAAAGAGCCTGGACCAGATGAATGTGCGGGTGCACCGGGCGGTTTCCGATATTGATGGGGTGACCGGCATGAAGATTCTACGAGCCATCGCAGCGGGAGAGCGCGACCCCATGAAACTGGCCCAGCTGCGTGACTGGCGCTGCCGCAAGAGCGAAGAGGAAATCGCCGACCAGTTGACCGGGCACTGGCGCGAGGACCACCTGTTCAGTCTGCGGCAGTCATTGCAAATGTACGACGCTTTCCAGCAGCGCGTTGCCGATTACGACCGGGAGATTTTACGAAAGCTCGCCGAGCTGCAGCGGCAGGAGTGCCGACAACAGCCTCCTCCGACCGTGAAAAATCCACATAAAGCAAGAGCGATCAAAAAACGGGGCGAAGAGCCCATGCGAGAGGCGCTGTATCGCATGAGCGGAGCGGACCTAACCAGCATCGACGCCATCGGTGTAGAAACCGTCCTGGTGGTCGTGAGCGAATACGGTCCCACTTTAAGCGATTTCCCGACGGAGAAACACTTTGTCTCGCACGCCACCCTGGCACCCCATAGACCCATCAGCGGAGGCAAACCCGTCAAAAAGAAAAGGCGGAACACGGCGAGTACGCGCGTTGCCGCTGCCCTACGGATGGCGGCACTGTCACTGCGTAACAGCGCAACGGCGTTGGGAGCTTACTATCGAAAGATCGCGCGAAGTCGTGGAGGAGACGTTGCCGTATTTGCGAGCGCAAGAAAGTTGGCCACTCTGATTTACCGCCTGCTGCGGTGGGGCCAGCCATACGTCGATGAAGGTGTAGAAGCATTTGAAAAGCGCTACCGCGAGAGCCGGATCAACTCCCTGAAGGCCAGAGCCAAGGAACTCGGATATCAATTAGTCGCTGGTCCTAATGCTTCGGCCCCCGAGCCAGCCACGGGTTTAGTCACAGGCAAGCGAAGCGCAGCCCGGGGTTTAGACGCAAACAGATCGGCAGCCCCGGCGGGGCGACAGAACATTCTCGCCTTATCTTCGTGACAATGGATATTCATAAGCTCGATCGAATTTTCAAACCAAAACGCATTGCGGTGCTCGGCGTCACGATCAATCCCAACAGCGTGGGGGGCAAGGTCGTCAGCAATCTCGTCGGTGGGGGCTTTACCGGGGTCGTCTACCCCGTGAATCCGCAACACGAGGCCGTGCTCGGAATCCACTGTTTTCCCGATGTAAAGGGCCTGCCCAAAACACCTGATCTGGCTGTAATCTGCTCGCCGCCGGACCAGGTCCCCCGCCAGGTGAGGGAATGCGGTGAGTCCGGAATCCTCGGCCTGATCATCATGTCGGCTGGATTCAGGGAGACCGGCGCGGCCGGCCAGGCTCTGGAGGATGAGATTCGCGCCGAAGCCGCGCGCTTCGATGGAATGCGCATTTTGGGACCGAATTGCCTCGGCATCATCGTCCCGGGACTGAAACTGAATGCGAGCTTTGCCGCGGGAATGCCCAAACCCGGCAATATCGCTTTCATTTCACAATCGGGCGCCCTCTGCACTTCCGTGCTGGATTGGGCCATCGAAGGCAAGATCGGCTTCTCGCACTTCGTATCGGTCGGTAATTGCCTCGACGTGGGTTTCGGCGACCTGATCGACTACTTCGGAGAGGAACCGGATACCAAGTCCATTATCCTCTATGTGGAGTCGCTGAATCACGCGCGCCGGTTCATGACCGCGGCGCGCGCCTTCGCCCGCACGAAGCCGATCATTGCCTACAAGGCGGGGCGTTTCCCCGAGTCGGCGCGGGCTGCCGCTTCCCACACCGGCGCCATGGCATCGGAGGATGCCGTGTACGACGCCGCGTTCCAGAGAGCGGGGCTGGCGCGAATCTTCGACCTCGGGGATATCTTCGACTGCGCGGAATTGATCGGCAGGAACAAGAATCCGCGCGGACCGAAGCTGGGTATCGTCACCAACGCCGGCGGTCCCGGAGTCATCGCGACGGATGCCCTCATTGCGTCCGGCGGCGTCCTGGCAAAGCTCTCCGATGAGACCATGAACAGGCTGAACGAAAGCCTGCCGCCGTCCTGGTCGCATGGGAATCCCGTCGATGTCCTGGGAGACGCCAATTCGAAACGAATCGAAAAGGTCACCCAGATTCTTCTCGCGGAACCGGCTGTTGACGCCGTGCTCGTGATTCTTACGCCCCAGGCCATGACCAACCCGACAGCCACAGCCAAAGCGGTTGGCAAACTGGCGGCGGAAACCAGAAAGCCGATGCTGGCCGCCTGGCTCGGCGGGCAGACGATGCGGGATTCGTTTCCGATCCTCACCGAATCGGGCATCGCCGCGTACAAAACCCCGGAAGACGCCATCCGCGCGTTTATGACCCTCGTCGATTACGAACGAAACCTGGAGGCGCTGTACGAAACGCCCAAGGATATTCCCCTCGAATTTCCCGTCGACCGGGAGGAGCGTCGGGAGCAGTTCGTGGCCAAGCACTTTGGCGAACGAAGCGTGTTGCCGGAGGATATCTCGAAGTTGCTGATCGAGACTTACGGAATTCCCACCACCACCCCGCACCCGGCCGGCACAGCCTCGGAAGCCGCCGCGGTCGCGACGAGCATCGGATACCCGGTGGTTCTCAAGATCCACTCCCCCGACATCACGCATAAGACCGACGTCGGCGGCGTGCTGCTCGACCTCGAAGATGAGGAGATGGTGCGGACCGCATTTGACCGCATCCTTGCCGGGGCAAAAACCAAGAGACCGGATGCAGTGCTGGACGGCGTGACCGTTCAGCGCATGATAAAAAAGAAAGATGCCCTCGAGATGATCCTGGGCATAAAAAAAGATGCGGTTTTCGGCACCGTGATGATGGTCGGCATGGGGGGAACCGGAGCGGAGTTATTCGCGGACCGTGCTCTCGGCTTTCCGCCCCTTAATGAGCGGCTGGCCATGCGCATGCTCGAGTCGCTCAAGATGTGGCCGCTCCTGAACGGCTACCGCGGCCGCCCGCCGGTCAACGTCTCCAGCCTCATTGAAGTCCTGATCCGGCTGTCATACCTGGCCGCCGATTACCCGGAGATCAATGAGCTGGACATCAATCCGCTTCTGGTCACGTCTCAGGAAGTCATCGCTCTCGATGCCCGCATCATTCTCGATCGGAACCTGGTGGGCAAGAAAATGGAGCCATACTTCCACCTCGCTCTGCGGCCCTACCCCGAAAAATACGTGCGCCACTTGAAGCTGGCGGACGGCACTAAGGTCATCCTGCGTCCGATCAAACCGGAAGACGAGCCGCTCTGGATGGATCTGCTGGCCAGCTGCTCGAAAGAGTCAATCTACTCCCGGTTCCGCTATTTCTTCCACTGGCAATCGCACCAGGTCGCCACCCGCTTTTGCCACATCGACTATGATCGCGAGATTGCAATCGTCGCCGAGATCACGGAAAAGGGGGAGCGCAAACTGCTGGGAGTCGGCCGATTGATCGCAGATCCGGATCACCAGGAGGTCGAATACGCGGTTCTCATCACCGACGCATGGCAACAGAAGGAGCTGGGCAGCATCATCACCGACTACTGCCTCGAAATCGCCGGGAAGTGGAACCTGAAGCGCATCGTCGCCCAGACGACTACCGACAACTCCCGCATGATCTCGGTGTTCCGGAAGCGCGGCTTCGAGATCATCATCGGAAACGACTCCACGGTGGACGTCGTGAAGCAGATCGACTGACCGGGCATTTAAGGCGGCATCATTCCAGCCCAAAATCTTTAGCGGAGAATCTGTGGCGGAATGGCCGACAGGGCCGTTCCGGTTCCGAAAAGGGCGAAAGCGGCGAGGCCTTTGTCGGCCGTAATCCTGATATAGCCTGCAAGAATCTCCTGTCCCACGAGACTCGGGAAATACTCCGTCAGAAGCTGGGATTTGCGACCCCTGGCCGGGATCACCTCCTGTCTGGAGATCAGCAGAGAGCCGTCCTTACGGAAGACCTCAATCGTTGCAGTCGCATTGGCATCGTTTGGATTCAGGATGGCGATTCCAGTGAAATAGTCCTTGTTGGAGGCAACCTGGCTGAAGACCAGAGAATTGGGGAAGCTGGAAACCAGCGGCAGAGCCGAGGAGTAGATACTCTGGCCGGGATCGCCGAAGATCACGCTGCCGGCGAGTTTCACCCCGTCGCTCTTGATTTCGACATACCCTTGTGTCAGGACATTCGCGGGATCGAGGAAAAACTTCTGATCGGTGATGTGTAGTTTGCCCCGGGCGGCAATGGCGCGGATTTGTGGTGTGCCTACGGGTGTGCCATCATTGCCGAGGAGTTGGAACGTTACCAGCCCTGGTGATGAATCGAGATTGATCACGCTGAGGGCCGTACTCCAGGCCGCTCCTCCTACCGCATATTGCGGCGAGTAGAGCGTGGTTGCCCCGGCCAGCGCATCCTGGCCGTTGAGAGCCTGAATATAGTGTCCGGGTTTGCGGAGGACTTCCATGGGTACGACGTCTTGGGTCGCGCTCACGCGCAGATAATCAGAGCCGCCGGAGACAATGCCGGGGAACAGCTCGCTGACGGATTCGGCCACGAAACCATTGGCATTGAGATTTCGGGATGCCGGGTTTGCTTTCAGGAAGCCGTTGCCATCCAGCAGCTCGAAGCTCAGGGTCGCGGGCGCCATGTTGGGATTGGCGACGTGAATCCGGGTATCGCCCGCATCCTGGATTTCCGGAAGAATGAAGGCGGCCGCGGTTCTGGAGGACGCATCCGTGCCGTCGAGAACGGTCAGGGTTTGATTGAAGATCAGATAGAAGCCCACCACCGGGCTGGCGGCGCTTTCGACCTTGAACCAGCCTGGAATCTCACGGTCGCTGAGGCCGGCGCCGAACAGCTGGTAGTCGATTACAGGGATCTGCTCGCCCGCTTTCAGCTCCAGAATGGCTGGATTGGTAATGCCGGACCCCGTGATCAGAGATCCCGACGCGTCAAATGCCGTAAAGCTCAGGGCGGCATTGGCGCCGGAAAGGTTGGCGACCGCGACGCCAGTAAACTCGATCGTATCCGGGTTCGCGGCTCCGGCCTGCGTATTCATGAGTCGAGGATAGAAGATGCCGGACACGCCTGCTCCGCCGGTTCCCGCCTGGATGACGGAAAAACTCTGGCCGGCGATGTCCAGGATGGCGGCGCGGGAGATCGGGCCGGCGTTGGCGGCGACGGAGAAGTCGACGGCGCCGTCGCCGCTGCCGCTGCTGCCTGAGGCAATCGTGATCCAGGGCGACGGGCTCACGGCCGTCCAGACGCATCCGCCGGGCGTCCTGACACTGACATTGCCGTACCCGCCGCCGACCGTGAAGGCCTGGTTCGGCTGGGAAAGCGCAAAAGTACAGCTCGAGCTGTTGCCCGCCTGGGAAACCGTGAAGGTCTGGCCCGCGATAGTGAGGGTGCCGGTACGGGTTGCCGCGGTGGTATTGGGAGAAACGGAGTATTGCACGGTCGCGCTTCCACTCGACTGGCTGCCCGAGGTGATCGTGATCCACGCGGCGTTGCTGGCAGCGGTCCAGGAGCAGCCGCCGGAGGCATTAACCTCAACGCTGCCGGCGCCTCCGATGGCATTGAAAGATTGAGTGGTCGGCGAGAGTCCGAGGGTTCCGGTGACCGTGACGGTGGCGTCGGGCTGCGAGCGGAGCTGCTTCGCGATTTCCGACGTTGTCTTCGGCGATGCTGTAAAAGGAATAGGTGTGGCCGGATTGACCCGTGAAGACCGAGGAGGTGGTGGTCGTCTGGGCAAGCCACGCGCTGTACGGGGAACCGTTGTCGGACACGTAAATCGAATATCCCCGGATGCCCGATCCCCCCGAATCATCGCTTCCGGACCAGCTCAGGTTGATTCCAAAACATGTCTGTTGAGCCGGCAAGGATCCGAGTGCTGCTGGTGGGGGCGCCGGCGTCAATCGTGTTGAGGAACGGGCCCGTCCGCGGGGGCAGGCTTGAAGACATCGACATCGAATTTGACGAAGGCCTGGTTTTCGATGCGGGTTCCGGTTGCCAGGCCGGACTTTGGATTCACCGTGTAGTTTACCCAGCCGATCTCGTAGCCCGAATCGGTTATCGGTGGCAGGAAGCCGGCCATCGGATCCTCGGGCGGCTGCCGGGTGGCAGGGTCGAGGGCGTGGAACTCCCAACGGATGGCGCCCGAATCGCGATCGAAGGAGCCTTCGACGTTCACGATCAGATTCATGTCCGGGCGCAAATCGACATCCACGTTGAAATATGGCCCGCCCTCGAGCCGCACTTTCCATTTGAGGAATCCGAATTCGGTAAAGGACAGGGTGCTCCAGTCGAGGTCCGTGTCGAGCTGATCGGTGATAATGACATCCTGCGTCGGCGCCGGCGCATCCTCCCGGTTCCAGAAGTCGATGCGATACGGGATGGGATTGTCACCCCCGATCAATCGACGGTGCGTTCCCGGATTTATGGAAGGAGGGTCGTAGCCCATAGGGCCTGACTTGTCCTCAGGAGAAAGTGAGGTCACCACATAGATCCTTTTTTCAAGGTCTTTGGGAGGGTTGATATAGGGATTGTCCTTGATGTTCTCCCAGAACAGCATCGGCCCATTTGTAGGCTTTCAGGGCCGCCCAGAGTTTCTCGAGGGCAGCCTTGGCCGCAGCCTTCGCGGCATTCTGCCTCAGATCTTCAATCATGCTCTCCATTCTGGACTTGAACCATCGTTCCAGTGCGAATTCACCCTGGCTCTTGATGCCAGCCCAATCCAGGAAAGCATTCTTAAAGGCAGTTCCCCAATCGATATGATAATCCTGAAAGATAGGCTCAAAGACATATTCGTCCCATTTGTGCTTAAGTAAGCTTCTAACGAATTTCTGTATCTCCGGGACAACTATCAAACTCACGAACAGGCTGGCTGTTGTCGGTTCAAGGGTCGCAACGGTCGGGGCAAACGATTGTTCGGTCGGAAGTATGACCGCTTCGAAAGTCATTGCCTGCCCGGGGGGGATAAGGGGCAGTGCAAATACAGGCAGCTTTCCCGCGTCATTGTTAATGTCCCAGACCAGGATATCCTGATAGCGAAGGCTGGACAGGGTGAATCCGCTGGAGGAACTCAGATCGAGAAATGCCAGTTCGCTATTTACATTGCCGTCATTGGCGACTGTAATGCTATAGGTCGCCGATCGACCCAGGCGAACATACTGCCGCCCTGTGATATCAACCCTCAACTGAATTTCAGATCCAGGAACGATGGAAAAGGGTACGGTTGATGCAGCTGAACTTCCATCCGGATTGCGAACCGCCAGTGTTCGTGATCCGGGAGTGATTCCATTCAGATCAAACTCGGCCGATAGTTCTCTGCCGTTTGCGGAACCTGCCACCGACTGGGCTGCGAGGGTACTACCGTCCGCCGAAACCAAATAGACCGCCGCCGAAAAGCTGAGTCCGGCCCCACGGACCAAGATCGTCACTACTCCGGTATTCCCGCCGCGAGCTGGGAGAAATACTGATAATAGTAGGATCCGCTGCCGGGATGGCGTCAATGGACTTGAGATCTGCCTTGATTTTATGGTCACGCGGTATGTCGTGGTCGGGAAACCACGCCGAGTCGGTCAGACTGACATAGTAGGTGCCCGCGGCCGGCGATTGGATTTGCAGATTGGTCGTATCACCTGAGGCCGCCGTCCAGAGCGGGGATGCGCCGAGCATGCCGTAGGAAACCTCGAGGCGGCTCCAGAGCCCCAGGGTCTCGGCGGCTACGGACAACATCTGCTGACCGGCGGGGACGTGGATTTCATACCAGGCGCTCCCATAACAGCGCAGGATTGACCCGATCGTCCACTCCCCAAGCTTTAACTCCGGCAAGGATGTAAGTATGGAAAGCTTTCCGGAGCCCGAACCAGTGACGCGAATCGTGCAAGGGCCGGGCGCCGGCGATTGCATCTGGAGTGCGAAGTCCTGGCTGCCGATATCGCTCTTCAGAGTCTTCCCGTCCCGCAGGACCTCGAGCGTTCCCCACCAGGAGCTGTCTTTCTGCAGCAGCACGAAAAAGTTTGACGCCCCGTCGGGTATAACCGTTTCGACCAATACCGGTTGTGACTGGCTTACATTAATGTTGACGGAAGAGCCCGGCGTGATGCCTTGTCCGCCCGTCTGGCTGACGGTATAGGTCTGATCGGCGATCTGAAGGGCTCCGCTGCGGGAAGCCGAGCCTGAATGGGCGGCCACGGAATAATTCACCGTCCCGTTCCCGCTGCCGCTGCCGCCGGCCGTAATGGTTATCCAGTCGGCGTTGCTCGATGCTGTCCATGAACAGCCCGTTTGCGCGGTGACCGCGACACTCCCGGCGCCGCCGCTGGCGCTGAACAGTTGCCCTGAGGAGGAAAGATAGTAAACACAAACGGGCTTTCCGGCCTGTGTCACCGTAAAAGTTTTCTCGGCGATCGTCATGGTGCCGGAGCGCGAAGTCGCGGCGTCGTTGGCTGCGACCGTATAACTCACGGTTCCATTGCCCGTGCCACCGGCGCCCGACGTGATCGTGATCCACGCCGCGTTTGAGGTTGCCGTCCAGGCGCAATTGCTTCCCGCCGTGACTGCGACGGAGCCTGTGCCGCCCGAAGCATCGATGGAACGGCTCGAAGGAGAGATCGAGTAGGTGCAAGCAGTGCCTTCCTGGGTCACGGTAAAAGTCTTGCCGCCGATGGTCAGGTGGCCGCTGCGCGAGCCGCTGGCGGAATTGGCGGAGACGCTGAAGGCCACGCTCCCGTTTCCGGTACCGCTGGCCCCCGAAGTGATCGTGAGCCAACCCGAATCGCTCGTGGCGGTCCATGCACAGTCGCTTGGTGCCGCCGTCACGGACACGCTGCCGGATCCGCCTGAGACCGGGAATGTCTGGCTCACCGGAAACAGTGTGTAGGAGCAGGTGGCGTCCCCGCAGCTGAAGACTAGGGTATAGTCTCCGGTATTGAATAAATCGCTGTCGCGGACCAGGATCGTATACGATCCTGAGGCAGGGAGAGTGACCTGCCCGCTTTGCCCGTCGGGAGCCGTGGCCGCCAGCAGACTGCCTGAGGGATCGTAGAGCTCGGCGACCGTGTCTACGAGGTAGTAGCCGCTGCTGGATGAGATAACCACCTTGTTGCCGGCAGACCCTGGAAAGATGTAGGAATTCTGTTGGCCGGGGCTGCCAAGCGTGCCGTTCTTGGTCTCACCGCAGGATATCACCGTTCCGCATGTACCGTCTACGAAGGCCAGGCTGAGACCATAGTCCCCAATGTTGGATAAGTCGCTGTCGCGGACCACGATCGTGTAGGACCCGGCCGTCGGGATGGTGAGAATCCCGCTCTTCCCGTCGGCGGCGCTGGCCCCGACCAGGTTGCCGGAGGGATCATAGAGCTCCGCAACGGTGTCTACGAGGTAGGTGGTGCTGGCCGTGGATAGGATTACCTTGCGACCGGAGACGGCCGGGAAGGTATAGGAATTCTGTTGCCCCGCGCTGGAAAGACTGCCCGTTTTGGTCTCGAAACAGGAAATGGCGGCAGTACCGCATTTGCCGTTAACGAATACCAGGCTGAGACCATAGTCCCCAATGCTGGAAAAGTCATTATCGCGGACCACAATCGTGTATTTTCCGACAACCGGGAGGGTGAGCACCGTGCTTTTTCCGTCTGCCGTGCTGGCCCCGAGCAGATTGCCGGAGGGATCGTAGAGTTCGGCGATGGTGTCCACAAGGTAGTTGTTGCTGGCCGTAGATACGACAACCTTGTCACCGGCAACCGTCCAGAAGGTGTAGGAATTCTGTTGTCCCGGGCTGGTTAGACTGCCGGTCCGGGTTTCGCCGCAGGAGATGGTGGCGGTGCCGCATGTGCCGTTGACAAAGATCAGGCTGAGTCCATAGTCCCCGATGCTGGAAAAGTCACTGTCGCGGACCACGATCGTGTAAGACCCGGCAACTGAGAGGGGGAGGGCCCCGCTTTTTCCGTCGATTGCGCTGGCTCCCAGCGAGGTTGCCGGAGGGGTCGTAGAGTTCGGCGACGGTGTCCACGAGGTAGTTGTTGCTGGCGGTGGATATGACGACCTTGTCGCCAGCAACTGCCGGGAAGGTATAGGAATTCTGCTGCCCGGGGTTAGTAATATCGTCGGTCCTGGTTCCACCACAGGAGATGGTGGTAGTGCCACACTTGCCGTTAACAAAGACCAGGCTGAAGCCGTAGTCCCCGATGCTGGAAAGGTCACTGTCACGGACCACAATCGTGTACGAGCCGGCAGCCGGGAGGGCAAGCACCCCGCTTTTTCCGTCGACCGTACTGGCCCCGAGCAGGTTGCCGGAGGGATCGTAGAGCTCGGCGACGGTGTCTACAAGGTAGTTGTTGCTGGCCGTAGAAATGAGGACCTTGTCGCCGGCCACCGCCGGAAAGTTGTAGGAATTCTGCTGTCCGGCGCTGTTGATACTGCCGGCTTTGGTTTCGCCGCAGGATATGGCGGCGGAAGCGCTTGCCGTTGGCAAAGACCAGGCTGAGGCCGTAGTCCCCGTTGCTGGACAAGTCACTGTCGCTGACCAGGATTGTATAGACCCGGCAGCCGGGAGGGCGAGAACCCCGCTTTTCCCGTCGGCGGCGCTCGCCCGAGCAGGTTGCCGGAGGGATCGTAGAGTTCGGCGATGGTGTCTAGATGGTAGCTGTTGCTGGCCGAGGATATAATGACCTTGTCGCCGGCCACCGCCGGGAAGGTGTAAGAGTCTTTCTGGCCCACGGATGTGATGGATCCCGTTACAGTCTGACCGCAGGATATTGTTCCCGCGGCGGGTGACGGCGCCGGTTCCATCTCATGCAGAGGCGTTGTCAAGGCGGTTGATTCGAGAGCCGAGGGAACCGCGATCGATGTGCCCGGAATCAGGACGGCCGCAAGCCATGCACGCATTACCATTCTTTTGATAAATGCGCCCCGAGGATTTTCAGGAAAGCGGAGGATTCCGTGTGACGACCGCGTCTGTTTGCCTGAATCCGGAAGTCGCCCGGTTGAACCGCTTGTTTTCGGGACGTAGGAATGCGGAAGCATAGGCTCTCCTTGCGTGCGGAGGGATGCGGCCAGCAAGATCGGTATCTGTAGAAGAAAAAATGAGGAATTGCCGGAAGCAAAGTTTACTGATTCGATCTGGAATGAACGCGACGCGGCAGGCTTTCGCCTCTCAATGCTTCCGCATCGAGCGCGCGCGATCCACTGGAAGTGCTTTGGTTACCCGCCGGTGGTGCCGTGCATTTAGGTGATGGAATTAGATCGGCGTCGTTGGCTGCCACGGCTGCGCAGACTTTTGGAGGCTTTCCATATTGATCTGCGGCATCAGCCGCGATGCCGGGCGTCCCTTTGCCACTGAGTGCCACTGACCCGTTCCATCGATGAAGGCTCAATTCACCCTCACTGTGTCAGGAATGAGTAACCGGCCGAAATTCAGGAATCTGATTCTTGGTGCGCGTTTTCCTCAGACCAGCAAAATAGCACAGGTTGCGGCGGATTGGACAGGAATTCGCGGAGTTTGCGCCAGCCCTGAAAATCGTCATCTGACCTCACGCAACATGCTCTTGAGCGGTATGTCGGCACGCCTGCGGCGCACCCGATCCTGCAACTCCGCCTGGACCAATTCGAACGAGGCAGGCGTTGCCGAACGTTTGCTTGCATCCGGCCCCGGGAAAATGTCTTTGAACGATAAAACAGACCTCAAAATCAAGCGCAAGCCTGATTCTCGGGTCCCCTGCAACGTTCATACTATGGAATTAATAATATTTCGGCTGATCCAGCCTCGCACGAAACCCAGCCATAATGCCCACGTCCGATTTTGCATCTGTTTAGCCGATGCTGAACAGCAGAACGCAAAGACGCAAGGATGCAAAGAGATTCCTTTCGGTTCGCGAGCATGGGCGGCCTTCGGCCGCATCCTTGGGCGAGCCGCGGGAGAAAGCGCAATCCTCCTGAGTAGCCGCTCTGCCCGCGCTTTCTCCCGCGGCTCGCCCAAGGATGCGCCAGCGCGAAGCGCTGCGCCCACGCCTGTTGCTCAGTGTCGATCTTTGCGCCCCTGCGCCTTTGCGTCTTTGCGTTTTGCTTCTTCATCCATTTGATTTGGCTAAACAATTACCCGATTTTAAGTCCGCTGTAATGTTCATCTCTTCCCATTCAATAGCCATCGGCCGATCCGTTCCCAACCCCCAACTCCACACATTAGAATCCTCTATTTATTATATTCAAAGAATTTAGCGTATTTTCCCAGATGCCTTTTTTGCCCGAGAGCCGGCTGCGAATTGCTTCCGGAAGTGCTATAGTCAGGCAATTACATGACGATGGATTCATCATGGGTTTTTATGACCGGCGGCATTGATATGCGACTCACAAACGGGTCCGCAAACGGCGCTCCGGACCTCCCGGCTGCACCCATCGGGAAACCCGGAGGGGCGCTTCGGCGCATTGCCGGGGATTATCGTCCGGTCTCCATTATGCTCCTGCTGGCAACCCTGATGGTTGCAATGCTGAGCTATGCGCAAACCACTTCACGGACGGCGCCCATTTCCCGGCAGCCCCAGGTATCCGGGACCACAATCGGAAGCGTGGTTCAATCCGCTCCCGGGCCTTGGGGCCAGTTGGAGGAGATCCGCATCAACACCGAACCCCCCGAAGATTTCGTAGCCCTGCACTACCGGTACGGGACTGCGCAATGGGTGTTGCCCATCTATAACCGGGAGCAGGTCGTTCAACTGTTCAAATCAGCCCGGCTCAGCGATGCCCAGCAGAAGTCGCTCTTCCGGGAAGCGGTGGAGAATCCGCTGGCCGGAGGATGGACTTTCCGCCCGGACGCGGAGCTCCTGCTGAGTCTCACGCCGGAAAGCCGCCGGCGCCTCTACCTCGCGCTTGCGGAGTTCCCGCAGAATGCAGCGCAGTATGAGCCATTCCGCTGGCGTGCGGAGTCGCTGGATGAGTGGTTCGCAAACAGCGGCGTGGCCGACGAAACCGTCAATCTGATCAAAAAGCTGCTATATTACCGCGGCCAGGCTGTGTTGTTTGCCGATCCGGAACTGGTCCTGGCGACCTTGAATCAGCCCGAGGATCGCCTGCGGCTGCTGAAGACACTCAGCCGCCAATCCACGCTGCTTGTAAAACTGAACCTCCGGCCCGATTCGGACATAGACAAGCTGGTCGAGTACTGGGGCCGGGGCGGCCGGTCAAAAGACATCCGGCCGCTGCTGGACTCGCTCATCAAGGTTCCGGACGGCTGCTCGCTGGATATCGTGCACCTGCTGCCGCGATTCGCTCGCCAGCGTCTCTACACCTACCCGATTCTCTCCCAAGGTTTCGTCGACCCAAAATATGATTGCCACTGGTCCAGCATGAACTTCTGGAATGATCCTCCCGACAACCGTCTGGGAGAGGATCCCCGGTACGCTCGGGAAGTGCTGGAGCGCGACTATGATCTGGTTGGTAAACCCTACGCCCTCGGCGACCTCCTGTTCCTCACCAACGGCAACCGGGATGCGATTCATTCGGCGGCCTACGTCGCCGACGACATCGTGTTTACCAAGAATGGCTCATCGATTACCTCCCCCTGGATCCTGATGAGGCTGTCGCGGCTGGTGTCCTATTACGAGAACCAGGATGACGACCTGCAGCTTCTCATTTACCGGCGCAAGGACATCAATTAACAGCGTCCCTCGCGTTTCGCATGAGTTTGAGTGGTTCTGGGGGAGAAACGTTACCTTGAGACAACGCCCCCCAAAAGGTGAATCTTAGCCGCCTGGCCCCCCCCAATTACCTAAGGGCTCGCGCAAAAATAAGTTGGCATTTTGGCGCGAGCACCGTCGCACCTGTGGTGCTCCTGGGGTGGGCAGATGCAAGGCGCCGCGACGCGGGCGATGTGGTGACATCGGCGAGGAGCGGCAACGCGGCAGATGCCCGCCCGCCGCCGCGCCCCGAAGGGTTGCGGCCCTACGGTGTGTGGAGCCTGGGGATATATTGCAGCAAATGGCATGCGCAAAACAAGAATGTTAGGATTACGCCTGGGGCCGCAACAAAATGCCAAGTCATTTTTGCGCGAGCCCTAAGTTTCATTTTTGCGATGGATCGCCCCGGCCCGGCACTCAACTCCACTCATCTCCCAGCTAGGGCTTGGTTGCGCCCACGATTGAGTCCATTCCTTCTCCGTGGCGCAGAAACCTTACCTCGACGAATCCCGCTGAAACCAGATCCTCTTTCAGTTCATCAAATGTGAATGTCCCACCGGCGGGGGTGCCGACCAACATGTTGACCGCAAAGAACGCTCCCATTCGGGGAGCGGTTCGCGACTCGTCCATGACGATATCACGGATCAGGATGTTTCCGCCGGGAACCAGGGCGGCGAACACCTTCAAGAATAACTCCCGATTCTGCTCCCGGGAATTCTGGTGTACGATCGCGCTCACCCAGGCCAGATCGGCCCCCGAGGGGAATTCGTCGGAATAAAAATCTCCGGCCACCAGCTCGATGCGGCCGGCCATGCCTGACTGATGGACCAGGTTTCCGGCCATCGGGATCACTTGCGGCAGGTCGAAAATAGTGGCTTTGGCATTAGGATTCAGTTGAAGAAATGGGATCGTCCAGGTGCCCGAAGCGCCGCCGAGGTCCAACAGATGACTGAAGTTCAGCGGCATGATGCTATGAATCAGCCCTGCTGCGATCCGGCTGGATATCTCATGCATCGCCCGAATGAAGGATGCCGTGTCCTCTGCCGCGCCGCGCACACTTTCATCCCGAACCGGCCGGCCAGTAAGGACCACTTTGGCCAATTCACTCCACCGTCGAAGGCAGTTGCCCTGATGTCTCACCATGCCCAGGATTGAGTTGGAGCCGGATTCGGAAAGCATGGCGGCCGCGAAGGGGGGGACGAAATACACGCCGTCGCGCTTTACCAACAAGTCCATTGCCGCCAAGGCGTCCAGGAGCACCGCGGTGGCGCGCGGATCACCTTTTATGCGCTTCGCCAGACCGGTACTATCGGTCGGCTGCTCTTGCAGGCTGGTAAAAATGTCCAACTCCGCGGCGGCGACCAGGACACATGCCGCCTGGAATCCCCGCACCAGCTCAATCAATTCATCTGGTGAATATTGCTTCGTCATGCCCTTTTCTCTCCTGAAGATCCTCATAGTAAGCTGCGGGGAGTGTGACGGCCGGAAGGGAAATGGCGAGATATTTTCGCATCGCAATCCTCAGCGGTCAGTTCAAACCACTCGGGAATAGCTTACTGCTGTGCCGCCATTGCGTTGGCCATCCATGTCATGACCTCGGCCGCCGTTGGGATACGCCCCGCACAGACTACCCTATCATTGATCGCCAGAGCCGGCGTGGCCAGGATGTTATATTTGCGAATCTGAGCGAAGTCCGCAACCCTGGCACAGTTTGAACATCCCGGACCGCACCCGGTGACGCATGAAAATCTTTTGGCTTTGCGACTTTGCGTCTTGGCGTCCTTGCGTTGATTATTTTAACGCAATGACGCCAAGACGCGAGGGCGCAAAGAGATATTTTCGGAGCAGAAACTGTCTTGTGGGTTGGCAACGCCAAAGTGGGAATTTGGGATGTCCCCTTTTTGCGGGGGGCGATTCGGTCTAAAATGAACAGGCGGAGCACGAATGGGATCTCCAGACCGGGCCAGGAATGCTGGCACAGTACTTGCAACTCAGATGCTGGAGAACCGCGACCGGCGCTCTCCGATGCCAGGCGGAGGCTTATTTTCGCCGCCGGCGAGAGACTTGCCTTTCAAATGCAGATCGGCATTCTCTTCACCAATCCCTGAACCCCTGAAACTGGAGGTCCTTTGCGAAGGCCAAAAGCTCGCACGCTCATCATTGGTGGGCTGATCATCGCGGCGGCAGCCGTACTATGGCAACTGGCTGCCAATCATTATCCCGGTATGGCAATTTTCCAAGGGCCGGCGAAGATCGCAATCGATTACCCGGGTGATGGGGCGATCTTCCCGCCCGAGTTTCCGGCTCCGACCTTTCTCTGGCGAGATCCGGACCAAAGAGCGACGGCGTGGATCATCGAGATAGCGTTTGCCGATGGCTTCGGCCGGCCTCCGGGCAGAATCGCGCGGCGAGCGACTCCGCATTGGGGAGATCGATCCTCGCTGTGTCTCCTCAGCGAATGAACCGCCCAAACTGACGCCCGAGCAGGCCGACGCGCATACCTGGACACCGGATGACGGCACTTGGGCCGCCATCAAGAAACGCTCGGTGCAGGGTGCGGCGAGTGTGACCATTTCGGGATACCGGGAGGGAAATCCGGATCGGATAGTTTCCCGAGCCCGCCTTACGATCCAGACCTCGGAAGACCCGGTTGGAGCGCCGATCTTTTACCGGGATGTGCCGCTCATGCCCTCGGAAACGGAGAAGGGTGTCATCAAGCCGCTGGCCACCAGATCGGTGCCGCTGATTGCATGGCGCCTGCGCGACGTCGGCGAGACCCGCAGCCGGTCTGTTGATGGAGGGCCTTCACAGCTGTGCGAACTGCCATTCCATTTCGGCCGACGGAAAGAAGATGGGAATCGACGTGGACGGGCCGTTGAACGACAAGGGTCTGTACGCCATCGTCCCGATCCAGCCGCATACGTCCATCCGCAACGAGGATGTGGTCGCGTGGAGCACCTTCCGGGGCAAACTGGGCGGCAAGTTACGTGTCGGCTTCATGTCGCAGATTTCGCCGGACGGACAGAATGTCGTGACCATGATCAACGATTCGGGCACCGACCAGTCGGAATACGAACGCCGGAGAAACCCTCTGGATCTGATATCGACGTACTACGTCGCCAATTTCAAAGACTATCGTTTCCTCCAGGTGTTCTACCCGACGAAGGGAATTCTTGCCTGGTACAATCAAGCCGCGGGCCGGCTGCAGCCGCTGCCGGGCGCCGACGACCCGCGCTATGTGCAGACCAATGCCGTCTGGAGCCCGGATGGCAAGTACCTGGTCTTTGCCCGGGCCGAAGCGAGGGACGCCTACCCTCCGGGCGCGAAACTGGCCGCGTCGGCGAACGATCCGGACGAGACCCAGATCCGGTACGATCTTTACCGCATCCCCTTCAACGACGGCCGGGGCGGCCGGGCGGAACCCATCGCCGGCGCATCGCAGAACGGCATGAGCAACAGCTTTCCCAAGGTCTCCCCAGACGGCCGCTGGATCGTCTATGTTCAGTGCCGCAACGGCTTGTTGATGCGTCCCGACAGCCAGCTCTATATCGTGCCGGCAGCCGGCGGCGAGGCGCGGCGGATGCGGTGCAACACCCCGCTCATGAACTCCTGGCACAGCTTCTCGCCGAATGGCCGCTGGCTGGTTTTTTCGTCAAAGAGCCGGTCGCCTTACACCCAGATGTTTCTGACCCATCTGGACGAAGAGGGAAACGACAGTCCGGCCATCCTGATCGAGAACGCGACGGCCGCCAACCGCGCCGTCAACATCCCTGAGTTTGTGAATATTGCTCCGGAGGGGCTGCTGACGATGGACGCCCCCGCCACCGATTATTACCGGGTCGTGGATATCGCATCGGAAATGTTGAAAAACGGGCAATATGAGGCATCCATTCCGGAGTGGGAGAAGGCCCTGGCGCTCGGTCCTTCAGAAGCAATGGTTCACAACAATTACGGAGTGGCCCTGGCCGAGACCGGGAGAGTCGAGGAAGCCATCGCCCATTACCGGAAGGCAATCGAGCTCAGCCCCCGTTATCCCGAGGCATACAACAATCTTGGGGAAGCTCTGGCCGGCAGGGGAAGGTTCGATGAAGCGATCGCCGATTTCGAGAAAGCACTGCAACTGGATCCCCAACATGCCGGCGCCCGCTCCAATCTCGGAGCCATTCTCGCTCAACAAGGGCAAGATCGATCAAGCCATTCCCCACCTGCAAAAGGCAATCGAGCTTAACCCTGATGCAGCCGGCCCCCAAAAGAACCTCGGGCTGGCCCTTGCGAACAAAAGGGAGATTTGAGGAAGCGACGCGCTCTCTGGAGCAGGCAGCGAAACTGTCAGGCGGCCGGGACCCCGGGGTGCTCGACCTGCTGGGCCGGGCCTATGCGGAACTGGGGCGATTTCCGGAAGCCGTCGAGACCGAACGCCAGGCGCTGGCCATCGCGACCCAACAGAAAAACTTCCAGCTCGTGGAAGCGCTAAAAGGGAGGATTGCATTATATGAATCCCGCAGGAAGCGATGACGGCACAGACAAATAGTGCATCTGTTTAGCCGATGCTGAACAGCAGAACGCAAAGACGCAAGGACGCAAAGAGATTCCTTTCGGTTCGCGGGCATCGGCGCCCTTGCGCCTTTGCGTCTCTGCGTTTTGCTTCTTCATCCATTTGATTTGGCTAAACAATAACCAAAAAGTATTTCCCCGCAGAATTGGCAGTCTTGTCCTGTCCCGCATTCTGAAGTTGGAAAGCATGACCATCAAGCAAAAAGGGGCAAGCCCGAAGGCTTGCCCCTTTTTCATTGCAGGTAAGTCAGCGGATCAGAAGTCGTAGCGGATGGCGAACTGCATCCGCCGCGGATCGTTGCGCTGACTCGAAATCCGACCCCAGGTGGAGGTTTGGGTCATGCTCATGCTGGGATTGCCCAAAACCACGCTGTTGGTCATGTTGAACGTTTCCCATCGGATCTGGATGGCATGCCCTTCTTTGTAGGGCATCTTGAATGATTTGGCCAGCGCGGAATCGATGTTCCAATTTCCCCAGGTTCGGATGTCGTTGCGCAATCCACCCTCGCCGGGGAAACTCTGCCGGTAGGCAGCAATCGAGGCGATGGCGTCCGCCTGAGTGGCGAACCCGCTGACGTTCAGGCTGCCGGTTGACAACGTTCCGTTCTTGTTGATGACCGGAGTTCGGGAACGGCAATCCGGTAGGCACGGCCGGGTTGCTGAGCTGCCAGTTGGTGGGCCACACGGAACCCGTGCTGGTGCTGGTCGTGGTGGCGGACGATTGCCTGTATGTCCCCGAAACCTGCCAGCCGCCGACGATGGCATCCAGGAACTTGTTCATCTGGCTGCCGAACCTCATGCCGCGGCCGAAGGGAAGCATGTACACGCCGTAGGCGTTAACCGAGTGCAGCGTGTCGTAATCCGAAACCGCGCGCCTTTCGCCCGGATTCCAGGAATTGGTGATGACTCCCCCGCCCCACGAGCCGGAGTTTTCGTTGCCCGAGGCGAGATCGATGGACTTGCTGAGCGTATAGTTGAAATCGAACTGCAGGTTATTGGTGAACCGCTTGCGCACGGTCAGCTGGGCGGCGTGGTAATTGCCGCTCCCGATGGAGCTTCTTGCGGACAGCGCGCCGAACTGGTTGGTGAACATCGCGTCCGGGCCCAGAACGGAACAATTGAGAGTACCGGACCCTGCCGTCAGTACGGAAGGTGGTGCCGGTGGTGGTGCAGGTGAAATCCATGGCCTGCAGGACGTTGGTGAAGTCCCCCTTATTGCTGCTGCGGACGTAGAAATTGGCGATATTCTGCGTGGCGGTAAAACCGCCGCCCGCCGCACCCGCCCAGAGGTTTTCAAAGTAGGCAATCGGGAGCGATCCGCGTGTAGGATGTGGCGCGGCTTCCATCCTGCAGGTCGATGTAGGTGGCCATCTTCTGCATAGCCTCGAAGTAGGTCATGCCGGACGCCGGGTCCTTGAGGTTGGTGGGCATGGCCACGTCGCGATTGATCAGCGAATGCCGCGAGAGGCGGCCGACGTACGAGGCCTGAACGAAGAGGCCCTTGCCGAAATCGCGGCCCCAGCTGAAATTCATGTTCATCGTGTAGGGCGCTTTCAGCTGATCATCGATGCTGTTGGTGATCGCGAAGGCGTCCTGGGGATACGTTGCCGGAAATCCGGCCGGCGGCGCCGCCGGGAGGTAGGCAGTCGGAATCTGGTAGAAATCCGTAAACCGGGGAGCATTGAATGCATCCAGGGTGTTGAGCGGATTGCTGAGCGACGTCGAGAGACCGAACATCGTGGAGGCGAAATTGGCCGCCAGCGGCTGCCCGATCAGGTCGTAGTACAGCCCGAATCCCGCCCGAATGGAAGTCTTCCCGGATTCGCCGAACAGAAACTTGGCGAACCCGCTGTTCCCGCTGGGGGAATACGCCAGGCCGAGCCGCGGAGACCAGTTTTTGAAATCCGGGTAGAGCTGCCTTCCGCCCGGCATGCTGGACCAGAATGAAGGAAATGTCACCGGCTCCCGCCTGTGAGAGACCCGCTTCGGCCAGAGCGCCGCGCTGCCCGAGCCAATCGGCGAGCGGAATGTTGGGGGAAGTCTGCTGGCCGTTGGTTTCGTGAACCGCCGGCATGATCGAATACCGGATACCTCCCGTTATGGTCAGGTTGTCGTGGATCTTCCAGCTGTCCTGCGCGTACAGCTCGTACTCCTTGCCCACAAAATCCAGATTGACATACCCGCCCTGGGGGACAACCATCGCGCTCCCGTCCAGTATTAGCCACGTATTTGTAATTGGCATTGATCTGGCTGATCAGGCCAAGCAGCCGCGGCCATGGCGTAAGTGTAGCTTATGGTATCACCGCTCAGAAGCCCGCCGGGGATGTTCTGGTAAAGCTCGGCGCCGCTCCCCGCCAGACCGGATGCGTTCGTGGTCGCGCTGTGGAACGTGTTGTTGCGGTTCGTCTGGTTCGAGATGGCGCGAATCGTAACCGCCGAAACGGAGATCGTGGCCCGATTTGATCCAGGAGAAGTCATCGCTGATCGTATGAACCGGGACGATCCGCTTCGTGTTGGTGCCGGTCGCGTAGATGTTATCGTATCCGCGGAACGTGGTAACGGGGGAATTCTGCAGGCCGGTGCTCTCTCCGCCCTGCCGGGTGAGTCCGTACTTGAAGGAATTAACCATGTTGGGACGCATCACCCAGGTGTACCCGGCCGCGAGCCCCTTGTTATTGCTGAGCGTTACCGATGACGGCATCTGACCCGGAAATTGCGGCGTGCCGTCGGAGTGGTCGTTCTGCAGGGTGCCGCGCACGCTGATCTGGTGCTTGCCGGCCGCGTCCGCGACGTAATCCACTTTCGAAATGTAGGTATCCTGCTTGGTGTGCCGCGGCGCGTTGAACTGAAACGTGCAGGTGTTCAGAAGGTCGCCCGATCCGGCAACGTTGCATTTCGGGTACAGGTTGAATACCTTCAATGAGTTGGGATTGAGCCCAATGCCCGTCGGATCGACGATACTGCTTGATCTCGTCGGGACCGATCTTCCTGAGCGCGCCCGTCTTGTCGTGGTAAGTTGACGATCCCGTTGCGCAGGTCGTCGGTCGGGACCGTGCGATTCTGGACGCTGGCGCTGGCATCGCGCCGGCCCTCGTAGTTGGCGAAGATGAACAGCCGGTTCTTGATGATCGGGCCTCCGAACGAGGCGCCGAAGATGTTTATCTTCAACGCGGGAATCGGTGCCTTGCACTTGTCCCATTCCGTCGCCAGCTGCTGCGGGGTGCAAGGATTATGTGGGTAAGTCAGTTGAGACAGGCGCAATGTTGCGGTTGGTGAAGAAGTTGTTCGCGACGAAATTCTCGTTGCGATTGTACCAGTACATCGAGCCGTGAAATTCGTTGGTGCCGCTCTTGGTCACCAGGGCGATGTCGGCGCCGGAACCGCGTCCCTGTTCCGCATTCGAGTTGGTGGTCGTGGTGCGGAATTCCTGGACCGAGTCGAGCGTCACGCGCAGCACCGGGTTCGTCACGTTGCGATTGACCTGGTCGTTGATGTCGACGCCGTCGAGAGTGACGTTGGCCTGATCCGACTTGCCGCCATTGACGTTCCCATCTTCAGTGACGCCGGGCTGGAGCAGGAGCAGGTTGACGACGTTGCGGGCGTACGACGGGAGCTGCACGATGGCCGAACCGGCGATCGCATTGCCCAGCGTGGCGTCCGAGGTATTGACCATCGCCGCGGAGGCCGTGACCGTGACCGTTTCGGAGACGCCACCGACCTTCTCAAAATTGATGTTGAGCGTGGCGGGCGTGTTGACCTGCAACCGGATGTCTTTGACTTCGGCGGAAGTAAATCCCGTCTTTTTTGCCGTCAATTCCCAGGTACCTGGCGTGATTTGAGGGAAAGTGTACACCCCCGAATCGTTGGTGACGGCTTCACGCTGAGCTCCGGTTTGGGTGTTGACGATGGTGATCGTCGCCCCCGGAACAACGCCCCCTGACGGATCCTTGACCACTCCCGTCAGCGAGGTGGAGCTTTGTCCGAACAGGCAAGGCGTCAGCAAAAGGAAAATCAAAACTGACAAACCCCGAATTCGCATATCTAAATTCTCCTTCTTTTATAGTAGCTGCCAAAAAGCTCAGAAGAGCCACTTTCTCCCCGGCTTGGAGGCAAAACCACTGATGTCGTCCCCTCGGATCGAGAAGCTACCCCGCCAGGATCAGGCACGACGCCGCTCGAAAATCCGGAATCAGAGCATGAGGCTTCCAGCCTTCTTGCTTGGATATTTCCCATTCATGGGTCTGATTATTGTCAGAAATCGTCTCATGTCAAACAGAATATCCCAGGCGGGCGATCCAATGCCGAAGGCGTCTCGGGATGGAGGGAACGTCCGGCGGCAGGCAAATCCCACTCGCCGGATGGGTTTTGGGCATTAGCGATTTCTAATGCAGGAAACATCGAGGAGCGCCGGGCGGGCGTTCGGCGCCCGATTTCAGGAAACGGATCAGAGCTTCTTGTTGTCCCGGATATAGGTTTCGAGCTTCTTTTTTTCAGGATAATCCGGTTTTTTCGCCAGGAATTTTTCGTACTCGGCGGCTGCCCGGTCTTTGAGGCCGGCGGCATCATACAATGCAGCCAGGCTCAGATGGGCCTCTGCCTGACCGGCCGGATCAAGGCGGGCAGCTTCTTCCAATTCCCGGACTGCCAGTGATCCCTTTTTGATGCGCAGGTAGGATTCACCCAGGAAACGGCGGGCTTCGGCTGACTCGGGATGAGCGCCGATCAGCTGACTCAATGTGCTTATGGCGGCCTCGTAATTCTTCTGGTTGAAGTTGAGCTTGCCGAGATTCAACAGCGCCAGCGGATAGGAGGGTTGTTCCTCGAGGGCGCGCTTGAATATGGTTTCAGCCTCACTCAGATTTCCCTGTGCAAACAGCACCGTCCCGAGTTCGGTCCACGCCTCAAAATCCTTGGGGTCTGCCGCCACAATCGTCCTTAAGATCTTCGCCGCCTCACCATAGCTCTTTTTGCCCGTCGCGGCCTGAGCCTGCGCCATCAGGGTGGCATTCGCGGCCGGGCGCGAATAGACATCCTTGGCGGAAATCCCTCCCATTTTGGGGGTTGCGTGACTTGCCGTCCCCCCCCACTGGACTTCGATGTTTTTGCGCACTTCGGTGTTGCGGTCATACATCAGGGTAAAGGGGACGCGCAGGATACTTTCGCCGTTGGCTTCTACGACGAATTCCCAGTCGCCATTGCCGACCCGTTGAAACTGATACGTGCCGCCACTGGCCACTGACTGGCGGGCAAATACGCTCCTGTCGCTTCCATAAAGGAGGAGGAATAACGAATCTGGCGGTTGGACGCCAGGCGCCGACCTGACGGTAAAGGTCCCAAACAGAGTGACGGTAACGCCCGGTGTAAACTGGGCCGAGGCTGAACAGGGGAACAGCAAAACGGCAAGAAACGGAAAAAGTGGAAAATAGTGTCGCATATCGTTACCCCCTCGCGATTCGCTCATTGTAACCCATCGCGAGTGGGCAACACCAATCTTGTTGCCTCAGCCCTCCCCGGCCTTGAAGGAATTGTCGCGGCGGATCCCGTTTCATTATAGAATCTGCACTAGTATGCGCATGCTAAACTAGGTAGTGTCTGTCGCGAAACTCGCTCCAGGCCCCGGAGGGGCGCCAAGAGAGTAGCCCCGGGCAAGCTCCGCCTCCGACCGGGTCGGATTGAATAACCTGTGACTGTGGGCGGCCACGAGCGGTATCCTGGACGCGAGCATAGCCGCAGTCAAGGCCCTTTACACATTCGTGCTTATGCCGCTTGGCAAGCATGGCTCCGGGAAGGCATTGAACATTGGCGAGGCTTTTTGGCACTCCCCTAGGCTAGATTCTGCAGTTGGCCGACCCGGGCGGATGTGCTCAGAAAGGAATGGAAAATGGAGGAAGGCCGCGATGTTCAAGGAGGAAATAGCAAACAGATTGCAGGACTCCCAGTGATTCGACCGGAAGTAGCGGGGATCGATTTGGGCAGTGAACAACACTGGGTTTGCGCTCCGACGCTGGACCGATCCGCTCGGGAAGTAGCCACTTTCGGAGCTACAACTCCAGAGCTGATCCGGATGGCTCAGTGGCTTAAAGAGCGTAACATCGAATCGATAGCAATGGAGAGCACGGGGGTCTACTGGATTGCTCCACACGAGGTCCTGGAGGCGGCGGGTTTCGAAATACTGTTAGTCGATACCCGGCAATTGGCACGCGTACCTGGGCGCGACAAAAAAACGGACGCCAAAGACTGCGAGTGGATTCAACGGCTCCATAGCTGCGGACTGCTCAGGGGTTCATTTCGCCCTGCGGAGGCCATATGCATGTTGCGGACCCTGGTGCGAGACAAGGCCATCCTGGTGGCCGATTCATCCGACTGGCTGCGCAGGATGCAAAAGAGCCTGGACCAGATGAATGTGCGGGTGCACCGGGCGGTTTCCGATATTGATGGGGTGACCGGCATGAAGATTCTACGAGCCATCGCAGCGGGAGAGCGCGACCCCATGAAACTGGCCCAGCTGCGTGACTGGCGCTGCCGCAAGAGCGAAGAGGAAATCGCCAACCAGTTGACCGGGCACTGGCGCGAGGACCACCTGTTCAGTCTGCGGCAGTCATTGCAAATGTACGACGCTTTCCAGCAGCGCGTTGCCGATTACGACCGGGAGATTTTACGAAAGCTCGCCGAGCTGCAGCGGCAGGAGTGCCGACAACAGCCTCCTCCGACCGTGAAAAATCCACATAAAGCAAGAGCGATCAAAAAACGGGGCGAAGAGCCCATGCGAGAGGCGCTGTATCGCATGAGCGGAGCGGACCTAACCAGCATCGACGCCATCGGTGTAGAAACCGTCCTGGTGGTCGTGAGCGAATACGGTCCCACTTTAAGCGATTTCCCGACGGAGAAACACTTTGTCTCGCACGCCACCCTGGCACCCCATAGACCCATCAGCGGAGGCAAACCCGTCAAAAAGAAAAGGCGGAACACGGCGAGTACGCGCGTTGCCGCTGCCCTACGGATGGCGGCACTGTCACTGCGTAACAGCGCAACGGCGTTGGGAGCTTACTATCGAAAGATCGCGCGAAGTCGTGGAGGAGACGTTGCCGTATTTGCGAGCGCAAGAAAGTTGGCCACTCTGATTTACCGCCTGCTGCGGTGGGGCCAGCCATACGTCGATGAAGGTGTAGAAGCATTTGAAAAGCGCTACCGCGAGAGCCGGATCAACTCCCTGAAGGCCAGAGCCAAGGAACTCGGATATCAATTAGTCGCTGGTCCTAATGCTTCGGCCCCCGAGCCAGCCACGGGTTTAGTCACAGGCTAGCGAAGCGCAGCCCGGGGTTAGGCCGAAAGTCATCGCAGA
>CAWGRQ010000031.1:0-325724 GCA_963824985.1 Terriglobia bacterium
ATCGCCGAGCGCTTCAACTCGCCTGGTCGGCATGAAAAACGCTTTATCTCCAGTGCGCGGCGGTGGGCCGCTGCGCAAGCGGCGCGAAATTCCTGCATCCAATTGATTCGGTTTTTCGTTATGTCTTTTAGCATGAAGGGTTGGTCTGTGAAGGCAATGGTATCTGGCATTCCGGAGGGATAGAACAATGACGAATTATCTGCCCAGGCAAAGGTGTTTCTCTCAGGCAGGCGTGACCGTGCTTCTGGTTTTGTTCGGGCTATCGACGTCTCTGGCTCAGGCGCCGGCTGGTCAAAACGCCGCGATAAACGCCGTGCTGCCTCTCTCTCCCATCGAGCAGGCCGAAAAGGACGGGACCGCGTTGCGCATTTCGCTGAAAGACCTGACGAAGCTCTCCCTCCAGAACAACCTGGACATCGCCATATCGGATACCAATGAAGAGCTGTATAAAAAGAGGGTCTTGCAGGCATATGGGCCCTATGACCCGACCTTCACCGCCACTCTGGGCACTCAGGCGACCCGGCGGCCCAATACCAACGCCACCAACCAATCCAGCCAGGGAGACACCAACGATACCAAGGGTGCCGCCTGGAACTTCCAATTCGCACAGAACCTCTCGACCGGAGGCGGGATCATCGCGAGCTACAATTCCAGCCGCAGCGACACCAATCAGAAGTTCGCGCTGTTCAGCCCGCAATACGCCACAAGCCTCAGCATTGAATTCTCCCAGCCTCTCAACCGGAATCGGCGGATCGATCAGATCCGCGGCACCATCCGGCTGGCAAATCTGGACACCAGGCTCAACGACAGTCAATTCAAGCAGACCGTTTCCAACACCGTTGCAAACATCCAGACTCTATATTGGGATCTGATCGGAGCCATCCGCAATTTTGAGATCAGAAGAGATTCCGTGAAGCTCGCCCAGATCAGCCTTCAGAACAACAGCAAGTCCGTGGAAATCGGCGCCTTGCCCCAGATTTCCATCACCGAGGCGCGGGCGGAGATGGCCAACCGCGAGGTGGACATGATCGCATCGCGGGCCGCGGTTCTCGTGGCCGAGAACAATCTGCGCGCCGTAATTTCCCCCGACCGCAACGCCGAAATCTGGCAAAAGGTGATCGTTCCGACCGACGTCCCTGAGTTCGTGGAATATCCGGTCGACCGCGCGCAAGCCATTGAGACCGCTCTCAGAAACCGGCCTGAACTGGAACAATTCAACCTGCAGCTCGAACAAAACGCCATCAACCATCAACTGGACCAGAACCTGAAGAAGTGGCAGATCGATCTGGTGGCTTCATTCGGGACCGCCGGCGTGGCCGGCCCGCAATCGATCGATACGGACACGGGCCTCCCCCTGATCAATCCGAACCTGGTCGGCGGCATCGGCAAGGCCAACCGGACTCTGTTCACGGGCGGATTCACGAACTGGTTTGCGGGATTCGACATTCAGATCCCCTTGCGCAACCGGAGCCTGGATGCTCAGCTGGCACAATTACGAATCCAACGCCAGCAACTTGACCTGAGTCGCACGAACACGGAGCAGAAGATTGCGCTTTACGTCCGCAATGCCATCGAGGACCTCGAAACCAACAAACAGCGGGTTCAAACCGCCCAGATAGCCCTGCAGCTGGCAAAGGAACAGCTGGACGGCGAGACCCTGCGCTTTCAGGCCGGCATGAGCCAGAATTTTCTGGTGCTTCAGCGCCAGCAGTTTTTTGCCAATGCCAAGGGAGTCGAATTGCAGGCGCTGATCGCCTACAAGAAGTCCATCATCAATCTGCAAAACGCCATGTACACCTTGCTGGAAACGAACGATTTTGAGGTCATCAAATCCGCGCCGCGCGACACGGGCAAATCGCAGTTCCGGTAGCTGCAACGCATGGAATGCAGGACACAGGAAAACGCGGATGGACGCGGATTGGATCCGTGTGCGGGGCATATGCGAAAGACTTACGCGAATATTGCGGGCTAGGGGCCGGGCTTGAAATAGCTCCCGTATTTCAGTGGCTGCCCCGTTTCCCAGGGGCGATACTCGTTGCAGAAGTCGATACGTTCGCCTATCGGGGGGTGGCTCGCGCGCCACAGGATGTAGATCGGGCCGGGCCTCGGAATGGCGAGGTTTTCGCGTTGCAGCTTCACGAACGCGGTCGCGGCATCGTGGTTGTCCTTTGTGATCTCGAGGGCAAAGCGGTCCGCCTCGTGCTCCTGGTACCGGCTGAACGCCAGGGTCAACGGCGATGTGGCAAATGAAAAAATGCCCGCAAGCAGCAGGAGAAGCGGCAACGAAGCGAAATCCGACAGCCGGTCGAACCCGAAGCGGCTCCCATACCTGGCCATGAGGCGGCCGGCAAGACGATGTGCAAAGTAAAGGGATGCCAGGGTCACGAAGAACGCCAAGATCATTCCGGTCATGATGTGGTGCAGCACGTAATGCCCCATTTCATGCCCCACAACCACCAGCAGTTCCCTCTCGTTCAGCTTCGCCAGGATCGTATCCCAGAGCACGATCCTCTTGGTTTGAAAAAAGCCCGTTACGTAGGCGTTCACCGCCGTGGTTTCGACGCTCTTGTTGACCACGTAAACGCGGCTCCCTTCGATGCCGGCGCGGTCGGCCAAGGCCAGGATTTTTGCCTCAAGGGCTTTATCCTTCATGGGGCCAAAATCGTTGAATAGCGGGTCGATCCAAACCGGGGAGATCAGCATTGCGAAGATCATGAGCGGCACCGCAAACAGGGCCGAATATAACCACCAGCGCCGCGGGCTATTTTTCAGCAGCAGGAAGGGGATCCAGAGAAACAACAGGCCCGCGACCATGCCGACGAGCACCCCTTTCAGCGAATCGCCCCACCATTTCGCCAGGGTCTGATGCGACAGACCGTAAGCATGCTCGCGCACAAACCCTTCATAGTAAGAAAGCGGCAGGTTGATGATGAAGTTGAGAGCCAGGAAGGCGACAAAATAAATTCCGAGCGTAAAGAACCATTTCCGCCCCCACCTTCCGGCCCGGGCCCGGATCCGGGCCGAAAAGCCAGTGAACAGGAACAGGGCCGGAACGATCAGCCCCCACGCCAGGTCCGCGACCCAAAGGATGTTTCCGCTCCGGTAATAGCGGAGCGCCTGATCGCTCGGAGGCGGGACCGGGACCGGAACATCTTCCTGCCCGGCTGCGTCCCCTGCCCGGGCGGCAGCGGGCCCGGCGCGGGCCGGCGCCGCTGCCTGCCCCACGGCGGCGGCCGTGCCCACGGCAAGCAGGATGCAAATTCCAATCAGGCGTAACCACAGGTTCATGACCGGATCTCCCGGGATCGCTCCAGCCGGCCCGTTTTTCAGGAAATGATGACACGGCGGCCGTCGTAGGAGGGGCGCACCGTCCCCTTCTTGCGGATCTGCTCGATGACTGCTTCCAGGCGCAGTTTTCCCGTATCCTCGAACGTGATCCCCTTCAGCGCGAATCCGGCGAAAAAGGAATTGGTAGCCGCCGTGTACGTGCGGCTATCGTCCACCGGCTGTCCGGCGACGGTCACCTCTGCAAGCGTGCCGCCTTCCATCCGGTAGCGGAGCCCGGATACAGCCGGACGCTGTCTCTGAAGAATCTCCTTCAACTGGCGCCCTGTCAGCTTGAAAGTCACCACCGTGTTATTGAAAGGATCCATGTCGACGAGGTTGGCCCGCGTGATGTCGCCTTTGACCAGCGGCGAGCGCACGCCCCCCATGTTTTCGAACTCGATCTCGGCGTCGAAGGCCTCCCGGATTGAGTCTGCGACCAGGTTGTACTCCGCCAAGTCGTCTCCCCGCTCGCTGAAATCCGCTGCCGCCTGCCCGATGACTTCGCCATAGCGAGCGGCTATCGGCTTCCAGTAACGGTCGACTACGGCCGCGACCTCTTTGTCCTCAGGGATGTCGTGAGTGATCGGAATCAGCCGCTCGCGATAGCGATCGACATGCCAGGCGCCGCTTTCATCCTTGGCCAGCAGCAGATCAAGCCGGCCCAGCTCGCCTCCCCACTGATGTGCCTGGACGATGATGGTGCCGTTGACCTCTTTCGCCTTGAGTTCATCCGAACGCCACACGAGTTCGCCGGTCGCCAGCCGTGAGTGGGAGTGCCCCCCGACGATCACATCGATTCCGGGAACGGATGCGGCAATTTCCTCATCGATCTGCTCTCCGGCATGAGAAATGGCGATGACGATACCGGCCTCCCGGCGCAGCGTTTCGGCCGTGCGTCGCGTGGTTTCGATTTCATCGGCAATAGTGATTCCTTCTTTGGCGGCAGTGTAGCCGCCGGCTTCGCGCGTGATCAGGCCAAATACGCCGATCTTCGCCCCACCCAGATCGCGGATCAGGGAGGCCGGCACCAGCGGTTTCCCCGTTGCCGTCTCGACGGCATTGGCGCAAAGAATCGGGTAATGAAACAGAGCCAGAAGCTTCCTGAGCGTGGCCAGCGGATTGCTGAACTCGTGGTTTCCCAGCGTGCCGAAAGTGTAGCCGGCAGCGTTCATGGCGGCAATGTCGGCTTCGCCATGATATTCGGTTGAAAACGGTGTGCCATCGGAAAAATCCCCCGCATCCACGAGCCACACTTCTATATTTCGTTTCTGCAGTTCCTCGCGCAGCCGTTTGACAAGTGTGGCCCGCCGCGCGATCCCGCCGATGTCCCGGCGGACCTTGAGCCCGGCAAGCTCCGAACCCGAAGGCACCATCGATGGATAGCTGAAGGGGAGCAGATGGCCGTGCGTGTCGTTGGTGTGCAGGATGGTGAGGGATACCTGTTGCGCCCCTGCGAAAACAGGCACGAGGATCAGCGCAAACAGGCACAGAGTGAATCGGCCGACGTTCTTGTTCATGGTGTCTCCCGGCGACAGACAGGTTGCCGCTTTCAAATCATGATCGCGGAGCAGCCTGACTGCAATAGGACTTCATCTGCTAAGGCAGTTTCGGAATCGTGCCTTCCGCCTCAATCTGCTCATTCACGAAGCAAGCCATCTCCGGACGCGGATGAACGCGGATTGGATCCGTGTGCAGGGCTCTTGCCGGCTCCGCAGACGCCATCATGACGGGTTGCTGAAGCGGCCTCGGGGACCGGTCTGCGACTCATCCCAATCGGGCGGCTTGTCGGCCCCGATATACTCAATCCGCTTCGAAGTCATCACCGGACCCGTGGTTTCCCGGTCACGCACCGGCAGGCGGTCCACCGCGAACTCCTGCTGCCGTATCCTGGAGCGTCCATCCGCGGCATAGCGCACATACAGAAGGCTGGGGCGGTCGTCGCCCAGGAAACGGATGTTGGCCCCCTTGGGCGCCAGACGATATTCGCGGTTGGTCACCAGGCCGCCGACCGTGAATTTCTTGATGTGGGTGAACAGATCGTATTCGAACACCAAGATCAATTCGCACTCACGGTCCAGGATGGCGCAATAAATCATCGATGTGTCGACGAATAGTTTTTCCGGCGGCGGAACCACCTTACAGCGGCCATCTTTCCACACCAACAGCAAACGGTCCATCGGCGAGCATGATATAAGCTTGTCACCGCTGATCTTGTTTCCGATGTATCCCTTTTCCCGGTCGTAGGCGATCTCCAGTTCATGGGCGGTCAGCTCACGCGCGGAAATCGCCCCGAATTGTTCCAGACCGGTGCGACGCGGGCAGTCCTCGCCGTACTTTCGCAGCAGGTTGCGCAAATATCGGATCGCATACGGCACAAGTGCGGCCAGGTCCTTTTCGACTTCCGCCAGCTGTCCGCTGAGGCGTTCGATCTCCTTGCGGTTTTTTCCCAGGTCGAAGAGTGAAATGCGCCGGATGGCAATGCCGAGAAGCATCTCCACGTCCTCATGAGTCACATCCCGCTGCAGCTGATCGCGGAAGGGCCGCAGACCTTCCAGGACGGTCTGGTGAATTGCGGCGGTCGAGTCGCACGATTCGATCCGCTTATAGACCCGGTTTTCCACAAACAGACGCACCAGCGTCTGATGATGGATCTCTTCCGTCAGCCGCCGGCGCCTGTGGGCCAGTTCCCGCCGGAGGATTTCCACGAGCCTCGCCGTGCTGTAACGCAAGATTGACGAAACGTCCATCTCGACAGGCTTCTGGTCCCGGATAACGACGATCCGGCTCGGAACCTGTGTCTGACACTGGGTGAAGGCGTATAGAGCCTCGATCGCGCGGTCGGGATCCTGCTCAGGGGGCAACTGAACTTCGATCTCGACCTGCTCGGCAGTAAAGTCATTAAGACTTTTTACCTTAATCTTGCCCTTGCGAGCCGCATCTTCAATCGATGCCATGAGCGAGTCTGTTGTGGAGCCGAAAGGGAGCTCGCGGACAATGAGTTTGTGCCCCTCCCTTTTTTCAATCCGGGCGCGCACGAGCACATGGCCGCGGCCGTCATCATATGCCTGCGCGTCCATCAGCCCGCCCTGGGGAAAATCGGGGAGCAACTGGAACGGCTTCTTCCCCAGGATGGCGATTTGGGCCTCGAGCAGTTCCACAAAATTGTGCGGCAGAATTCGTGTGGACAGACCTACGGCGATGCCTTCGGCGCCCAGCAGAAGCAGCAGAGGAATCTTGGCCGGGAGTACCACCGGTTCTTTCTTGCGCCCGTCATAGGAGGGGACGAATTCGGTGAGTTCCTCGTTGAAGAGTTCGGTGCGCGCAAGTTCCGTCAGGCGGCATTCGATATAGCGGGCCGCCGCGGGCGGATCACCGGTGAGGATGTTGCCGAAGTTACCCTGGCGCTCGATGAGGTATTGACGGTTGGCCAGCGCTACCAGAGCCTCCCCGATCGAGGCATCGCCGTGGGGGTGGAACTGCATGCAGTACCCGACGATGTTTGCCACTTTGATGAACTTGCCGTCATCGTTGGCGTGGAGGGAGTGGAGAATGCGCCGTTGCACCGGCTTCAGGCCGTCGTCGATTTGAGGTATGGCGCGATCCCGTATGACGTAGGACGCATACTGAAGAAAATTGCCGTCCATCAGCCGGCGAAGCGGTCCATCGCCGGGAGCGTGCTTTTCGTCGGCTTTCGGCTCGCCGGAACCGGACACTTCCGCACCCGGGGCGGGATCCTGATCGCCGAACAACGGCAGTGTTTTTTGACCGTCCGTCATGGCTCCGCCGTTCCCGGGCATCCGCCGGATCCGCGTTTCCGATTCGCCGGCGCCTTCGCTATCATGCCTCGGACTCAAGTATCAGGTGGTTCATGATGTATTGCCGCCGTTCCGGCGTGTTGCGCCCCATGTAAAAGCCGAGAATTGCCGGGACGCTGTGGCGGTTGGCCAGGCGCACGGGCGTCAGGCGCATCTCGGGGCCGATGAAGCGCTTGAATTCCCAGGGCGAAATTTCTCCCAGGCCCTTGAAGCGTGTCACCTCCGCTCCGCGCAAATCCTTTACGGCCGCATCGCGCTCCGCTTCGGAATAACAATAGACTGCTTTTTTCGGGTTGCGCACCCGGAACAGAGGAGTCTCCAGGATGTGCACATGCCCCTCCTGAATAATGGGTTCAAAGAAGCGCAGGAAAAAGGTCAGCAGCAGATTGCGGATGTGCAGGCCGTCCACGTCGGCATCCGTGGCGACAATGACCTTGTGATAGCGCAGCCGTTCGGCGGAGTCCTCGATATCCAGGCTGCGCATCAGGTTGTACAATTCTTCGTTTTTGTACATGACGTCGCGTTGCAGGTCGCACACATTCAGGGGCTTGCCGCGCAGCGCAAAAATAGCCTGGGTGGCCACGTCGCGGCAGCTGACGATGGAGCCCGCCGCGGACTGGCCTTCGGTGATGAAAATCATCGACCCCGCTCCGCGGCCGCTGCGTTTTTCGTAGTGGACCTTGCAATCCTTGAGCTGCGGCACGCGGATCGAAGTGGCGCGGGCGCGCTCGCGCGCCATCTTCTTGATCGACTGCAGCTCCTTGCGCAGCTTTACGGTTTCCTCGATTTTGACCAGCGCTTTTTCAGCCGCCTTCGGATTGCGGTGCAGCAGGTCGGCCACGATCTCGCGCACCTGCGTGACCAGTTCTCCGCGCAGCTCGGTGTTGCCGAGCTTGTTCTTGGTCTGCGACTCGAAAACAGGCTCTTTCAGGCGGATCGCGATTGCGCCGGCCATGCCCTCGCGGATGTCGTCGCCATCGAACTTTCCTTTGGAAAACTCGTTGAAGCCTTTGACCAGCCCCTCGCGAAAGGCACTCAGGTGTACGCCGCCGTCGGACGTGTACTGACCGTTGACGAAGGAGAGGAAAGTCTCGTCGAATCGCTGCGTGTGGGTGAGACTGAGTTCCATCAACCTGGAGCGATGGTGCAGCGGGGGGTACAGCGCCTCGTCGCCGACCTCGTCGCGCAGCAGATCGAGCAGCCCCGCGCGGGAGAAAAACGCCTGGCCGTTGTATTCAATGCGCAGCCCGGCATTCAGGAAAGAATAGAGGCGCAGACGGCGGACCACGTGATCGGCTGCAAATGCGACCTCGCCGAAGATCTCCGGATCGGGTTCAAAACTTACGAAGGTTCCGTCCGGCTCCGCCGGCACTTTCCCCCTCTTCTCTTCCTGAAGTTTGCCGCGCCTGAAAGCCGCCGAAGCACATTCACCGTTGCGGAAGCTGTGGACCACGAATTGCCTGGACAGCGCGTTTACGGCTTTGGTGCCGATGCCGTTCAGGCCCACACTGAACTGGAAAACGTCATCGCTGTACTTGGCCCCGGTGTTGATACGGGAGACGCACTCGACCACTTTGCCCAGCGGGATGCCGCGGCCAAAATCGCGCACGCCTACATGGGGACCATCAAGGGTTATGGCAATGCGGTCGCCGTACCCCATGATGAATTCGTCCACCGCGTTGTCCACAACCTCCTTGAGCAGGATGTAGATTCCGTCATCATAGTCCGAACCATCCCCAACCCGGCCGATATACATCCCGGTTCGCTTCCGGATGTGCTCGAGGGAGGAGAGCGATTTGATCTTATCTTCGTCGTAATTGTGCTGCTTCGTTGTCATGTCACGCTCAGGGGGGCTGATTCTACCAATTTCCCCTCCCCAGAAAAAGGGGACATTCCGAATTTCTCCGTACCTCATTCCCTGCCAGGGCTTTTCACGGTAATTCGGAATGTCCCCCTTTTTTTTCGCTCAAAAATAGCGTCCGGCAGGTAGAAGGACTGGAGGTGCACACATGCCCAGAACAGCCAGAGCTTCTCGGGGTGGGATATGTTATCACGTAATGAATCGGGGGAATGCAAGAGCCCGGGTTTTTCATGACCCTGGCGACTATCAGTTTTGTGTCGACCTGATTGCCAGAGCCTGTGAACGAATCTCAATGCGGGTATTGGCCTTTTGCCTTGTAATTGTGTAGCCAAATCAAATGGATGAAGAAGCGAAACGCAAAGACGCGGGGGCACAAAGATCGACACTGAGCAACAGGCGTGGGCGCAGCGCTTCGCCCTGGCGCATCCCTGGGCGAGCCGCGGGAGAAAGCGCGGGCAGCGGCTACTCAGGAGGATTGCGCTTTCTCCCGCGGCTCGCCCAAGGATGCGGCCGAAGGCCGCCCATGCCCGCGAACCGAAAGGAATCTCTTTGCGTCCTTGCGTCTTTGCGTTCTGCTGTTCAGCATCGGCCAAACAGATGCAATTAGGGCAAAAGGGGGGACATCCCTGATTTCTCAGTAACATCTTGCCAGGGTTTAAGTTATCCAATAATTCGGAATGTCCCCTTTTGGTGCTGAGTCAGTTTCTGAAGAGGCTGACTTTGCCGGAGATTGTCGACAGGTGGAAGCTGGTTCCACCCAGCCCGACCTGCCCTTTTGCGGAGCGGCCCGGCCCGTATTTCTTTTCCTCGATCTGGATCGGGAAGTCGGTGTCGAGAGCACCACTCAGGGTCGACATGTCGATGTTCAGATTTGAATTTCCCGGCGCCCTGACATCGACATTGCCGCTGACGGAGGAGAACTTCATTTCGCCGGAACCGGCGAAGTTGACTATCTGCACCTCCACATCACCGCTCACGGAGGAAGCATTCATCACGCCGGTGACCGCGGACAGGATTACGTTGCCGGAAACGCTCTTCGCCTTCAGGGTGCCGCGCACCCCCGCGACATTGACGTTGCCGCTGACCGAGGTCAGGCGTTCGAAGCTGTAATCCATGCCGGCGGGTACCTGGACCATAAAGTCCACGCTGGCGTTGCAGTTGCAGTCTTCCGGATACTGAACGCGCAGCTCAATCTTGTTGCCGCCGCTCAGATCTTCCACCTTCACCTTGTCGAGATCTCGACCTGTTCTGACGGCGTCAACGATAATGCGGGTGCCCCCATATCCGGTCACCTTGATGTCACCGGAGATGTTCTGGATCATGATCTGCCCGCCGGCGCCGAGTGCATATTCCCTGTGCAGGTCCTGCGCCACGACGGATGCTCCGGAGATCAGGACCGCGACCGCCACCATCCATACGAATGCCAAAATACTTCTTTTCATTGCATGCTCCTTTCAGCCTTTTTCTGCGCTTACGATTTCGATGGGTTAGTGTCACTCGATTCCAAAGGGTTTCAAAATTCCGGAAAATTTGCCGGCAGGATGTCGGCTGCCAGTTGCCGTGCCTTTGCGCTGCCGCCCGATGCAGGCTCCATTGGGCAGGAGGAAGGGTCTCATCAATTTCTTGATGGGCCCGCTATCAAATGACGATATTACAGGTGATTATCGGCAATGGTGCCGAGCTGATCAGGACCGAATCCCATGGGAATGCTCATGGTGCGCCGGGTGCCAGGCCGGATGAAGGAATCATGCAGCACGCCACGTTCGGAATCGCAGACGGCCTGCCGGCGCAATCGGTCCCTCAGGGCGACCAACACAGATTATCGTGATGAAAAACCGACGTAATTACTACCGGATCCTGCAGGTGCAACCTGACGCGCCTTTGGAGATCATTCGCGCGAGCTACCACGCTCTGATGCGGGTACTGCAACAGCATCCGGATCTCGGCGGATCTTCGGAGAACGCGGCAGTTCTAAACGAAGCCTACGAGACCCTCAGCAATCCGGATCGCCGCGCCGCGTATGACCGGAAACTCAATATCCGAAACTTCAAACGGGCCCATGCAGCCGATCGTCGTCCGGCAGTGCCGGCATTGTGCCCGGTCTGCAGGAAGCCGCTGGCAAGGAAGCCTCTCCCCGGAGAACGCTGTGCGACCTGCCGCGGAGTTCTGCAATCGAAATATCCGGCAGATTTCGAGAAAGCCGAATCGCGCTCCATTGCGCGCATCAAGAAAGAGTGCTCAATTCTCTATTACGCCACCTGGCCGGGCAAGCCCCGGCAGGCCACGATGCTGGATTTTTCCCCCAGTGGTACGCGCTTCCTGTGTGCCGAACAGCTTGACCTCAGGACCACACTCAAGATTAGCTGTGAGTTTTTTGAGGCATCGGCCACGGTGACAAACTTGAGGGAGGAGCAGCGGGAGGGGGGGAAACTCTACTCAGTCGGCGTCTCGTTTATAGCCATCAGGTTTTCAGATTTCAAAGGCACTTTTCTGTCCACTTCCGCCTGACGCAACCCTACCGTGGGGAAACCACCACCGGTCAGGAGCGATCCGTTCGCAGTCGCTGCTGCAGCATATGCTCCCGGTCCGCGACCAGATCCGACAGTTCAAGAAACATGTTTTCATTGATCGCTTTTGCATACGGAAGTATGAATCCTCTGGTTTCCATAAGATATTTCCTGACGAAAGCCTCGTCGTGAACGAATCCCAGGGAAAAGATATTGCTGATGCGATCGGCCAGTTTCAGAATCCTGGCTCTACGGCTGCCCGACTCCATGATGCGGGTCAGAAAAACCGCCTTTGGCTCCCTCACTCCGTTCACCAATTGTTGGGTCACTTCCATGACCAGTTCGTAAACTGCGGGCCCGTCATCATCAATGCATATAATTTCCTCCTTGCTGACTCCGGGCAGGCCCAGAGCATCCTCGAACAGATCGTGAATTACAGATGCTTTCAGAAGCACAGGGTCAATCAGCTTGTAATCCAGGAGGATCCCCAGAGTTCCGATCTGGTGCCGGAACATGTTGCTGCCCGCGCGACGGCGGACGCCGATCAGAGCCATCGCCCTGAATATGTATGGGGCCAGAGTAATGCGGCCCAGGTATTCCTCCAGGTCATCCATGCGTATTCCTCTTTCACCTGACGCGCTGATCTGTCCAGCGCCGGAACTTTCGCCGAAGGCGCCTCCTGCGACCTTCAGAACATTTCCATTTGTATCGCGAGTCCGCCCCCGGGAGCAAGCGGGATTCTCGATCTCCTGTACGCGCACCAGGATTGGATCAGATGCCATCTCGTCCGGCGTGAACCGCGGTTGATCCGGAAGAGGCATGATCCGCCGGCATCCTCGGCAGGGCGCTCGAATTCCGCCGCAGCCGGGCCGGGCACACCTATCTTCAGGCTCCAGCACGGCCCTCGGGGCCCGGCCCGAAGCCAATGTTTGCAGAGAGCTCTGGACCACCGTGATACGGCTCCGGGTTGCGCCGTTTCATTCTCTGACCAGCGGCTTGTACCTGATGCGGTGGGGCTGGTCGGCAAGCGCCCCCAGGCGCCGCTTGCGGTCAGCTTCGTAGTCCTGGTAGTTTCCCTCGAACCAGACCGCCTTTGAATCACCCTCAAAGGCCAGAATGTGGGTCGCAATCCGGTCCAGAAACCAGCGGTCGTGGCTGATGACTACAGCACAACCTGCGAATGAGAGCAGGGCATCTTCGAGCGAGCGAAGCGTGTCGACATCCAGGTCGTTGGTCGGCTCATCGAGCAGGAGCAGATTACCGCCGCTCTTGAGTACTTTTGCCAGGTGGACCCGGTTGCGTTCGCCCCCGGACAGATCCTTCACGCGTTTCTGCTGGTCGGATCCCTTGAAATTGAAGGCGGCAGCGTAAGACCGGGCCGGGACTTCGCGCTTGCCGAGCACAACCACATCCCGGCCGTCGCTGATCTCTTCCCAGACCTGCCGCTCGCCATTGAGTGTGGCGCGGCTTTGATCCTCATGGGCAACCTGCACGGTTTCCCCGATCCTCAATGTCCCGCCGTCCGGTTGTTCTTCCCCGATGATCATGCGGAAAAGGGTCGTTTTACCTGCGCCATTGGCGCCGATCACACCGACAATGCCGCCGCGCGGCAGCATGAACGACAGATCATCGATGAGCAGCCGGTCGCCGAATCCCTTGCGCAGGTTCCTGGCCTCGACCACCAGATCCCCGAGCCGCGGCCCCGGGGGAATGTGCAAATCGGTGGCCTGGACGCGCTTCTCCGCTTCCATTTCCGCGGCCAGCAACTGCTCATAAGCCGTAAGGCGCGCTTTCCCCTTGGACTGGCGCGCCCGCGGCGACATGCGCACCCACTCGAGTTCGTGCTGGAGGGTGCGTCGCCGTGCGGATTCCTGTTTCTCCTCCAGCTGGAGGCGAGCCTGCTTCTGTTCGAGCCAGGAAGTATAATTCCCCTCCCACGGTATGCCCTCTCCGCGATCCAGTTCGAGAATCCAGCCGGCGACATTGTCCAGGAAATAGCGGTCGTGCGTGATTGCGACCACGGTCCCGGGATAGTCCTTGAGGAATCGCTCCAGCCAGGCGACCGACTCGGCATCCAGATGATTCGTGGGTTCGTCCAACAACAGCAAGTCGGGCCGCTCCAGGAGCAGGCGGCACAAGGCGACGCGCCGGCGCTCGCCGCCGGAAAGCCTGGTCACATCGGCATCACCGGGGGGGAGACGCAGGGCGTCCATCGCAATCTCCAGTGTCCGGTCGAGTTCCCAGGCGTTGCAGGCTTCGATCGCATCCTGAACCCGAGCCTGCTCCAAAAGAAGCTTGTCCATTTCCTCAGGGGAGAGGTCCTCGGCGAATCGGGCATTGATGTCATCGAACGATTGGAGCAGCTCCTTCGTTGCGCGCACCCCTTCCTCGACGTTGCCGAGAACGTCCTTCGATGGGTCAAGCTGGGGTTCCTGCGGCAGCAACCCGACTTTCACCCCCTCCGCCGGCCATGCCTCTCCCTGGAACTCAGAAACCACGCCGGCCATAATCTTGAGCAGGGTGCTTTTGCCCGCGCCGTTAGGGCCGAGCAGGCCGATCTTGGCGCCCGGGAAAAATGACAGCCAGATTCCCTTCAGAACTTCTCGATTGGGGGGATAGACCTTGCGCAGATCCTTCATCACATAGATGTACTGGTATGACACGCACGACTCCTTGTAAAACGGGTTTTCCAGAAAGGGGAACTTATAGCGATTTTCACCTCCCTGCGCAAGAACAGAACCGGGCCGGCCGCCGGGGGCGGCAGTCGATCTTGCGGGTGCCGCGCCGGCTCGCACTCAATCCGGCGCAATTTGCAGATCGAAATAACCGGAAAAGGTGTACGATGCAGAAGCTGCTTCTACAGGAGCGCGCGTCAGGGCGGGCCCCGATCGCCAGAGAGGAGATCGCTTTGAAAGTTGCTCGCTGGTTGTTGATCGTTCTGCCGGTCCTGCTCTCGGGATCGATTCTGATCCTGGTCCTGGTTTTCAGGGAGCGGATCGCCGTTCGCTCCATTCCCCAGGCCGCCATCAAACAGGCACCCTATTTTCAGAAACGAGATCCGAAGGACCTGATCCTGCGCAACTTCCTGAAATATCCGGACCGGTACGTCCTGATCACCGAAGAATCGTGGCGGCTCGACCCGGCTACCCACATCGCGACCCACTCGGTGACTCTGAAGAACAATGCCACCGTTGCCTACACCGGAATCGAGCTTAGCTTCCGCTACGAATCCGCCGGCGGCGCCGTATTACACACGCAGACCGTGCCGATAAACGATCCCATTCCCGCATCATCGACACGGGTGCTGAAAGACATCCGGGTGCGCGAGGTTCCGGCCGCCACCAAGAGTGTCACCACTACCGTGGCAAAGGCCGTGGTCGTTCAATGAAGGGGATGATCCCTGAACTGAATCGTCCGAACCTCCGAATCGATGTATGGCGTCCCTTTTGAAGGAGAGCCCATGGAAAATGCTGTCCTGAAAACTGGTGCCGGCAGAAAAATGCCGCTCCGGCCTCTGGGCCGCACCGGCATCGAGATTACGCCGATCGGATTGGGGACCTGGCAGTTCTCCGAAGGGAAAGGGGGCGCAATGGGCTCCTGGTCGACTGTGCCCCCGGACGAGATGGACGCCATCGTCAAAGCGGCGCTCGAAGGGGGCATTCAGTGGTTCGACACCGCCGAGATCTATGGCTTCGGGCGTTCGGAAAGGGGCTTGGCGGGGGCGCTGGTGCGGGCCGGCGCGGCAAGGGGTCAGG
This sequence comes from Terriglobia bacterium, assembly GCA_963824985.1. Classification (GTDB taxonomy): domain Bacteria; phylum Acidobacteriota; class UBA6911; order UBA6911; family UBA6911; genus JAFNAG01. Next base: position 15,266 of record CAWGRQ010000031.1, read on the forward strand.
TGGTCATCGCCACGAAGTGGAATCCGCTTCTGCGTACGGCAAACTCCATCAGAACCACGATTAATAAACGCCTCGAATGCCTCAGCCCCTTCGGCGTGGACCTGCACCAGGTCCACTTCCCGCTCTCTTTGGCAACGGTGGAAGCCGAGATGGAGGCCATGGCCGACCTGATCGAGCAAGGCCGCATCCGGTCCGCCGGGGTAAGCAACTATTCAGCAGAACAGATGCGCCGCGCCCATGCCGTCTTGGGCAGACGTGGATACTGTCTGGCCTCAAACCAGGTCAAATACAGCATTTTTGACCGCAGGATTGAAACCAACGGTATCCTTGACACAGCACGTGAACTCGGAATCACGATAATCGCGTATTCTCCGCTGGAAATGGGATTGCTGTCGGGTAAATTTCACAAGAATCCGACGCTGGTGCGGAAACTGCCTGTGGTGCGCCGCCTGCGCCTGCGCGGGCTCCTGGTGCGCAGCCGTCCGCTGGTCGAGGCTTTGGAGCGCATCGGGAGCGCGCACGGCGCGTCAGCTTCGCAGGTGGCGCTGAACATCCTGGTAAACCTGCATGGCACGGCAGTCGTTACGATCCCGGGGGCCAGCAAGGTGCGCCATGCAATTGAGAGCGCGGGCGCCATGGACTTTGAGCTGTCAGCCGCGGAGATGGCCGGGATCGACCGGCTCTCCCGTCGGGTTTAACTGGCATCTGTCGCGAAACTCCATTTTCGCCGCGCGCACCCCGCCCCGGGCGCCGGACAATAGCCGGGGGCGCAAGCCCCCGGTAGGATGTGGCATATTGTCGAGCCCCGGGGCGAAAGGTCTTTATCCGCAACCATTTTCTATCGCCCCTTAGGAGGGCGTCGCGTTCATTTCCGCCCAACCCCGGGCTCGCGCTCGGGGCCAGTATCCTACCGCCCATCCAGGGCGCGCCTGTCGGCCGAACGAGTTTCGCGACAGATACTGCCTGCGTTTATCTGATGGTATTTGCACCGCGATATTGAATTTCGGTTCGCGGGCCGCTACAGTCATTCTCCAGCACTGCAGCGTTACCGAACCGAGGAGATATGATATGACGTATTCGATCTATGCGGAGTCCCGATCACTGGAAGAGGCTTTTTTCCGAAAGCGCGACGCGGAACTGGTTGCCGAAATGCGCCGCCGGGAGCAGGTGGAATCGCGTAAGAAGGCTCTCAGCGAAGTCTCGGGCATTACGGATGATCAGGTGCTGGATCAGTTAGTGGCACACGATGTACACGCCGAGTCATTGGCAGCCTTTTCGCTTGTCCCCCTCATCGAAATGGCCTGGTCGGACGGTCAAATTCAACCCGCGGAGCACAAAATATTGCTGCACGCAATCGAGGAGGCCGGCATCCCGAAGGAAGGCGTCGCCTATCGCCTGATGGAACAATGGCTGACGCGGCGCCCTGAACCGAAACTGATGACCCTCTGGCAAAGCTACACCCGGGCCTTGATGCGAGCACTGCCTCCGGAAACCGGAACGCGCATCAAGGAAACCGTGCTCAAACATGCACGTACCATAGCGGAAGCGGCCGGCGGATTCCTTGGTTTTGGCAGCATATCCGGTCCGGAAGAGAAGCTCCTGAAATCGCTGGAAGACGCGTTTTCAACCCCCAAATAATCAACGGGTCTTGCCGAATCTCCGGATGAGAGACCAATTGCAGTCCCGGGGCTCCCCTCGCGGGTGCGTTCGTCCCGCCGCGCCGGCCAGGGATTACATGCTGTGATCGATGACGATTTTGATGCCTATGGCGATAAGGATCAGTCCGCCGATCACCTCAACCCGCTTGCCCCACAGGGCTCCGATGCGTCGTCCAACCAGCATTCCTGCCGTTGTCAGGCAGGCCGCCACAATGCCGATAACGAGGGCTGGGACCAGAATCGCCAGCCCCAGGACCGCGAGGAACAACCCAACGGCCAGGGCGTCGATGCTGGTGGCGATCGAAAGGAGCACCAGGTCCCAGCCCCTGGTGGGATCCGAGGAGGAACGCCGCTGTTCCGCGCCGCGCATAGCGCCGAGGATCATCCTCCCCCCCACAAACCCGAGCAGGCCAAATGCAATCCAGTGATCGAAGGCTTCTATATGTTCGCGCAGAGCGTTGCCGGCAAGCCATCCCATGATCGGCATCAAAGCCTGGAAGAGTCCGAAATGGAAGGCCATGCGAAACACATGCCGGCGCGTCAGCAAACCGAGCGAAAGTCCTGTGACCACGGCTACGGCGAAAGCATCCATGGCCAGGGCGACGGCCATAGCGAAAAGGCTTATCCATCCCAGGCTCATACGGCTCCGGACTCAGTACACGATTCCATAATCGCACGGACGTGTTTCTCGGGACGCCGAAAAACACGGGTGGACGCGGATGGCGCCAAAACGGTCCAGGCCCCGGAAAATCCGCTGCCGTATCTAATGACCCCGGCACCTGGAAATACGGGCGCCTCCGGACCGCCAGGTCTCAGCCGGCACGAGCCTGTCATCAGGCGCGATGAAATTCATATCATAACAGCAATGGTTTGACGTGGGAATTTGGCGGCGCTACCCTACTTTTTGCCCGCTCGTAAATGCGCCCGGGAATTATCGGTCCTGGAAACGGTGAATGCCGCGGATGACGGCAAGATCATTTCAAGATGGTAATATCCTGGTACGACCGAAGCCGCGGCAAGTTCATGCAGAATCGGGTTCCGCGGCTGGCGTCACTCTGGGAGAGATCGGGATGACAGAATCGACAGCAGACGTCGTTATCTGCGGCGCGGGTATTGCCGGTATCGCCGCAGCCTACCATCTGAGCGTCAGCCACGGCATCAAAGATATCATGCTGGTTGACGAACGGCCGCCGCTGTCACTGACCAGTGACAAGTCCACCGAATGCTATCGGAACTGGTGGCCCGGGCCCGGCGACGCCATGGTCAGTCTGATGAATCGCAGCATAGACATTATGGAAGGCCTGGCCCGCGCATCCGACAACCGCATCAACCTGAATCGGCGGGGGTATCTCTTCGTCACTGCCGATCCATCCCGCATTCCCGCCTTTCGCCGGGCGGCGGAAGAAGCTGCAGCTTTAGGCGCCGGACACGTGCGCTGCCACTCCGGCCTAGCGGGCGAATCGACATATCTCCCGGCACCGGCGCGCGGATTCGAACACCAACCGACTGGCTCGGACCTGATCACCGACCAGGCCCTCATTCGCAAGCATTTTCCTTATCTTTCCGAAAGAACTGTCGCCGTGGTGCATCCACGCAGGTGCGGCTGGTTCAGTGCCCAGCAACTGGGAATGGTTCTCCTGGAGAAGGCGCGGAATAATGGGGCGCGGCTCATGAAAGGCCACCTGGACGGTATCGAGTTGGCCGGCGGGCGGGTAGCCGCGGTGCGCGTACTTCATGAGGGAGGGGGGTCGACTACGATCTCAACCCGCCGCTTCGTCAATGCCGCCGGGCCTTTCCTTCCACCTGTAGCCAGGATGGTCGGGGTGGACCTTCCAGTGCATCATGAGCTTCACATCAAGGTCGCCTTCCGGGATCACCTGCACGTGCTCGGACGCGATGCGCCCCTTCTTATTTGGACTGATCCCACTCTTCTCCCGTGGTCGCAGGAGGAACGCGATCTGCTGGCCGAAACGGAAGAAACCCGGCATCTCCTTGCCGAGTTCCCCTCGGGCGTCCATGCCCGTCCTGAAGGGGGTGCGGATGCCGACATCGCACTCATCCTGTGGACTTACGACCTCAAGCCGGTCGACCCGGTATTTCCATTCAGTTTTGATCCATATTATCCCGAGATAGCCTTGAGGGGCCTGGCAGTCATGATCCCCGGTCTGGAAGCCTATTTCGGCCACATGCCCAAACCCATTCTGGATGGAGGGTATTACACCAAAACGAGTGAGAACCGGCCCCTCATAGGACCTCTGCCGGTCGAGGGCGCCTATGTGATCGGCGCCTTCTCCGGCTTCGGCCTGATGGCTGCTTGCGCTTCCGGGGAACTGCTTGCCTCCCATATCGCCGAAACCCATTTGCCGGATTACGCGCCGGCCTTTGCCCTGACGCGCTACCAGGACCCGGCATACCGGCAGCTCCTGGCCAACTGGGATCAGACCGGCCAGATCTGAAACCGGTTGATTGGCCGTTTACTAGCCGGCATCATTCACTAAGAAAGGTCGCATGACATCGCAGGAAAAGGGGAAACGCGGATGAACACGGATCGGATCCGTGCGCGGGATTCAGCGAATGTCATTCATCGTAATTGTTTAGCCAAATCAAATGGATGAAGAAGCAAAACGCAAAGACGCGGGGGCGCAAGGGCGCAAAGACCGACACTGAGCAACAGGCGTGGGCGCAGCGCTTTGCGTCCTTGCGTCTTTGCGTTCTGCTGTTCAGCATCGGCTAAACAGATGCCATTCATCAATAGTGTGGTTTTGATGAATCTTCCTCAAGCTTTTGACGGCAGTAGCGGGCATGCGCTAGGATAGAATCCGGATTGATCGTCCGACCTTGACTCAGCATTGGCTCGCCTGGAGGGTACTGTGAAACAATGGAATTCGATCGATGATGCATTGGTTTTTGCAATAGGGGAAGAACAGGCCGCCGCGGACTTTTACACCCGCCTGGCTGATAGTGCGCAGGTTCCCGGCATGAAAAAGGCCCTCGAAGATTTCGCCCGGGAAGAAATGATGCACAAGGCGAAACTGGAAGCCATCCGCGCGGGGGGCATTTTTATTTCCACTCCCAGGGCCGTCGCGGATCTGAAGATCTCCGAGTACATGATCGACGTATCCCCCGATGCCGATCTTGACTATCGCAGCGCACTGATCGTGGCCATGAAAAAGGAAAAAGCGGCTTACAGGCTATACACCGACCTTGCCGCCGGTGCGCCCAATGAAGCCTTGAAAAAGACCTTTCTGACCCTGGCGCAGGAGGAGGCAAAGCACAAACTCCGCTTCGAAGTCGAGTTCGACGACATGATGATCGAAGGCTAAATCCCTGCCAATCTGTCCGGGACAAAAAGGGGACATTCCGAATTATCTCGCATGTCACGCCGAGACAACATATTACGAAATAATTCGGAATGTCCCCTTTTTCCCGTTTTTTCAGACCGTATCCTCCGCGTAGACATTGGCGATGCAGCACAGGAATGTGACCGGCTCCCGGTCGCTCTCGTTTTTCATGCTGTGCACTTCCATTGAAGGTACAAAGACAAAATCGCCGGGCCCCAGAACTTTTTCCCCAACAATCGCGTCGGTCTTCGCATCATGCTGAAAACAGCGGACATGCCCGCTCATGATATACATCGTCTGGTAATAGAAGTGATTATGAATCGGGATTTCCCCATCGGGACCGATGGTGAAAAACCTCAAGCCGTATTCCACCGAGCCATCCGGGCCAACCTGTGACAGCCAGCGGATGTAAACCTCCTTCAGGGTTTGAGGCTTCCCTTTATAGGGGTAGGTCCCCATTTTCTGTTCTCCAACATCATTAGCATTCTTCACGATCATGCACATCTCCCTTTCCCATATGCGACAGGCTATCAAAAACGGCGGAGCGCAGCTGCAAAATTCAGGATGCCCCCATGGATTCTGGAAAACCGGATACCTGGAGTCTGTCCGAGAATTGGGAGGGGCCGCGTTCCGAGCACCCTCGCGCCTGCGGCGCTCCTGGCGGGGGCAGATGCCAGGCGGCGCGCAGGCGATGTTGCAGTACATCGTCGAGGAGCGCCAATGCCGCAGATGCCCATGCGCCGCCGGAACCCGCAGGGCGCATGGGGGTTACGCGGCGATCGCTGCATTGCACATCGTCAGCGATGCGCACCGACATCGCCTCCTCCTCGCGCCTTGCGCTCGCCGCGCAACCCCTATGCGCGCGACTCCTCCTAATGCTCGGACAGACTCCTAGTCCCTTAATATCCGGTTTTTGTGGCGGGGCGCGAGACGTTGGCGTATCATGAGCCCCTCTGACGTAACCATGGCGTGCTTTCCCAAAACACCCGCAACAGGAGCAGTCATCATGAAACGATTCGCCCAAACTCCCGCAAGACGATCCCAGCTGACCCGAAAGCTGCTGGTAATGATTTTTGCGTTTTCCCTGATTACGATCACCGTACTGGCGCAGCAGGCGGCAACGAAGCGGCCTTTGAACCACAGTGACTACGATACCTGGCGCAGTATACAGCTGCAGCAGTTTTCCCCAGGGGCCAAGTTTCTCGGTTACACCCTCAATCCGCAGGATGCGGATGGCGAGGTCGTGATCCGCAACCTGGCATCCAGCCAGGAGTGGCGACATAACCGCGGTCACAGAGCCGAAGCGGCCGCGGCCACGCCGTCCGACGATCTCGAAGATCAAGGGCGGGGCGGTGGACGCGGAGGCGGGGGCGCCGGGGGCGGCAGCAGCCCGCTCACTTTCACCAAGGATGGCCGCTTTGCCGTCTTTCAGATTCTGCCCACCAAAGCCGAAAATGAAGCCGCCAGAAAAGAGAACCGGCGGCCTGCAGACATGCCACGCAGCGCCATGGGCATCATGGACATGACCAATGGCAAAGTAGAGCGCGTCGAGCGCGTGCGCCGTTATCAGGTGCCCGAGGAGGGCTCCGGATTTATCGCCTACCTGCTGGAAGCCAAGCCCGATGCCGCGCCCGCTCAGGGGCGGGGGACCGAGGGAGCAGCTGCTGCTGCACCTCCGGCGGGAGGAACACGTCAGGGAGCCGCTGCCGGAGCAGGCGGCCGTCAGGGAGGAACTCGTGGAGCCGCGGGAGGCAGGGGCGGGAGCCGGACCGAGTACGGCACCGATCTGATCGTGCGCAACACGACCGACAAGAGCGAACGCACTTTCGCCGATGTTCTTGATTTCTCGATGACCAAGGACGGCAAGTTCCTGGTTTACACCGTGTCCGCCAGAAAACCGGAGAGCAACGGCGTGTACCGCCTTGCCCTCGGCCCTTCCGCTGAACCGACCGCACTTCTTTCCGGACGCGGCAAGTATGGCCGGCTTACCTGGGACCGGGATCAGACTCAGATGGTATTCACCAGCGATAAGGACGACGCTGCTTCCCGTCAGCCGAAATCAAAACTCTACTACGCCGACCTGAAGGCTCCTTCCGCAACCGAGCTGGTCTCGACCGCCACGCCGAACTTCCGGCAGGGTTATGTCATCAGCGACCGCGGCAGCCTTTCGTTCTCCCAGGACGGCACCCGTCTCTTCTTTGGCATCTCCGTGCCGGCCCCTCCCACCGACAACGCCGAAGCGGAAGAGGGCGCGGCACCGGCTGCAGCCGCCGCCGCACCCGCAGAGGAGAAAGTAGTGGCCGACCTCTGGCACTGGAAGGATGACTTCATCCAGCCGATGCAGAAGGTGCGCGCCACCCAGGATGCGAACCGTTCCTATACGGTCGCTTTCAATCTCAAGATAAAAAAGCTGACCCCGCTCGCCGATGAAACGATGGCGCAGGTCTCGCCTCAGGGCGACGGGCTCTGGGCGCTCGGCAGCGACGATCGTCCCTACCGGATCATGGTCGGCTATGAGACAGGGAATTTCAACGACTACTACCTGGTCAACGCCGACGACGGCAGCCGCAAGAAACTGATGACCAAACAGTCCGGGGGACTTTCCTTCTCGCCGAATGCGAAATACGCCATTTATTTCGACAGCAAAGACTGGAACATCATCTCAATTCCCGACGGCAAGACCACCAATCTGACCAAGGATCTGGGAGTCAACTTCTGGCAGGAAAACAACGACTCCCCCAGCCCGCCGGGCAGCTACGGCAACGCCGGCTGGACCAAGGACGAGAAATACCTTTTGCTTTACGACCGGTACGACATCTGGCAGGTCGCAACCGACGGTTCCGGGGTCAAAAACCTGACCGACGGAGTCGGCCGCAAGGAGAAAATCACATTCCGGTACGTCAACATCCGGACTGATCCCGACGAGCGCGGGATCGACCCCCAGCAGCCGTTATTGCTGCGCGCCGTCAACGAATGGACTCGCGACTCCGGTTTTTATCGTGACAGGATTGATGGCGGCCTGCCGCAGAAGCTGGTTATGGCAGCCAAGAACTATGGCAATCCCTCCAAGGCCGAGGACACGGATCTCTATCTGTTGACCGGATCGACTTTCAATGAGTTTCCCGACCTGCTGGTTTGTGGACCCAACTTCAACGATATGAGGAAGGTCACCAACGCCAACCCACAGAAGGCTCAGCTGAGCTGGGGCACCTCCGAACTGGTTCGTTATAAAAACAGCGACGGCGTGCAGCTCAGCGGCATTCTGTTCAAGCCGGAAAACTTCGACCCCAAAAAGAAGTATCCGATGCTGGTGTACATTTACGAACTCCTGTCCAACAATGTCCACAACTTCGTGAACCCATCGCCGGGCACTTCGATCAACGTCGCCTATTATGTCAGCAACGGCTACCTGGTTCTGGAACCCGACATCGTCTACACCATCGGGTATCCAGGACAGAGCGCGCTCAAATGCGTCCTGCCGGCAATTCAAGCCGTGGTCGACAAGGGATTCGTGGACGAAAAGGCTATCGGCATCCAGGGGCACAGCTGGGGCGGTTACCAGATCGCCTACATGGTGACTCAAACCAACCGGTTCGCGGCCGCGGCCCCCGGAGCGCTGGTAGCCAACATGACCAGCGCTTACAGCGGCATCCGCTGGGGGACAGGACTGCCGCGGCAGTTCCAGTATGAGCATACCCAGAGCCGCATCGGCGGCAACCTGTGGGAATATCCGATGCGCTTCCTGGAGAACTCGCCGGTTTTCCAGGCCGACCGCGTGGCAACTCCAATCCTCATGCTGCACAACGACGGTGACGACGCGGTTCCCTGGTACCAGGGAATCGAGTACTACCTGGCGCTGCGCCGGCTTGGCAAGGAAGTTTACATGTGGAATTACAACGGCGAGCCCCACGGGCTGCGCAAGCGGGTCAACATGAGAGACTACACCATGCGCCTGCAGCAGTTTTTTGACAACAAACTGAAGGGCGCCCCGATGCCGGAGTGGATGGAAAAGGGAATACCCTACCTGGATCGGGAAAAAGAGAAGGAGCGGGTCAAGGCGTCGATGGAAGTGAAGAAGTAACCGGAACCGTCTGAAACCAGTCTCTTCATGATCCTTGCGTCTTTGCGTCCCGGTGGTGCTCTGCATTCCATCACCGCCGGGACGTGAAGGCGGAGACCACACCGCCATCCATGAAGTTCAGCATCAATCCCCTGCTCGCAGAGACAGAAGCCCCCCGATCGCCGAGGTGCAAGGCTGGGTCGCCGGGTCCTCCGCGCCGGAGAGCCTCCCCCTGATCGACCTGCTCCAGGCAGTGCCGGGGTACCCGCCGGATCCTGCTCTAACCGCTTATCTTTCCGAAGCGGTCGAAGATATCGAGGTATCACGCTACACACTCATTCAAGGGACAGAAGGTCTGAGGGAAGCGTTGGCGGCAGACATCGCCGGCACTTACCAGGGCACCGTCGAGCCGGGCCAGATCTGTATCACCGCCGGCTGCAACCAGGCTTTCTATGCCGCCGTGATCGCATTGGCCCGCAGCGGAGACAACATCATTCTGGCAGTCCCCTACTATTTCAATCACCGCATGACGCTCGACATGCTCGGCATCCAATGCCGCTTCCTGCCTGCCCGCGAGATTAATGGTTTCGTGCCCGATCCCGAGGAGGCGGCCTCACTTGTGGATGCCCGCACGCGCGCGCTGGTCCTGGTGACACCCGGCAATCCCACGGGCGCCGTTTATCCTCCCGAGACCTTGGAACGATTCTATGATCTTGCAGCCGGCAGGCGGATCGCGCTGATCCTCGACGAAACCTATCGCGATTTCCTGCCTCCATCCCAAGCCCGGGCCCATGCTCTATTTTCCCGGCCGGCATGGGAGGAGACGATGATTCATCTTTACAGCTTCTCCAAAGCCTACAGCCTGACAGGATACCGGGTCGGAGCCCTGGTAGCGTCGCACAGCTTCATCGAACAGCTCCTGAAAATCATGGATTGCCTCGTGATCTGCGCCCCTCATATCGGACAGATCGCAGCCCGGTTCGGCCTGGAGAGGCTGGGGGAGTGGCGCAAACAGAAGAGAAGCGTGATGGCAGGTCGCGTTGAGGCCTTCCGCCGTTCCATGGCCGAGCTGGCACAGCCCTGGACGGTCGGCTCGATCGGCGCATATTTTGCCTATCTCCGCCATCCTTTTCATCAGCGCGCATCAACGGAAGCGGCGCGGGTACTCGCCTTTCGATATGGAGTGCTGTGCCTCCCCGGCGCGGCATTCGGCCCGAATCAGGAGGCCTGGCTGCGCGTCGCCTTCGCCAATGTTGAATCTGCCGCCATGCCGGCAATCGCCCGAAGATTCGGAAGTGTGGACCCGCAAACCTAAGCGGCCCAGCCCGAATTTCTCACCAGACTTCAAGGCTGTCTCTCAAAGACTGTAGCCTTTTAGGCTGTAGGCTGCAGGTATGGATCAACTTTCACTCTGTTGGGAGCCTTGACGGACGGTCAGGCATGCATGAAAGTCCGTCAAGGCTCCCGATCCGACGCAACATAGCAGAAGCTGATGATAAATGCGGGCTAGGCCTTTGCGGGGTCGCGCCACCGGCCGGACAGCCGTTCCATCCTGGCGACGGCTTCTTTCAGCAGCGGCACGGCACTGGCCAATGAGAAACGTACGAAATCCTTCCCTGAAGGGCCAAAGGCGGTGCCGGGGATGGCGGCCACGCCGCCCTCCTCGAGAAGAATGCGGGCAAAGTCGGCGGATGACAGGCCGGTGTTTTCGATGTTCAGCCAGGCGTAAAAAGCGCCGTCAGGGAGCGCGCAGCGGAATCCGGGGATGCGGTTCAGTCCCCCCACAAAAAGGTCGCGGCGCTGCTGATACTGCGCCACCATGCCGGCAACCGCATTCGTGGAATCACGCAGAGCTTCGATGGCAGCCACCTGCGTGAACTCGGCAGTTGCGGTGAAACTGTTCACAACCAGAAGGTCGAGCGCATCTATGATCGCGCGCGATGCCACGGCATATCCCAGGCGCCACCCGGTCATGGCAAAGCTCTTGGAAAACCCGTCCACGATCACCGTGCGTTCGGACATTCCCGGCAGCTTCGCGATCGAATGGTAGCTCCCCCGGAAAACGATGCGGGCATAGATCTCGTCGGCAATAACATACAGGTCATGCCGGACGGCGAGGTCGGCAATGCGCTTCAATACGGCTTCATCATAGACGGTGCCGGTGGGATTATTCGGCGAGTTCAACAGCAGCACACCGGTGCGGGGCGTGATCAGAGCGGCGATTTCGTCAGGATCGGGCTGGAGGCCGTTGGCCTCGAGCAATCGGTAGGGAACCGGTTCGGCGCCCAGCCCCCGCGTCATCGAGGGATAGATCGGAAATCCCGGGTCGGGGTGGAGGACTTCGGTTCCCGGCTCGATCAGGGCCATCATCGCGAGAACCAGTGCCGGTTTGCAGCCGGGGGCGACCAGGATCTGCTCCGGCGAAACCTGAACACCGCGTGTACGCTCAAGGTACTCCGCAATGGCCTCACGCAGCGCCGGCAACCCGCGCGAAGCGACGTAACGGTCGCGCCCCCCGGTGATTGCGTTCCGGGCAGCTTCCAGGACCGGCTCCGCCGGATGGAAGTCGGGTTCTCCTAATTCGAGATGGATGATGGAGTGCCCTTGCCGCTCGAGCTCCCTGGCCCGGGCAAAAACCGCGAGGGCCCCTTCGCCGCTCATTCCCTGAAGTCTTGAAGCAAGATTTCGCATAAGGATACCGGGGCGGGATTATACCCCAAGCGCGAAGGGGGTCGTCCATTTAAAAGGCATCTGAAACTCGGGAGCGCCGGGAGCATCGGTATTTATGCGGGAAGAATCCGAGCCGGGATTCTTCGGGGAAGCTCAAGATTGCTTTTGCCGCGCTTAAGTACCGCATCCCGAGGCGGTTCGCGAAATGAGCAGATGGATTCATAAAATGGAGCCTTAAACCTCTGGAGTCTCCGGGGGTTTTTCTTTTCAATCAGGAGCGACTGTCATGCTTGTCAAGCGCGCCGATAACATCCGGGCATCCGAAATCACCCCGAAAGAATTGTATGTGAACCGCCGCAAGTTTATGACCGGCATCGGGATGTCCGCAGCTTCCGCGATCGCCGCCCGGTTTCTGTCCGGCGCCGAGGATGCCTCCGCCAGCATCACGCAATCCGGTACCCGACTCAACTATGTCAAGAGCGACCTGAGCACGCACGGCGAGGACCTTACCCCCTATAATTCCATTGCCACCTACAACAACTTCTATGAATTCGGCAGCGACAAGGAGGATCCTTCCCTATACGCATCGAGTCTGCAGACAAGTCCGTGGACCATTGCAATTGAAGGGGAGGTCAAGGCGCGGCGAAAGTATGATGTGGATGCCATTCTCAGGATGCATCCTGCGCTCGAGGAGCGCGTCTACCGGCTGCGCTGCGTCGAGGGGTGGTCCATGGTGATCCCGTGGATCGGAATTCCCTTCAGCTCTGTCATCAGGGTGCTGGAGCCGTCATCGAAGGCGAAATTCGTCGCATTTGAAACCCTATATGACGTAAAACAGATGCCCGGACAGCGCCGGGACGTCTTGCAATGGCCTTATGTGGAAGGGTTGCGCATGGACGAAGCCATGCACCCCCTGACCATCCTGGCTGTGGGTCTGTACGGTGAACCCCTGCCCAAGCAGGACGGTGCTCCGATCCGCCTGGTCGTGCCCTGGAAATATGGATTCAAGAGCATCAAGTCCATCGTCAAGATCCGGTTCGTGGAACGTCAGCCGTCCACCGCCTGGAACCTGTCGGCGCCGAATGAATATGGGTTTTACTCCAACGTCAATCCCGAGGTCGATCACCCGCGCTGGAGTCAGAAAACCGAGCGGCGCATCGGAGAATTCTTCAAGCGCAAAACCTTGATGTTCAACGGTTACGCGGATCAGGTGGCAGGCATGTACGCCGGCATGGATTTGCGGAAGTACTTTTGATCCGAACCCGCCGGAAGCTTTCGGCTGCGCGATTTGCGAAAACAGGAGGAAGCAGCTCTGACCGGAAAAACAGGGAAGAGATTTGCCGCCAAGATGCCGGTGTGGGTGCTTTGCCTGATCCCGTTGGCGCGGCTCGTCTGGAAGGGTTTCCATGGCGGGCTGGGAGCCAATCCGATCGAGTTCATCACCCTTTCCACGGGCACATGGACCCTTACCTTCCTCATGGCGACCCTGGCCATTACCCCCCTCCGGACCCTTACGCGGCAATCGTGGCTGATTCGATATCGCAGGCTGATCGGGTTGTTCGCATTTTTCTATGGAACCCTGCACTTTTCCACCTACGTCTGGCTCGACAAGTTTTTCGATGTCCCGGAGATGGTCAAAGATGTTTTCAAGCGGCCGTTCATTACTGCCGGATTTTTCGCATTCCTGCTGCTGATCCCGTTGGCAGCCACTTCAACGGCCGCATCCATCCGACGGCTCGGCGGTCGCAGGTGGCTTTGGTTGCACAGATTAATCTATTTGAGTGCCACTTCCGCCGTGGTTCATTTCTGGTGGAAGGTCAAGGCCGACACGCGCATCCCCTTTGTTTACGCATCCATTCTGGCGGTGTTGCTGGCCTACCGGCTCATCGCCTGGAGACTGCGCCAGCGGCAGGCATGAAAGCCGCGGCTTATTACTCGTATTCATAATCACTCCATTGTTTGCTTGCGGGCTTCCAGGGATGATTCGATCAAGCCGCATTCCCTCTCTTAATGCAAGATCGGATGGAGAATCGGATACAGGAACAGCTCCTCATGCGCCATGGCGCACCTGGTGACGCATGAAAAAGACTGGCAGCAGGGGGATACCGTCGGGGTCGCTATCGGAATCGGAATCGTTTTCGATTTCGATAGCGATTCCGATGCCGATCCCGATGTTTAGTGGATGTAGAGCCTATTTTCGGAGCAGCTTCTCATGCGCTATGGCGCACCCGGTGACGCATGAAAAAGACTGGCAGCAGAGGAGATACCGTCGGGGTCGCTATCGGAATCGGGGTCGGTCACGGTTTCGATAGCGACGGCGATTGCGACCTCGATTCCGATTCCGACCCCGATGGCTGGTGGATGTAGACTTTATTTTCGGAACAGCTTCTCATGCGCCTATGGCGCACCCGGTGACGCATGAAAATGTTTTGTGCTCTCATCGCGCGTTCTCTGCGCCGCCCTTTCAGGGCTGTTGCCAGCTCTCCCGTTTTCCCAGGGCTCACGCCCTGGGCTTTGTTGCACCATCCCTTCGGGATTACGGCAGTCGTGAACTGCCCGACCCTTCGGGATTGTTGCAGTCATAAACTGCCTAACTCTTCAGGATTGTTGCGGTCGTGAGCGGCTAAGCCCTTAAAGGGCGCAATAGCACAGCCCAGGGCGTAAGCCCTGGGTTAAGGTGCCGAGATTTCAAGCCCTGAAAGGGCGGCACAGGGATGGAAGAGTGAATTGGCGCCACATTCGGTCTTATTTTCGGAACAGGCTTTGGCGGGCCGCCTGAGCATAAAAAGCCCTCAGGCTGTAACCGGGATTGTCATTTTTGGCCTATGCCGGCGCCCGCCGGCATGGAACCCGACGGTTCAGCTTTTGCAGAGGCGAGAGAGACGGCCAGGAGCAGGACACGCTGCGTTCCCTTCCACGAGTCCGTTGTATCGAAGGCCTCGGCTAGTGAATGCGCGCCAGTCCCCTTCCCGCCTCCCCCGACCGTGATGGCCGGGATGCCCATACTCATCGGCAGATTCGAGTCCGTGGAGCCGTTGCCCAGGGGGCTCTCGAGGTCCAGCGCCCTGGAAACCGAACGCGCCATTTGAACGATTGGGGATGATTCTCGGGTCATTCCTGCCGGGCGGTCGCCCACCAGCGTGACTTCCACGGACAGAGCGGTGCTGTTCCAGCGTGCATTTTCTTCGACTTTCGCCTGCTCGACGGCACGGTGGAATTTCGTATCCAGTTCCTGCAGCGCGTGCGCGTCCGGGGAGCGCAGATCCATTTCCATCCAGGCGTCGTAGGCTATCGAGTTTACGGATGTACCGCCGCCGATCCGTCCGACATTGAAGGTGGCTTTGGGTTTTGAGGGGACCGTAAAGTCCGCGATCTTGCCGATGGCACGGCCGAGGGCATGGACCGGGTTGACCAGGCCGAAGGCGCCGTAACTGTGCCCGCCGGGTCCTTTGTAGGTAACCTTGTAACGATGGCTTCCGACCGCAACATTGGTAATGCCGTACCCGCTACCGTCGATCGAAACAAAACTGTCGATGGCGCCCTTGGGAGAATCGGCAAAAAGCCTCTTCACGCCGCGCAGATCCCCAAGTCCTTCCTCCCCGACATTGGCGACAAAGGTGATGGTTCCGGGAGTCTGAATCCTGGCCTGCTGCAGAGAGCGAATCACGCCGACCAGCACCGCCAGGCCGCGGCAATTGTCTCCAATGCCGGGCCCCTTGATGACCGTGCCGGAACGGGAAGTCTTCACGTTGGTCCCTTCGGGAAAAACCGTGTCCAGGTGCGCCGCCAGAACCAGATGCGGGTGCAATCCGCTTCCCGGCCGGTCGCCCAGGACATTACCGGCGGCGTCAATATGGACATCTTTGAGGCCCAGGGCCTCAAATGTCTTTTCGAGGAGTCGCGCCCTCTCCCCTTCCTGGAAGGGAGGAGCAGCCACCTCGCAGAACCGGATCTGGTCTTCGATGACGCGACCCTCGTTCTGTCGTATGGCATCCAGAGCGGCGCGGACCGCGGCATCCTGCATCAGGCGCGACCCGGCATCCGGATTCAACTGGGCGTAAGCGCCGCCGATGGCAGCCAAAGTAATCGCGAGCAGACAACAGAATCGCCTCATGTGTTTCTCCTTCAACCGACATCTGGGAACGCCTCTATTTTTTGGGCTTTTCCGGCGCAGGCGGGGGGACTTTTTTGATTTCCACCACACCTGACCGTTCGAGGTTCTGAATCGCGTTGGCGACTGCCTCCAGATCCACGTCCGGCGCATCCGGCGACAGCATATAAGCGAACTTCATGTCGCTGTTGCCGGTGACCAGGTTCCCGCACTCCGCCCGCACCAATTGATAGATATCCAGGATGCTGCGCGTGCCGTCGATGGCGATGTTGATTTCGCTCGACGAGAGTCCCGGCAATCCACTGGCCCCGCCCCTCCCGCCGCCGCGTCCGCCAGCCGCAGGGGCCGGCGGCTGCGCAGGCTGGCCTTGCGTCTGTCCAGCCTGTCCGCGGCCCTGGGCTTGCACCTGTCCGGCCTGGGCTGGTGCCGCTCCCTCGCCACGACCGCCACCGGCTCCCCGGCCCCGGCCGCCCTGGTTCCGCTTCTGGGCCTCTTCCGAGTAGATCTTGAACAGGCGCCGCGGCACCATCAGTGAGTACTCGCGTTCCTTGTCGGTAAGCGTGATCGGCGTGGGTGTCGCGCCAATCGCAGCACAGCGATCGCGATAGGCCGCTTCAAGGATTTTCGTATTGGCATCTCGCGTGCTTTCCAGAGCGGCGACGAGCGGTTTGAGGCCGGCGGTCAGGCTGGCGTCTTTCGACAAAGTGAGCACCGATTCGACGCCCCCCTTCGCGCGGTTAAATGCGCCGCCGATCTTGGTTTGGGCAGCTTTATACTGGTCGTAGAGTTTGGCCGGCTCATTCCCCAACAACCGGATCGACTGGCGGGTGACCTCCGCAATCCATTTCTCCCCGTTTGCCGCCGCTTCCCAGGCGAGCGTCCGCGCTTCAGGAGCGCCTGCCGTGGCCAGGTAATAGAAAGCCGCGGCTGCCATGAAGCTGGTGCGCTTCAATTCGGTCGGGTCAACGTAAATGATGCGGTCGTGGCTGCTGTGATAAAAATTATCCGGCCAGTGATTAAACTGCATGGCCGGGATGCCGCCATTGTTGAAAACCGAATGGTCGCTCCCCGACGTAATTGCGGCAACCGGACACAAGCGATAATTGAACTGGCCATTATCCCCCTGCTGGGTCCTGATTTCCGTTTGATCGACGAACCGGAGCAGGCTGGCCATCAGGTCGTTCAGATAACTCGGCAGCGAGTCCGGCGTCATCTTCATCCGGAGATAAGCGTCGGTCAGCTTCAGGTTTGCGCCGGTCATATCGAAATTGAGCGCCGCGATCAGCTTGTCCTGCAATTCAGGATGCTTGTTCATGAATGCGGTCGACCCCGAGATCTCCGGTCCCCAGATAAACCGGATGGTGCGCTTTGGGCGTGGCAGATCTCCGTCCCGGATCAGGCGGGCAAGCGTGCGGCCCACCTCGAGGATGGTCGCGACCCCCGTACAATTGTCATTCGCGCCGGGGGTCGCGATGGTCTCGTATGCGTGTGCGACGGTGATCAGCTCGCCGGCGTTCGGGTCGGTCCCCGGGATCGACGCCGAGAGCACATTCATCCGGCTCGGGTAGGTTTTGGCCCGCACGTGCGCCTTCACCACGACCTTTTGCCCGCGGTCCAGGTAGTCTCGCAATTCGTAGAATTGACGAAGCGTCAAAACAAACCCGAAACCGCCGGTTTCCGGCCGCGCCGAGACGCTTGACCAGCCCAACTGATCCAGGGTGTAACCCGCTGAATTTGCACTCACTCCCGCGCTCCCGGTGCCAAGAGCGCCGACCGCACCGCGCTGCAGCCCGCCGGTAAAAGCCTGACCGACACTGCCGCTTCCAAGCACGATCTTCCCTTTGACGTCCTTGCCCGCGTAGTCAGCCTCGCGTCCCTGGCCGACATAAACAACCTCTGTTTCCACGTCGGCGTTCATGCTTCCCTGCGCCAGCGCGGTCGGGACCATGGTAAGGCTGGCCAGCTTCTTTTGGGTCGGCTGCATGAGCCAGAGATCCGCCTCTTCGGCGTCCCACTGGTCGCGGGACGGGAAGTACTCCAGCTGCACGTCGGACAGGCCATACTGTTTAGCCATCTTCTCGAGATAGGCGGATTCGAAGTAGGTGTTCGCATACTCCTCCTCCTGCCGGTTGCGGTTGACGGCCAGGATCTGAACGTGCTGATACGCCTCTTCACCGGAGGTCTCATTCAGGATCGCATCGCGGATGTTCGCGGGCACCAGGCACCGGTCAACCGGTCCCTGGGCTACGCCACCAACACCGCAAAGCACGGCGGACAAAACAATAAGCAGACCCACGGTCTGTCGACGGGGGAGAAGTTCGCTCGGAGATTTCATAGGTGTTCCTTCCGGATACGTCTGCTTCGCCCGCCACCAGGAAACGGGGAGAGCGCGCTCGAGTTTCGGGAAAAAGTTTCAGGGTTTCCGGGTGAGAATAGCACGAATCGACGGGCAGATCATGCGGGATTCTCCGAATCTCGGGGCAGACTGGAGCGGCTCATGAGTCCGAACGATTCATAAACTTATGTTGCAAACGAATGAAATCCGGTTTGTGGTGCCGGGATTTTTTCAGGACAAAAGGATTTCAGAACACGGAAGAACGCGGATGAACACGCATCGCCACCTTCATTTCGACAAAACGGGAATTCCGCATGCAACCGGTAATTTGCCGGTACAATATCCTGGATTTTCGAGAACAAACGGCAGGGCTGGCACGTAGATCCAGTGCGAGGAAGCAATGACCCGCGGGGAGCAGACGGAAGCAACCGGTCTCCAGCCGGAGATCCGGGAACAGGAGATTCTGACCCAGCTCCAGGCGGGCGAGCGAGGCAATCTGGGACTGTTGATCGATCATTATGGAGCCGATCTCATGAGTTATCTTGTGGCGGTCGTGGGCAAGCGGGACATGGCCGAAGATGTATTTCAGGATACCTGGGTTCGCGTCATGGAGCGCATCCGCCGGTTCGACGCCACCCGGAGTTTTCGCCCCTGGCTTTTCCGTGTCGCCAGAAACCTCGCCTACGACCGGATGCGACTGCTGCGCTGGAGGAGCCGGTTGCGGATCGGCGCCCCGGACCGTGAGGATGATATGATCGATGTCGCCGCTCCCGGGGATTTTCGCGAAGGGATGATGGCGGAACAGGTGGTGAAGGTGCTTCTGGCGGGGCTCGATCCGGCGCTCCGCGAAGTGATCTGGTTGCGGTATTACGGGGAGATGAGCTATGAGCAGATCGCCGGTCAGTGCCGTCTCCCGTTAGGGACCGTCAAGAGCAGGCTGGCCCGTGCGTTGGACCAATTCGCCCATCGATACCGGCACCTGAAGGGAACCGCACATGGCTGAAACAAACCTGGATTGCCTCGAAGTCTGCGCCACCCTGCTGAAGAACGCGGTTTCCGCTTCCCAGGAGGTTCAGTGGCCCTCCCGGGTTGCGGACCACCTGCGGGGATGCGAAGACTGCCGCCTATACGCCGAAGGCCTGCGCCTGGCACCGCGGCTATTCGCCGACGCTTCCCTCTACCATCCGGCACTCCGGCAGCGAAGCCTGGCGGCGATACACGAAGCGCACGGCTCCCGAGACCTCAAGCTGGGACTGCTGCTGGCGCCGCCCGTGATGGTGTTCCTGCTGTTGTCTTTTCTCATCCCGGCTTATTTCTGCGAGCAGCTGCTTTCGTCGTTATTCGATTCCGCCTTGACCGCATGGCTCATCAGCCTGGTGGCCGTCTGGACCATCGGGGGAACCGCAGGCGGGATTTGCCTGGCTATGCTCTTGCGGCGCCATATGCAGGGAAACAGATTTACGGAGGCATCGTATGGTTAAGACCAAGATCATCAAACTTCTCCAGGTCTACCTCGTTTGCGTGGCGGCGCTGTTCATCATTATGGTGGGATTATCCTTGAGCAGCCACTCGTTCATTCGGGGCAGCGGATTTCCCATGTTGGCGGCGCTGGCCATCTGGATGATCGGCTCGCTGGTGCTGCTCGGAATCTTTACCTGGATCGGTATCGGCATCGCCGTTTACTATGACGCCAAACAGCGCGGCATGGAGCCGCTTCTGTGGGCGCTGGTGGCAACGCTGGTCCCCTACCTGCTCGGGTTGATTGCGTACCTTATCGTACGTCACCCGGTGCAGTCAGCCTGCCCATCATGCGGCCAGGCCATCACCTTGAACGACGTATATTGCCGGTCCTGTGGAGGACCCGTCCAGGCTCAATGCCCGTCCTGCGGCCGCCCGTCAGCGCCGGCTGCCCGCTTTTGCCCGCATTGCGGAACCCCGATGGGCGATCGTCCCGCGCCCTCAGCAGGACGCCCGGTAGTCCTGTAAGAAATCCGGGTGCAGTCTCCTCTCCTGATGCCGGAACTGATCCGGTTTTGCCGCCGATTTCACATTCATGTTTGAAAGGGATTCAGCAAACATGGGGGAATTACGATGATCATTCTATGTCGAACTGCGGCCTTCATTCTGGTAATGACCCTTCTTTCGCCGTTCCTCAACGCACAAGACAACACCTGGAAAGCGAGGATTTTTGGCGGAGTGGGCATCGGCAGGTTTTTTGATGACGAAGGTTCCTTGGGTCAGGGCGCAACTTACCGTGCCGGCGCGGAGTGGCGTCCTCTGAGTCGCTTGGGAGTCCAGGGTGAACTGCTCGGTATCCATCACACTCGCGGGGATCACTTTCAAGTCGACGGAGATTCGGCGGGCTTCTCCGGCAATGCGGTCCTCTATTTTTCCCGCTCCAGGGTGCAGCCCTATATCCTGGGAGGCCTCGGCGTCCTCAAAACCAGCTACAGATACGGGTGGCCGGATGACTCGGCCGAGAGATACAGCGTTCGGAGAACCGAACTAAGCATGAATTTCGGGGGCGGCACGCTGCTGTTCCTGAATCGTCATTGGTCGCTGGATCCCCAGGTGCGTGTCATCGTTTCAAATCCAAGCGGATACGTGCTGGCCAACTATTTCTCGATGAGCGCTTCCTATCATTGGTGACGGGCGGCGGCCGCACCGCCCTTGCGTGCTACAGACTCGCCTTTTGATCCGAGCTCTATTACCCGGTATCGCCATCGAAGAAGCCTCCTTTTCATTCACCGGTCTCAAAGATGCGAGTGGTATCGAACTCCCGCCAGTCAACGGACTTTGTCTCGGCGTGTATCAGAAGCACGGTCATGAGTGGTTTGCCTCTGCGGAGCAATGCATGGTTCCTTCCCCGGCTCCTCAACCAAGTTGAACCATCGGTCGGGAGGGCTGACAGGCAAAAAGGGGGGCAAAAAAATGATCCTAAGGGTTCGCGCATAAATAAGTTTACATTTTGGCGCGAGCACCGTCGCACCTGTGTTGCTCCTGGGGCGGGCAGATGCAAGGCGCCGCGACGCAGGCGATGTGGTGACATCGTCGAGGAGCGGCAACGCCGCAGTTGCCCGCCCGCCGCCGCGCCCCGAAGGGCTGCTGGCTTCCAAGCATCTAATATCCTATGGCAAACTCTCCTGTGGCTCGTGGGTTTGGAAGCCAGCAGCAAAATGTGAAGTTATTTTTGCGCGAGCCCTAAGCCCCTTCCCGTGACCTGCTGAAGGTCCAGCCGCCTCAGGGATCCCAATCAGCTCAGCACCGTCAGCGCAGCAAACCAGACAATTAGAGAGACCGGGGAATCCGTAGGACCCCTCCGTATTGCATTCGCCCATGGGGTGAAGCGCATGATCTGCTCTCCAAAGCCGGTGGGCAACCCGGTTTCCCTATCGCCGGCGTGGGGGGCGCGAGCATGGGCTGAAAAGATCTGGAGATCGGCATTGAATCCGATTAATATCAGAAAAACCGTTCGGGAGCATGGGTATGCCACAAAATCTCAGACGAGGTTCAACAGGCTTTGATGTTCAGGAAGTACAGGGTGCCTTGGACATATATGCCGATGGCATATTTGGTCCGGTTACCGAGGCCGCCGTGCTGAAATTTCAGAAGAGCAGGGGATTGAAGGTGGATGGCATTGTCGGCCCCAACACCTGGAACGAGATCATGGCACTCGCCCAGGCAACACAACGGCGTTTTGCAGCGATGAGGTCGACCGGGGAAATCCGTCACCACGTGTGGCTGGTGCCTCAGTCCAAGACCATGGCGTGCTGGTACGCCTCTGCCATCATGGTTCGGTACTGGAAACGAAACCTGCAGCAGATGTGCCAGGCCGGCGAACCGGATCCGAGCCAGGTTCCGGAACACATCAGGATCTTCCGGGGTAACAACGGGCTTCCGATTCCACGGACAAAGCAGTTCGCTCGGGAACTCGGCCTGCAGTGGGCGCCGAGACATTTCCAGAGTTTAGGACCATTATTCATACAGGATTTGCTCAAACAATACGGTCCTCTTTGGACGGGTGGGAGAGAGCACGTCGTGGTCATCACGGGAATATCGAGGGATGGCAGCACTCTTTATGTCAATGATCCGTGGCCGCCGCATCGGGGCAGAAAGAAGATCGAGACGCTTCTATGGCTCAACGAGTTCCTCATGCCGAACGATGACGCGCCCTTCCTTTTTTGCCCCTGACGATGAGGACGGGATGATCGAATTTCGAGATAATGGCGCCTGTCCCAAAACTACGGCAGGATGATTACCGGAAGCGCGGCGAAAACGTTGCCGTTCGGATTGTCGAATCTCAGACCCACCCCACCTACCGGCGTGGTCGAAAACACCTCCACGGTACCCTCGAACTCGCCAAAACCGAGCGGAAACCATTCCGGGAAGAACCTGGCAACGTGCCCCCAAGCCGGCACCCCGGCGCCGACTGTGGCCGCAATCTCCCCGTTCGCGCGCCGCAGAACCAAAGTCAGTACTGCAGCCTCGGGATTCGGATTGCAGATGGCGAGGCCCGATCCCGACGAACCCATGCTATCCACGTAAGCAATGAATTGCCGTGTCAGTGGAGCCGGCTGTACGCCTGCTTCGGAAACAATCCGATCGCCCACACGTGTCTGGTAGATCGCCGAACCGCCGATGGGAAGAGCACAGGTGACCTTGACATATCCCGTGAGCAGTTCTTCTGAAGCCCCGTCCGTAACCAGGCGCCCCACGCCATTGCCGTTCAACGACACCTGGATGTTCTGCTGCAACCGGCCACCGACAGGGATTGAGACCCTGGTTCCGTCGCTGCGGTGAAACTCGACGTCTGCCAAAGTTCCTGAGGCCCAAGGATTCAGCAACACAAGATCGGTCCGATAGCCCGCCCCATCCGCAAATTGCGGGAAATAGAGGACTGTCCGGCTCTCCTCCGTCAAGACAACCGGAACCGTGGTGAAAACATGGGCCGCGGGATCCCGGGACATGTTGTCATAGCGCAGCCCAACGGCTGCCAGGTCCGCACTGCTCGTGAATTCGATGCTCCCCTCGAATCCCGCCGTGGCATGCAACTGGAATCTTTCCCGGGCGAACTCGGCTATGTGGCGCCCCGGCAAAAGATCGATGGCGGCCATATCCTTGACCACCCCTTCGCGGTCGCGCAGGATCAGGCTCACAGTGGCCTGGGCATCACTCGGGTTGGCGATGGCATAACCCGAATCCGCGTCATCGGAATTATCGACATAGACGGTAAAGTGTCTGGCCGGCCGGCGCAGACCGGTCGCGGCTTCGCTGAGGATCACGTCTCCATGCATCGCGCGGATCAGAGCGGAACCCACGAACTGCTGCCCGCCAGCAAGTCGCGCGTAGCCCGAGATCGCATCTCCAGAAAGTACCGCCTGCAGACTCAGGATTCCCCTTGAATTGAGGAGGAATGGTACGGGTGGGGCGACCCCGCTCGCAAGCGGTCCAAATGAAGTTCCGTCCGATTTGACCAGTGACACCAGAACATCGGCCGCAGCCGCACCGATGTTGAGCCCGGTCAGGATGGTCCGGTACGCGCCCCCGGTGGCAATTTGGGCAAACACGCCAACGAAAGCCGGCGCCTCGGCGTGCGGCCGGAAATAAATCCAGGGGGTCCAGTTGCCGCTCCGGCTCGGAGTGGCCGGCCGCAGCCGCCACCGATAGTCTGTCCCCGCTGTCAGTGCGAATGGTAACAGGAATTGGCGATCATAAACATCATAGGCTGCCAGCAACTGGCTGCCATCGGCGGTCTCAAGTTCCAGATAGTAATGGGATGCTCCCGGAGAAGGCGCCCAGATGAATTGCGGATAGAGACCGTGAACTTCCGCGACAGGGCTTTCGGGCAGCGCATCAGCCACCACTCCGGTGATATCGCTCAGCCTGATTTCAATTTCCGCGGTGCAGACCGGACAGTAGCGGTTCCCGCTCACCATCATGCAGTACTCAGTGGGACGATATCTCCCTCCCGTGTAATACCCTGCGCCCTCATAGAGACCGACTCCGTGCGAACCGGGCTGGCTGGGAATTTCTTTCCCCGGCGAAATGAGGTGCCGCCAGGGGATCCGGTTGACATCCGTGAGCGAGGTGATGTTGCGCGCCGCGGATTCAACCCCTTTGTAGGTTTCCTCGTATTCAGTGTACTCATCCGCCAGCAGCCCCACATTGTGGCCCATTTCGTGCGCGACGACGTAATCGTTGTTCAGCGTGGAAATGTCTCCGCCGTACTGGAACATATAGGAATTCACGCGCCCCATGCGGATCGGCTGGTTGACCATGACGATCCGGGTGTCGCACTCCGGGACATACTGATTGATGTATTGCGAAACCAGAGTGTAGTTCGCCGAGAACAGATAGTTCCGGTCCGGCGTATGCAGGTAGGTTCCGAGAGCCGTATCTCGATCAAGGACAACCTCGCCGCTGGAATCCAGGATTTTGTGCCCGGCCTGGCGTGAAACCAGGCGGATGCGGAACAGATTGAACGCCTCACGATGCCGATTCCACTCGTCCTGCCCGAACAGAGACCGTGCGGTGTCCAGGGTATTGCGATAAAACAACTCCTGATCGTTGATGTTGGGAACCTGATCTCCATTCAGATCCTGGAACGGTTCATTATGAAGGGTCGGATTGGTCCCCGTCTTGGGCGCGGAAACGGTGCCGTAAGCCTGATAGCGCTCTCCGATATCCAAGATCCCGTTCTGGTCCAAGTCATAGAACAGTACGCCATCCCAGCGGCCGTTTCCGTTCAGGTCCGCATATGGTTCATTGATTCCCGTATACCCGTCACCGATCATGACTATGTTCCACCGGCTCCTGCGATCCGGCACCCCGAAAAACTGGGTCAGGGTTTCCCCCGAATCCGAGAAAGATGGAAACTCGTCCAGAACGACATTAGCGGTCCGGCTCGCGGTCAGGTCGCCGAAGCGCTCGGTGTGCAGGATGTTGCGGCTGTTGGCGTCACTGTAAAACTTGACGAAACCCTCGGGGGTCATCAAAATGGAGAATTTTCCGGAGGCATCGGTCGTGGTCGTCTCGTATTCCCTGGCCAGGTCGGTATAGGACAGAATGTACATGTTCGGCAGCGGGGTGCGGTCGGCGTCCAGGAGAGTTCCGGTCCACAGGAAGAGTTCAGGCACATCAAGCTGCATTTCGGTTCGTTCGCCGATCTCGATCTCCGGCAGCCGGATCGCCCGGCAGCCGGCTAGAAATGCGGTTAGAGAGTACGCACCCCGGTCGGCATACAGGATGAATGTCCGGAAATACTTGCCGCGCCCGGCATCAAATCCCGCCGGTCCTACGGTTCCGCCCCCCGCGAACGCCGTGAGTCCGGAGCGGTAGAGTTCGAAGCGCGCCAGCCAGGTCCTCGAGAAGCGGTTGAAGCTGTCCTCCCCGGTAAAATAGAGCGTGAGGGCCAGGATCCCGGACGCCGGCGGCATGATGATATCGAGAGTACGCGGCTCGGATACAGGCACGGCGATATTCAAGGCCGGCGCCGCCAGGCTCCCTGAAGGCGGCAGGGCTTCAATGGTGTAGGCTCCCACGGGCAGACTCATGCCGTAGCTCCCATCCGACAGAGTCAGCGCGGAATTGATGAAGGTCCCATCCTGGTAGGCGCGGACGCGCACCCCTCGCAACGGTTTCTGCTGGAAGTCCTGCACCAGGCCCGACAGCGTATTTCCCCTGGCCAGCTGGATGTCCTGCGTCACGTCTCCATCGATTTGCAGGCTCAGGGATTGCAGCACGTAGTTCTGGGCATAGGCGGCCAGGAGAAAACTGTTGGGTTCCAGTCTTTTTCCCACCCCGAACTTGAATCTCCCTGAGTTGTCAGTCGTTGTGGACCAGGATGGCGTTCCTGTTGTGGTGCTGCATAGCTGCCGCAGGAGGACCGAAGCCTTGGCAATTACCGCGCCCCCTTCGCCAATGACCGTACCGGAGACCGTCCATCCCGTCTCCAGCCTGAAATCGAGCGTAGTATCTGTCGCGAAAATGATTCCAACCTGGGCCGGCGGCGCCGTGTAGGGGACCTGCGGAATCACCGAGATGTTCAACGGGCGATTCTGCGGCACTACCGTGGAGTAGAGTCCGGAGGACAAGGTGGTCGTACTCACCGTAAGCTGCAATTCCTTCGAATATGCCCGCACCGACACCGAGGGCGCCGGCTGGCCCTGTTCATTTTGAATCATTCCGGTCAGTCGAATGCCCGGGATAGCACTGAAGTCGTATTGGGTATTCCCCGAGATGCCCACCGATTGGCGGACCTGGACATAAGTTTTCCCCGGCACCGATGAATATACGGGTTGGATGTCGACTCGACCGGCATCAACCGCCATTGAAAAGAAGCCGGTTTGGTCCGTGGTCAAAGAACCAAGATACCCTTGGTACACATTGGAGCCGTCATACTGGTAGAAAAGTAACGTCGCTTGCGTCACCGGTTCGCCGCTCTCGAGATCCGTAACCCGGCCTGAAAGGGTGTATGCCGGCGCCGCGGCCGCGAGCCGCCTCGACCCCACCGGCGCGTGAGCCGCCGGTGCCGGCTCTTCCCTTCGGATCATGCGCGCCAATTCCTCTGGCCCGGCACGCAGGCCATGCCGGAGGTTCATAATCTCCGCACCAAACGATTCCAGCTGTTCGATCTCGAATGCGGTTTCACCCCGGTAGTGCTTTTGCAGCTCTTCCGGCACGTTTTCGAGCCGAGGCATTTCCTGCGCCGGCTGGAGGCTGGCGGCCGGCCGCTGCCGGCGCAGCCGGGCCTCGTCGAGAAGCCGCCTGCGGTTTTCATTCTCGTGGGCCAGAAATGCCCGGCGCTGCGCCGCAGCCTCCCCCCTGAAAGAAGCATCGACAGGGATATGCAGCTGCACCTCCATGCGCTCATTGCAGATCAGCGCATCCGCGAGACCGGGCAGACGAGGGATCTTAACCACCATGGGAATGGTCTGGTCCGGGAAGACTATGGGGGAAAAGCGCCCCGGATTGCCGATCGTGAGCCTGCCGATGTTCATTCCCCGTTGATCAAACAGCAGCGCGCGCCAGTCATCGTCGGCGGCCAGATGCCTGGTTGGCTCGTAGTTTTCAATTTCGGCCGCCGACATAAGGCGAATCCCGCCATCTCTGGATTCGAGGGTGATCAGATAGCCCGGGCGCATATCCGGCTGCGAGAGATTAACCGTGGGGCCCTGCCCGGCAGATGCCCGCGACTCAAGCTTAGTATCCCGGGAAGGTGCCGCAAGAACAATCGCACACAGGGAAACAGCAAACAGGGTGTTGCGAGGCCAGTAAAATGCGAAGCGGTTCGCCATATGCCGGGCTCCTTGAGCGTACGGGATTGCGGCTTTGACGCGGGGCGGCGCCCTTGTCACCGCTAATCAACGGGCATCAGTCTGGGAAATCGGGTTGATTCTATCACAGAGAAAATCGGTGGCAGGTTACCTTTTCACCATTGCGGAAGCAGATTGTCCAATACGATTCCGGCCCCTCGAACCCGGGCAGCACATTTAGGCCCCCCGGATCCGCGCAAAGCCGTTCTTACAGGCACCCTGCTCCGAATTGGATTGCACATGTGACCTTCACGCCAAATCGATGTTCATCCTCTCAGGTTGCACGGATTGCTTTTGCAGTCTGATATCCGGAATAATGAAAATGGTCACCCTCCAGTGACCCAAAACATCAGAATGAAGCGGTCTATTTCCCTGGAGGCTAGCGACACCATCCCGACCGGCAGGGACGAGCCAATAATAAACATCAGTGATTACAATATTTAGAGGATTCCTGTCCCTTTGTGAAGCCTCGGCGCCCGGTCTGGCATGATCGTTGCTAGACTCATATTTGGCTAATCGTGCCCGCCATCTCCCCAGCGGTAGATGCGATTCAAGTGCATGCAAAGCATTCTCCGCTACCACGGGTGATTGTAGATATCTCGGTCCCAGGACGAGTGCCATTCCTCATTTTTTCGGAGGAAAATGGGAATCAACCAGATAGGTCCAATCAGGAAGAGGTAAAGGAATGAAGAGAGCAGCGGTGTTACTTCTGACATTGGGATTATCAATCACGGAATTGCTTTTTGCCGATCCGAGTGATGGGTACGGTGATAAGCAACTGGTCATCGTTTCTGCCGAAGTGATGGATAATGGACGCACCCCTTTTGTTCTGCAGATCAGGGGGCGATATTTCGGACCCTACAAGCCGATTGTGCTGTGGGAATCAGTGCCAGTCGCAGTTACCGAATTCCGGACGCTGAAAGACGATTGGCAGATAATTACGATACAGCTGCCGACCGATCGGTCCGGAGGCACAAATCCCGTATCGGGTAGCCACCTGCTCCGGGTCATGCGCGCCAGCAAGCAGGGAAGGGCCATGGAAGATCGCGAGAGTTCCGATGTATTTTATGTCACCATCGGTGCCGTGGGGCCCCAGGGGCCAAAAGGTGACGCAGGGCCTCCGGGCGCCACGGGGCCGGTTGGACCGCCGGGCGCGCAGGGACCCAAGGGGGACATCGGTCCCGTGGGGTTGCTGGGGCCGCCAGGCCCCAAGGGGGCCACGGGAACTCCGGGTCTGCAGGGACCCCCAGGACCGCAAGGGCCTCCGGGATTGTCCGGCGCGGCGGCGGCCGGCAGATGTCACGACAACGTGAATCGATTTGTGGATTGCGGCAACGGTACAGTGACCGATACGCAGACGGGACTGATCTGGTTGAAAAATCCCGGGTGCTTCCCCCCGATGGAATATGCATCCGCGAACAACACCGCGGCGGGTCTGCAGAGCGGTCAGTGCGGGCTTTCGGATGGGTCGGCCGCGGGGAACTGGCGGTTGCCCACACAGTGGGAATGGGCTGGGATCCTCAAAGCGGCATGTAACGGCCCCGGAAGTTCGACGCTTCCCGACAGCACCGGATTTGGATGCTTCGATGCATCCCCATCAGGCCAGTGGGCCACCGGCGTCCAGTCGGGAGGTTACTGGTCGTCCACCACTGCCGCGGATAGTCTCGGCGCTGCCTACTTCGCGTCGCTTGTCTACGGCTATGTCGACTATATCGCCAGGACCACCACCTTTCCTGTATGGCCCGTCCGCGGCGGCAATTGAAGGTTCGCGCAAAAACAGATTCACGTTCTGGCGCGAGCCCCGGGCGGGCAGATGCAAGACGCCGCAACACAGTAGACGCCCGCCCGCCGCCGCACCCCGAAGGGCTGCCGGTTCAAATATTTGCTGCGCCCTTCCTCCCCAGGGCATGCGGCCGTGCAATCCGGCGGCAAATTGTGAATTCACTTTTGCGCGAGCCCCGAGCTCACAGGGGCCGCACCTGCAGTTTCCAGTTTTTGCATTGGAAATGGTGACCTCAGTTCAGGGCTGCCTTCAGCCGTCCCCCTCTGCCTGACGCTTGGCACGCCGGCTCTGCTCCAACAATTGGAGGCCAGATACCACCCTCCATCCTCTGGCGGTTTCCGATCGATCATATGCACATTTACTGTGCTATACTGTTTATGTGCCCAGGAGGAGGTCATGAACAGGAACGTAACATTGCGGCTGGATGAGGCAGTCTTGCGCAAGGCCAGACACGCCGCGGTGGAACAGGACCAGTCCTTGTCCGAATGGGTGGCCGGCCTGGTCACGCGCGCCACATCCGAAACGGATCGCAAACAGAGAGCCCGGGCGGGCGCTCTCCACAGAATGCGCAAGGGCCTGCATCTGGGGGGCACCCCTCTTTCGAGGGACGAAACCCATGGGCGCTGATCAGATCTTTGTCGACACCAACATACTCGTGTACGCATACGACATCGATGCCGGCGAGAAATACCGGATAGCCAGGGAGAAGATATCCGCCCTTTGGCACCGTGATCTCCTGCCCGGAATCAGCGTCCAGGTACTGCAGGAATTTTATGTGAATCTGATCAGGAAAAAGGTTCCGGCGCCGGTTGCCCGTGAGACCGTGACCAGCTACCTCGAGTGGGACGTGATCGACAATGACCGATTCCTCTTCATCGAAGGGCTCCGATGGAAAGAGAAGCACAGCCTGTCCTACTGGGATGCTTTGATTCTGGCCGCGGCAAGGAAAGCCAGGGCAAGAGTGGTCTGGAGCGAAGATCTGGCATCAGGCCGCGATTATGATGGCATTGAGGTGATAAATCCTTTGATTTCGGAGTGACACAAAGCCCGGCGCCGAAACAAGACCGTCAACCGCGGATCGGGGGTTAACGGCGGGAGGCCAAAGAAAATCCCGAGCACACTGCGGACAACGTCCTGCTCGCGAGATTTAAAAACCAAATCTGCAGCTCATCGGCGGTCCTCCGGATTTTTCCCGCAAATATCATGATGCAAAAGCCCATGGAGCGCCGTTCCGATTCGTGTCCGATGCGAAGCGAACCCTGATGTGATAGAGTGCTCCCCCAGCGCCGATATCAGCCAAGGCACCTGGCCATACGCCCGCAAAGCCTCTTTTGAGAGAGGAGACCGTCATGACTCGTCTCGAATTCGATCCGGATAAATTGACCCCAATCCCGGGGCCGCGTTCGACAGCCCTTTTGGAAAGGCGCCAGAAGGTGTTGCCCCGCGGGATATTCAGCTATCACCCGATCTTCATCCAGCGCGGACAGGGAGCGCTCCTTGAGGACGTGGATGGCAATGTATTCATCGATTTCGCGGGCGGCTTGGGCTGCATGAACGCCGGCAACAGCCCCGACGAGGCCGTCGCCGCCGTCCATGAGCAGGCCGATCGATTTCTCTTCTCCTGCTTTCATGTGGCGATGCACGAACCATACCTGGCTGTGATTGAAAAACTGGTCCGCTACCTCCCGGGCGACGGCCCGAAAAAGGGGATGCTGGTCAACAGCGGCGCCGAAGCGGTCGAGAATGCCATCAAGCTGGCTCGCGCTTTCACCAAAAGGCAGGCGGTGATTACATTTCAGAACGCCTTTCATGGCCGCACGCTGATGGCCCTGGCGCTGACGAGCAAGACCCGGACCTACAAGGCCGGCTTCGGTCCATTTCCGGCGGAAGTCTACCGCCTCCCCTACGCCTATTGCTACCGCTGCCCCCTGAATCTCGAACATCCGACCTGCGATCTCGCCTGCGCCGATCTGCTCCGCGATGCCTTTGAGACCCAGGTAGCCCCCGGTGAGATCGCGGCGCTGATCATCGAACCGGTTCAGGGCGAGGGCGGGTTCGTGGTCCCGCCCGCGGAATACCTGCCGGAACTCGAACGAATCTGCCGGGAGCACGGAATTCTCTTCATCGTCGATGAAGTCCAGACGGGCCTGGCCAGAACCGGAACCACATTCGCATTCCAGCAACTGGGCGTGAAACCCGACCTGGTCGTGCTGTCCAAATCGCTGGCCGGCGGCCTGCCCCTCAGCGCCGTGCTGGGGCAGGCGGAAATCCTCGACAGCCCCCAGGTCGGCGGCCTGGGGGGCACGTTCGGCGGCAACCCGCTCGCATGCGCCGCCGCGCTCAAGGTGCTCGACAAGATCGAGCGCGAAAGCCTGTGCCACCGCTCCTTTCAGATCGGAGCCAGGATCCGCGGGCGGGCCGCTCAGTGGGAGGAGGAGTTTCCCAGGATTGGGGATATCCGCTCCCGCGGCGCCATGGTCGGGATCGAATTCGTCGAGAACCGCCACACCAAGGAACCGGCCACGGAATACGTTTCGAGATTGAAAACGGAGTGCCTGCGCCGCGGGTTGCTGCTGATTTCCGCCGGAACCTACTCCAATGTCATCCGCTTTCTCATTCCCCTCGTGATCGATGACAGGACTCTGGAGCAGGGCCTGGATATCCTGGAAGGCTCAATGAGAGCCGTGAACCATCCGGCACACCCGGGAGGAAAAGCATTATGATTCGATTCCGGGTTGCCTTCAAGAATGGCTAAGACCAGGTCCATCGCTTGCCGTCCGGGTCCCATCGGCTGAGAACCACTTTGGATCGCGTGTAAAACTGAATCCCTTCCATCCCCTGAACGTGCAGGTCGCCGAAGAAGGACTGGTTCCATCCTGAAAACGGGAAGATCGCCATGGGGGCGGGGACGCCGATGTTGACGCCCACCATGCCGCACTGAATTTCGCGGGAGAACTTCCGGGCGGCGCCGCTATCACTGGTGAATATAGCGGCCCCATTCCCGTAAGGAGAGTGATTGGCACGCGCGATGGCCGATTCAAGAGACGGCGCGCGCATCACCGAGAGTACCGGCCCAAAAATCTCGTCGCGGGCGATCTGCATGTGCGGCTCGACGCGGTCAAAAATGCTGGGGCCCAGGAAAAAACCAGGCCCGGATACGCTCGGCTCCAGCCGTCCATCGGCGACCAGCGAAGCTCCTTCCTGAATCCCCAGCTCCAGATATTGCAGCACGCGTTCGCGTGCGGCTTCATCGATCATCGGTCCCATGCCCATGGAATCATCCTCATCGGTCGGGCCGACCGTGAGGCGCGCCCCTGCTCCCACCAACCGTGGGATCATCTCCTCCGCGGCGTCTGCGACCGCGATCACGACACTCCCCGCCATGCAGCGCTGTCCGGTGCAGCCGAACGCCGCGCCGGTGATGGCCCCGGCGGCCGCGTCCAGGTCGGCGTCGGGCATGACGACCATAAAATTCTTGGCGCCTCCGGCCGCCTGTACGCGCTTCCCGCACGCGGTTCCGGTTTTGTAAATATACCTGGCCACGCTGGTTGAGCCGACAAAGCTGATCGCCGCCACATCGGGATGATGCAGCAGGGCATCAACAGCTTCTTTGCCGCCATGCACGACATTGAGCACACCGGGAGGCAGGCCGGCATGGGAAAACAACTCAGCCAGGCGCATGGCAGTCAGGGGGACCTTCGGAGAAGGCTTGAGCACAAAGGTGTTGCCACAGGCAATGGCGAGCGGATACATCCACATCGGCACCATCGCCGGAA
Organism: Terriglobia bacterium; assembly: GCA_963824985.1. Taxonomy (GTDB): domain Bacteria; phylum Acidobacteriota; class UBA6911; order UBA6911; family UBA6911; genus JAFNAG01. Next base: position 48,314 of record CAWGRQ010000031.1, read on the forward strand.
AATTGAAGGGCGTGATCCCGGCGCATACTCCCACCGGCTGGCGCATGGTTGTGCCGTCGATGCCCCTGGCGACGTTATCGAGCGACCGTCCCATCAGCAGCGATGGAATCCCGCACGCCATTTCGACGACTTCGATCCCGCGGCGCACGTCGCCGCACGCCTCCTCGTAGGTCTTGCCATGTTCGCGGTTTACCAGGCGCGCCAGGGATTCGAAATTCGCTTCCAGGAGCTGCTGATAGCGGAACAGAATGCGGACTCGATCGCCGGGGGGAACCTCAGCCCAGGCGAGCAATGCGATGCGACATGACTGCACCCCTTCCCGGACATCCTCCACCGTGCACGAAGGCGTCCGGGCTATGACCACGCCCCGGGATGGATTGAATACCGGCGTGGTTTCGCCCTCCCGTGCCGGTGTTGCCCGGCCATCAATGAAATTTCCGCAGATCGTTTCCATATTTCCCGCCTCACAGTTGCGCGTGATTATCGCCCATCCCTCCGCGCCGGAACAATCCCCGATTGCGAGGCCTTGCGGGCCTCACCACGACAACGGCAAATCTGGAATATCAGGAAATCGAATGCAGGCTTTGCCGAAGTGTCGAAAAAGGAGGCGGCGCGCGCGGTCGCTTCCGGGAGCCCGCGCCGGCGATGCCTCTTATGGCAGGCGCAACAGCTTCCGGTTTCGTTCCGCACGCAGAGCCCTCCATGCGCCCCAAGGCCGCACACCCATGAAGTGATTCCGCTCGCGAGTCACAGGAAGAGTCACGAATCCCGAAGGCTCGTGCTGCCCGTTTTCAGGCGGGACTGCCGGCCGCAGTCTTGTCATATATGATATATCAGAAATGTGTTGACATATCACAAAGCCTGCTCCTATTGTGGGACCATCAATGCATTCGCGACATGATGCGTTAACGATCGTCTGCTTCAGATTCGGGATGGTTGGCCGCAAGTAGAGGGTTGCACCTGCTCTTTCCAGCACAGGCATGCAAAGGTCATTGCGGAGATCGAGCCATGAAGCACGAGTACTCACTTTCCCACCTTACGGTCCTGGCACTTACGCCCCCGCGCATGATCGATGTCGCGGCGCGCGCGGGCTATCGTTATGTCGGCCTGCGTCTCAACCGGGTCACGCCGGCTGAACCCCTCTACCCGCTGATTACGGATCGCGTACTGATGAAGGAAACCAAGGCCCGTCTGGCCGACACCGGGGTGGGAGTTCTGGACATCGAACTGGCCCGGATGGATCCGGGAAACGACCCCTATTGTTATCTTCCGCTCCTCGAAGCCGGCGCCGAACTCGGGGCCCGGCATGTCATTACGCAGCTGCCGGACCCGGATCGCGAGCGAGCGACGGATCGCTTCGCCCTGATCTGCGATCTGGCCCGGCCATTGGGCCTCGGCATCGATCTCGAGTTCCCATCCTGGACGGAGATCCCGGACCTGGCGACGGCGGCGCAAATCCTTCATGCGGTCAACCGGCCGAATGCCGGCATCCTGGTTGACATTCTTCATTTCGAACGGTCGAATTCAAGCACCGCAGAACTGAAAAAGCTTCCGCGCGAGTGGTTTCGCTATGCGCATGTCTGCGATGCGCCAAAAGGAACGCCCGGCTCAAGGGAGGAGCTCATCCATACGGCCCGATCGGAACGCCTGTTTCCAGGTGATGGCGGCATCGATGTCCGGGGTATTCTCTCGTGCCTTCCAACCGGGATACCTTATGCGCTTGAAATTCCCGGTGATACGCTTGCAGCCAGGATCGGGCTGGAGGAGTATGCGCGCCAGGCCCTGTCGAGGGCCAAAGAACATCTGGATGGGCTGGAACATGTTGCAAGGGAAACGGGCGACGAGGCGGACGTCCTCTCGCGCGAAGGCGCATGAGGGGTCAATAACGGCAGAAGCGAGATCGACATGCGGATGGCGCAGGCTTGTTCGTGAAGGCCCCGGCCCGACGCGGCTATAGGGGTCCGGCCTCATGGGAAAGGGGATTGTCCTAAAAGGGGGCGAAGCCGCATCGCGCCGCCTTCCGCCGCCAAAACCGGCTGCTCAAGAAAAAATCACGTGGACCTTGCCCGATTTGCCCGTGCTCGCAATCTGCAGCGCCCGGCCGATCGAGTCGAACGGAATCGTCTCGGTCACGATCTTCGAAGGTTGCAGGACCTTGTTTGCCACCTGCTGAATCGAAGACGCAAAATCCGCCGGGTGGTCGTAAATGAGGCTCGGCTCAATCCGGATTCCTTCGCGCACCAGCCGGAGCGGCACGAAGCTCGCGGGGGAAGATGAAAGGCCGAGGAGCAGAACCCGACTGCCGCGTGGCGCCGCGCCCAGGGCCAATTCCACGGTCGGTGTCACGCCGGCACATTCAAATACGGTGCTCACGTTTTCGTCCAGCCAGAGGTTCGCCGGATTTCCGCCTGCACACGCCTCTGCTCCCAGTTGAGAAGCCATGGCCAGCTTTTCGTCAAACTGGTCGTGGGCCAGCACGCGCACTCCCTGCGTGACCGCAACGTGCGTGAGCAGCAGGCCAACCACACCGCAGCCAACGACCGCAACGGTGTCGCCCGCGCGCGCCCCGGATTGCAGCAGGGCATGCAGCGAAACCGTCAAGGGTTCGATGGAGGCGGCATCCGCATCCGAGACGGCATCGGGAACGGGCCAGGTGAATTCCGCCGGGGCCGTCGCGTAGTCGGCAAAGCACCCCGGCACCGATACGCCCATGCTCTTCTTGTGGGGACAGATGTTGCCGCGGCCCTCGAGGCAGAACCTGCAGGTGCCGCACGTATAGTTCGGCTCAACAATCACTCTCTGGCCCGCCGCGAGCTTGGTCACGCCCGGTCCGACAGCCACCACCCGCCCGACAAATTCGTGGCCGAGCAGGAAGGGCAGATACGGCGGTGTGCGGTGCCCGAGGTAAAACGAGACATCGGAGCCGCATATCCCGATGCGGTCAGGTCGAATCATCACCTCCCCCACCGACAATGCAGGAGCGTCAATTTCGCGAATCTCCATCTTCTCAGGCGCCGTCAACAAAGCAGATTTCATAGCAATTCCTTAGGATGCGGACCATTCATGCTGATCCCAACAAGAAAATCCTGAATCAATCTGATTTTTCAACATATCAGATTTCAATGAGCCCAGGGAAACAAATTCCAAACCGATCGGGCGATGCCTCCCCGCTAAGGTCCAGGCGTTGCAGGCGTGGCATCTGTTTCGTATGGTTGGATGGCCGGCTGCATTAAACTGCCGGGTCGATCGCACCCGGGCGACGTCCGGCGCGCGAATGTGAATTCCGGCTTCCCTTTATCCGGCTGAAGCCACCCGGCGATGATCGAGTGCCCTGCCCCCCTGAATTGGCTCCGATTACCGGGCGTTGCCGTGAAGCGGCCCCCGCCTTCGAGGGCCGCCTGCTCCCGCTTTGCTCAGCTCATCAAACCTTCCGGATACTGATAACTCATCAATCTCACTTGCCGGGGAAAAATGTGAGGCCACCTCTTCCGCCGGCGTCGGGAGGCACTCGTCAAGAAGGGACGAAACAGATTCTGTCTTCACAACACCAGTGCTGGGCGTCCTATCACTTCGCTTTTACGACGACGTGCGTGTGCTTGCCCGGCGCGCATGGAACCTGGAATCCATCCATCCCGGGCGCATAAATCTCGGCAAGATAGTGCTCCGTCCCGGCTACGTCGAACACCACGGCAGGATCCTTTTCCGATCTGGGGCTGAGCCGGGTAACCACTATCGACATAGCGGATTCGTTGCTTTTGGCATTGGTCACGGTGATCTGGTTAAGATTGTCGCTGGGTACAAATCTATAGGTCCCGGCCGGAAGCGGCTTGCCATTGACGATAAAAGAAAAAGGCACGTCCGCAACAACTACCGACGACGAGAACGTCTGGGCCGAAGCAATAGTGGCCGTCGCCACCAGAATCAAAACACCTGCATACAAGCATTTCATCATACGCCTACCTCATTTTTCTTATCGCGGCCTATGGCCGCAACCGAAGCAATAGAAGGAGATCGACGCCGAAATGGTCTTGCCGCCAAGCCCAACTGTGGAAATGGACTCCAGACATCCGGATCGTTCCTTCCCCTCACCTGTTGAGGTCTGATGTTGATTATGAAAACAAGTTTCATATAAATCGACGGGTCTGCTCGAAAGGACATAGGGGTGTCCGGCTCCGAAGCTTCCGATCGGATGAGTGACCTCGGAGTTGCTCAGCTGCGGCCGGTTTGCCTGTCCTGACCGCAAATGCCAGCGCGAACGGGATGGCGCAGGTGATGCCGCGAACGAGAACGCAAGCGAGTAGCTGTTTGTGGCGTCAAAGATAGGCCACGGAGGGGGTGATCCTCGACACATTCAGGTGGGCCTCCAGGGATGATTCGATCAGCCACATTCCTTCTCTTGATGTAAGGCCGGATAGCCGGGTGCGGGAACCCACCAGCCCTTCGGGCGCCGGCGGGGCTGCCCTGTCTGCTTTGTCGCTCCTCCTCAACGATGCACTCACATCGCCTTCGTCGTCGCTTCGCGCATACAGGGCCGCCGCGCTCGTCGCAAACGTTACCGTAATTTACGAACACGAGTCCTTAGGGCTCGCGCAAAAATAACTTCAGATTCTGCTGCCGGCTCTCCAGCTCGCAGACAGGGCGCAGAAGCAGCATAGGAATACAGCAAGCTGGAGAGCCGGCAGCCCTGCGGGGCGCGGCGGCGGACGGGCATCTGCGGCGTTGCCGCTCCTCGACGATGTCACCACATCGCCTGCGTCGTGGCGCCTTGCATCTGCCCGTCCGGCGCTCGCGCCAGAATGCAAAGTTATTTCTGCGCGAACCCTTAGCTCGCGGACCATGCTGGCATATCAGTATTTTATTGACTCCGAGCATTTGCCCGGCCTATAAACAAATGATTTCACAAAAAATACCAACAACCGGGACACACTTATGAAGAACCTCAGACTCTTACCATTGGCAGGCATGGCCTTTGGTCTTTTTGTAGGTGTGGGCATCACGGCGTCAGCGCAGCGAGCCGGCGGTCCTAATCCGAATCTCGCGGCTGCCCCTGCTTTCAAATCAGAGGAGTACCTGCTGTTCGGCAATGCGAACCGCGGCGCCGGCGAGCCGATGATTGCCGTGGATCCTACCAATCCCAAAAACATGATTGCCGTGGCGATGGGGAGCATCCAGCAGCTTCACGGCAAGCCTGCCACCCAGGGTAGCACTAACCTGTATCATCTGGTTGCGGGGTCGACAATCAACTGGCTGGGCGTCACGCATGATGGCGGCATCACCTGGGACATAGGGGAGCAGCCGGTCCTTTCCGGGAAATGGAAACGCTGCCCGGATGCGTTCGCCGATGTCACGAAGGACGGTGTATTCCTTGCCGGCTGCGAACCTCGGGAGACCGACAGCTCCCCGGATTTCTTCGGCATGTCGGCTTTCCAGGTATCGACGGACAAAGGCAAAACCTGGGGGCCGGTTGTGCAGATGATCAGCGATTACCAGCTGAACCGCTTCGCGCCGCAGCTGAAACCGATCTCGGGCGGGTTTCCGACCGGAGCTCCCGATCGCGTGGCGACGCACTCTCCCTGGGATCGCCCCTTTACCCACATCGATGACTCCACGGGTGTGATCTATGGCGTATCGCAGGGCGGCTCGACCGCAATCGACACGCCGCCCAATGTCCGCCGTTCGCAAGCCTATATTACAGCGTCGACCGACGGCGGCAGGAGTTTTGGCACCATCTACTCCTGGGATTCGCCCGAGTATCCGCAGCAGAGCCGGGGGATCAGCGCCACGGCCGCCCAGGGCGTCGTTGCGGTTATCTATATCGCCCGCAGCGTGCCCGAGAGCGAGAAGGCGACCTGCCCGTGCGCTGTGCTCGGCCTCAGCCGCGACCGCGGAAAGACGTTCAGCTACCGGGTGCTGAAAAATATTACGATCCCGCCGCAGGCTGCGACCGCCGGCGGTCGTGGCGCGGGACGCGGGGGCGGCCCCGGAGGTTCCGGCAACGGTGGGTTGACCGCTATATCGGCCGATCCGACCAGGGCGGGCCGTTTTGCCATGCTCAAGAGTGAGACGGGGCCCCGATACAGCGTCGCTATCAGCGAAGACTATGGCGCGACCTGGTCTCCGTTCGTTGTGGCCGGAACGGTGCCGGAGGCGGTCGGTTTCTCGAAGCCAGCGTTTGAATTCTCGCGCGATGGAGTTTTGGGATTGATCTGGCGGGCTTCCTACGCGGATCGCAGCTATGACATCTGGGCGGCCATTTCGCGCGACAGCGGCAGGACCTTCAGCCGGTCGCTGAAAGTCAGCCACGCGCGCTCGCCCGCATTCGACCTGTACCGGAATGCGGGTCTGTTCGGCGACGACATTCAGGACCTGGCGATGGACCGCGAGAACCTGCATCTGGTATGGGGTGATTCGCGTTCCGGCTTCCAGGGCGTGTGGTACGGCCGGGTGCGATTGTCCGATTTCGAATTCTGAGTTGCCTCGAGAAGCTTCCGATCGGATGGCGGACAGAAGAGCCTGTCAGGAAATAACGTTTGCACTTTGCTGCCGGGCCGCAGCCCGAAGGGGCGCGGCGGCGGACGGGCATCTGCGGAGTTGCCGCTCCTCGACGCTGCCACCACATCGCCTGCGTCGCGGCGCCTGGCATCTGCTCGCCCCAGGAGCACCGCAGGTGCGACGGTGCTCGCGCCAAAGTGTAAATGTTATTTCTCGACAGGCCCTGAGCCTCCTTGCAGGGCGCATAAATTTGACTGACGTATCACGATGCTTCCCATATTGATGCGAACTTGATATTTTCTTAATCTCGGTAAATCCATAGGAGCAGAGAAATGGCGAAACAGCGTATTGCCGGCAATCAGCTGGTTGATTATCTGGAAAAAATAGGTGTCGAGGTGGTTTTTGGATTGTGCGGCCATACAATACTTGGATTTTTGGATCCATTGGGCCGCAGCCGCATCCGTTTCATATCGACGCGCCACGAACAGGTTGCCGCGCATGCCGCCGACGGTTATGCGCGAGCATCAGGCAAGCCAGGGGTGGTGCTGACTCATCTGGGGCCGGGAATCACCAATGCCACAACCGGCGTTGCCAACGCCGCTCTGGATTCAATTCCGATGGTCGTCATCGCCGGAGATATTCCGTCGCACTATGCCGGCAGGCATGCGCACCAGGAAGTGAATTTGAACCTGGACCACGACCAGTTCGAGATTTATCGGCCCTTCTGCAAGCGCATCTACCGGGTGGATCGAGTGGCCGATCTGCCGCGCATCGTCGAACGCGCGTTTCATCTGTGCCGGACCGGACGACCCGGGCCCGTGCTGGTGGATGTGCCGATGGACATCTTCTCGGCCGACCTTCCCGAAGGCGCCTTCGACAAAGTACCGGCGCCGATCGAGCGCCCCACGATTGAACCTGCCGTTGCGGAACGGATTGCACAGGCGCTTGCCGAAGCCGAGCGGCCGGTGATTTATGCCGGAGGCGGGGTTGTGTCGGCGGGTGCTACTCTGGAGTTGGCCGCGCTCGCCGAGGCCCTTGAAGCGCCGGTTGCTCACACCCTGATGGGTAAAGGCTGCCTGCGCGAAGATCACCCTCTTTTGGTCGGGATGACCGGTTTCTGGGGCACACCGGTTGCCAACGATATGTGCCGCACAGCGGATCTCATTCTGGCCGTCGGGACACGCCTGGCCGAAGCGAACTCCAGCTCCTGGGATCCACGCTTCACTTTTGCGATTCCACCGACGCGACTGATGCACATAGACATCGATCCTGCCGAAATCGGACGCAATTTCCAGACCGAACTGGGCGCTGTGGCCGATGCCAAACGCGCTCTGGGGGCCATTGCGGCAGCCGCCAAGCGACTGCAGCACAAAAAACGGCCGGGTTTGCGCGAAACGATTAAGAAGGGGCGGAATGATTTTTCGTCGCGGTGGGCAAGCCAGTGGTCCTCGGATCAGTACCCGATGCGTCCCGAGAGAATCCTCGGCGAACTCCGCAAGGCTCTGCCCGAAGATGGCTATGTAGTGACCGATGTCGGCTGGAATAAGAACGGCGTCGCGCAGCAGTTCCCCATCACCGTGCCCGGAAGCTTCATCACCCCGAGCGGTCTGGCTACAATGGGGTTCGGCCACGCTGCCGTGATCGGTGTCAAATTGGCACAACCCGGGCGTGCGGCAGTGGCTCTCGTCGGTGACGGCTGTTTCAGCAACAACATGTCCGTGGTCGCGACCGCTATGGAAGCGAAGGTTCCCGCCGTTTGGTTGGTGATGGACAATGCCGGTTTCGGCACGATTGCCGGTCTGTCGAGGCAGAATTATCAGGCGGATTTCGGCTGCTTGTTTCTGCGTGATGGCAAACCGTACCGCGTGGATTATGCCGCGGTGGCGCGCGCATGCGGTGCAAACGGCGTGTATATCAAGGCGGCAAGTGAACTCGGACCGGCACTGCGTGAGGCGCTGGCGTCTGACCTTCCGACCGTCATCCAGGCGCCGATGGAAAACGCGCCGACACCGACGCCGGGACACTGGCAAATCCTGGACATCTATCGCAAAGGCACATAGATTCGCCCTTTGCCAGGAAGGCCCGGCAGAGCTTGAGCCCCGCCGGGCCTTCCCGTCTCAGATGAATTCAACGCATTCTTGATACCGGTCCGGCTCTGCTCCAGCAGTCTCGGCAGGAGCTGGACCCTTGTCATGGAACCCCGGCCGGCCTCGCGGCGCCTGGCGCCTGTTTTCTGATCGTAGAGGCCAGAATGAACGGTATCGCGCAGGTTACTCCCGCAAATATGATCGCCCAGAAATAGCTCCGGGTAACATCAAATATCCACCCTGCCAGAAGCGGTCCGACCAGGCTGCCCAGCACGCCATTGGTAAAATAGACACCGCTGGCTTTGCCCAGATTCCTGACTCCGAAAAAGTCGCCGAGAATCACGATCGCCAGAACCGCCCAGCCGCCGTAGCCAACGCCGACAAGAAGCATGATTGGATAGAGAAGGCTGGCGCTGGCAATGAGCAGCATGACAAAGGTTGTACCAGTCTGTAAACCGATGGATATCATCAAGGCCGGTATCCGCCCGATACGATCGGAAATCCAACCCATGCCTATCCTGCCGCAGATCGTTCCGATTCCCAGGCAGGACAGCCCAAAGGCAGCCTCCGACGGGCCTATTCCGAGTGAGGCACAGTATGGAACCAGGTGCACTACCAGCATCTGTTCCGCCCCGTAACAGAAAACCGCGGTCAGATAGACGACCCAGAAAGCTCTGGCTTTGAGTATTTCGGGAAGCGCGTAGTCCCTCGTCGTCGGGGGAGCTGCCAATTTTGACTCTTCCCCGGCGCCAAGAGCCCGCAACCCCATTTCCTCGGGCTTCTTCATGAACATGCCCACAATTACCAGGACTAAAAATGCAAATGCCCCGAGAACAAGAAAGGAGGCTCGCCATCCGTAAGTGCTGATGATCCGGGCACTCACAGGCGGAACGAGGAACAGGCCGAATCCCAACCCACATACCGTTAGCCCGAGCGCCAGGCCCCGTCTTTTGATGAACCATTTGCTGACGATCGTGCTCGGTACAACAAAAACGGCACTATGCCCGATGCCCGCGATCACACCGAAGAAGAGATACAGCTGCCAGACTGCTGTAATTGTGCCGCAAAGAGCAATCCCGCCTCCCAAAAAGACCGCCGCTCCCCAGAGCGCAAGCCGAGCCCCGTACTTGTCGACTATCCAGCCCATCAATAGAGAGAAGACAGAGTAAAACGACAGCTCGATTGCGTATGCCCCGGAAATCGTAGTCCGGGATGTGTTCAGGTAAGTCTCTAAGGGCTTGATAAAAGTGCTGTAGGAGTTGATCACTCCAAACATTGATATGGAGAAAAACCCAAGAATTACAACGATCCACCCGTGGAAAAACCTGGGCTGCGGCATCAGAAGAGCCTCCCTTCGATGATTTCATCGGTGGCCAAAACAATCACAACCTCGGGTGCCGTGCAGCTCTTTCTATCATGAACTACCTTGGCCAAGCTGCAGTCGTCAGTTCCCGATTTGCCGAGAACGACTTGCGCCGCGTTCACTGGGGTGAACGCGGCGCAAACGCACGGTATCGAACGTTTTCTCTCACTTCTTTGCCGGTGGTTGGGCCGCCGCTTGGGCAGCGCCCCGCATTGGATGCGGTTCCAGCTTGGCATCAGTAAAGCCCAACGCCCACTTCATCGCTTCAAAGTACATCTGCTTGACGTCCCGGATATCCCACGTCTCGTTTGCGTGGCCGAACGATCCGAAGAAAACGCGGCCTTTGCCGTACATCTGCGCCCACGCCAGCGGATAGTCACCACCGGGAACACGCGAATCATCCGGTTTCACGTCCAGGCGAAGCAGGACGTGAATCTTGCTGCGGTCGTAATCCTTCGGCAGATAATACTCGTCGCTGAACGGGAACGAGGCGGCGAAGTGTTTTGTGGCCGGAAAGTCAGGATCCTCGTTGATCACTGTTCCGGCACCCGTAATCGGGTGACCCTGGAACCGCGCGCCGAGCAGATCGACCCACTCGGGCCATGATTCGAACGCCGTCAATCCGACGTGCGCCGCCACGAGCCCGTGGCCCTCCCTGACGAATTGAAGGAGATCCTCCTTCTGGGCGGCATCGATCGGCACCTCGCGGTGTCCTTGGAAAAAGATCGCGTCGACATTGCTCAGGCTCGGCCCTCCACTTGCCGGTGAGCCGTCAGTCTTCTTGGCCGTCTTCGAGATGATGTTGGAATCGGTGCGGATGATCGTATCCCACAACCCGGATTCATAACCAAGCTGTTCGATGACCGCATTGAAATGTCCGACCGATTCATGCTGCGCCACACCGTTGCGCGTATCCGCCCACGCAAGGACGCGCTTCCTCTGGACGCCGCCGCGGGCGCCACGCCCGCCACGTTGCCCTCGTGCGGCTGTGTCCTGACCACCGGCACCACGTCCCTGGGTCGGATCCTGGCCACCGCGGGCGCCCGCGGCCGTCCCCGTGCCCTGGTTGCCTTGCTGACCCAAAGCCAAAAACCCGCACAGGAATGCCAGCAACACTATCAGTGTTATTCGGATTAGTTTTGTCATTTAGTCCACCTCGATTTGCAGGACAATTATTTTGTCGAATGAGGAGCTATTTATGAACCGGGCCTCACTTGCCCTGATGTTTTTCGAAGAAATCGAAGATATTCGGCAGGTTCTCCCAAATCGCCATGTCGTGGGTTCCGCCCTTGACCTCGTTGTAAGGAACATGAATCCCCTTCTCCTTGAGCCACTGTATCATCCGGCGGCCTCCGTCGACCGGCACCGTCATATCCTTGTCGCCGTGAGTGTAGAGAACAGGCAGATTCCTGAGTCCGTCGATGGGGAAGCCTTCCCCGACCGAGGAAGCGGCTGCCGGAGCGATGGCGGCCCAGCGAGGCGCATATTTGGCGCCCAGGTACCAGGTTCCCGCACCGCCCATGGAATTCCCCATCAGGTAAGTGCGCGCCCGGTCGACAAAATATTCGTTCGACACCAGCTCAATCACATTCAGTGCGTCCTTTTCGCTCAATTCGGAGATGCGGCTTCGCCCTGCGTCGACGGCGGGTGCAGCCCCACCGGACGCCATCGGGACGCCGGATCTGCCCCAGCCGCCGGTCGGGCGGTAGCCCAGAGGAGTCACGACTATGAAACCGTGCTTCTCGGCCTCGGTGGTCAGCATCGGGCCCCGGCGCTTGAAATACGTGTCCTGGTCCGCGCCGCTCCCGTGCAGGACCACGACCAGCGGCAGCCTGGTTTTGCCGTCATACTTCGAGGGAACGAAGACACGATACGGCATGATCTCGCCGCCTTCAGCAAACTCATAGTGCCGTTCATGCTCACCTTTGATTCTCAACAGAGGATCTTTTCCTGACTCCAGGGGCCTCAAAAGCACCATCGAGTTGCGTACCTCGGCAGGAAAATCGAAGTAATCGTTGTTGGCATTGTCCTCCGGATTCCGTCCCGGAATCAGGTCGCGACGGCCGAGGTTGATGACGCGTGCGTAGTCGAATGGATACAGGATGGTGGCTTTGGCGCTTTCGAAACCCCGAATCTTCGCCAGCCTTCTTTCTATATCGATGCGCTGCATCTCAAGATCACGGACGGCGAGTACGATCAGCGTCAATCGGCAGAGCGCCGTGGTCCCATCCGCAAGCTCAGCCGCCACCTGATAAGGCCCATCCGGCAGTCCTTCCAAGCGGATATTGAAGCTGTACGGTTCATCGATCAGGTCGCGCGCATACACCTCGAATGTCCCGAGGTCCCTGATCGCTTTGCCGCGCGCCGCGAAATCCGCAACGGTCACATGCAGCCGCAGACCGCTCGAGGACATATGCGGAGCCGCATAACCCTGTGTCAGTTGTGCATATAAGATACGGGAGGAGTCGGCGACGATCGCATTCGTGCGCAGCGACAGAGAGCCGGCGAATTCCGCTCCATCGTTCCAGGGCAGACCGCGTTGAACCGTGATGGCATGCAGCAGGCGGCGGCGGGCTTCCGATGCGTTGCCGGCATTCTGAAGTTGCCTGGCTTCGGCAGCCAGCCTGTCAACCTCGGCCTTCGCCACCTCCGGAATCTGCAGATTGTTTTGCAGCGTCCGTAAAATCTGCGTCAGGCGTTGCACGGTCTGGTGCTGCTCAAGACCGGCCACCGCGGCGGTTACGGCAACCTCCGGCGTCGGCGCAGGCGGCCCTTGAGCCTGCAACATGACCGCGGCAAACAAAACGGCGACCACGACTCGAGTGACGGGCATGAGCCTCCTTACCGGGCGCATGGATTCAACTGACATATCACACTTTTTACCATACAATGGCCAGGAAACGCATCCTTTTTGCGATTGGCGGGTTGGCCCCGATTTCGGGCCGGACGGGATGGCAGGCGTAGGGCAGGAAGAATCGCAAGGTTCGCCGGGGGCGGGGCGCCCAAGCAGCCCCTGGCGGTTCCAGGTGATGCGCTTCATTGCGGCATCATCGGGAATGCTTTTCAGTCTTCCGGATCGACAGCTCCAGACTGGCCATGGGAACATCTCGTGCCTCTCGGGGATTCCGGGATGCGGAACCGGGGCTCGATCATTCGTTTGGGAGCTTACCATAATCAGGTTTGCCCCGCTGACTCTGCTAATGAGGAGACTAGGCATTGATGATCGTAAATCGCCGTGCCAAAGTGAAGATGGCGCGTTCTGGAGGCCGCGGGAGGTGTCGGGTGGGAGCGAGCCCCTGCGGAGAGAAAGGTCCGGCCCGGAAGGCGGCGGTTTTATCGACCGGACGTCCCTCGATTGCGCAGGGGCGGTGCGGCAAGGCGGGATAGTGGAGGAGGAGCGATATGGAATCCAAAGTGATCGTAATTACGGGAGCGAGCAGCGGCATCGGCGCGGCATTTGCGGAAACACTCGCCGCGGGCGGACATCGTCTGGCTCTGGCCTCCCGCAGGCAAAAGGAATTGGGTGAGGTCGCTGCGCGCTGCGGCGCCGGCCATCTGACGGTCGTAATGGATGTCACGAAGCGGGAGGACATGGAGCGTCTTCGGGACTCCACTCTGGAGCGATTCAGGAGAATCGATGTCTGGGTCAACAATGCGGGCAGGGGAGTGGGCAGAAGGGTGCTCGAATTGACAGACTCGGACTTCGATGAAATCATCAACGTCAACCTGAGGTCGGTGCTTTACGGAATGCAGGTGATCGTCCCCTACTTCCAGCAGCAGGGGAAGGGACACCTGATGAATGTCTCCTCGTTCCTCAGCGTCGTTCCGCTGCTCAGCTACCGCTCCATCTACAGTGCGGCGAAAAGCGCGGTGAATTCGCTCACCGAGAGTCTTCGCGCCGACCTTCGCGACTCCCATCCCGATATTGCAATCTCGTTGGTCTTGCCGGGAGCAGTCGGAACCGATTTTGCCCGGAATGCCCTGGGCGGCTCTCCCCCCGGGCCCCGCATGAAGCCGCAGGAGGTCCGGGAAGTGGCAGAACTCATGGCGGATCTTATCCGCAATCCCAAGCCGGTGTTCTTTACCAGTTCCGCCGGTCCGGGAATGGCCGCGGCCTATTTTGCCGATTTTTATGGAAGATGAATTCCCAAATCCGATTCGGGAACCGAGGTGAACCGTGAAGCGACTCCTTTTTGCATTCTGCGCGATGGCTCTGGTATGCGCGCCCGGCTTCAGCCAGCGGGGCGTCCCCAATGAAGGGCAGCCGGAGGCGGGACCCAGCCTGAACATCGATCGGGACCTGGAGTATGCCCGGCCCGGCGGCCGGGTGCTGAAACTGGATTTGTACCGGCGGGTTCCGGCCGCAACGCCGAGCGCGATTGTCGTCTGGATCTATGGCGTGGATTCCACCTTCGCGGACAGAGCGCCGACCCCGGCCGCGGCGCTGGCCACCCAGGGCTTTGCGGTCGCCGCCATCGATTACCGCACCGGGCCAGGTGCTACCCTGTCGATGCAGGCGGCCGATGTTAAAGCGGCAGTCCGCTGGCTCCGGGCCAATGCCGGCACCTATAACCTGGACGCGGCGCACGTCGGTGTTTTCGGACACGGGGCCGGCGCCCGGGTGGCGATGCTGCTTGGCACCGCCGGAGATGAGAAAACGCTCGAAGGGGATGAGGGCAATCCGGATCAGTCAAGCCGGGTGCAGGCGGTCGTCGATCTGGCAGGGCCGGTCGACCGGAGCGGGCCCGTGAACCCTCTGGAATACATTACGAAGGACGATCCACCCGTGTTGATCCTGCACGGCACAGCGGATGACAAGGTGCCGACGATGCAGAGCCAGGCGCTCGTATCCGCCCTGAAGGCCGCGGGCGTCGAGGCCACTCTGGAATTGCAGATCGGCGTCAACCACGAATCCGGCAGGCTGCTCACGCCGCCTGCGATGCAGCTAGTGGCCGACTTTTTCGATCAGCACCTGCGAGGAATGAAGCGGGCGGCGGCGCTGTCCAACTACCTGCCGACGCCGCGCGACCAGTATGTGGATCCCGTCGCCCTGGATCTCGGCGGCACACGGTATAAGACTTATCCAACACCGGTCCGCGGCCCGAATACTTTTGCCAGCTACCGCGTCTACCTCCCTCCGGACTATGAAATCAACAGGACTCGCCGTTACCCGGTCATCTACTTCCTGCACGGTTCGATGGTCGATTCCAAGCGGCCGATCACCAGCGGATACGTCGCCCGGGTTGACGCGGCGATTCGCTCGGGGGTAATGCCCCCCTGCATCGTGATTCTTCCGCAGGGCCTCAACCAGGGGCGGTGGGTCGATGCGCGCGATGGCTCCGCTCCCATGGAATCGGTGATTATCAAAAATCTTATCCCTCATGTGGACGCCACCTACCGCACGATCGCGACCCGTGAAGGGCGGGCGATCGAAGGTCACTCCATGGGTGGCTTCGGCGCGCTCCACAACGGATTCAACAATCCGGACCTGTTTGTAGCGGTTACGGGCAATTCTCCTGGCGGCGCCACCCTCGAAACGGGAGGAAACGCCGCCCCGCCTCCGGGCCGCATCGACGCCTTCAAAGTGGTCTACGGCGGTGATCGGGATTACTTTGTCGCGATGGCGCCGACGACCCTGGCTGAAAAAAATGCGGAGAAGCTGCACCGGCAGTTCATCCGGATCATCTGCGGAACGGAAGACGGTCTCTTCCCCGGCAGCCAGTTTGTGCACGAGGCCCTGACAATGCTCGGAATCCCCCATGAGTTCATCCCGGTGCCCGGTTCGCCTCATAACCACGATCAGCTGCTGCAATACCAGACATTCGACACGATGGCTTTCTATGGCCGGGTGTTCGGTAAGCCGAGGCATCTGTTTAGCCGATGCTGAACAGCAGAACGCAAGGACGCAAAGAGATTCCTTTCGGTTCGCGGGCGTGGGTGGCCTTCGGCCGCATCCTGGGGCGAGCCGCGGGAGAAAGCGCAATCCTCCTGAGTAGCCGCTGCCCGCGCTTTCTCCCGCGGCTCGCCCCAGGATGCGCCAGCGCGAAGCGCTGCGCCCACGCCTGTTGCTCAGTGTCGATCTTTGCGCCCTTGCGCCTTTGCGTCTTTGCTTCTTCATCCATTTGATTTGGCTAAACAATTACAAGACGAGAGCTACATCGGGGAAAGACCCTTGGAGATTCGAAATTGCAGATTCGAAATTCGAAATTGCGGTGAAGCCCGGGATTTGAATGTTGCCTCGCAATCTTGAATCTCGAATCGTATTCAGTTCGGAAAACGGGCGCTGCGCGGCGGTGCCCCGCCCCGGCGGCCGCGCCCGGCTCCAGGCTGCCGGATCGCGGGCATCGTTTCCATGAAGTTCATCCCCTTGGTATTGAGCTTACGGACCTTGATCGAATCTCCGAATTCAATCAACTGCTCGTTGTTCGGATCATACTTCACCATCTTCACCGCCGCGGTGCTGGGGTTGCCCCTTTTGGCAAAGCCGACGATCACGTCGGACATCTTGTTCGACAGATCGCGGTCATAGGGAGTCCAGTTGCGCGTCGTGCGGAAGAGATTGAAACTGTCCAGTGTCATCAGCCAGTAAGGCACGTCCCCCATGTGATACGCGCCCGCGGTCGCCGGATTATGGTCTGCGAACACGACGCCCGGGGCATAGGGGTGAACCCGCGAAAACAGGAAAAGGTAGGCCGGCGCCCTGCCGGTCTCCGACTGCGCCCTGGCCCATCTGCGGGGATTGGCGCTCAGTCCGCTCTCGATACCCACGGTGTTGGCCCGCTCCTTGACTTCCGCATCGTTTGACACGGGATAGAGCTCCAGGAACTCTGCCGCCTTGGGGCCGTACATACCGGCTGCGGCGTCACGATATTCCGCAACCGTTGTGGCCCGGCGAATGAGCGGGGCAGTGCCCATATCGTTGGCCGTGCAGCCAACCAGGATGGGAACGTCGTTTTGCCGGCCCGCCCCGAAGATTTCAGCGGGCGACGCGGGCAGGAAATAGCCGTCCACCACGGGGCTGAAGCGCAGCTGGTTTGCCTGGGCAGCCGCCGTCACCTTGTCGGACGAGAAGGTGCGCATATCCTCCAGCGAGTTCACTTTCATCGCCGCCTGCAGTTTCAGACCCAGTTCCTCCGCGGCCGCGAGGTTGCTTGCGGTCAGGGCGCCGCCGAGTGTCGAGCCGCTCATTCCGATAGCCTTGTGAAACAGACCCTTCGCCAGGGGGCTGGCCTGAAGATCATTGACCGACATCGACCCTGCCGACTGGCCGAGGATGGTCACATTCCCCGGATCGCCCCCAAAGGAGGCAATGTTGCGCTGAACCCATCGAAGAGCCGCCACCTGATCCAGGAGGCCCCAATTCCCCGAGGTCTTATGCATGGATTCCTTCGAGGCTTCGGGATGCGCCAGGAAGCCAAAAATACCGATCCGGTAGTTGGGCGCCACATAAATGACGCCCTTCGCGGCGGTGTTTTCACCGCCGTAGACCGCCATGCTCGCCGATCCGCCGGAAAAAGCGCCGCCGTATATCCAGACCATGACGGGCAAATTCTGGCCCGGCCGCGCACTCGCGGGCAGCCACATGTTGAGATACAGGCAATCCTCGGCAGCATCCTCGTCGCCAAAGTAATGATTGATGTTGTTCGAGCGCAGGCTTTGCACGCACTCTGCCGCACACCGGTTCGCGGTCCAGATGCCTTGCCAGGGCTTCACGGGCTGCGGCTCGCGCCAACGGTTTCCGCGGATGGGTGGCGCGGCGAAGGGGATGCCCAGGTACGCCTTCACTCCCGATGCCAGATAGGTGCCCGAAACCAGACCGCCGTCGACTCTGACCGGATCCTCTTCGACGGGCCTCAGCATGACCTGGGCGCCGGCCGTAACAGCGATAACTGCCAGAATCACCCCCGCGGCCGGAACGCCCCTGAGCCGACGGTAGCTGCTCGATGCCCTTGTCATGGCTGCTCTCCTGTCTCACGGAATTCACTGCGGGGGTCAAAGCAGGCAATCCGGGGCATTATTTCGAAGCGACAGACAATTCCGCAATCGCATCCTGGGGGTGATTCCCGGCAGTACGGGAATAAGTGTCTCCCCTGATCTCGCGCAGTCGGAAGTAAGGCTCCAATCCATCCAGGATCTGGCGGAAACCCAGTGTGACGTGCTCTCTCATCTTCTCTCCTGCCGCTTCCGGGCTTCCATGAAGCAACGATTCCATTAATTCCTGATGATCGCGTCCGCCCAGGGTGTGGATCGGCAGGCGCGGAACCAGAGCACAGAGCCACGTGGACCAGAGTGCCTGCGTATTCTCAATCGCCTTCATGAGCGCAGGGCAATGAGTACATTCCACGACACGCCGGTGAAACCTCTGGTGCAAGCCGACAAACATGACCGGATCTGCTTTATAAGCTGCGTCCACGCGCACCGCGTGTTTCTGCATGGATGCGCGTTCCGTCCGGGTTGCTTCTCTGGCAAACAACTTGGCAGCCTGGGTTTCCAGGGCTTCCCGCACCACAAAATGCCCCACGACATCCTCCCGGCTCGGGATTCTGACCCTGGTGCCGGCACGGGGACGACTTTCGAGAAGGCCCTCCACTTCCAGCCGGAGAAGTGCCTCCATAACCGGCAGCAGGCTCATTCCGAGTTCGGCTCCGATTCTCCTTCGGGAAATTATTTCACCAATTGCGAGTTCCCCACGCAGGATCCGGTGCCGAATGATTGTATACGCTTTGACCGAAAGGCTATGAGCATTGGAGGAATTTGCCATTTTGAACCTTCATTACAGGCGAGCGGCTGGCCTCGATCCCTCACCTGTCTGACGAGAATTATGATGGATTCAGCCCAGCCCCTTGCACGCTATTGCGTCTGATTGCCGGCCGAACGCGGCTGATTAGCAGAATAAAACTCTTAATCATATAATATACTGGCTTGGGGTTCATATTAACCTGACACTTCAGTTTATTGGAGGATTATGCGGAAATAAAGCAGATTCGCGCGAGTCCTCAGATGCTCTGATGCGGCCTGATTAATAATCCAGGTTAATAGTTGGAGGGGATGGCTTTATGGCGATGATCGTACTTCATGAAATCGGCATGCGCGACGGTTTGCAGATCGAGAAACAGACTGTGCCCACCGAGCAGAAGATCCGGTGGATCGAGGCTCTGATGAGTTCCGGGATAGACATCGTTCAGATTGGATCTTTCGTCCATCCGGACAAAGTTCCCCAGATGGCTGACACGGACCGCCTTTTCACCATTTTCTCCGAACCCGGGAGAAAAGCGCGGTCCGCGATTCTGTCGGGGCTGGCGTTGAACGAAAAGGGATTGGATCGGGGTCTGGCGTGCGGCGTTGACCAGTTCTGCCTGGGGGTGTCGGCAAGTGAAATGCACAGCCGCAGAAACACCGGCATGGGAACCCAGGAAGCCGTCCAGCGCATCATCCCGATGGCCCGGCGGGCCCTGGCCGAGGGCAAAATGGTGCAGGTATCGGTCCAATCGGCGTTCGGTTGCGGCCTGGAGGGGAAGATTCCCGCCCAGCGGGTATTGGATATTTGCGGCGCTTATGCCGACGCCGGGCTGCGGACGATCAGTCTTGCGGACACCGCGGGCCATGCCGTCCCCAGCCAGGTCAAAGACCTGTACGGCGCCCTTTTCTCACTCGATCCGGCAATCGAGTGTGCCTGCCACTTTCACGATACCTACGGACTGGCGATGACGAACACGCTGGCCGCACTTGAGAGCGGCGTCAAATACTTCGAGGTTGCCTTCGCCGGCCTGGGTGGGTGCCCGTTCACCGCCGTTACCGGAGGGAATCTCGCGACCGAGGATTTTCTATATTTCCTGCAGCGCACCAACCGCAGGCAGGATATCAATCTGACCCCGCTGATAGAGGTGGCCCGCGAAGCCAGCGGATTTTTCGGGCGTCCGCTTCCGGGCACCCTGCATCGCATCGGCCCGATCAAGGCGCCGACGCTGCCGGTCTGACCGAGCGGAATCATAGGATTTTCCGCAATGCCGCTGCTCCCAATCCGGAGCCCTCGGACCTGCTTCCACCAGGATTTGCCGAACGCTTCGATCTCATGCCGCGCGATAGCCCGGAATGCCGACAATCCTCCGGCGATCACGGTCAGGCTCGCTCGAACCCGCATCTTTATGTGATCCTCATTTGGCCCGGCGCGATAGAATTGGCGGCAGGGTCAAATCTACTTCAGAAAAAGCCAGGATGGAATGTTTTGCAGGCAAGCCCCGGAGCCGCCCGCATACTTAGCGGGCGGTTCCGGGGGATACGATGCTATGTTAGAAGTTGAATCGTATGTTGATCACAAGCACGCGGCTGCCGTGGAAATTCGCCGGCATGGTGAACTGATTCCCTCCACTCGAGCTGGGTTGGGTGATGCGGCCGAAGTTGGTCGAATTGATGTCGGTCTCGGGATTCGCGAAATGCGGCGTGTTCGTCATGGAGATGGCATCCAGGCGGAACTCAAAGGAATATCGTTCCTTGATCGCGATCCGCTTGGACACGTTCATATCGAGGTTGAACATCCCCGGTCCGGTCCAGATAGATCGAAGCGGCAGGCCTCCGACGCTGCCCGGCGCGGCATTCTGGAACAGGATCGACCCGTTATAGGCAATTGCCTTCCTCGTGCTGAAGTTGCGGAGACTCTGCGCGGCGGTAAGGTTTGCGACCATGGGGTCGGCGACTTGCGTCAGGTTTGCGAAGTAGACCACGCCGTTCGCGATCTTGGCCACAGCGCCCAGATTGGCAGGCAGGCTTCCGACCACCGATGCCGTTTGCGTGCCGCCGCTCGTGAAAGTATTGCCGCCGCTGGCCGTTATGGCGAGCGGTTGTCCGGAGGTTAGCGTCAGGATTCCCCCCACCTGCCACTGCTCCAGGATCTTTTCCAGGATTCCGGAGAACCCTCCGCCCCGGCCGTTCAGGAACGCCTTATTCGGACCGAACGGCAACTGATACGTTCCGCTCGACTTCCAGGAGAACTGGCGGTTAAAAGCGGCAAGCGACTTGTCCAGCTGCCAGTCCCGGGGATTGCGGTACGTGTTGGACCCGTCGCCCCCGCCCCCCTGAAGCAGCGCCTTGGACCAGGTGAAGTTCGACTGCACTGTCCAGCCTTGCGAGAAGCGCTTCTGGAACTCGATCACTCCGGAGTTGTACCAGGACCGCGCGAACGAGGCCACCATCGATACGTTGTTGTACTGCGGATTGACCACGACAAAGTTCTCCGGCAGGCCGACGCGGCTCAGAAGCCCCCCTCTCACGCCGGTGAACACATTGGCGGTGTTCAGCCAGCTGGCAAAACCGCCCGGGGAATTGTTGGCGAAATAACTCCTCGTTGTAGAGTAATTCCGCACCGCCATCGAGCCGGTCCACGTCGTGCCGTTGACGACGGAGCCACCCATGTTCAACCCCATGAAAAGCTGGTCGAACAAGGGCGCATTCCCTCCCGCGATCGTCGTGTTGAACGCGTCCAGGATTCCATTCTCGAAGATGTTGGCGGCGTTAAGGGCGCTCCCGGTCGTCAGGTGCGTGGATATGTTGCCCACGTAGCGGATTGAGATCGTCATGGTGTTGGTAAGCTGCCGCTCCAGCGAGACGTTGAAGTTCTGTACCAATGGCGGTACGAAATTCGGCTCGTAATTCGCGAAGCTCTGGTTACGGTCGGTCAAAGGAACCACCGCCAGCGGATCCGGGTTGGTCGGCACCAGCGGCAGGTGGACTCCATTCAAATAGGTGATCGTTGTCGGAGTATTCGTGACCGATGTGCCGAATGACGAGACGCTGCCGTCGATTCCCAGGAAGCTTTGAGCCCTTGGACGCGACATTCCGTATCCCACGCGCAGCACGGTCTTGTCCTTTCCGAAATACGGAATCGACCAGCTGATCCCCATCGCCGGCGCAAAGGCCTTGTAATAGTCCTTGTAGAGCTGTTTGTCCGGATTCGCCGAGTTGGGGCCCACGGTCTGGATCTGCATGAGCGAGCCTTTCGCCAGACCAGGCTGCCACAGAGCGTCAAAACCCGTCCCGGAAATGCCGAACATGCCTTCAAAGCCGTTCACCGGCGCCGGCGTGCGCCCCCACTTCTCAAACGGCACCCCGACCCAGTCCCAGCGAATCCCGTAATTCAGAGTGAGGTTCGGTGTCACTTTCCAATCGTCCTTGAAGAAGAAACTCATGTCACGCTGGTGCCAGGCCCGTTTGCCGGGATAGACAATGTAAACGGGATTCCTGCCGTCGGCGACTCCGAATCCCTCGCTCGTCTGCGAAACCGAGGCCGAAAGGTCGGTGAGCAGGTTCTGCGCCATGCTCAGGTTCTGTCCGATCCCTGAAATCGAACTGAGGCCCGTTACCGCGACGCTTCCCGCGCCGAACGTAACCGAGGGCACGACTCCGTTGTTGATGTTGAAGGAGTTGGATCCCATTGCATCGAACTGGAAGCCCCATTTGAAGGAGTGGTTGCCACGAATCCAGGTGAGGCTGTCCGCCACGGTGTACACAGGGTCCACCAGCCGGGCATCGATATTCCCGGGGATGGGAGAAGTAAAGGTGGAAAAACCGGGAGTGTAGAGCATCCCGTCGATCGACGGATACACTTCCGGATAGGCGCGGGTGCCGCCTACCTGGTTGATATCCGGATGCTGCGCGCCGGCGCGCAATTCATTGAGCAGCGTCGGCTTGAAAGTTGATATGAGACCCACCGACGTAAACCAGGTGTTGACGTTGGTAATCCCCTGTGCCGGGAAGTCGGGATAGATTTGCCCCGTGCTTGTATAATCGTCCATCTCTTTCGTAAACACTACATTCAGGTGATGTTTCGGGCTGAAGTAGTGATCCACCTTGAAAGTGAACTGATCTTTGTCGGAAAACGACGGTACTTGCCACTGATAACCGGCCGTATTCAGACCATCCCCGATCAGGTAGTTATTCGGGAGCGGAACCTCACCCAAATACTGCTTGACGATGCCCGATGTGTCAGCGCTCATGCGATTCGGGTCCCTGCCGAAGATGCTCACCGTCTGCAAGTCACCCGTCGCGGATGCCGGCTTAACGGGATTGCCCTTCGCATCCACCGTGGGAACTGCCGCGTTCACGTTGGCGTTCTGCACGCCTGGAAAGTATCGGAAAGTCCCTTCCCGCGCCAAAGACGTCAGCACGGTCCTGTTTGCCGTATCCGATGTCCTCTGGCGATTGCCGTCATAAAGGAAGAAGAAGAATGTCTTGTTGCGGCGGATCGGTCCGCCCACCCGCGCGGCATACTGGTGGCGCTTGAGGTCCAGCCGCGGAAGACCGTCCTTATTGTTGAAGAACGTGTTGGCGTTGAAGGCTGTGTTGCGGATCCCATCCACGAGGCTTCCGTGGAATTCATTGGTCCCGGAACGCACGATCATCTGCACCTGCCCCAACGCGCGTCCCCCCGATTCCACATCGGCGGGGCTGGTAATGACCCTAACCTCCTCCACCATGTCGACGGTCTGGCTGAACTGAAACGACTCCAGCCCCCCGGCCCGGTTGAGCCGGGTATTGGAAACGTTGATGCCGTTGAGCGTGGTCACCAGCGACTGCGTCGAGCCTCCGGCCACGTTGACGCCTTCTCCCAGGCCACCCGCGAATCCGGCCTGGGTGATTGCCAGGTTGGCGGCGCTCCGGTCAATGAGGGGCAGGTCGAGGATCTGTTGCCCGCGGATCACGCTGCCCACGACCGATGACGCGGTCAGCAGCGGCGATTCCGCCGCCGCGCTCACCTCCACCGTCGTAACGGCGCCGGCCACGGGCAGCTTGAAGTTAAGCCTCACATTCGCCGAGACGTTCAGCTCGACAGGATCAAAGGTGGTTTTCTGGAATCCTGCCATCTCCGCAGTGACCCGGTATTTGCCAGGCGGTAGGCTGGCAAACTGGTAAGCTCCGGAATCGTTGGTTATGGCTTTGGTTACGACACCGGTATCGATTCCGGTAGCGCTGACCGATGCTCCTGGAATCACCGCGCCGCTGGCGTCTGCGACTGTGCCGCCGAGGCTGGCATTGGTGGTCTGCGCGCACAGCACCGGACAGAGTATCAGAACGAGCAGCATTGTGCTGATCAGAGTTTTCATCTGAAAATCTCCTTCTAATGAGCTAAAGGCAAAGCTTCCTCGGAAAACTCATATGCCGGGGGAAACGGGATCATTTCCAGGCTCGGCGGCGAACGGAGTTTTCCCGTTGATTCCCTTCATTTTAGGTAGTTTTGCGCCCTTCCATTATAGGGGCCATCCTGAAGAATGATCCGTCGTTCCGAACGAACTAACGTAACTTCCCGTACGCGGTGCTCAGCAGAAAAGCCATGCAACATTGCAGCACACACGGTGAAGCGAAGCATTCCCGGGGGCTCCCTGAAGCCCCCATGCGCAACGCCTTGCCAAGCTGCATATTGTTTGCCAAGACTACGATGGTGGCTGCATGCTAATCAGACAAACCGCGAATGTCAACAAAATACTGATATATCATGATCCGGTTTTGCACTTCGTGCCGCTGGGCTAACCTCATAAATCAAAGACCTATAACAATCCTCTAGGATCAGGACGCTAGTACTGTCAAGCGAGCACAATCCCGGGCCTATCGCGGATCCTCAACTGGTTCGACGCGCCCCCTTGAGCCGGCAATCACCCAAAGTTTCAGTTGAGGCGCGGGCATAAAACTCAGCACCTCGGGTCGCAAATGCCCCCGGGAAATGCCGTCGTGATCCGGTCGCGCCTTTGAGCCGCGGGATTTTGGAATCTGATATTGCAGATTGAAATAGATTTCGAGCGCATGATAACCTGAAATTGTATACAGGGTGGTGGCGTCCATGCCCACGATTCGTTTCCTGATCCGCGCCGTTGTTGTCTGTTCTCTCCTGAGTCTTGGGAGCGCGCCGCCGGCCGCTCCTTCGCTCCACAAGCAGGCCCGCAGAATCATGGGGACCTTCTGTGAGGTCCAGATCTACGACTCTGATGCTGCGCGGGCGGGAAAAGCGATTGCCGCGGCGCTCGACGAAATGCAGCGTGTAGACCGACTCCTGAGCAATTACGCTGCGGAAAGCGAGCTGAGCAAAATGAATCGGGAGGCTTCCCCAATCCCCCGCGCGCACCTCGCCGGAACTCTACGCCTTTGTCACGAAATGCCGCGTTTTCCACGACGAGACACTGGGCGCATTTGATCCAACCGTGGGGCCGCTCGTGCGGGTTTGGGGATTTCTGACGCCCCGGCCGGGAAAACCTTCCGATGCCGACATTGCCGCCGCCAAATCAAAGTCGGGATTTGACAAGGTACTGCTGCACGACAAAGACAGAACGGTCTTTTACACCGTGGCCGGCCTGGAGATTGATCCGGGTGGAATCGGAAAAGGCTATGCCGTTGACAGGGCGGTTGAAGTCCTCAAAAAGCTGAGGATACGCACTGCCCTCGTGAGTGCCGGGGGGAGCACTCTGTATGCCGTGGGGCACCCGCCCGGTCTTGATTTCTGGCGGATCGCGGTCAAGAACCCATCGAATGCCGAGCAACCTTATGCAATTGTCCTTCTTCGGGACAATGCGGTATCGACGTCGGGCATTTCAGAAAAATCGGTGCAAATCGGCGGCCATCGATACGGCCACATATTTGATCCACGGACCGGCGAGCCTGTCGAGGGGGTCTGTCAGGTCAGCGTTGTTGCGGCGACGGCCACCGAGTCGGATGCTTTGACCAAGGCGGCTTTTATCCTGTCGCGCGACTCGATCACACAGCTGTTTAAAAACCGACGCGCAACGCACGCCCTCAGGATTGAAGGTGAGTGCGATGCCGCAAGCTCTCCCTGGATAACGCCGTGGTCTTCTTCGATTTTTATGCAGGGTGATCGGCCAGGGAAGTCTGGTCAGGGATCGACGCGTCGACAAGGATCCGTCCTCGCCTCGCGTTACCGGCGGTAAGACTGCGCATCCCGCCCGCAGGCTGGTGCCGCGAAAGAACCGTTAATGAATGCAGCCGACGGAGGCGGCGCTATTCTGCAGCCGGCTGGGCGGACGACGAGCATTCATCGAGCGCCGCGTTCAGATCGGCTTCGGCAACGTTGCTGGACACGACAGCCCTGCCGATCGCGACGGGCAGAATCCAGCGCGGCGCGTCCCCGAACACTTTTTTATCGTGGTTGATGAACTCGAGCAGCAGGCTGTGGGAGACTGCCGGGAGCAGAGTCGGCAAGCCGAATCGGGCAAGAAGACGGTTCTGGCGCTCTTCGACAGAGGCATCGGCGAGCCCGAGCCGAACCGCCAGCCGGGCTTCCACGGCCATTCCGATCGCCACCGCTTCGCCGTGAATCAGATTATAATTGGTGGCCGTCTCCAGCGCGTGGCCGACGGTGTGCCCGTAGTTGAGCAGGATGCGATACTGGCCCGAATCGCGCTCATCGCCGGCGACCACTTGTGCCTTCAGAGCCGCACAACGCGAAATGACGTTGAGGAGCATGGATCGCTCGAGGTTGATCAGCTGGCCCGTGTCGCGCTCGAGTTGATCGAATAGCATGGTGCCCATCACCTGATCCCGCAGCAGCGAGCTTTCAAGCATGGCATATTTGACAACCTCCGCCCACGCAGCTTGCAGCTCTCGTGGCGGTTCATCGCGGAGCAAACATGCGTCGCACCAGGCAAGTCGGGGATGATAGAAGGTGCCGATCAGGTTGCGGGCGCGGGGATGGTTCAGTGCTGTTTTCCCCCCGATCGAGCTGTCAACCATGCCCTCCAGCGAAGTCGGCACCTTGACCAGCGGAATGCCGCGCATGTATGTGGAAGCAACAAAACCGCCCAGGCCGTCAATCGCGCCGCCCCCGACGACCATGATGATGTCATCCCGCCGGAGCCGCACATCCAGCAGCCAATCATAGACCGTGTTGACCTCTTCCAGCGTCTTTGACCGTTCGTCGGGCGGCATCTCGCGAATGTGGAGCTCGAGTCCCACAGCCTGCAGGGAATTCCGGACGGTTTCTCCCAGCCGGGCCCAGGTGGCGACATCGGTGAGAACGGCGACCCGGCGAGCATGAGGGAGAAGGCGTCGAAGCTGCTCCCCGATCGCATGCAAGTGATTCCACCCGACAACGGCCCGATACGGCCAGGGGCCGGAAGCGACGATGATCGGCGGAGGCAGGTCCGGACTCAGGGAGTGGCGCATGGGCATGACCGGCGCTTCCATCGTCGCCGGCGGAGCGTTATCGAGCAGGCCCACGGCGCGGATTACCTCATCCGCCACCTGCTGAGGCGTCAGGCGGTCCGTGTGCACGGTCCAGTCCGCCAGCGCATATATGGACTGCCGGCTGTGTTTGAGGGCACGGACCTGGTCCAACGGATACACGGCGTCGAGCATTGGCCTGACGGCGTTTGGATCCGCTTCCTTCAACTGTTGTTGAATTCGGGCGAGAAGGCTTTCCGGGCGTCCTTCCAGGCAGATAATCCATCCTTTGGATGCCATAAAGAGCCGGTTTTCCGTCCGGATCGGAGTCCCGCCTCCGGTCGCGATCACAAAGGGTCCGGAGTTGGAAACGGCGCGTAAAGCCTCGCCCTCCCGCATGCGGAAGCCCGGCTCACCCTCGGAAGCGAAGATAACGGGTATGGTCATGCCGCTGCGTTCGACGATGACCTCGTCAAGATCGTAAGCCGGGCATTTAAGCCCTTCACCGATCAAACGGGCAATGGTTGATTTGCCCGAGCCGCTGAATCCAATTAAGTAAATACCCCGTATCCCTTTCACTTCTTGCTCCTCTATCGTCCCGGAAGCCTCGCATTTCCGTGCTTTGTCAGGCAGCAGATCTTCATGGCCGGACATGCAGGATACGATGTTCCCGGGACCCTGCTCATAGTTCCCAACCCATGCGTGGAGTGCATTGTACCATTAGTCGGATAACTTCGTGTTTCCCGCAGTTCTCTGACGCCCGTCCAGCCGGCTGCCCCGGGACATGGACAGAGATATCAGATTCAGTCAAACAGGAAATCTGTCGGGACTTGAGGCAATGCGGCAGGTATCTTCGAGAGAGTCCGGTCACCATGGTGTTACACGCCGATCCGGGCGCTCATTTTCATCGGACCGATCAGTCGCTCCTCCGCCGGCTGGGCTTCCAAGGCCCGCGCTTCTGATACGACCGTTCCCGATCGCCTCACCGCCGCTCGGCAGTCATCGAGAGCGCTCGTTCCTCAATAGATCTCTGTATTATAAAACTCCCCAAACAGTTCCTGTTCGGAAGGCCGATCCTCGGGAATGGGGCGACTGACCCAGGTGACATTCATGTAATGTTTCAGGCCGATGTTTTCGTTGGTGATATTCCCCCCCCAGGTGCCGCAGCCCATGCTCGACGTCATCGGCATGCCATTATTGAACGCTCCGGCGTTCGCTTTGGATTGCGGCTGCCGAACCATGATGCGACTTACGGGCGCGGTGAGCGCCAAACGGTGAATGCGTTCATCGTCAAAAGAGTAGATGCCGCAGGAATGGCCTTTCCCGCCCACTTCATAAATCCTGCTGACCATGTCGAGCGCCGCCTGAAAGCCGCCGCTGTATTTGAAAATTGACAATACCGGGGAGAGTTTTTCGCTGGAGAACGGGTACTGCCGGCCGATATGCTCTTCCTTCACGATGAGGAACTTCTTGCCCTGGGGAATCTCAAAACCGGCCAGCTCGGCAATCCTGGCCGCCGATCGCGCGATCGTCTCCGCTGTCCGATGCCCCTCGGCATCCCACATCACAGCCTGCAGTTTCTGCTTCTGGTCTTCCGTGACGAGGTATCCGCCTTCCAGCTGAAGCTGGTCGAGAAACCTGTCATAGATCGTCGCCTCCACGAGCAGATTCCCGTCGGCCGAGCACCCGGAACCGAAATCGGAGATCTTGCTGATTCGAGTGTTGCGGGCGGCCTCCTCGATGTTGGCGGTTTCATCGATCACCATGGTCGCGTTTCCGGCGCCAACCCCGTAGGCGGGTTTGCCGGAACTGTATGCCGCCTTCACCATCGCGGTACCCCCGGTTGCGATGGTCAGATCACAGATAGACATCAATTCCTGGGCCAGCGGAATGCTCGGCTTTTCGATGCACTGAAACACATCCTCGGGCACTCCATGCTTTTTGAGCACCGCCCGCATGATCCTCACGGTTTCGCTGGTTGTCTTCTTGCTCGCGGGGTGGGGCGAGAAGATGACGGCATCCTTGCACTTCAGCGCGTATATGCCGATTCCCGGTTCGGTAAGGGATGCATTCGTGACCGGAACCAGCGCGGCAATTACACCCGCGGGCTTGGCATACTTGACAAGCCCCTTTTCCGGAATCTCTTCAATAACTCCCATGCTCTTCTGCCTTAGCGCGTCCCTAAGAATGCCCATGATTTTGAAGCGTTTGTTGGGCCTTCCTTCCCAATCCCCCAGACCGCTTTCCTCCACCCCCATTCGGGACAGCCGCGTGTGGGTGACTTCATTCGCGGTGGCCCATGCCAAGGCGCGGCACAGCCTGTCGACCGTTGCCTGATCGTAGCATTCGATCGCCTTCATGGCTTCCCGGGCTCTCTCCAACAACGCCGCTGCGTTTTGCTTCTCCTCTTCAGTCGCTGGCCTTGCCATTCGATACCTCCGATAGCTGGTTCTGGTTCCTGTTCATACAACCGCGCTTCCCTGCCGCCGTTTCAGGGATTCCGGTTCCAGAAGTCAAAGAGCACAGATCCGGGTGCCGGCTGAAAGCACGGCGCTCAGATCATCGTGCGGCCCCGCTCTTCCAGGAATCGGCACCAGCGTACTTGAGCAGCTTTTCGCTGATCACCCGAACATCGGCGATCGGAATCTGACCCGGCGCGGACGATTCCTGCCCGGCTCCGAAGGCCATATCCGAACCGAAGAGAAAGCCGGCTACCCGGCTCAGCACGCCCAGACGGCCCATCGACATGGTACAAAGAGCCAGACGCGGAAAGCGTTGCCGCGCTTCCAGGGTGACTTCAAGCAGTCTCAGCACATCACCGGCCGTTTGCGGCATTACGGCAATCTTCGCGACGTCGGCTCCCCGGCGGCTCATCAGGCTGATTTTCTCCAGCAGTTCTTCATTTGCGGGCGTCTTTTCGAAATCGTGGGAAGACAAAATGAGCCGCACGCCATGGTCGTGTGCTACCCGCACCGCCGATTCCAGGAAGGCCGGTTCGTTGCACAGTTCCAGATCCAGGAGGTCGACCAGTTCCGATACCGACACTGCTTCATAGCAGGCCTTGCGGATCTCCTGGGGTATTTCCCGTGCCCCGCCCTCCCCTTTGATGCGCAAAGTGAAAATAATCGGCTTGTCCCGCAGAATGGTCCTCAGCCGGCCCAGGGAATCGGTGAAGGCGCTTGCGGTCGCATCCTGGTAGAAATCAGCCCGCCATTCGACCAGATCCGCGGCCAGTTCGAGGGCGACGCCTGCCTGGGCCAGAAGGTTTTGCATATCGGCCGCCACCAGAGGAACGCAGAAGAGCGGTCTGGCTCCGCCATACTCCAGCCCACGGACTGCAAAGGGCGCCTCCACAAGCGGTCTCATGCTCACCTCCATCTGAAACTATAACATGCAGGATTCTGCCGGCCGCGCGACCGGCTCCAATCGAGCGGCCATTCCCATTGCTGCCGGCGCCCGTTCGGGAACCTGCATGAGGCATCACGAATGGGGGAAAACTGATATTTCTGTTGTTACGATCCCCGCGCCATGCTAGCATAGTTGTCAAGTGGCAGAACCATTTATGATGGTCCGTACGGCCGCGGCTGGGAATGATGCTATGAGCCCGATTCATGAACCGATCACTCCTCAGGCTCGGCCGGTTCCGGCTGCTCCCAAAGCGGCGATCGCGTCCCTCCGGTCCTGCGAGGACGCGCACATCGGCAAATTCGTAAAGGCGCAATTATGAAAAATTCTCGGTGCATTGGAATTGGTATCGCACTTCTTCTTGCCTCTCGCCTGGCTCTTGCCGGGCCATTGGCTTCCAAATCAGAGCCTGCCGCCGCGGGGCAGCTCATCGTTGCGTTTCTCTATATGCCAGCGTCTGAAATCGAGCCCACGTATCACACGGCCATATGGCTTGAAAACAAGGACGGAAAGCTCGTGAAGACGCTCTTCGTAAGCAACGAGCTTTCGGCGAACGAATACAAGCAGGGAGACGCCTGTCCCGATTGGGTCAAGCAGGCATCCTGGGCCAAGGCGGAGAAGTCCCAGGTTGACGCCGTAACCGGCCCCACGCCGAACGTGGGCAGCGGCGCGCTGAGTTTTGACCTGAATCAAGTGGGGATTGCTCCGGGCAGCTACCGGTTTTGCTTCCAGGTGCACATCACCGACAAGTACAATGTGCTGTTTCGCGGCCCGGTGGATGTCGGTCAATCTGCCCAAGAGGTGAAAATCGATGTCCTGTACAGCCCGGGCAAGCCGGCCGGCTCTGAAGATATGGTGCGTGACGTTCAGGTGCATTATGTGCCGGCAAAGGTCGAATGAATGAAATAGCAGAGCACTACCGGCCCGGCGGGACAATTCGTGTTTTGCGCGTTTCCGGCCTGCAAAATTCGGGCGGACCTTCAGGCTCGGATCCGGAATGCAGGCTCCCGGCGAAATTGCTTGCGTTTGCCGTTTTTGTCTGATATAGCAGTTTAACGATCTGCAATGGCTTGGCAGGAAGAACTGTAATTCCAGGGGGAGGATTTCATGGGTGCGGAAAAGGTAAGTCGTCGCAATTTCTTTAGAAAGGCTGCCACGCTGACCGCAACATCTGCGGCCGTGTACAGTTGGGAAGAACATGGTTTGTTAGCATACCAGGAGCGCCAGGGTGGGCCTCCGGGGCAGGGACGCGGTGGACGCGGGCCTGCCGTACCGATTCCCGATGTCCCGGGTCCGATGCCGATGGGTAAGTTGGGAAAGCTGGAGATAAGTCGAGTAATCGCCGGGCACAACCTCGTCGTTGGTCAGGCGCATTCCCGCGACCTCCTTTATACTTCCCAATTGCTAAGGGCTTACTTTACAGAGGAAAAGATCCTCGAAACCTTTGCCATGTACGAGAAAAAGGGCATCACCGCATCCACCGCCCGGATGGCGGCCGACATGGTCAATGTCGTCAAAAAGTACACGAAGGAGCGGGGAGGGAAAATCACGTGGCTCGCCGGGATCAGCGCGCAGCAGAATGGCGATGTATCGCGCGACGTCGATATGGCTCTCGATATGGGGGCCAAGGTAGGCTACGTCCACGGGAACACAGCCGATGCTCTGTTCAGGGCAAAGAACATCGACGCAATCGGCAAAGCGCTCGAGGCGATACGCAAGGCGAACCTCGTCGCCGGTGTCTGTTGCCACCTCATCGATGTGCCGATGGCGCTCGATAAGGCGGGCATCAAACCGGATTTCTATATGAAAACTTTTAACAGCGGCAATTATTGGAGTGCGGGGCCTCCAAAGGAACCGGATCCGAACTGGAAACCCTCGGAGACAGAGCTTGCCCAGGCGGAATACGGGGTTTGGGGGAACCATAACAATCTCTGGGATACCACTCCGAAGCAGACCGCAGCCTTTATGGCGAACATCAAGGTGCCGTGGATTGGATTCAAGATTCTGGCGGCCGGGGCGCTGCCTCCGCGGGATGCGCTGACGTATGCCTTTAAGAACGGATGCGATTTCATTTGTGTGGGCATGTACGATTTCCAGGTCGCGGATAACGTCAACATGGCCAAACAACTCCTTCAGGATAAGGACAAGCTTGGCAGAACCCGCCCCTGGCTGGCATAGGGGATCGAGCCACACCACAGTAATGGAAGCCGCAGACGGCCACCGACCAAAATGACGGGAGGCCGTCTGCGGCTTCTTGTTTTGAAGGTACACTCTTTGGCATCAGGCTCGACGACAGGCAGTTGTTAGCCCTGGCTGATTTCTGCGCCGCCCAAGCCTACCTGGACACTCCTGAGCCTCCCGGGACCAGGGGGGCCTGAAACAGCAATCTCCAATCCCTTATGAGGCAAGGGCAGGGCTAGGAGCCTCCCTGGTGAGGCCGCCGGCCGCCGGATGCCTGCATCCGATATACCAAAGAGATGGCCAGCAACCACGGGATCCCGGCAACCCAGGCGACCCGCATCCCGGGTAGAAACGCCATCGTGATCATCACACCCGCGAGAATGAAAAAACCCGCTATCGAAGCATAGGCCGCGCGCGATTTCCGAAAGCGGACGTGGGTGGCCAGGATGACCAGCCAGCAGAAAATGGCGCCGAATAGTGAAACACCAAGCATATAGACATAGGCCGTGTCGGCGAAAAGCTGATAGATCAGGGCGGCGATGCCCAGCCCGGCGCTGGAAATCAGGACCGCGTTGCGCGGCACGCCGCGCGCCGACAGCCGTCCGAGCCAGGCCGGAGCCTGTCCCGATCTCGCCAGCGAAAAGAGCATGCGCGAGGCCGTATAGAGATTGGCATTGATGCTCGTGAGCGCCGCCGTCAGCACCACCAGATTCATCAGGCCGGCGGCGCCGGGGATACCGATCTTTCGGTAGACAAGCACGAAGGGGCTCTCGGTGATGCCGGCCTGAGTCCACGGGACGATCCCCACCAGGATCGTCATGCTCCCGACATAGAAGAGCGCCAGTCGCGCCATGATCCGACGCAGGGCCCTGGGCACGGTGGTCTCGGGATCCCTGGCTTCCCCCCGCCGACAGCGGCGGCCTCAAGCCCATAAAAGCTGAATATGGCCATCGTGACCGCGGCCCAGACACCAGTCGCGCCTTTGGGGAAGAACCCTCCATACCCGGTGTAGGCCTCCAGGCTCCGACGTTCCACACCGATGCCGCCAAACAGCACCACCCCGAAAACCAGCAGGAAACAAATCGCCAGAACTTTGATCAGTGAAAACCAGTATTCAAACTCGCCGAAACTGCCGACATTCAGGATGTTCACAACCAGTAGAACGATGGAGAAGCCGGCGATCCAGACCCAGGAGGGGGTCTCCGGCAGCCAGTACCGGCAGTAAATAGCCGCGGCGACGATCTGGCCGCCAATGGCAATGATCTGGGCCACGCTGTAAGTGTAGCGCGTCACCAGCCCGGCCCAGGGCCCGAGGTAATGCTCCGCATAGGCTCCGAAGGACCCGGCCATCGGGTGGGCCGCCGCCATCTCGGAAAGCGCCAGCATCACCAGGTAGGTAATCAGGCTGCCAATGACGTAGGAAACAATAACCCCGGGTCCCGCCATCTGGACCGAGATGCCGCTCCCAAGAAACAATCCGGTCCCGATCGATTGTCCGATGGCGATCATGCTTAGCAGCCGCACGGA
This sequence comes from Terriglobia bacterium, assembly GCA_963824985.1. Taxonomy (GTDB): domain Bacteria; phylum Acidobacteriota; class UBA6911; order UBA6911; family UBA6911; genus JAFNAG01. Next base: position 82,526 of record CAWGRQ010000031.1, read on the forward strand.
CAATTCGCGCTTCAGCCCGACTTCCCTATCCTCGAACCTTCCCTCACCTGCCGCCATGGCCAATTAATCCCGTCCCCCGCAAAAAAGGGGACATTCCGAATTTCCTCGCAATCCATTCATATATCGCATGATACCGAATAATCAGGAATGTCCCCTTTTTGGGGACGGGGAGTGGGTTGCTATGTCCAGCCCTTCTCTTTGTAGTAGTCGGCAACCAGCCGCTTGATGTCGATGGAGGTTCCCTGCACCGGCCCGTCGGGAATCGGACGGTCGATGAAGCGGGCCGGGAGCGTGTCCTCTTCCCTGCGCAGACCCTCGCGCAGATTGAATTGTCGCTCGACCTGACTGACATGGGAACAGGCAGCGTAAAGCTCCGCGGCGGTGATGTCCTTGCCGAGCAGGCCGGAGTAGGCTTCGGCGGCCAGGTCGAAATCGATCACATCCATGCAGCAGGAGATATTTTTGCAGATGGTGATGCTGTCCGAGAGCAGCCCCAGGTGCTCGGCATAGTTGACCAGCGCGCCTTTGCCTTCGTCCGCCAGCCGGTGTGCAGCCTGTCGGCAGCCCACGCGCCGCAATGCCAGGTCTTCGTCCCCGGTAAGCTCAATCATCGGTTCGCCGCGGTAATGGTCGCCCCCCCGGGAGTTGACCGCGTTCATCAGGGCATATCCCTTGATGCCGCGTGGATCCGCGGAGAACAATTCCAGTCCTTTGACCTCCGCGGTAAGCTTTTTCGCTTCGGGACCGAAAGTTTCGGCAACCCGCCGGGTGCCTTCGGCCAGCAGGTTTCCGATGCCGGTCCGGCGGGCGATGATTTCAGGGAGACGCAAAAGCGCTTCGCGTGAGCCCCAGGAGAGATCGATGCCGTCTACATCCGCATCGGAAATCACTCCCTCATGCCTGCATTCCATCAGCCATGCGATCACCTCCCCTGTGCTGATGCAATCGAGACCGAGGCGGTTTACGGCGTTGGAAACGCCGACCGCAAGCTCCAGATCCGAGTTGCCGCACTTGACCGTGAATGCAGCCTGCGCTTCATACTCGGGACCTTCGCCTTCGTTGTAGCGCGTGTAGTTATACCGGGAACAGTAAATGTTGCAGTTGTAGCAGGACTTCGACTTGACCACATGATCTCTGCGCAAAGCTTCCGCATTGACCTTCTTCAGGTCCGCAAAGACCGTGCTGCGATAATGGTATGCGGGCAGCACCCCCATGCTGGCGAGCGAATCCATGATGCGGGTCGTGCCATACAGGCGGCGCGACTCAAACTCGCGATGCCCTTCGATGTTTGCCTGCAACTGTGCGCAGGTTTTCTTGAACCGCTCCGGGTCCGCCGGCCTGACCGGCCGGTCGCCGCGCACCACGATCGCCTTGAGCTTCTTCGAGCCCATAACCGCGCCCATGCCGGTCCGCCCGGCCGCACGGGCGAGGTTGCAGGAGATGATCGCGTAGCGGACCAGGTTCTCGCCGGCCGGCCCGATGGCGGCGATCTGCAGATCGGGGTCGTGCAACTCCCCGCGCAGCCGGGTGGTAGTCTCGGTGATATCCAAGCCCGTCAGATGCGAGGCATCCCGGATCTCGACCCGGTCATTGTCGATGAACAGGTAAACCCAGCGTTCCGAAGCGCCCGTAAACACGATTTGATCGTGCCCCGCCCAGCGCAATTCCGGAGCAAAGAAACCGCGCGCACCCGAGTCTCCCAGGTATCCGGTCAGCGGGCTCTTGGCGCTGGCAATAAAACGGCACGTGGCAATCCACTCGCTCCCGGTCAACGGACCGGTTGCGATGCAGAGAATATTATCCGGCCCGAGCGGATCGATCCCAGGCCTCAATTCCTGCAGCAGGGTCACGCTGTTCCAGGTCCGGCCGCCGATTCCCTGGTCCGGTGTCTGGGTCCGGCTGATCCGGCCTTCCGTCAGGTCGATGCGCAGGCAATTGCCCCGATAAATGCTCATGAGTCGACCCTCGCGCCGCAACACCAGTCGTGACGAATCGGTTCGCCGAGCACACGCGCATAGACGGCGCGCTTTTGCGCGGGACCTCCTTCGCTTCCCATGAAGGGTCGCAAGGGTTGTTCCCGGGCCTCCTCAACATAGGCGAGGCATTGCGTGGGACAGACCTTCACGCAGGCTGGGGCGCCTGCGCACAGGTCGCAGAATAGCGGCAAGCCATCGTAAAATCCGACAGCACCGATCGGGCAGGCCTCCACGCACACCCGGCACCCGCCGCAAAGCGCCGCGTCCAGGACAATCTGGCCCTGACCGCCGACCGTCAACGCCTCGGTCGGACACTCCAGACACGGTTTTTCCAGGCAACTGAGACAGGCAACGGCCAGATCGATACCGGTCTCCTCCAGCTTGGCGACGCGGATGCGGGCCATCACGGGGGAGACAGCCGTAAAATGGGACGAACTGCAGGCCACCTCGCACATTCGGCAGCCTACACAGGTTTGGAGTTCGCAAACGATCATGATTGTGTCATTCCATGCGCTCGATGCGCAGAATCACATTGCCCGCGGGATCTGGACACAGTACCCGGCAGTCTTCCTTCAGCCAGTCTCCCTCCACCAGAGCGCGTTGCTTGGCCGGCAGCAGCGGCAGAGCTGCCTGCAGAGCATAAAGACACAGGTGCTTCCCTGCCGGAATATAGAGACGCCCGCTGCGCAGGATAAAATGGTCTCCCGGCTTCATGCGTGACGTGCAATGCCCATCGACCGATTCCACTGCGATGCGCAGACTCTTCAATCCGTTTTCATCCGGAAATGCCACCGACTCCCTATTGTCCGTGCCGCTCGTCCTGGCGGGAATGGCGGCATCCTCCCCATTTCTCCTGACCTTGCCGGTTCGTTCGATTTTGAAAATGACCCGCCCGTTCGGGTCGGGACACTGGGCGTGGTGAACGCGCCACATCCAATCTTCATCTTTGGCCTCGGCGATCTCCCGCTCCTTCGCCGTGATCAGGGGCATCAGGCTCTGCAAGGCCCACAGGCAGATATAGCCCCCTTCAGGAATCCGGATGTCGCCCTCGCTCACAAAAAAGCAGTCGCCGGGTTTCATGGGCGGCTCGGCGGTGCACGTCCCCATTACCTTCTTGACGGTTATCTTCAATTCGTACACGCGCGACTCCCACCCAATCCGATCCCGTGCAGGCCACCAGGAGACGTGGGCACGGGTCAAGGGACGCCAAACGACGACTGCCTGCGAAAATATTCTCTTCGTGCCAGTCTTCCCGAGCCCGAATCATATTGTCCCGCGATTCCGGGTTTGGCAAATGTTTTCTTCGCGGGATGCGGCAAACAAACCGCGAAAACCTCGAAGTTCTCATGTTTCGTTTGCGGTCCTCGAGAGCTGTGCGGCTCATTTCCAGGGGCTCAAGAATCGTTGCATCAAACCGCTTTGAATGGAAGGGACTACGCGTTACATTGGCAGCATACGGGATCGCAAATTGCCATCCCCGGGGAACATGCGATGCGTGGATGGAATGCAAGGATCGGCTCGATCTTCTTATTTTCCCTCATTGCCGACACGGCATTGATTTTCCACTGCCGCGGCGACTACTATTCCCTCATATCCGGTGAGGCCAGTGCATTGGCGCCGGGGAAGAGTCCGATCGGCACTTTACAAAGCACCCTGGTGATGAAGAACGGGCAACCAAATCAATAATGGGAACCGAAATGATCCATTTACCGATGAGTCTTGAAAAGCTGTTGCGGATGTACGATTTCACAGGGCAGACGGTGGTTATCACGGGCGGCACCGGCGTTCTGGGGAGCGAGATCGCTTATGCTCTGGCCGCCTGCGGCGCTCAACTCGCGATCCTCGACCTGCGCCTCGAACCCGGGGAGGTGCTCCTGGATAGACTGGGCAAAAAAGCGGAAAACGCCGCCCTGTTCCCGGTCGATGTCCTGCGGGTCGAAAGCCTTCGGGACACCGCCGGAGAAATCCTGGCCAGGTTCGGCAAGGTGGATTGTCTGGTCAACGCTGCCGGGGGCAACCAGCCGCAAGCCACGACCAGCGCAGATGCGAAGTTTTTCGACCTGCACACGGATGCGCTGCGCTGGGTTCTTGATCTCAACATCCTCGGGACGATCCTCCCCTGCCAGGTTTTCGGCAAGATCATGGCGGAGCGGGGCAGCGGCGTGATCCTGAACATTTCCTCAATGAACTGCTTCCGTCCTCTGACCCGCATCCCGGCCTATTCCGCGGCCAAGGCCGGGGTGAGCAACTTCACCCAGTGGCTCGCCGTGCATATGGCTCATGAATACTCGCCGCGAATTCGGGTCAACGCCATAGCCCCCGGTTTCTTCCTAACCACCCAGAACCGATACCTGCTGCACGATCCCCAGACCGGTGACATGACCGAGCGGGGCAAATCCATCATCGCCCACACGCCGATGGGGCGGTTCGGCGATCCAGACGATCTGCTTGGACCCGTGCTCTGGCTGCTGTCGCCGGCATCGGCCTTCGTAACCGGAACCATCATCCCGATCGACGGCGGCTTTTCGGCATACAGCGGCGTTTGAGTGGCACGGGGAAACACGATTCCCCGGGGAGTTGTTCGGTGTTCATCCGCGTTCTTCCGCGTCCTGAGATAACCAGCAATCCTTTTTCATGAGGCAAGCGGGCTGGAAGAGAGGAATCTTATGGCTGATGTTTATAAAGAACTGGCCCGGCACCTCGACAACCTGCCTGGCGGCTTTCCCGCGACTGAGAGCGGCGTGGAGATCCGGATTCTGCACCGTCTGTTCACGGAAGCGGAAGCCACGCTGGCCCTGCACCTCGGCCTGATTCCCGTGGAAGCCGCCGTGATCGCGCGCCGTGCCGGGATCACGAGGCCCGAGGCCGAGCGACGCCTGGCGGACATGGCCCGGAAGGGCCTGATCATGAGCCTGGTCGCCGGAAACAAACCAACCCAATACATGTCGGCCCAGTTTGTCATCGGCATCTGGGAGTTTCATGTCAACGACCTTGACCAGGCCCTGATCCGCGATTTCAATGAATATATGCCGGACCTGTTCCGTGAAGCGTGGAAGGTCCCTCAATTACGCACGATTCCGGTAAACCGAAGCCTGGACCACCGATTGACGGTCCTCTCCTATGAACGGGCGGAAGAGCTGGTCCATCAGGCTCAGAAACTGGCCGTCGCCCCCTGCATCTGCAGGCGCGAACGACATCTGGCCGGCGAGGGGTGCGGCAAAATCGAGGAAGCATGCCTCGTTTTCGGCATGGGGGCCGAATTGTACATGCGCAACGGACTCGGCCGGCAGATCGAGCGCGAGGAAGCCCTCGACATCCTGGTCCGCGCCGACGAGGCCGGACTCGTCCTGCAGCCCGGCAACTCCCAGGAAGCGATGAACATCTGCTGTTGCTGCGGTTGTTGCTGTGGTGTCCTGCGCAGCCTGAAAGCCTACCCGAAGCCGGCCGCACTGGTTTCTTCCGCGTTTATCGCCCAGCTTCAGTTGGAAACCTGCAGCGGATGCGGCACCTGCACCACGCGCTGCCAAATGGGAGCCTTGGAGTTGAAATCAGAGCAGGCCGCGCTCAATCAGGACAAGTGCATCGGCTGCGGGCTTTGCGTCTCCACCTGCCCCACCGAATCGTTGACGCTGGCGCGCAAACCTGAGACTCAGCAGCCTCGCATCCCCAAGGACGGGGTGCGATCATTGATCGAACTCGGGCGCGCCCGCGGGCGGCTGAACACCCCGAGCCTTGCCTGGATGCTGCTCAAGTCCAAAATGGAGCGACTGCTGACTCTGCGATAATTTTAACCCACATTCCCTACCAGTTCTTCTCCGGCAGCGGCACGACCATAAACGACTGCGAGTTGCCGATCGGCGTGACCGTGTCGCCGACCAGCTTGCCAAGGGTTGCAGTATAGCGTCCCGGTTCGACCGCGGGGGCCCCACCACCCCGGCCGCCGCCCGCAAACGCGCCGGCACCGCCACCGCCTCGACCCGCCGTCGCTCCAGCGCCGCCTGGCGGCGTAGCCGGAACCGGCGGATCGCCGCGCAAATTCCACACCACCCGATGGAGTCCGGGAGTCTTCGGAAGATCTTCGGGGGCCGCCTGCCGGTTTTCGCTCGACATCTGATCGAGCCGGCGCACCTGTTTGCCGGTGTCATCCGTGATCGTCACCACCAGCCTGGCGTCGTTCCCGAATGCCTGGCCGATCGAATAGGTGAACACCGCCCCGGCCGGCGGATTGGGCGACACCTCGTTCCCCCATGCCGCGCGTTCATACCCGTGTTCGGTATACAGATAGGCGTTGCGCAACGGGAAGAGTGTCGCTTCCTGGCTGAGCGCCTGCGCGCTCACCTCGCGCAGCGGGGAGTAATCATCCAGAATGAAGAAGCCGCGACCGAAGGTGCCGAGCGCCAGATCGTTTTCGCGCTTTTGCACCGCCAGATCGCGCACCTGGCAGACCGGCAGCCCGCCTTTTAGCTGAACCCAATGGCTGCCGCCATCGACCGTGATGAACAGGCCGAACTCCGTCCCCGCAAACAGCAGATCCCCGTCAATGTGATCCTGGATCACGGAATAGACGTCGTGCCGGGCCGGGAGATCGCCCGCGATGGAAATAAACGTCCGGCCGCGGTCTACGCTCTTCAGCTGCTCGCCGCTATTTTAACAGTTCAGGGTACTGCTCTGAACAACAGAACGAGAGCGCAATTCTGGAAAACGCTGTTCGGATCATGCCGCTGCCTTGCGCACACGCAATTCCGCCCGGTGTCCCGTCGCAGATAGAACGCGAATCAGCAGATCGGTCGAGATTCCTTGGGTGTTTGCATTCGCAATGGCCGTCACCCGAGTGCGTGACGTCCCGGCGCGCTTCGCAATCTCCGCATGGGTCAGGTTGCCTTCGCGGATGATCTTGGTCAAAACGCAGGTGAGTTCCGAACGAAACTCCAGTTCGGCGGTCTCGACCGGCGACAATCCCAGCGCCCGACCCAGGTCCTTTGCTGTCTTGACCCTGATGGATCTCTCAGAACTAGACTTTCGCATTGATAACCTCCTTCAGCCGGCGTCGTGCCAAATCAATCTCACGCGCCGGGGTCTTCTGCCCTTTCTTCTGAAAGCCATGAAAAACTAGAATGGCATCCGAGGCCCCTGTAAAATAAAAGACACGCACGGCCGCGCTTTCGTCTCTCACCCGCAGTTCGCATACTCCCGGCGCAACTATCGGCATTGGCCGGCTGAGAGGCATTCCAAGATTGACCCCTTTCTGTAGGTCTCTCAGAGCTTCCCCGAGCCGACGCCGGACTACCTGCGATTGCGCGCGACCGAACTCCAATACCCTCGGGTGAAGTCGATGGGTTTCACGTAGCCATTATGTCCTGAATCTGGGACATCGGCAAGTCAAACTATGTCCACTCCCGGCGGCCTTTGCCGCACTGGTGGCTTTCCCTTTAGCCGCTGGCGGTCCGTCGTCGTTACAAAAATTTCCTGATTGGTAAGATCCTGGCTTTTGCTTTTGTGGGGAGCCCCCTGCAAGGGGGCGGACGGGTGGGCTGGCACACCCAAGGCGGCCCGGGGCGTGGGCGCGGGCGGCGGGAAGGAGACACAATGTCGTTATGTCTGGCGGAGCGAGGGGAGCCGGCTGGCGCGGCGCTTGCCCGACATCCCCGAACGACTGGCCGCTACATGAGCTTTGCAAGCGCCGTGACAGAGGCCGAATCCTCCGACCCGGCCCCCGAAATGATTGCGAACGGCGCTGAATTGCACACTGATCTAGCCGCGGCGGTTTCCAACACCCGCAGAAGGCCTCCAAGGTGTGCTGCGGTCTTTCTCATTTAGAAAGCGCGAATAAATCTCATCTCCATCTCGGAGATCATCCAGCAACTCCCATGGCTCGCCGATTCCCTCAAGCGACCAACGAACCTCCTTCCCGTGCACATTGGGGTATCTATGTTCAAGTTTATGTACCAGCGCTCGAGCCTTTTCCATAGCTTTTTCTTCAGACTCGGCTTCAATAAGATGAATGGCTTCCTCCAACAAAACATCGCCATCCGCCGGCTCCGAGCTACGCAAGTAGATAGGAACTGTGAACCACATCGCTGGTATCCCACTTATTTTGCGAACCGGGTACTGGTCAGCAGCTTCCAGGCTGAACGGGCAGCGGCATCACCAGCCTTGGCCGCCGCCTCAATCTCACTCAGGAGTGCTTTCTTAAACTGGCCTGGGAACTCGCTATTGATAGAAGCCTTATGGATAGGCGGAATAAGCTGCCTCATCCGCGGCGAGGCTTGTGGATCCGACCGGCGCCGCACACCGTGCGTGTCCTTCCAATGATAGTAATTCGCTTTTTCCAGGTAGGAGGAGGATAGCAGCACTTGGGGTTGAAATCACCCGGAGTTGTTCCACCGGGCTAGTGACGTAGGGGCTTTTACCAAGCCGGGGGGAGCAAATCGGCGAGGCACACCTTTTTTGTAACAGCCTAGTTCTTTTCCGCCATGACCCCCGGCGCAACGTGATCCAGGCTTCAGTCAATGCCATCAAACAGCCGGCCGGCGGCCTCCCAGGCAAGAAAATCGGCATCCGTTTCCAGGGTTGTGGAAGCCCGGGGCGGCGGCGGTCGCGCCAGGTGATCCCAGAGCTTGAGGTGACGCAAGATCTTTTCGATGATCGCAGCGTCTTCGATGAAGCTGATGATCCGTAACCGGCCGCCGCATTTGGGGCAGGCGAGCGGATCCGCAGCCCAGACTTTGCGGATCAACCGGGCCCAGGCGCGTTTGCAGTGGCGGCGGAAGTCGTCCGGTTCCGGCTCGGGCGCAGAGACGGCAACGGGAGTGATGCCGGGAGCGCTTTGTTGTTGCAGGCGGCGTTGTCCCCGGGCCTTGTGCTGCTTCTCAGTCGCATTTTATAACGGAGGCACGATCACTCGCCTTGACATTCTAGGTGACCGGTGCTACTGTCCGCCTAGAATGTCTACCGAACCAGATGTCGATCGTATCGCGCTCCTGCAAGGGACGCTTGACCTGCTCATCCTCCGGACGTTAGTCCTCGGCCCAACTCACGGCCATGCAATAGCAAAGGCTATCGAGCGGAGCTCAGACCAGGTGCTCAAGGTCGAACAGGGCTCCCTCTATCCCGCACTGCACCGACTCATAAAGCGCGGTTGGATCGCCTTCGAGGACGGGCCGTCCGAAAACAATCGCAGGGCGAAATTCTACCAACTCACAGCCAGAGGCCGGAAGCAACTGACGGTTGAGACCTCCAAGTGGGAAAAACTCTCGCAGGCGATTGCCCGCGTGCTGAGGCCAACGTGAAAAGACACCCTCTAGCGGACCTTGAATCAGACATCCGCGACCACATTGAGCGTGAGACACAAGAGAACATCGAACGGGGTATGGCACCAGACGAAGCTCGGTACGCAGCGCTGAGGGCATTCGGCAACGTGACGCTGATTCGCGAACAGACCCGAGCAGTATGGATCCCGGTCTTTGTGGAACAGTTCCTTCAGGATATTCGTTACGCGTTTCGCGGGATGCGACGCCAGCCGGGGTTTAGCGTGGCGGTCGTCGCAATGCTGACCGTTGGCTTGGGTTTTCTCGCGGGCGGATATACCATCTTCAACGGGCTATTCGTGCGTGGTTGGGCAGTCCCAAACAGCGAACAGGTGTTCAGGGCAACGGCGTCACGTGAAACGGTTCCCTTCGGTGCATACGTAGAAGACGGATTCTCGCGCGGCGCCTTCAAGTACATCCAGGCGAACGCACGTTCAGCAGCTTACGTCGCGTTGGACATGGAGTATTTCCGGGTCGGCACGGCATCCGGGCGGGATGGAGCCTACACAGCCGCGGCGTTCGCGAGCGACAACCTCATCGAGACCCTCCGGATTCCGCTGCAACTCGGGACCGGTCCCGGCGGAATTTCCTCCTATTCCGCTCCCAAAGCTGTCATCTCCGACAGAGTCTGGCGCACGATCTTCGCCGCCGATCCGAACATCGTGGGGCGAACGGCGTGGATCAGCGGCATTCCGACGACCCGTGGCTGGCGTAACCGCTCGTGGTTTCGAGGGTCTAGCGGAGATACCGCTGGATGTGATCGTCGATATCAACGCTGCTGACGCTTGGGGATACAGAGGGGCCGATCTCTCCCCCGACGGCACTGCGTGTTGCGTCATGGTGGCGGGTCGTATTCGCGACGGGTGGAAGCACATACAGGCACAACAAGAACTCGCCCTGTTGATGTCTCAATATCGACAGTCTACTGGCCAACCACGGCTCGCCGTGGCCCTCGCGGGCACCACTCCTGGCGATGGTATTCGTGGAGGCCGCCGAGGCGATGTCGTAGTCATCATGTTAAGTTTGCTGGGCGCTGCGGTCCTGCTCGTCTTGCTTCTCACCTGTGCCAATGTCGGCAATCTCTATCTCGCGAGAAGCATTCGCCGGCATCACGAAATTGCGGTACGTCTGTCCCTCGGCGCCAGCCGCGCCCGCGTTGTCAGGCAGTTACTCACCGAAGGTCTGGCCATGGCGTCTGTCGCTGGGACTTGCGCGTTTGCAATGACCGCTGGCGTTCCATTTGCGCTACGCTTTCTTGACAACAACGTCACTGCGACCATGTTCGCCTCTGATTGGCGGGTTGCGCTGTTCACAGCGGCTGGCGTGGTTGTCACGTGTTTGCTCGTCTCGCTTACACCGGCACTTCAGGCGACGCGGATAACGTGGCGGGGCGCAGCGGCAAACATGTCGGCTCGCACCGGCCCCGCTCGTGGCGTGCTCTTAGCCGCTCAAGTAGCTATCGCCACTGTCTTGGTCCTCAGCGCGACGCTGCTGGCACGTGGAATCCAATATGCGTCGAGTGTGCCAGCGGACTTCGCCCTTCACACAACAACAGCAGCGCTCGTTGAGGGACCGGCAAACCAGGATTATGCGGGAAAACGTGGCGACACAATACGAGCAACGCTGGCCATGGCCCTGCGAGGTGGCGATACCCATATCGGGATGGCCGGTCGGGTGCCTGCGAGCGGCAGAGCGGGATATCAGACATCGGTGAGCACCTCAGCATCGGATCTTCAGTTTCGGTGCAAGCTAGTTCCGCTGAACGCTTCGGCTGCATCAGTTCTCGATCTGGCGCTTGTTGCGGGACGCTGGGCTGCGGACGATCTCAATGCGAACGAGGCCGTCATAAACGAAACGCTCGCGCGTCAGATCTGGCCGACGCAAACCGCCATCGGGAAGGCCTTAACGCTTTCGTTCAATCGAGACACTTATTCGGTTGTTGGAATCGCGCGTAACGCACATCTGACCTCGTTCAGCGAGGTCGAGCCGATGATGCACATTCCGGCGATGATCGGCCTCCCTGTCCTGCTTGCCCCAACCGGGCCCGGAATTCATGCCAAAGTGAAAGCATTCGTCGCTTCCGTAGATCCACGGCTAACCGTCACCTTCGTTCCGCTTTCGGAGAGTGCCAAGCAAATACCTCGAGAACGCGACTCTCGGTGCCACTGTTGCGGCCAGCCTCGGCGCAGCCGCGTTGTTCCTGTCCATTCTCGGAGTGTTCGGCGTGTTCTCCTACCTGGTTGAAGAGCGCCGTCGCGAGATAGGCATTCGGCTGGCGCTGGGAGCCTCGCGGGGTCAAATCGCCGCGGCTCTTTTTCACGCTACTCGAGGCGCCATCCTGGGTGGCCTTGTTACCGGTGTCGCATCGTCGGCCGTCGTGAGCATGATTCTGCGGCGCTTCCTGTTTGGCCTTTCACCGGCGGATCCCGTGAGCTATCTGGTGGTAGCCATCGTCCTGGGTGCGGCCGCCTTCCTCGCGACAGCGGTTCCTATCGGACGGGCCCTTCGTGTCGACCCGGCGGTCACGATGCGCGCTGAGTGACATGTGCGGGTCCCTGCAGCGGGGCAGCCGAGACCGGAATCGGTGGCCCGCAACATGCGCGCAGGGCTGGGAAACCTCGCACATTACCTTCAAGCCCTTCAAGAACAGGTTTTGCTTATCACGGGAGCATGTGAGGAGGAGCGGCGCAAGGTTGCGTCTCCGGTCGGCGAGGAAAGAGGAGGTCGCAAGCCGGCATCCGACGGCGAGGCGGCGCTTGCCGCCGCCGAAGCCCTGCGCAAGCGGACGGAAGTCGTTCTCGACAAAAAGATCAGCGCCAAAGACGGCGAGGAGATCCGCGGGACCCTAAGCTATGGAACCGGTCACCCGGCGCAGTGAGCGCGTCCGCTCCCCCGAGGCACAGAAGCATGCCCCGTTCATCGACGGGAATAATTTCGCCGTCCCATCCCGGGGAAACAAAGGGGACCAACAAATCGTAACGCGGGGGTGATTTTCCAGGGCCACGGATGTTCTGCAGATTTTCGTGCGTGCCGTGATTGTCTCGATCCGCCGGGCGGTAACTGCATTTGCTTGTGTAGTAACAACGTAGTACAGTAAAAAATGTGGAAATCACCTGGGACGACCGGAAAGAAGCAGCGAACATCAAGAAACATGGCATCGATTTCGACGAGGCCGCCACAGTGATTCTCAATCCGCTCAGTTTGTACAACTCAAACCAGCACAAAAGCGGAAACCGCTTTGAGTACCTTGGCCACTCGGATCGCGGCCGCGTGCTCTTTGTAGTAACGGTCGAGGAACTTGAAAACAGTTCGCGCATCCTTTCGGCGCGAAAGGCAAATCCCCATGAAAGAGAAACATACGAACAAGGATTTTAACTTCAGGGATGCAAAACCCGTAGGTGACAAATTCAAAGGCGCGAAGATCGCCAAAACTTTCCGCCTTGATGTGGACGTCTTTCTGTGGCTCCGAAAGGAAGCAGAACGCACCGGGATTCCATATCAGACGCTCCTCAACTCAAAGCTACGGGAATCTATGAACCTGCCGGACCGCGTGCAAACCCTAGTTGAAGAGATTCTGGCTCGCAAGCGGGCATCGTAGGTCTTTCGTTTTGCGTCCGCATTCTCCTCCGGGCTCGCGGTTTCGGGGTTCTGATAAGATCGATTGATTTGACGCTGGCGCGCAAATCCGAGCCTCAGCAGCCTCGCATCCCCAAGGACGGGGTGCGATCATTGATCGAACTCGGGCGCGCCCGCGGGCGGCTGAACACTCCAAGCCTTGCCTGGATGCTGCTCAAGTCCAAAATGGAGCGACTGCTGACTCTGCGATGATTTTGGGAGCAGGGGTGTCAATTGCGATTCCGCGCATAGGGGCGGGAAAACAGGGGACATCAACCCGTTCCGGCGCACCGCCTGGCATTACGGCGGCATTCGCGGAGCGGGGTGATGTCCCCCATCACTCGTTCGCGCTTACCGGTTCTTCTCCGGCAGCGGCACGACCATGAACGACTGCGATTTGCCGATCGGCGTGACCGTGTCGCCGACCAGCCTGCCCAGGGTTGCAGTATAGCGTCCCGGTTCGACCGCAGGGGCCCCACCACCCCGGCCTCCGCCCGCAAACGCGCCGGCCCCTCCACCGCCTCGACCTGCCGTCGCTCCAGCGCCGCCCGGCGGAGCCGGGGGCGGCGGCGGAGTATCGCCGCGCAGATTCCACACCACCCGATGGAGTCCGGGAGTCTTCGGAAGATCTTCGGGGGCCGCCTGCCGGTTTTCGCTCGAAATCTGATCGAGCCGGCGCACCTGCTTGCCAGTGTCATCCGTGATCGTCACCACCAGCCTGGCATCGTTTCCGAATGCCTGGCCGATCGAATAGGTGAACACCGCCCCGGCCGGCGGATTTTGCGACACCTCGTTCCCCCATGCCGCGCGTTCATACCCGTGTTCGGTATACAGATAGGCGTTGCGCAACGGGAAGAGTGCCGCTTCCTGGCTGAGCGCCTGCGCGCTCACCTCGCGCAGCGGGGAGTAATCGTCCAGAATAAAGAAGCCGCGACCGAAGGTGCCGAGCGCCAGATCGTTTTCGCGCTTTTGCACCGCCAGATCGCGCACCTGGCAGACCGGCAGCCCGCCTTTGAGCTGAACCCAATGGCTGCCGCCATCGACCGTGAAGAACAGGCCGAATTCCGTCCCCGCAAACAGCAGGTCCCCGTCAATGTGATCCTGGACCACGGAAAAGACGTCGTGCCGGGCCGGGAGATCGCCCGCGATGGAAACAAACGTCCGGCCGCGGTCTACGCTCTTCAGGAGATACGGCTTGAAATCCCCCTTCTGCCAATTGTTGAGCGCGACGAAGACAACGTTGGCATCCCGCGGAGAGGCATACACGTCGGTGACGTACGTCCCTTCGGGCACGCCCGGGAATCTGTCGACCTTGCGCCAGTTCGCGCCCCCGTCCTCGGACACCTGGAGCAGGCCGTCATCCGTGCCGACGTACAGGAGACCCTCGAAGAGCGGCGATTCATCGAGGCTGACGATCGTGCTGAGCGGGGTGGTAGCCTGGTTGTAGGAAACGGCGTCCGTAGGCCAAACCTTGCCCATGATGGGGATCTTGGTCGGATCGAGATTGCGCGTCAGATCCCCGCTGGCTGCGTCCAGTGGTCGCCGCGATCTTCGCTGCGATACAGACGCGTGCTCCCCCAATAGAGCCGTGTGGGCGAGTGCGGGCTGATGATATACGGAGCATCCCAATTGGTCCGCTCGCCGCCCCGTCCCCCACCGCGCGCCCCCTGGGCGCCCTGACCACCCGGTGGCGGAGGATCCTGCGGCTCGCCGGCGACAGGGCCGGCTTCCGCATCTCCAGGCCCTTGCTGCCCGCCGCGCGGCCGGATCGATTTTGACACGCCCGTCCTCAGATCAAGCCGGGTGATACCGCCACTTTGTGACGTCGCATATATGATATTCATGTCTTCCGGGTCGACCCGAGACTGGAAACCGTCGCCGCCACCGACGATGATCCAGTCACTGGTGCGGATTCCCACCCGATTGACGGTGCGCGCCGGCCCGCACATGGAGTTGTTGTCCTGGGCGCCGCCGCAGACCCGGTAAAACGGTTTGGCGTTATCAACCGCGACCCGGTAGAACTGGGTCACGGGCAGGTTGGCGAAGTGCCGGTAATGCTTGCCGTCATCATACGTTTCATAGGCTCCGCCGTCATTCCCCACGATGTAGTGGTTGCGATCGTTGGGATCGGACCAGACGTCATGAAAATCGACATGCACGTTGCCGTAATCATCGGAATAATCGATCGGCACCTGCTGCCAGGTTTTGCCGCCGTCTTCGCTGCGGTCCAGGTTGGTGTTGGCGGACCAGAGTGTGTCGGGGCGGATGGGGTCGACGTAGATCTCATGATAGTACCCGGGGTCGCCGCCGCGATACCAATCATCGCCGCCTCCCCGGCCTCCGAAACCGCCGCCGCGACCGCCGCCTGCGAAGTGGCCGACCCGCGCCCACGTGGCGCCGGCATCATCGGATCGGTAGAAACCGGATTCCTCCCGCTTCGCGTTGCACAACGCGTACACGCGCGTCGGCTTAGCCTTGGGATCGACCCCCAGGGCGATGCGCCCCATATCCCCTTTCGGCAGGCCATTGGCAAGTTTGGTCCAGGTGGCGCCGGCGTTGGTCGACTTGTAAATGCTGCTTTCAGGGCCTCCGCCGATGAACTGGCCAACCCCGCGCCGTCTCTGCCACGTCGAAGCATAGACAACATCCGGGTTGTTCGGGTCGATGACCACTTCATTGGCGCCCGTATCGGGACTGACCGTGAGAACCGCCTTCCAGGTCTTGCCTCCATCGGTCGTCTTGTAGACGCCGCGGTCGCCGCCGCTGGACCAAACCGGGCCCTGGGCGGCCACGTACACCACATCGGAGTTGCGGGGATCAATCTTGATATTCCCGATGTGCTCGGACTGTTCCAGCCCAACGCGCGCCCACGTCTTGCCGGCATCGATCGATTTGTAGACCCCGTCCCCAAACATGGAGGCTCGCGGATTCGAGTTCTCGCCGGTGCCGAGCCAGAGGACGTTGGAGTTCTTCGGGTCAATGACGATGCATGACAGACTGAAGGATCCGCCGTCATCGAAGATCGGCGTAAAGGTAATGCCGCGATTCTCGCTCTTCCACAGGCCGCCGGCCCCGGTAGCCACATAATAGACATTCGGATTTTTGGTGTCGACTTCGACGTCGGCCACCCGGCCCGTCATCAGACTGGGACCGATGCTGCGTAATTCCATGGCCTTGAAATAGTCGGCACTCAAGCGGTTGGAGCCGGCCGGCTCCTGACCCGCTCCGAGCAGGGCTGCGACCAGGAATACAAGTAAGGGCAATGCAATCAACGCTCGTTTCATAAGGATCTCCCTGTTGGCTGGTTGGGCCTTTCTAACCCGATGACAGGCGAGAAGCAAGCGAATTGTGGGCAAGGGATTCCGGCTTCCCGTCATACAGGATGTAACTATTTGGCCTTTTGAAAAGCAGTCACGGATTCCACGGATTCCAACGATTCAAATGCATGGTGAAGGCTCATGTCGAGGCGCGCCCAATGATGTCGTCTTTGCCGACCTCCTGGAAGGTGCAAGAAACACTCCCCTAATGATAGTGCCTTCAACAAATCTGTGGAATCCGTGAAATCCGTGGCCGCTTTCTGCTGCCTCTGACCCTATGCCTAATCAGTTAACACAGGATTCAGGAGGTGCTTCTGAATCTTGCCCAATGCGGTGCGCGGCAGTTTTTCCACCAGGACGAAGCGGCGCGGAATCTTGAACGAAGCCAGAGAGGCGCGGCAGGCGGCCTCCAGGGCGGCCGGGTCCGCGGTTCCGCGAGGCACAATGTAGGCCACCGGGACCTCGCCGCGCACCGGATCCGGCATTCCGACTACGGCCGCTTCCGCCACCCCCGCCTGCTCCTGGAGAAACTCCTCAACCTCGCGCGGATAAATATTAAATCCTCCGGATATGATCAGGTCGCTTATGCGTCCCTGGAGGGTGTAATACCCGTCCGCGGATCGCACCGCCAGGTCGCCGGTCCGGAAGTACCCATCCACGAATGCAGCGCGGGTCGCCTCCTCCCTTCCCCAATAGCCGGCAAACACGTTGGGGCCGCGAAGGTGCAACTCCCCGTCCAAAACCGGTTTGCCGTCCCGGTTGAGCAGGCGGACCGAAACACCGGGAAGCGGCAATCCCACCGTACCGGCACGCCGTTCGCCGGTGTAGGGGTTGCTGATGTTCATGAGGGTCTCCGTCATTCCATAGCGTTCCAGGATCACGTGGCCGAACCGGCCGCGAAAATCCTCGAGCACCTGTGCGGGCAGCGGGGCGGATCCAGATACAAACAGGCGCATGAAACCGCCGATTTCACGAGCCTGTTCGACCGGCGTGTCGAGCAGGCGCACATACATGGTCGGGACGCCGAAAAACAGCGAGGGCCGGAAATCGAGGAATTCGGCAACGGCGGTCTGCCGTTCGAAGCGTTCCAGCAACCTCATGCGGCAGCCGCTGATCAGCCAGGCATGAAGCCCATTCCCCAGGGCGTGCACATGGAACAGCGGCAGGGAAAGCAGAAAACGGTCCTCGGCGGATATCTGCCAGCAGGTGATCAGATTGAGAGCGTTGGCCGCAAAGTTGTTGTGGGTGAGGATGGCCCCCTTGGAAGCCCCGGTGGTACCCGAGGTGTAGACAAGGGCGGCCGGAGCATCTCCATCCAGGGGAACCGCCGGCCGTTCCGGGCTGAGCCGGGCGGCCTCGGCGGCCAGATCTCCTGGCCGCCACACGGGCACCCGACCATAGGATTCCTCCGTGCAGGTCACGAGGGCTTCCGGCGCCGCATCGCCAAGGATGTGGGAAATCTCGCGCTCTTTGTAAAGTATGTTGATCGGCACGAAAATCACGCCCGATTTCACGCAGGCCAGAAACAGATCGATCATCTCGATACAATTGGCGAGGTAGACGCACAAACGATCGCCGGCGCGCAAGCCCCGCAGCGCCAGGAGACGAGCCATGCGGTTGGCCCTGGCGTCAATATTGCCGAAGGTGTATATCCGCCCGCTGGACTCGAGGGCCGGATGGTCGCGACGGCCTTGAAACGAGAGGTCGAACAGATCATTCAGATTCATGATTCCCTGATTCCGAAGGCGCCGGCCAATGCCAGCAGGGAAAAGCTTCCCAGGAAGAAAAGGCTCGACTGAAAGCTTCCGCTCCAGTCGACCAGCCTGCCGATCAACGGCGGAGCGGCGAGAATCATCACGATCCCCAGCATGTTCACCAGACCCATGGCAGCGCCGGCCCTGCCGGGGTAGAGCGCCGCGGCCCGAGTAAAGAGCGCTGCGTAGGGGAGACCACAGCCGATCCCGATGAGGACAATGGCGACGGCGGCCAGCATCAGGGAATGTTCAGCAAGCGCCAGGAGAAAACACCCCCCCGCGTTGAGGATCAGGCTGAAATGGAGCAAGGCCCGCACTCCGATGCGATGTACGAACACTCCTCCCAGAGGCCGCATGACAATCCCCAGCAGCAAGGCCACCGATCCCAGCATTCCCGCCGGCACCGCATCCAGCTGCAACCCGCGGCGCAAAAGGGTGGTGATCCAGGCGCTGACTACGATCACCAGGCCGAAGGACGCCATCTGCACCAGCCCCAGACGCCACAACTGCGGATTGGCGATCATCCCACGGAAACTGCCGGCGGCGTGCGGTTGGGAAACCGGCGCCGGCGCCGCCACAATCCACACGATCCAGGCCGCCACGGCCACGGCCGTGGTCGCCAGAAATCCTCCTCTCCACCCGAAGGCCGCGGCAAAACGGGGGACGGCAAAGATGACGAATCCGGATCCGAGCAGGATCGATCCGCCGTAATAACCCTGAGCCAGGTGTGCTCGTTTTCCCGGATAGGCCGCCGTTACATACCTTGCCCCGGCGACAAAACACGTCCCGGTTCCCAGGCCGACGAAAATCTTCCAGAACAGCAGCTGCCAATACGCGGAAGCGAACGCGATGGCAAAGTTTCCGATGCACACGTGCGCCAGGGCGATGGTCACGACCCTCCGGGCTCCCAAACGGTCCGCCAGGTGCCCGCCGGGAATCTGCATTGCGGCATGGGTCAGAAAAATGCCGGTCGTGAGAAAACCGGCCAGGGCCAGACTGAATCCAAACGCTGCCGTCAACCCGGGGACCAAGGGGGCATGATTGGTGTAGTTCGCGGAAAACGCAAACCCGACGAGGCAGGCACACAAGAGAGCAAAATATCGCGTCATGAGAGAATCAGCGTCTCGATTCAGGAAAACTGCAGTCAATGTACCAGTGCGCTGCCGGCCGCTCATGGCCGCCGGGCCACCCTCCACCCGCACATGATCGGCTAGCATGCCATCGCTTTCAGAAGGATGTCAAGAAACAGCGAAACCGCCGCTGCACGCGGAGCGTCTTTGTCCCATCCGCGTTTATCCGCATTCCAAGAAATATTTCCCCTTGTGAGGCTCCACCTGGAGAGCGGGTGGGCCTCAGGAAGCCCCCGGAGGGGGTAGGAGAGCGGCCCCGGGCAAGCGCAGCGCAGCCCGGGGTATGAGGTTGACGAGATCGCGAGCCCTGGTAAAGGCGGGTCAGAAAGCGATTGCCCTTTTCCAGGCATGTCATGCAGAATTGCGTATTGGAACAATCGAGCTCTCGCACCGGCCAGGAGCCGGATGTTCCGGTTTCGACGCGGTTCCCGTAGACACTCCGGCCTGGGCGAGTTCTTCCGGATTCTGACCGCTGCGGCAAATAAGGCTCGCCGAAGGCTCGCCGGGCAGGAGGGAAACTGATGACTTCCAATCAACACCCAACCGGGGATCTGCTCAGCTGGCGCAAAGAGTTTCCGATCCTCGCGACCACTACCTATCTCATCAGCAACTCCCTGGGCGCCATGCCGCGCGCGGTGCATGACACTCTTCACGAGTACGCGGATGCCTGGGCGACGCGCGGTGTGCGCGCCTGGGGCGAATCCTGGTGGGAAATGCCGGTCGCGCTTGGCGACCTTCTGAGCCCGATTCTGTGCTGCGGCCCGGGGGAGGTTTCGTTCCACCAAAACGTCACGCTTGCGGAAGCGATCGTGCTGTCCTGTTTTGATTTCAGCGGAGCCAGGCGGAAAATCGTCCTGACCGATATGGAATTCCCCTCGGTGATGTACCTGTACCAGGCGCAACGCGATTTGGGCGCCGAAATTTGCATCGTGCCGTCGGACGACGGGATTTCCATCGATCTGGACCGGCTCCTGGACGCGATCGACGAGCGCACCCTTCTGGTACCGGTCAGCCATGTGCTGTTCAAGAGCGCCTGCATCATGGACGCCCAGGCCATCGTGCGCAAGGCCCAAGCGGTCGGCGCCACCGTGATTCTCGACGTCTATCAGTCGGCTGGAATCCTCCCCATCGATGTAAAGAAGCTCGACGTCGATTTTGTCATCGGCGGCTGCCTGAAGTGGCTTTGCGGCGGCCCGGGAGCTGCTTTCCTTTACGTTCGCCCCGATCTCCGAACCAGGCTCAAACCGAAGCTGACCGGCTGGATGGCTCATCGCGATTCGTTCGCTTTCGAAGCCGAGGGGATGCGCTTTCGCGACGATGCGTTTCGCTTTCTTAATGGCACGCCCCACATCCCCTGTCTCTATGCGGCGCGTCCGGGCCTGGAAATCCTGGGGCGGATCGGCACGGATATCGTGCGGGCCAACTCGATGCGCCAGACGGCGCTGCTGGTCGAATTAGCCCGGGAACAGGGCTTCCCCCTGACGATCCCGGCGAAACCGAAGGATCGCGGCGGGACGGTTGCCATCAATCCCCCTCATGGCTACGAAATCTCGCGCGAGCTGCTTCAGAGGAACTACATCGTCGATTTCCGGCCGGGCGCCGGCATTCGTGCATCGCCTCACTTTTACACCTCGGACGATGAGCTCAGGGCGGTGATCCATGAAATCCGGCAGATCATCGACACCCGTGCGTATGCCCGGCACCTCGGCTCCCGGAGCTACGTTACCTGAAAACCTGGGTCCGGGCGAAGGTGCGCTGAACCCGAGCCCCCGCCCGAACCTGCTTCGAAAAAACCTTTGAAAGTACCGCCAAGGCATGGCTGAGGATTTCCGGTCCCACCCTCCTGCGAGTTTGCCTGTCGCGAGCGAAATGTTAATAAGGTTCAGGGCATGACGCCGCACTTCAAGGCGTTGCGTGCACCATCTGTCATTTTTATGCGTCACCATGTGCGCCCCGGGCTCGCGAGGGACTGCATGGAACAAAATCCAAGCCGATTCGGCCCGGCATAGGTTACAATGGTCTAATCAGGAAAGAGGGCGAGGTCGCAAGGCAATCTCCGTGACTTCGGAAATCCCGTTCTCGTTCAGGATATCCTGACTGCACGCCCTCGCCCGATCGAATTGTTGGCCGGCCTGGGAGCACGGCCGGCCATACCCGAAGCATCCGCTTCATCCTTGAGAAGATACACCCCTTTCCGATTGGGGACTTTGAATGACCCATGCAGATATTACACGGCTCGAGTCTTTCCTGGCACAACGCTTCGGCTTCAAGATCCCGCCGGGAGTGGAATTCAACCCGATGTCAACGCAGAAGCTGAACCAGTGGGCCCAAAGAGAGGACACGCCGGACAGCAGGATCGTCAACCTGTCGATGAACGACTTCCTCGCCGGCGATTTCAGGTTTAACCCGGATATCGAATCGGTGGTTTCGGAAACCATTCGCCGCTATGATCTGAAAATTTATGCCGGGATCGTCTCTTACGAGGGACGGCGCGAAGCCGCCCTGGGCACGGGGGGTAATACCTTCAGCAACCTGAAACATCTCGAAGAGGAAGGTTTGATCACCCGCTTCCTGAGCTATCAGGGGAGCCAGGAAACACAATCCCCGCTCTGCAAACTGGCCCTGGATGAAGGCATCAGGGTCTTCTTCGTGGATGATATGCGGGCGCTGGGGCCGGACAACCGGCAAATCCTGGGAAGAAAGGCCCGGGGGAAAACGGAGAATATCCTGAAGTGCATCATGCTGCTCGACAGGGAAATCCGGGAAGCGAACCTTGACCCGCGCAAGGTGTTCGTGCTCTTCCTGGACGATGATTATTGTCTGCTGGACGATCGCGCCCATTACATCCTGATCGCCGCCTGGGTGCTGTCCTTTGCAAACTCGAATGCGAAGGGGGTGAAGCGGCTGATCCGCCTGTGCCGCAACGTGGGCTTCGTGAAAAACGGGGGGGTCCGCATCCATATCCCGAGCCACCTGGCGCAGAAGATCCTGCGCGGGGATGTCATCACGAATTATCGTTCCCTGCTGGTCGAGGCTTTGCAGCTCGACCTGGAGCTCAACAAGAAGGCTTCAGTCGCAGAGCAGTCCGATCTGCGCCACCTGGTCTCCCGCCTTGAGCGGCTCACGCCGGACATTATCCTCACTCCCGAAAACCTGCCGGCTCTGCTGGGACCCGCGGAGCTCCAGCGAATCCGCGGCATTTTCCCGAAATATTTTTATGCCGGGGGGAGAGTAACCAAGCCGTATACCCGCCGCAATGTCCACGAATCCGAAAACACCCTGAGCAACTGGCTCGGGCAGTTTACCTTCATACTGCAAGGCGATCAGGGAACGACGCTGGCGAACTGGATGTTGCAGAAACTGGGGCAGGGATATGCCTTCGATTCTTCGGCTCTCATCCAATTTCTTATGGATGCCAGTTTCGCCGATCAGAGGATCGCCGATATCCGGAATACGCCCCACGCCCATCAACCGCAGGACCAGCTGAAGGTCGAGGGGATGGAGGATCTGATCAACCTCGACAGCGAAACTCTGCGGGTTTATTACGGCAATTGGGATGCGGATTCCTTCATCGATAGGTACCGGCACAGGACGCGGGTCAGCTGGCTGGCGGACGGCCGGTATATTCGCGAAAAGATTAAGCCGCACCGGGGGATACTCTTTTATCCTTCCGCCGCGCGCCTCAGGCTGTCGAAATAAGCGGCGGGGTCGGGTTTGGGAAACCGGGTTGTCTGCGCCGGAAGGCCATGCGCTCCGGCGGCAAAAAGCAATTCCCCGGGCCCGACCCCCTGTCATTTCCTGAGCGTGGCCAGGATCCTGAGGTACCCCTCCTCCTGCCGCAGAATCGCAAAGTCATCGATCCGTTCCAGGGCCACGCCATCCTGGAATCCTTTGGTGACCGCGGTCTGCAGGGCTTTGATCGCCTCCTTTTTCCTGCCCCAGAGGGAGCAGGCGCGGGCAAGATGATAATAGACCTGGGGATTGTCGGGCCGGATGCCCGCCATCAGTTCCAACCGCGCCGCGGCGGCACCGTACCGTTTTTCCTGGAAGTCCGCCGAGACTTCCTCATCGAGCAGAATCCAGAACCGGGTGAGCAGGCGCGCGGCGACCAGGCGGTCGATCTCCCGTTTCGTTTGCTGGGCATCCTTTCTTAAGGTCTCGAAGCGGTTGTTGAGACGCTGCATTGCAATCAGGCGATCCCGATCGGCGACCGCATCGCTTATGAGCCCGTAGATCTCCGTTTCGGCCCGCTTCTGCCTCGCCCCGACATCCTTTTCCTCCGCCATTGCCCTCCGGACATCCCGCCCACGCTCGAGTTGCGCGGCCTTGCTTTTGTACACAGACACATCCTTAAGGCCGTCGAAGTCTTGCGCCAGCGCGTCATACAGCCGGAATGCGTCGTACAGCCTCTTTTCGGTCTCGCAGGCCTGTGCATCGGTCTCCCGCCGGGAGATCATGCCGGCGATCAGGGCAGCATCCATTGCGCGGATTCCGGATTTCATCCCCTGCACTTCCATCCACTCGAGCGCATCCCGGCAGACCGCATCGGGCGGCCATTCATGACCGCCCCCGAAAATCTCAACGCTGTGGGGTATTCCGTACCCATCCATCAAACGGTCAAGCGCCTGAAGTTCGGGAAAATAGAAGTCCTCGGTACCGACGGCAACGAACAGGGAGAACGGCACGGCCGGCGAAGGCTCGATGTTCGGGGGAAAACCCGCACCGCAGGCGATCACACCCGCTACCTTCCCTTTCAGGGCATACCCGATGGCAACGGAGGCGCGCGCGCCTCCGGACAATCCGGCAAAATAGACCCGGCCGGCATCAAGGGAATATCTCGATTCCGCATCGGTTATGAGCGCATTCACGGCGTCTTCGACGACCCTGATGGGGCCGTTGCGCGAGTTGTTGGACCCGGCAATGATATACCCGTATTTTTCCGCAGCATCCCGAAAGCGTTGGATCGGCAGCACGCCCCGGGCGCCGGGATCCAGGGCATAGACGATCGGCCATTTTCTGTCAGGCGAATACTTGGATGGCAGGTAAAGGGCATAGCTTTGCGCGGGATCACGCACACAGGTCACGTGTTCCGTGACCATTCCCGGGGCTGGTTGCTGCACATCGGAGGCTGCCGCACTCCGCACCTGGCCCAGCAGCAATACCAGCACGGCAGTTCGCCACGCCCTCAGGAGGATTTGGTTGGTCCTCATGTCCCACCCAGAATGGAAGCAGGGTTTTTGGGAACCCTGCTTCCATGGGGAATACCAACCTGCAGGCTAGAAGACGAAATGCATGCCTATTTCGATGCGGCGCGGCTGATTTTGCTGTGACGTGATCACGCCGAAGTTCTGCGGCGATGTCAGGCTCATCCCCGGATCGGCAAACTGAACGTGGTTGAACATGTTAAAGAACGCGGCGGTGAACCTGAATGCAACGCTTTCCCGGATCCTGAAAGTGCGAGCCAGGCTCACGTCCACGTTCCAGCGGCTCTGACCTCGCAATACGTAATTGCTGACTTTGGTGTCCGCGCTCAGCCGAACTGGACGGAAGGCGGAAAACACGGCGCTGGGATCCGCGAAGAGGTTTACACCGCTTCCCCCGGTCGCAGGATTGCCGGACGTGGCGACCCCCGTGGTAGTGTTGCCGCTCACATCGAAATTCGGATCGTTGCCGAACGAGCCCGGCTGCGCAAGCATAGCTCCGGCCCCTAGCAGTTCCTGGCCTCCGCCGGCCACGCGCAGGGGCAGTCCGCTGTACCAGCTGAAGATCGGCGAAACCGACCATCCCTGGATGATGTAGTTGAGGGCGCCGGGCCCTTTGCCGTAAGGCACGCTGTAAGCACTCATGAGGTTGAAGACATATCTTCGATCAAAGATCGAGTGGTCCCAGGTGTATCCGAGATCGTAGGAGTTGGTCACGAAGTTGTCGATGTCCTGGTTGACGACGCCGTTGTCGAGGGCATGCGCATAGGTAAAATTGGCATTCAGGCTCAGCCCCTTCCAGTCGCGCGTCTTCAAGGAGACAAAACCGCCGTCGTAGCTGGAGCTTCCTACATCAGTGAAATAGTTGAGGCTCCCAGAATCTGGGTAGCCAGCGCGGTCGCGGGGCCGGTGACGAACGCAGTCTGGATGCTGTTGAACAGGGTAGCGTACTGATTCGACCGGACGTTCCCGCTGAATCTGGCCAGCACCCCGGCCGTGCAGTTGGGTTGGGATTCGCGCAGTAGCTGCTTCCGGCCAGGATCGCTTCCAGGAACGGCTGGGGAGCGACCGTCTGGCCGGCCTTGAGCGCCTGGGCCATGTTATCGAACGCCTGCGGCAAAACTCTGCCCTCCGTATTTCATGAAGTAGGGGACCTGGTTCAGCGAGACGCCGGTGGTGAGTCCGTTTGCGTCGCGGTGAATGTAACCGATTTCCAGGATGGAGCGCCCCGGCAGTTCTCTCTGCATCGACAGGGTGAAGGAGTTGTGCGTCGCCGGGCGTGTAATTGGGGGTCATCTGCAGCGAATCGTTCGCCGCGGCCTGATTGGCTCCCGGAAAGCCCGAGACCCCGGGCACCATCGGGGATGGCGCCGTGGACGGGAAGAACCGGAGCAGGTCAATGGAACTGCCGTCGACACCGATGCGGAAATCGGTGCTCGGGTTCACGCCCGAGGTGCCCAGACAGCTGCCGTTGATCGACGGGCCGAGACAAAGCAGGGCCTGGCTGAAGCCATAGACCTGGATCGGATTGATCACTTTGTGGACGCCGTTCAACCGGTCATACAGGCGCGCATATCCGGTCCGAAGCACGGTCTTCTTTTGGCCGAACAGCTTGCGCAGGACACCCTTGGAAAAGCTCGGATTCCACGCCATGGATACGCGTGGAGCGAAGTTTGTCCATACGGGATCGTAGGGATACTTCCGATCGGTGGAATTGATCAGCTTCCATCCGATGGCCGGATTGAAAACCTGTCCCCGCCAGGGCGGCGTCCTTCCGCTGGGACAGGTAACTCTTCAGGATCGATGAGCCCGCCGCTGAGGTAATAGCCGAGAGATTCCTTGCCGTCCACTTCAGTCTGGGGGACATCGGCGCTCCAGTTCAATCCAAGGTTCATAGTCAGGGAGGGCCCCACCTTCCACGAGTCGTTCAGGTAGAGACTGAATTCGGGATAGCTCTTGTCAACCTTGGGAGGAGTCCCGATCGGGTTGGCATTGAGGCTGCCGTCGCGAGTTCCCACCTGAACGGCGCGGTCGGTCATGCCCAAGATCGCGGCATAGAAGCTGTTCCAGCTGCTGACCTGCGCGGATGGGAGGCAGTTCGTGGTGACGGTGCTGCTGCAGGCCGGCGGCCGGTAGGTGGCGGGGATGTTGATGCCGCTTCCCGGACGTGATGAAATACATCGGCACCGTAAGAGCGGACTGCTGATCATCGCGCCAGAACTGGATGGCGTTGCGACGGTAGGATCCGCCGAACTGCAGCAGATGGGTTCCCTTGACCCACGCCAAGTTCTCGCTCAATGTGTAGTGATGCCCGCGCCATTCCCGCTGCCGGATACTCCCGATGGCGAGGTTGGTAGGAGTCATGTCGCTGGGCAAAGAAAGCGCGGCCGCAGCTCCGGATACCTGCGGTCTGGCGCTGTCGGTCTGCCAGTACCAGTAGTCGCGCAGGTAACTGAAATTGGTTTCGTTGGTGATCATTGGGGTGAAGGATCCCGTCAATCCGAAGACCAGCGTAAGCGCGGCTCGCGCGGAATCATGGCCGTCGGAGGCAGCCTGCCCCTTCTGGTTTCCCGGAACGAAGCCGCCGATATCGGTCTGGCGCGATTCGGTGCGCTGCTCCGTATAAAAACGATAGCTGCCGTAAACGCCCAGTTCTGGGTGATGGCATGATCCAGCCGGAACACGGCAAAATCAGAATCATTCGGCATAGAGACGGGAGAGCTGAAGCCGATGGTGTTCAAGCCGTCCCCCGTCGACGGTGTCATTGCCGGTCGGCATGTACTTGGACCACATGTCGTTGATCACCGGGTTGAGACCGATCCCACGCGGATCACACGGTGGGTGCCGGTGGCCCCGCACTGAGTGGAGGTCTTCAGATTGTAAGACACGATGTTACCGGCCCCGTCGCGGAATCGCAGAATCCCCTGCTTCAGTGTGTCTGTCGGGACGGTTCTGCTCACCTGGGTATAGTCGCGCCGCCGCCGGCCCTCGTAGTGGAAGAAGAATTGAGTTTCCAGTCTCTTGTGGAGCCCCGGCAGGGGACCGCCAAGCTGGCGCCAAACCTGTTGTCTCTGGTTTCCGGACGCAGCTGCTTCAGCCGGTTGCGCTGTCCAGGAATTGGCATTGAGGTTGTCGTTCTGCAGATAGTCGTACGCGGAGCCATGATACTTGTCGGTCCCGCTCTTGGTCACCAGCATGACCTGGCTGCCGCCGGCTCCGCTGAAGCTTGCCATCTGGTTTGTGGTGCCGACGCGGAATTCCCGGATGCTCTCCGACGGAGTCGGAATCGCGCCTTCCGACGTGCCGTTGAAATTGTTCCAGTAATCCGAATTGCCCGAGACGCCGGAGGTTATGTTGCCGCCGTCGAGCACATAGACATTCTGGTCGCTCTGCGCCCCGGCAACCTGTCCTCCATATCGGCTGCTGCGCGTTCCTTCGCCTTCGACCGGTGTCGCGCTCGGCTGCAGCAGCAGCAGACTGGTCACGTTCCGGTCGATACTCGGCAGCAGCTCGAGCATCTGGCCGCCCAGCGTATCCCCGACTGTGGCGTCGAGGGTCTGCAGCGCCGCTCCGGCGCTGGCCGTGACCACCACTTGCTCGGTGGCCAGCCCGATTTTGAGCTGGAAATCGATTGTGAATGACTTGGAAATTTCGACCGCCAGACTCGTGATAACCGACTTCTGGAATCCAGAAGCCGCGGCAGTAGACGGAGTAATTGCCGGGCCGGACCGCCGTGAAGGTGTAGCGACCGACATCGTTCGTAACCGTGGTTCGGGCTACATTGGTGGCCGTGTCAATAAGTTCGATGTCGGCGCCGGGGACAACCGCTCCGGACGGATCCTTAACCATGCCCAGAACCGTTCCGGTGCTGGCCGTTTGTGCCTGAACCGGATGCGAAGTCAAGAACGTTACGAACAACAGAGCCAGTCCCACTCGGGCGACTCGATTCATATTCCAGCTTGATACTTTCATCTGTGGCACTCCTTGGAGTAACTCCTAAACGACAGATTCGCAGCCCCTGTCATCCTTCTCCGGAGAGGCGAGCCCTCCAGCAGACTTTCCATGGAACGAGGCCTGCATCTGTTTTCGGCGAACACGGCATCGATGTCGATTTGCCGGCGCACGTGAACATGCGGGCGCGTTGACGTTCGCCACCATGCCGGACGACCATTCCGCGCCGGCCGCCTGGGATTGGGCGATAACGCCCTCCGAATGGCGCGGCTGCTCTGCAGCACGGCCCCCGGGTTCGCTGGCATGCGCGGCGCATCCAAACGCATCATTTGTTCGCGACGGGAGAGCTCCGCGCCCGTCGTTCACCATCTGATTCCGTCTTTTGAAATTTTTATCCGCTATGGTGAATGCTAACCTTCGATGCCCCTGATGCCAACAACTTTTTTTCGGTTATGGCATTTTTGCGTTCGGCTCCGGAGGCACAACCTATCCGCGTGCTTGGATATCTCCGCGTGTAGCCTCCTTGCGCTAAAAATCGGGTTGCATGATGCCATGCCCTCTGGAGCACCGCAGGTGCGAAGGTACTCGCGCCAAAGTGGACCTGTATTCCGGGCAGACCCTGAGGCTTCCTTCGATTCAGTAACGCTTCGCAGCCCGTGCATGCGCAACTCAGCCGGTCGCATTACTTCGCTCGCCTCGAGACGCCCGGCCCTGCGGTTCTCCCGCCTCGGATCAGATTAATTGAGATTTACACGAGCTATGGTGTGATCTTATATCTCTCCATGCACCCGATGCCAAGAACTATTTTCGGGGATGCTTTTTGGCATTCATCCCCCAGGCAATCCATCTTCGTCGTCCTCCATCGCAACCTACCGGTCCGAATTTTGATGCTTGCAGATCGACAACCAGATCGGTCAGGATGTAAGCACAAGCAGGCTCCGGAGAGTGAGTATTCCAAATTGGAAGGAGTTCGAGGAGGCGGCATATGAGGTTGTTTCGGTCCGTCACGATCATCGTTTGGTGCATTGTTATCGCGATCACCTTCCAGAGGCAACCCTCTGCCCAGACAACCGCACAGCAGCCGGCATACAACGTAAAGGACCATTATGCGAAATCGGAGATCATGGTCCCCATGCGTGACGGGATCAAGCTGTTCACGATCGTGTATGCTCCCAGAGACCGATCGCAAAAGTATCCTATCCTGATCACCAGGACGGCATACGGCATCCCGCCGTACGGCCCCGACAATTACAGGAATGTTGTCGGTCCGAACAACGAATTTGCCCGCGAAGGCTACATCGTCGTCTACCAGGATTGCCGCGGTAAATTCCGCTCGGAGGGGGAGTTCATTCACCATCGCCCCTATGTCAAGGGACAAGTCAATGAGAGCACGGACACCTACGATACAATCGATTGGCTTTTAAAAAACGTTCCGAACCACAACGGTCGTGTCGGTCAATGGGGAATTTCCTGGGGGGGATGGGAAGTCTCGCAGGGGATGATCGATGCCCATCCGGCCCTGAGAGCTTCTTCGCCGCAATCGCCGCCGCAGGATCAGTTCCTCGGGGACGATCATCATTCCGGAGGCGCCTTCCAGTTGATGTATGCCTTTGCCTGGATGTCCGGGAATGCGCGCGCGCGCTCCGCACCAACCGATCAGCCGATCGGCCCGTTCGACTACGGGACTCCCGACGGCTACGACTTCTTTATGCGGCTTGGTGCCGCCGCCAACGCGCGCCGGTTTTTCGCCGACGACGTCCCCACCTGGAACGACTATATGGCGCACGGCACCTATGATGAATACTGGCAGTCACGAAATGTCCCCAAGGATCTCAACAACATCAACCATCCGGTTCTGATCGTCGCCGGGTGGTTTGATGCGCAGGACTTCTATGGTCCCTTCCGCATGTACCGCGCCCTGATCGAAAAAAATCCCCGTAACATAACCTATTTTGTTATCGGCCCTTGGCTGCATGGCGGCTATGCACGGATGGACGGCGACACCCTGGGCAATATCTCATTCGGCTCCAAGACCGGAGTTTATTATCGCGAACAGATCGAACTCCCCTTCTTCAACTACTACCTGAAGGATAAGGGAGAAATGAACCTCCCCAAAGTGGCCGCCTTCGAGACCGGCAGGAATGCCTGGCGGGCCGGCGACAACTGGCCGCCTGCGGCTGCCCGGCCGTTAAATTCTACCTGGATGCCGAGTCGCGGCTTTCCCTTGACCAGCCTCGGAATGCGGCCATACAGGCGTTTGATTCCTATGTCAGCGATCCTGCCAAGCCGGTCCCATACTCCGCGGAGATCCGAACGATCGAGGGACACCTGTTCATGGTGGAAGATCAGCGCTTTGCCTGGACACGGCCGGACGTCCTTTATTACCAGACCGAGCCGCTGAAAGAAGATCTGACGATCGCCGGGCCCATCGCCGCCAATCTCCATGTCTCGACCACTGGGACCGACTCTGACTTCGTGGTGAAACTTATCGACGTTTATCCGGGAAACGCGCCGGACCCGCAACCGAATCCGCAGAATGTCCGTATGGGGGGTTTTCAGATGCTGCTGGCGGGAGATATCCTCAGAGCCAAGTTCCGGAACAGCTTTACGAATCCCGAACCGATAGTGCCGGACAGGATCACCAGCCTTGAGTTCCCGTCTGGGAGACAGGTATCACACCTTTCTTAAAGGGCACCGCATCATGGTGCAGGTGCAGAGCTCCTGGTTTCCGCTGTTTGACCGCAATCCGCAGAAGTTCGTGGACATCTATCACGCTCGGGAATCGGATTATCAGAAGGCGACCCAGAAGATTTTCCGGTCAGTGCAATCGCCGTCCTATGTATCCGTAAACGTCATCCGATAACGGGAAATTTCGGGGACAGGCGCCATGACTTCGAAAGTAGTCGCGATCTACCGAATTTTGCTCTCGCGGAATTTCGAGGTTAAGGCGCCTGTTCCCGAAACTACTGATGAAATAGCGAGTTGACCGGCACCGGCCGTCTGGTTATCACGGCACTGGAGTATTCGATCCTGATATCCAATCCGCCGGTCTTGTTGAAGTATGTAACCCGAATCGGGTGCAGGCCGGCAGCCAGCGCAATAACTCCCCGCTTTTCCTGGGCGCCGTGCAACCCGTCATTGTCGACGACCAGATCCTCCCCGATGTAGAGGCGGCTGCCATCGTCGGAAATGGTGTAAAACGCGTACACCCCATCCGCGGGGACGCGAATGTAGCCCGTGTATTCGAACCCGAAATGCTCGGGCTTCTTGCGCGCCGAGAGCTGGAAGCCGGGCAGGATCCCTTTGGCCACGGGCGCGAGGGCGCGAAAGTCAGGGAGCCTGTCCCAATCACCTTCAAAATACCCGTACCGAACACCGCCGGCCAACCGATCCACGGCAGTCGCGGCCCGGGGCGCAACCCTGGTGAAACTCGCCTTTGCGACACCACTCACAGGTTGCCGGTTGCGGAAGCACCGCGCGGATACAACCGATGAATTGGTCAAAACTATTTTGCCCGCGACCACTGGAGAATCCGGGCCGGGGATGCTTCCATCCAGGGTGTGACGAATCTCCACCCCCTCGCGATCCGACTTGATGCCGACCTGAAGGCTGTCGACGAAAATCTCGAACTCGCTCTCGATGGTTGGCGGATTATTTATATCCGCCTTGCCGGCCACGTCCAGCGCCACCACGCTGTCGACGGCATCCGGGGGCGTGCGCGGCAGGCGGATCACGAGCGTGTCCTCTGTTCGGCCGACGGGCAGCATCGCCCGGTTGCCGTCGGATAGCAGATACGCTGCCGTCGGCGTGTTGAGGATTCCGGGAACCACGAGCATTCCGTCAGCCGGCCAGTCGAATACGTGCAGGTACAGGCGTGTGCCCGCCGCGACGGTTTTCGTCGTACAACGCCCCCAACTCAATTCCCGGAATGGGCTGGCGCCCGTGGCGTAGATCGACTCGGCATTGACATCCATCCATTGGCCGATCTCGCGCAGTCGGTCGATGCTCGCCTGCGGGAACAGCCCCTCGGCGGTCGGCCCGACATTGAGAAGGAGATTGCCTCCTTTGGAAGCGATGTCGGCGAGCATGCGGACCAGTGTCTTCGTGGACTTCCAGTTCTGATCCGCTTTGTTGTAACCCCAATTGTCATTCATCGTCATGCACGATTCCCAGTCGACTCCGGGAATCCCGGTAGCCGGGACCTGCTGTTCCGGAGTGCCGAAATCGCCGCCGAACTCCCCTTCCTTTGTAAGCCCCTCCATGCCGCTGCGACCGGCCCCGACGCGGTTATTCACCAGCATCGCGGGACGCAGGGAACGAACATAGGCATATAGATCGCGCCCGTAATCCTGATTCCAGGTTTGTTCCCACTCGCCGTCGAACCAGAGCACGCCGATATCCCCATATTTGGTGACCAGCTCCCGCACCTGGTTCTTTATGTAGGCAACGTACCGGTCGAAGTCCGCCCCTGCCGCAGGCCGGTCTGTTTCCCAGTCCCGCCTGGGCAGATAATCCGGGTGATGCCAATCCATGATGGAGTAATACCAGCAGATCCGGACTCCCTGTTTGCGGCCGGCATCGGCGAGCTCCTTCAGGATATCCCGCTTGAAGGGGGTGGCGGCGATATCAAAATCGGTATACTGGGAATCAAAGAGGCAGAAACCGTCGTGGTGTTTGGAGGTGATGACGATGTACTTCATGCCGGCGGCCTTGGCCCGCTCCACCCATTCTTCGGCGTTGAAATTGACCGGATTGAACCGGCTGACGAACTTGTTGTATTCAGCCAGGGGGATCTGGGCGGTGGTGCGGATCCACTCGGCGTGATTGGTTTTTCCCTGCCACTCACCTGCCGGTACTGAATAAAGACCCCAGTGAATGAAAAGTCCGAAGCGCGCTTCGCGCCACCACTGCATCCGGGCATCGTGCCCGCCGGCGCTCTCGCGCTGGGCCAGGAGACCAGCGGCGCAGGCCAGCGCCGACAGCGCGAGCGCTCCAACCAGGATTGGTAGGCATTTCCTATACATGCGCGTCACCTCATCAGGAGCCGGCGGGAACGCTAGCTGACTCCTGCTTCTCGAGCCAGCGATTGAAGATCCACATCGACAACGCCGAAATCAGGCCGATCCCCATGAGGATGATCCAGCCGAGGGTGTTCTGGCTCGGCACCAGCTCCAGCAGGCCATCCGGCCGCCGGGTAGCGCCCCGCACCATGATTT
Source organism: Terriglobia bacterium (assembly GCA_963824985.1). GTDB lineage: Bacteria > Acidobacteriota > UBA6911 > UBA6911 > UBA6911 > JAFNAG01. The sequence continues at coordinate 115,993 of CAWGRQ010000031.1, forward strand.
CATTGAAGATCACCGCACCCACCGGACCGCCGGCAAGCGACCCGAAAGCCAGCGGCAGATTGGCATAGCCCAGGAAGAGCCCCTCCTGCCCCTTGGGAGCCATGGCGCCGACATATTCGTACATCCGCGCCGAGGTGAACAGTTCGGCAAAAGCGACCAGGGCAATAGTGGCCACAACAATAAAAGAGCCGATCGGCAGCCACCCGGACATCGATGCGCGCAGATCGCCGCCCACCAGAATGGGGATGATGTTGAGGGCCATGGCCGCGCCGATGATCACCGTCCCCACAATCATGGAGCGGATCGGCTTCATCTTGCCGAACATCTTCGTGACCCAGAGCTGGAAGCAGACAATCACAAGCGGATTGGCCATGGTGTAGATGTCCATCGCCGGCTTGGGCTCAACAACGGTCTTCAGGTACAAAGGCAGCACTACATAAACCTGGTTGTAGAGGAAGAAGAATCCGCAGGATACCAGCAGGAAGAGGAAAAACCGCAGGTTGAAGATCACGGTGAACATTCCGACCAGGATTTCCCGCACGGATCGTTTCGGCTTCCCGGGAACGCCGCTTCCCGGCGCCGTCTCCGGACCCCGATAAAAGCCGGCAACCACGAAGAACGCCAGTATGGCCATGGCGGTGGCCACGGCGAAAATGGCCGACAGTGCCGCGCCCGGACGCGTGCGCACATAGAAGGCGATGCCGCGCCCGAAAAGCGAGCCCATGTTCACGACCACGTAGAATATGGCGAAGGCCAGGGTGGCGCGTGCGCCGGCGGTCTTCTGCGCCGTCCCCAGAATGCACGGTTTGACGAACGAGCCGCCGAAACCGATCAGCAGGATGCCGATCACCACCGGCAACACGATGTTCATCCCAGCCGTAACCTCGCGCTCGATGGTCGGCGCAAGTTCGGCTCCTCCCATCCACACGGGATACCCGAGCAGCAGATATCCGATCGACAGGACCACAAATGCGCCGAGAAGCGCCCGGCGGAATCCAATCTGGTCGGCGACCGTGCCGGAAAGGATGGGCAGGAAGTAAATTAGAAACCAGAGCAGCGTGTTGAGCATGGCCGGCCAGTAGGTGCCCAGCCCCAGCTGGCCCAGGTAGATCACGACAAAACTGGCCATCGAGTAATAGGCGGCGCGCTCGAACAGCTCGGTCACGTTCGCAAACCAGAAAACGCGCGGGAATTTCGTCTGTGCTTGTTCGTTCATGGCTCCTCGTGAGACCTCCCGGCACAATGCCGCGAGATCGGGCAGATGTTGACGATGAATCCAGGCCCATGGTCCCGGGGGGTTCGTGGCGAACCCCCGACCAGGATGATATGAAAGGCTTGTTTTCGGGGACCAGGTCCGTTTCCGTGCATGAATCAGCTGCACACCGGCGACCGGCCGACGACCGGCGCTTCCCCAGTCATATTCTTACAACGGCATTTCTATCGCGGCGCGGCTTGAGGAGCAAGCGAAATTCGGCCCCCGCCGTTTGTGGAAAGCGTCGGTATAATGCCGGGAGTCCTGATTTCCCGGGAGGCATGGCATGGACAAGGTCCTGATTGGCGGTTTTAGCGAGCCAGCTTGTAGATTCGCCGCCTCCGATCGGACCAGTCGCGGGTCGGGTAGACCCGCGATGCGACTTCGACGAGGCGCGGCAGAAGCTGGAAAACATCGATCTGGGTCCACGGGGCACCTGATCGCATGCTGAAGCCGCGGTCGTTCAGGCTCGCGGCGACCTCCGAGAGCGGCTTGTCCGCCACGATCATCTCGATCATCAGGATGAGCGCCTCCTTCTCCCGGGCATTCTCTACAAGACGACGGCAATCTTCCGCAACCTTCATCCCATAGGGGATGTCTTCCACCCACTGCACTTCTTCCGGTCCGGTTTCACCATCCAGCTCCCACTCGGCGGCAACCAGTTTCCAACCCTTCCCAGCCTTCTCCGCCCAATATTCCGGACTCGGCGGAGCCGGAAAAACCTCCCGAATGCGCTCTTTGCGTTTCATAATCCCTCCTGGCCCCGACACGGAGGCACAATTCACATAGGTCCGATCGACGGCGGCAACCATCCGTTTAAGGCAACAGTCGTGCCAATTGGGGAGTTGACCTGGGTAGAGGGCGAAATCCGCGGCGATTTCCCGGCTCGCCCGCAACCTTACGATAATCAAGGTCCGAGGGGTCGTCCAGGGCCGGCCGGCGGCAGGACTGGGCCATGGCGCCAGGGCTGTCCATAACTCCGCCGTCCGCACGTGGGACGCGGAGTGCCCATTATTGAACACCGGAGGGATGCCGGCATGCTGCGGAGCACGGCCCTTCACGCGCCTGGTGGTACACCCGGTGATGCACAGATATGTGCGGCATCGGCCCTGGGAGCGCGGGCGTCTCGCCCGCATGCGCGCCTGATTCCTCAAGCCATGCGCGCGGTCCCAGGCTATTTTCGAAACAGCCTCTCGTGCGCCTATGGCGCACCCGGTGACGCATGAAAATGTTTTGTGCTCTCATCGCGCGTTCTCTGCGCCGCCCTTTCAGGGCTGTTGCCAGCTCTCCCGTTTTCCCAGGGCTCACGCCCTGGGCTTTGTTGCACCATCCCTTCGGGATTATGGCAGTCGTGAACTGCCTGACCCTTCGGGATTGTTGCAGTCATAAACTGCCTGACTCTTCAGGATTGTTGCAGTCATAAACTGCCTGACTCTTCAGGATTGTTGCAGTCATAAACTGCCTGACTCTTCAGGATTGTTGCGGTCGTGAGCGGCTAAGCCCTGAAAGGGCGCAATAGCACAGCCCAGGGCGTAAGCCCTGGGTTAAGGTGCCGAGATTTCAAGCCCTGAAGGGGCGGCACAGGGATGGAAGAGTGAATTGGCGCCACATTCGGTCTTATTTTCGGAACAGCCCAAAAACATGTAAACCTTGACGCTCGGAACCTGTACACTGGCCCCTATCAAAAGGCCGGCGCAAAATGAGCAACCAAGGACGGGATCGAACTCCGCTTCATTACCTGATTGCCGTAACCGCCGTCTCCATGGCTCTGATCATCCTGAATTTTCTACTCGGCCGGCGAATACCATTTACCGTGCATTTTCTCGTCGGTTTTGTCGGATCCCTGCTGGTATTCATGGTCTGGCACGCGCGGCTTACGCTGGGCTGGAAGCGAAGCCTGCTGATGTTCGGCTCGTCCTTCGCAATCGCATTATCCGCCGAAGCGCTGGGTGTCAATTACGGGCTCATCTTCGGCGGATATCATTACACAGGATTCCTGGGGCCGCAGGTTTTCGGCGTGCCTGTCCTGACCGCATTGGCATGGGAGCCGGTTTTGTACGCCTCCTTCTGGCTCACGGCTCTCCTGTCGCCATCATCCAGCGCCCTCTTGGGCTCCGGGTCTGCGGGATTGCGCTCTTATGCCTGGCCGGCTCTGATCGGAGCCTTCGCCGCCACCGCCTGGGACATCGTGATTGATCCGGTCGCGGTCAGCCAGGGCTGGTGGGTCTGGCACGAGGGCGGTTTGTATGTTGCCGATCTTAAAAACGGCGTGCCGATTCAGAATTTTCTCGGCTGGCTGGGAGTGGCGTTCATCATTCTCCTGCTTTATCACGTGATCGCGGGCCCGGCGGCGCGGATCCGCCACTCCAGGAGCCTGTCGATACACGGGCCGCTGGCGCTCTATTCCGCCCTGGTTTTGACCTCTTGCGGTGTCGCCGTCACGCTCCTGCCCCGTCCGCAGGTCGCCGTATCAGGGATGGTGGCGATGGCGCCGATCCTTGTCGTTGCCCTCTACAATGTACGCCGGATGCAGCCCGGCCGGGAATCCCGGTCTAAAACTGAAGGGCCTCAGCCAGGGGTTCGCAAGCGCTTGCCCCGAATCCAGGAATAGTCAGGACGATCCGTCCACCAGGCAAATGGGACAGACATCTCCCACGATGAGGCGCAAGGAAGGTCATCCGCCTTGTCGTCATGCGGTCACGGGCAGGCTGTTTGAGGGCAAAGATGCTGCCGGTCTTCTGCCGTGGAAGGCGCGGGATCCATTCCGGCCATTTTGATCCCGCGCCCCTCATGCAGGTGCGATTATCGTCCCGGACCGAGCACCGCATCCACTTCGGCCCGAACGCTGTCGAACTCCTTTTTCAATACCTGGAACCGTTCAATGGCGTCGCGGCCTACCTTCTGATCGACGCCTGTGGTCATGCCCGCAAGGTAGCTGATGTGCGCCTGCAGCCCGGGTTTGCCGTAACGGACCGGTTCGGTGAGCAGCCTGGCTGCAATGGCATCCACACGCTTCGCGGTTTCGGCATCCGCCCCGGCAGCACCGCGCAGCTTCGTTTGCGCCTGGCGCACGCGCGCGACCAGTTGGGTAACCTCGGTAACCAGCTCGCGCGTGCGCGTGTTGTGGTCGAACTGCGCCTTGAGGTCGGCCGCGGTCACTCCCTCGGCCGCGATTCTCGGGTCGATACTCACCGTGAACGGCTGGGTCAGGGTGGTACTGTCCACTTTAAGACGGGCCTGATACTGTCCCGGCGGGGCGGTCAGTCCCGCCTGGTGCTGAACATTCCAGACGAATCGGTTCAAGCCGGAGTTTTTGGTTACGCGTGCCGGCGGCGCCCCGCCGCGTCCGCCCCGCCCCTGCGCCGGGGCAGCGTCCGGATCATCGGCGGCGGCCCCGCCGCCCCCGCCGCCCCCACGCCCACCCCTTCCGCCTGTGGCGATCGGGGCATTGCTGTTGTAGGAGTTGACCGGATTGCCTGCGGCATCAAGAATGTCGATGGTCACGACGCCCCCCGGTTCGGTGGGCAGGAAGTATTCAATAGCCGGTCCAAGCAGGTTGGCGCCGGTTCGTGTCCGGTAGCCGTCGCGGGGCTTGAACAGGTAGGCCTGAGTCGGCGTTACCTGCGGCGTCAGCTGATGGAGCGAGCTGATGTTGTCCAGAATCCAGAACGCGCGCCCCTGCGTGGAGATCACCAGATCCTTCCGGAACACCTTGATGTCGGCGACCGGGACGTTCGGCAGGTTCAGCTGAAACGGCTGCCAGTGGGCGCCGTTATCGAATGAGATGAACATGCCGAATTCCGTTCCGGCATAAAGCAGCCCTTCACGGTCGGGGTCTTCGCGGACCACGCGCGTGGGCCAATCGGCGGGAATGCCGTTTTTGCCGTCGGTCAGCCGTGTCCAGGTTTTGCCGTAGTCGTCGGTTCGATAGATATACGGCTGATAGTCTCCCAGCAGATAGCGGTAAGTCGCGTAGTAGGCCGATCCTCTCCGGTGCGGCGATGCCTCGATGTACTGCACCCGCCCTTGGGGCGGCAAATCCTTGGGCGTGACGTTGGTCCAGGTTTTGCCGTTATCGCGGGTGACATGAAACGGCCCGTCGTTTGACCCGGTCCAGATGACGCCCCGTTCCAGCGGCGACTCCGTAATTGCATAGAGGGTGCTGTAGAACTCCTCGCCCGTAACGTCGCGCGTGATCGGCTCGCCGCTGACGCCCTGGCAGCAATCGGGCTTCGCCGTCAGGTCGGGGGATATGGTCTCCCACGTCACTCCCCGGTCGCGGGTCCGATGGAGATACTGCGAACCGTAATAGAGGACATCGGGATCATGCGGGGAGGTGGCCATCGGGGAGACGCGCTGAAACCGCAGGATGAGGTCACTCGCAGGATTGCCGTAAAGCGACTGAGCGCCGATCCAATAATTTTTTTCCTGCCCGGTCTTGAGGTTCATCCAGCCATACTGCCCTTTGCAGGAGCCGTAAACGATGCTGGAGTCGCGCGGGTGAGGCATGATCGGCCCGGTTTCGCACCCGGGGCCGGAGCGGAAATCGTCGCGGTTGTAAGGATCCGCCAGGCTGCGTGATGATGATTGTGTTGTTGTCCTGCTGCGCTCCGTACAGGTTGTAGGGGAACTCGTTATCAAGCCACACGCCGTAGATTTCCGAAGTGGGCTGGTTCAACTGCGTCGACCAGGTCTTGCCCGCCGTCGAAGGAGACGTTGGCCCCGCCGTCATTCGACTGGATCATCGTATTGCCATCCTTGGGGCTGATCCAGATGTCGTGATTGTCGCCGTGCGGTGTCCCGAACCGGGTGAAGGTTTTGCCGCCGTCGGCCGATTTGAAGAAACCCTCGGCGCCCGCGTAGACGACATCGGCGTTGGTCGGATCAGCGCCGAGCGTCGTGTAATAGAACGGACGCGTGATCAGCGAATCCTGCGCGTTAATCAGCGCCCAGGTTTGTCCGGCATCGTCCGAGCGGTAGAAGCCGCCGCCCGGCTTCGCTTCCACGAGCGCATACACGCGTTTCGGGTTGGCATTGGTGACGGCGAGATTGCCCTTGCCGATGAGCTCATTGGGCAGGCCGGTGGAAATTTTCGCGAACGTTTCCCCCGCGTCCGTGCTCTTGTAGAAGCCGCCTTCGCGGGATCCGCTGATGATCGTCCACGGTTTGCGTTCGAGCCTGGACATCCAGGCATAGACAACCGAGCGGGTTGCCCGGCTGAAGTTCGACATCCATGGCGCCGACGCTGTCGGAAATGAAAAGCGTCTTGCGCCAGTTCTTGCCGCCGTCGGTCGTCTTAAAGATGCCTCGCTCGCTGTTGGGCTTGAAAATGTCCCCTGTGGCCGAAACCCAGACGATGTCCGGGTTGGTTGGGTGGATGCGCACGGCGCCGATCTGGCCGGCATTGTACAGGCCGGCAAACTGCCAGGTCTTTCCGCCGTCGAGCGTCTTGTAGACGCCGCGGCCCGTCGACACGTTGCTGCGCACGCCGTCCGACCCGGTTCCGAGATAGATGATATCGGGATTCGAATCGGCGACCGCGATCGAGCCCGTCGATCCGAGCGGAATCTTTCCGTCGGAGAGCGGAACCCAATTGGCCCCGCCGTCGGTCGTCCGGAATAATCCGCCGCTGGCAACACCCATATAGAAGGTGCGCGGCTGTGAAGGCACCCCGGTCACCGCGGTCACACGCCCGCCGCGCGAGGGTCCGACCAGACGGAATTTCAGGCCGTTGAACAGCGCCGGATCCACGTTGGCCATAAGCGGCGCGCGGACACCGGCGGTTTGCGCCGGCCGCGCCGGCGAAGTTTGGCTTTGAAGAGCCAGGGGGGTAACTGACATTGCCAGTAGTGCCAGGAGCCTGATGATCGTGCGAACCATGATTCCATGCCTCCGGTATTGGGGAGTCGATAATTACGGGCGAAGCTTTCCAGCCGTGGAGACGAGGGTAGCACGGAACCGTAGAACCCGTCAGCCAATTTCCTCCGGACAACGCGAGCTTTCAGACGAAAAGCGCCCGCAAAGCCCGGATTCGGTATTCGAAGATCCGCCGCACCGCGCGGCGCACCAGCAGGCTGTTCACCAATCGTCCGCCCGGTGCGGTGTAGCGGACGAAATCGCTTACCTCGCTGCCGCCGTCACGCTCGGCGAAGGTGTGCTCGTGAACCCACTTCCGGTACGGACCGCGGCGCTGCTCATCCACGAACCGGTGCGGCGGATCCCAGGCCGTGATTTCCGATTGCCAGCGCATCGGAATGCCGCGCAGACGCAGGCGGTACTCGATGCGGGCGCCGATGCGCATGGTGATCGGGAGCGGCGTGAGAATCGCAAAGCGCAGCCAGGGGGGCGTGATGATTTCGAGATTGCCCGCATCGGCGAAAAAGGAGAAGACGATCGTTAGCGGTTGCGGGAGGAACAGGCGCGTCTCCAGGGTGCAGAGGTCACCCTGACCGCCCAGACGGATGTCTTCGACGCCATGGTTCACTGCATTGCGGGTTGTCACCGGTTCAGACTCCAGATTGCGAAGTTAAGCGCCGTAGCGAAGGTCACCCACAGCCAGTACGGCAGCAGCAGCGCTCCCGCGGTCGACGAAATCCTCCAGAAGGAGACCATGGTAGCCATAATAACCGCCCATAAGTTGGAGCTTATTCTACTCACGGGTGGCTGCCAGGCGGTCCAGGACCGCACGCACGGTGGCGCTTCGTCCCTCGGGGTGGAGGGCCTTCTCGAACAGGCGGCTCTCCAGCTGGCATACAAACACCGCCTCGCAGTCTTCCGGGGTCAGATCCCGCCACGCGGGAGAAGGAAGAACGCGGCCCCAGGAATTACGCTCCCGGAAAGCGGAGGCGGCCTGCTCGATCAGAAGGTCTTTCGGATTGACGGTCATGACAGGATCTCCCCGAGGCGAACGCCCCTTCGCTCCAGGCATTCGCGCAGGAGCCGGCGCGCCCGGACCACGTTTTGCAGGAAGGTGTTCGCCTTCATCCGCAGCTGTTCCGCCAGCGCCCGATCCGGCAAGTGTCCATCATTGATACGCGCCGACAACGCCCGGCGCGGCTGGTCCGGAAGGCGCTCCCGGCAGTCTCTTATCGCCCGAGCCAGGGCCGGATCCGGCAACGCCGCTTCAATCCGCCCTTCGGGAAGCTCATCCAGTTCGTCGAGATCCACCATCAGATCCGATCGGGCGCGGCGCAACTCCTCCAACGCCACATTGCGCGCGACGCGGAAGGCAAACTTCAAGGAAGCATTGGACCCGGATATCTCCCGGCCAGGATCGCGGGCCGCGATCCACATGCGCATGAAGGTCTCCTGAACCACAACCTCCACGTCCACCGCCCGGGCAAAACGCCAAAGGCTGCGCCGGAGCGGCAACTCGACCAATCCCATCCAACGGGCAAAGGCATCCTGATCGCCCTGCCGGGCAAGGCGGAAAGATTCTTCCATCCGGTCTCCTGGCATACCACAGTTCTAAAATAGGTGGGTCCCGTCGGCCGCCGGGACCCACTTGCCACCCCATTTTCATGCGTCATCGAGTGCATGCCGACACGCGGGTCAAGTGCATGTTGTGAATTAAAACCGGACCCGGCCCGCGCTTTCTCGCTTGAGGCCCTGACCGTTTGGCTAGTTTCGCAAAACTCGCACGTTTCATCGCAAACCCGAATCGGCGACCTGGACTTGGACCCAGTCGTGGACGTGGACCCTCTTGCCCGATGTGAAATACACAGACAGAACATATGCGGCATCGCTTTTTATCTCTGCATTTCCACGTCCACGTCCAGGTCGAAGTCCAGGACCATGACGGAGGGTCGATGAGTTGCACAACCCAGATTAACTACAGAACCAGGTGCAAAACAACCTCTCTCCCTCCTGGTCCCGCCAAGGAAATCCTGGCCTCGCCGTGGTCCGCCCAGTGCCTCTGATCGTCCAGAATCAGCCCCAGACGCACCGTCAAGCCTGCATCATGCGGACCCTGCCTGCTGCTTTCGTTCGCCAGAACGCGCGCCTCGCTCCAGGTGCTGTTGTCAAAGCAGACATCTATCTTGAAACCATCGCCCGGAAGCAGGAATTCCGGTTCCGGCACCTCAAACTCCAAGATGCACAACCCGTCGTCAATTTGAAGAATCCGCGCCTGGATCATCCCCAATCCGAAATCCCGGCGAGGTGTTTCGGGAACCGGCTCGTACTCGTGGTACTCCGATGGACTGATCCGCTCGGACAGGAGAAAGGGCGACTCTTCAGCATCCGCCAGCTCAAATTGCTCGAAACTCTTCCGAGGAGAAACATCCATGAAAGTCCTGCCGTAAGAAACATCCATCTGCATGCGAGCCGGCGGCCCTGCTGCAAATAGAGCCGGCGCCAGCCCCACCCCCTCCGCCGAGACCTCGGCCGGCAACTCCACCGCCAGCCGTTCCCTCCGGCGCGGATCGCGAGGATCTACCGTAACGTCTTCCGCAATCGCCACCAGGCTGGTCTTCCGGCTGGCAATTCCATGACGCAAGCCCAGATCCTCAATCTTCAGCTCCAGTTTGCCTGCTCCACCCTCCTGCCCGGAAGCAATCTGAAGTTCTACATCCTCGATTGCCTCCCTGCCGAAAAGCGCACCAAGTGGGAGATTTGTCTCATTAATAGAACCGGATACTATATCAGTGGCCGGAACGCCATCATTTTTCCTGTGAATTTCAATCTGACGGGACCATAATCCATTTTCCCCGGCTTGCCGACCCCTGATTTCCAGGGATCCACCCGCGGCGGCAATTTCCGCAAACAGTACGAGCGGTTGCCCCTCCAGGACATCCTGCGGCTCCTGGGGCGCAAGCGCGACAAGCGCTGATCCCCTAACCTCGAGGTCCGTCAGAACCGGCCGCACGGTCGCCCGCAGAAGTCGGCGAGATGCAGTTTTTGCATCGTCATCATCCCCAACCAGGATTTCGACTCCTCTTCCGGCGCGGGCGGCGCCGCGCGTCAGCGTCCGGTTGGGTGCCGCGCCGAGGCCCACGACATGGAGCCGGGCGCCCGGGGTCAGCCGTCGACGGACTTCGGCGATGACCTCCCCTTCGAAACCGATATAGCCGTCCGAAAGCAGGATGACCTGTCTTTGGGCATCGGGTCGCAACGGGGATAGGGCCTCGGTAATCGCCCGGGTCATTTCCGTTGCTCCTCCGGCGTCGAGCCGGGCAAGCGCGGCCAGGGCTTTCTCGACATTTCGCTTATTGGCTGTCATCGGCCCCGGGGCCAGGCGCTCAACCTGCTCGGCAAACGCGAGGATCTCGAACCGGTCGCCCGGGTCGAGGCTCTGCACCAGTTCCTCGGCCACGATCTTGGCTCGGCTGAGCGGCTTTCCGGACATCGACCCGCTGGCATCGATCAGGATCGTCAAATCGCGCGCCAAGCCATGGTTTACGGCGGCTGGCGGGGTAATGGTAATGAGCAGGTAGCGGCCCGGATCGCAAGGAAGGCCTTTCCCCTCGACGAGACGCACGCCGACCTCCTGGCGCGTTGCGCCCCACCGGATCACCAGGTCGCGGTTGAGCTTCATTTCCGAGCTCAGGACAATATTCACGCCGTGTTCGTGATCCTCGATTTTGGCCTCCTGGCCCTGCACTTCCGGATGGATGTCACCGGCGGCTCCATCCGCCACGAAAAGCGTGGCAGCCAGACGCACCGGCGTGCCGTCGCCTGCAGCCCGGTCGATATCGAGCCGCTCGGCATCAGGCACGCGCCCCGGCGCCCCTTCATAGCGCACTCCGGCAACCGTCGGGAAGCGATACTCCCACCGGGCTGACAGCCGACCATCAGCGGGCAGAAATGCCAGGGGCTGAAGGATTTCGATTTCCACCCGGGCCGTTTCTCCCGGGGGGAGGCAGCCCAGTTTCTGGGTGAAGGTGTCGGCGCGATCCTGTTCCAGCAGGGCGGCTGTGCGCCCTTCCAACAGTGCCTTCCGGTATTCTTCCCGAGCCTCGGAGCGGCGCCTTACTTCGCCCCGGATGACCTTTTGGCCAATGCGGACAGTATAGCCAATCACGGCCCCGTGCGCAGGCAGCGGCAGGGTGTACAGCACCTCAAGCGATTCCTGATACGGATTCTCATAGGTCTGGGTCAGATTTGTAGCGGCCACCCCGCCTTCGGCCCGGGCTTCAATCCGCGCCGATTTCAACGGGTAGGTCCGGCCATCGACAGCAATCAATCCCGCCGGCCTTGGCACGGTAGTGCCGGCCAGTACGCTCGCATTCGCCATATCAGTTCTCCTGGTGGTCCCGCGGGTGCGCGCCCTCAATGAGCTTGCAACTCCCTGCGGGAAGTTTCAATGAGATATGATCCGGGAAGTGCTTTTTGTGACATCAAAGGCGCCGCCGACCTGCCCGGACAACACTGTCCCCTCGCCCGCGCCCGACTGCCGCGGTGAGTCTCCAGCCACAGAACGGGTGGTCTCACGAGGCACCCGGAGGGGGGCCAAGAGAGTAGCCCGGGCTAGCGTAGCGCGGCCCGGGATAGGAGGTTGGTAAGAGAGAGCCCTGGAAGGGCGGCAGAGAGCATTGACGGGAAGCCCTTTTCTCCCGCCCCTTCAGGGGGCCGGGCGACAGCGATTCGTTCGCTTGCCAATGTCGAGAGTGCATCGCGATCAACAAGACGCCGGGACAGCAGAGCTTCTTCGCGTCTCATCGCCAGAGGCGGCGGTTTACCGCGATGCAATTAAAAATTGATACATTCGACCTGCCGACTTATGATCACTCTTATATCTCAGGAGGAAGGAACCGATGCGCGCTTATAAACCCGTATTTTTAGTTTTGGTTATGATGACCTGTATCATGATGGTGGCAGCCGGTCAGGAAGCAGCCCTGGACAAAAACAATCCGTTTTTCTCGCCCTACACGACACCGTTGAACACTCCTCCGTTCAACCTGATCAAGAACGAGCATTTCGTGCCGGCGATCAAGGAGGGGATCCGCCGGCAGCAGGCCGAGATCGATGCCATCGTGAACAACACGGCGGCTCCGACGTTTGCCAACACCCTGGCCGCATTCGATGCCAGCGGGCCAGCTCCTGTCCGAGGTCAGCTCGGTGTTCGGCGCCCTGCAGGGAGCCGATACCAATGCGGCCATTCAGGCGATCGCCAAGGAAATATCGCCGCTGACCGCTGCTCACAGCGACAACATCCGCCTGAATGAGAAGCTCTTCGCCCGCGTCAAGGCGGTCTATGACCAGCGCGCCCAGGCTGAAGCTCACGCCCGAGGAGCAGTATCTGCTCGAGAACACCTACCGCGACTTCGTGCGCGGCGGCGCCCTGCTGAATGCCGATCAAAAGACGCCGCCTGCGCGACCTGAACCAGAAACTGGCGATGCTGTCGCTCAAATTCGGCGACAACCTGCTGGCCGAAACCAACGATTTCAAGCTGGTGCTCGAGAACCGTGACGACCTCGCCGGCCTGCCGCCCTCGGTGATTGCCATGGCCGAGGCCACCGCGCAGCAGCTGAAAATGCCCGGGAAATGGGTCTTCACCGTGCAGGTGCCGAGCATGACCCCGTTCCTGCAGTATTCGACGCGGCGGGATTTGCGCGAAAGGCTTTACAGCGGCTACATCATGCGCGGCGATCGCGGCAATGAGCGCGACAACAAGGAGACAGTGCGCCAGATCGTCAACCTGCGCGTCGAGAAGGCCAAGCTGCTCGGGTACGCCAGCCACGCCGATTTCGTCGTGGAAATCAACATGGCGAAGACGCCTGCGGCCGTGGATGCCTTTCTCAAGAGGCTGTGGGACCCGGCGCTGGCCCGCGCCAGGCGGAGGTCGCCGACATGCAGGCGATCATCGACCGCGAGGGCGGAAAGTTCAAGCTCGCACCGTGGGACTGGTGGTATTACTGCGGAGAAAGTGCGCCAGGAAAAGTACGCGCTCGATGATGCCGCCCTGCGCCCCTACTTCCGTCTCGAAAATGTCCGCTCAGGGGATTTTCACGCTCTGCGACAAGCTCTACGGCCTGAAGTTCACGGAACGGCGCGACATCCCGGTGTACAACCCGGAAGTCCAGGTGTTCGAGGTGCGCGAGGCGGACAACGGCTAGTACGTCGGCGTGCTCTATCTCGATTTCCATCCGCGCCCAGGCAAGCGCGGCGGCGCCTGGTCCGGCTCGTTCCGGCGCGAGTTCTACGACAAGGGCAAGCGGGTGGCGCCCCTCTCCACGATCACCTGCAATTTCACGCGCGCTACCGCCGACGCGCCCGTCGCTGCTCAGCGTCGACGAAGCGAAGACCTTCGCGCATGAATTCGGGCATTCGCTGGCGACCCTGCTGTCCAACAGCACTTATCCGCAGCCGCTCCGTGCCGCGCGACGCAGTGGAACTCCCGTCGCAGATCATGGAAAACTGGATGCTGGAACCGGAGCTGCTGACCACCTACGCCAAGCACTACCAGACCGGGGCGGTTATCCCGACGGACCTCGTCAAGAAGCTCCAGAACAGCAGCCTGTTCAATCAGGGATTCGAGACCGTCGAATACCTCGCGGCTTCCATTCTCGACATGAAATGGCACGAGATCACGGCACCGCAGCCCGCCTGGACGTCAACAAATTCGAAACCCAGGCCATGACAGGCATCGGGCTGATCCCGGAGATCACGCCCCGGTACCGGACCACCTATTTCAATCACATTTTCAACAGCGGGTATTCCGCCGGGTACTACGTGTACATCTGGGCAGCTCAGCTGGACGCCGACGCCTTCGAAGCCTTCAAGGAGAAGAGGCTGTTCGACAAGACGACCGCGCAGTCATTCCGGAAGAACGTGCTCGAACAATACGGCGCCCTCGACTCATGACCGCAATACAAGGCATTCCGCGGCGCCGAACCGAAGATCGAGCCGCTGCTGAAGCGCCGCGGACTGATCAAGTAGTAATGAGTCAAAAAGGGGACATCCCTGTTTTCCACTCGGCCAGTAGCCGGGATCAGGGCGAAACGGATAATGGGAATGTCCCCTTCTGGGCAATTGTTCAGCCCCTCCAAAGGCAACCACGAATTCCGCGAATCCACATGTATGGGGCATGCGCGTAACGAGGCGCGCCGGATGATGGGGTGGTCTTCTCCTGCATCCTGGGTGCCGGAAGAAACACGGCTTTTTGGCAGTGCCGCCATAAACTTTGTGGAATCGGTGAAATCCGCAGCAGCTTTGAGCAGTCTTGGACCACAGGGCTAAACAGGCACCTTTTTTGTTGCTTTGGTGAGGGATGCAGGCTAGCGCGGCAATTTGCCCAGTACGCGCCAGATCCAGCGATGAAACTTGTGGATGGAGGCCACAGGTTCAAGAAACATCAAGATGCAGTGACCGTGCACGACCTGGACTTTGTTCTCTTCGCAATGGCGGATGGCGTCCGCCGATGCGGATCCCTGCTGCATCCACACCCGCAGGATGCCGGCCTGAACCACCTCCCGGACCACCTTCTCGGTCTCTTTCGGGGGGACCACCAGCACCACACCGTCAACCTTTTCGGACAGCTGCCCCACGCTCCGGGCGCAGGCATTTCCGTCAATTGCGGCAACCTGAGGGTGCACGGGGAAGACCCGATAACCTTTGCTTTTCAGTTCCTTGAAAATCACATTGCCGAAGCCTTTGCCGCTGCGTGACATGCCCACCACGGCGATCTTGCGCTGCGACAGGAAATCCGACACCAGGCTCTGGCTGCTCATATCAGGCGTTCCCTTCCCCTCGGCGATTCCGAGTTCCAATTCTTGATATCCCCGGGCATTTTATCCGGACCTGCCCGTGCGACACACTATTATAACCCGCTTCCAATATACGGGATGGCAAAAGCGGCGCCGGGGCCTGAACCCTATACGCATCTTGCTCGCGACAGGCAAACTCGCTGGAGGCGGGTGCCGGCCCTTGCGGGCCTCATTTCTCAACCACTCCCTACCCCGCGCTGACGCGCGGGGCCAGGTACTGCCGGCGCTTCGCGCCTGGATTTTGTGACCATCGCGGCATGGCTCCTGATTTTGGTCACAGGTGGTGCGGGCGTTCGATTGATCCATGGACATGCATGCCCGAGGCCCGAGGGGCCGGCAGTACCTAGGCCCGGCCGTAAGGCCGGGAATGGGATGGCTCGGGAACGAGTGCCGACGGCGCGGCACAAAAACTCTTGTTTTTTCCAGCATGAAGATACGTATAAGGTTCAGGCCGGGGCGCCGCACTCCATGGCGCTGCGCGCGACATCCGCTATTTTCATGCGTCACAGGGTGCGCCTCCGGGCGCCTGAGGGTCGGTTCCGAATATAAGCGCAGGCCCATCCTGAGACCACGGCTTGGAGAAATCCCCGGATCGACGTATGATGGATGGCCTGCGCGGCAGCCGCGCGATTTCCGGAGGTTACGCTGATGAAATGGAAGAAACTCAGTCTCCTTGCGTTTGCGCTAGTCTTCAGCGCCACTGCCATTCGCGCCCAGGCGCCCGCCTACGACCTGGTGATCGCCGGGGGAACGTTGTTTGACGGCACCGGCAGCGCCGGACTCTCCGCGGACATCGCCATCAAGGACGGCAAGATTGCCGCCATCGGCAGAATCGCCCCCTCGGCCGGCACCCGGGTGATCAACGCGGCGGGCGCGATCGTTGCCCCGGGTTTCATCGACATTCACACCCACGGAGATCGCGGTATCATTGTCGACCGCCTCAAGAGCGCCCAAAACTACATCGCCCAGGGAGTGACGACGCTGGTCACCGGCAATTGCGGGGACGGCACTTTTGATGTCGCCCAATATTTCGCCCGGATCCAGCAGCAGGGGGCCGGGCTCAACGTCGTCCACCTCGTCGGCCACGGCACCGTCCGCAGTGCAGTCATGCAGAACGCAGACCGCGCACCCACTCCGGAAGAGCTGGATAAGATGCGGGGTCTGGTTGAGAAGGCGATGCGCGAAGGCGCGGCGGGCCTGTCGTCGGGCCTCTTCTATGCCCCGGGAAGTTACGCCAAAGTCGATGAAGTCGTTGAGCTCGCCCGGGTCGTGAAAAAGTATGGCGGCATTTACACCAGCCACATCCGCGACGAGAGCAACTACACCACAGGCCTTAAGGCATCCATTGAAGAAGCGATCGCGGTGGGCGAAAGAGCCGGGGTGCCGGTTCAGATCTCCCATATCAAGGCGCTCGGCAAGCCGGTCTGGGGGCAGGCACCCGAGATCTGCCGGATCATCGAAGCCGCACAGGGGCGCGGGGTAAAGGTTAATGCCGATCAATATCCGTACAACGCTTCCGGAACCAGCCTGGCCGCGTCCACGCTGGCGCGCTGGGTCGAGGCCGACGGCAAGACCAGGGAGAGACTTCAGGATCCCAAGCTCCTCCCGCGGATCAGACAGGAAATGGCGGACAACATCGAACGCCGCGGCGGCCCGGACACGCTGCTCATATCCTCCTTCCGCGCAAAACCCGAGTGGGAAGGCAAGAATCTTCTCGAAATCAGCCGGATCACGGGGAAGACGCCGGTCGAGACCGCGATTGAAATGTTGATCATGGGAAGCGCCGGTGTGATCTCCTTCAACATGTCCGAACCCGACATAGAGTTTTTCATGAAGAAACCCTATGTTGCCACCTGCTCCGATGGAGACATTGTCGAGTTCGGCAAAGGCATCCCCCACCCGCGCAGCTATGCCGCATTCACGCGTAAGATCCGGCAATATGTGATCGACAGGAAGACGATTCCCATGGCGCAGGCAATCCGCGCCGCCACGGGCTTGCCGGCGGGCATCCTCGGCTTCAAGGACCGGGGCCTGCTGAAGCCGGGTTACGCCGCCGACATTGTTGTTTTCGATCCGGCGACGATTGCGGACAAAGCCACCTTCGAGAACCCGCATCAGTACGCGGCCGGGATCCGCCTGGTGGTCATGAATGGCAAGCCGGCCGTCGAAGAGGGAAAGCTCACCGGCGTTCTGGCCGGCAAACCTTTGCCTGCAGGCCGGTAGCAGCGGTATCGGAACCGACGATGGCGAGGGGGTATCTGGTGACGGGCCATGCAAAATAACTGCTTGCCCGGCGTTCCCGGCCCGCGCTTCTCACCAGATTTCGGTGCGAGGCGGTGCACATCGGCAAGAATACACGGTTCGCGACATTAGAGCTGCAGGCTTGCCCGACAGCCCGTCAGGGCTCCCAACCGAACACCACAAAATAAGGTAATTGTTTAGCCAAATATAATGGATGAAGAAATAAAACGCAAAGACGCAAGGACGCAAAGATCGCCGCTGACCAACAGGCGTGGGCGCAGCGCTTCGCGCTGGCGCATCCTTGGACGAGCCGCGCGAGAAAGCGCGGGCAGCGACTACTCAGGAGGGTTGCGCTTTCTCGCGCGGCTCGTCCAAGGATGCGGCCGAAGGCCGCCCACGCCCACGAACCGAAAGGGCTCCCTTTGCGGCCTTGCGGCCTTGCGTTTTTGCGTTCTGCTGTTAAGCATCGGCTAAACAGTTGCGTAATAAGCTGGTCACTCTCGCGGCCAATAAGCTTCAGTTAGCCGGGCTGTAACCTACAGCCTAAAAAGCCACTGCCTTGCATACGACAATGGTCAGATCGTCGCTTGGCTTTGCCCCCTGAGTGAATTCGAAGACGGCCCGACGGACATGAAGCACGATGTGTTCCGCGGGCTCGTTCAAATGCTTCCGAAGGACATCCAGGACCCGTTCCCCCTCAAACCAGGACCCATCCGGGGCCTGGCTCTCGGTGATGCCGTCCGTCAGTAGCACGACCATATCTCCAGGCTCAAAACCGACATCTCCATCGGCTTCATATTTGCTCGTCGGAAACATTCCGAGCGGCAGTCCCGTGGCTTTCAGCTCCGCTTTGAGCGCGCCGGTTCGATCCAGCACGTAACCGGGAGTGTGACCGGCATTGGCATATGTCAGGCGCCGGGCCGACACGTTAATGTGGGCAAGCAGCAAGGTTACGAAGCGAACCTCATCCAGGTCGGGGTGGAGCGATTCGTTGATGGCGCTGAGGATCCCCCCGAGGTCGGAGGCGCCCCTGGATAGGGATCTCAGAAATGCACGCGTTTCGGCCATGATCAGCGCCGGTCCCAGACCGTGGCCGCAAACATCCCCGATGGCGATGCCGAGGATGCCGTCTTTTATGGGCAGGTAGTCGAAGTAATCCCCGCAGGTGGCTTCGGCGGGGAAAACGGCCCCTGCGATATCAAAGCCCGGCATCTGAGGGGGCTGTTCGGGGTAAAGCCTCTTTTGCACCTGCGCCGCCAGGTGCATCTCGATTTCCTGTTCCTGCCTTTTGATGCGCTCCGTGACGTCCTTGAGCACCGAGACGAAGTGAGTCACCCTCGCCTCAGAATCCCGCATGGGGGTAATGGTTTGCTCGACGTTATACAGTTCGCCATTCTTGCGGCGATTGACGGTCGTGTGGCGATACACCTCTCCGTTCAGAATCCTCTGCCAGAGCTCCTTGTAGTGATTGGAATCGTATGCACCGGATTTGAGGATGCGCGGCGTATTGCCCAGGGCCTCGGTTCGCGAATAGCCCGTGGTGGTTTCAAACGCAGGATTCACATATTCGATCACCCCATCGCGATTTGTGATGAACACGCCATCTGCAGTCTGTTCGATGGCGTTGGAAAGGTGTTCCGCCGTCTCCTGGTGTTTCCGGCTTTCGGTGATATCGTTGTGGATCGCCAGATAATGTTCGGGTTCCCCGTTCTGATCGCGAAAGGGGACAATCGTGGTATCCACCCAAAAGTGCCGGCCATCCTTGGCCCGGTTGCGGATCGTTTCACGCCACACCTGTCCGCCGCCGATGGTCTGCCACATCTTCTCGAAAAACGCCTTCGGATGATACCCGGAGTTCACGATCCGATGATTCTGGCCCATCAGCTCCGCCCTCGAATAGCCGCTGATCTCACAGAATTTATCATTTACATAGATGATGGCCCCCTCCCGGTCTGTGGTAGCGACGATGGCAGACTGATCCAGCGCTGTCTTCATATCTTCCAGCTGCTTGAGAGTGGACCGCAATTCCTCGTCAGCCTTTTTGAACCTGCTGATGTCGCGGAAAACGGCGAGCCCCCCGGCCGGGCCGCCTTCTTCATCCGTCAGAGGCGCCGAACTGACGGAGATCCAGATTCCTTCCTGAAGGCTCGAGTTGCGGACATACATCAATTCTCCCTGAACGCTCTCTCCGCGTATCGCCCGCACCAGCGGCAGCCGGTCAGTGGGGAACGGGGTGCGCATATCAGGAAAATAGCATCCGTAAATCGAGGCCCACTCCGTTTGAGGCACATCCTTGAGCCCCAGACCGAATATCTTCTCGGCGGCTTCGTTGAAAACGATGAGTCGGCCGTCGACGCCCGCCACGGCAACTCCTTCGGTCAGGCTGTGGCAGACCGACCGGAACACCTGGTCTTGCTTGCGCATGCCTTGCATCTGGGCCCGTTCTGCGAGTGAAAGCCCCAGTCCGATGAGCACTCCCCAAAGCAGAAAGACGCCCACGCCGAGAACGGCCGGCTGATGCGAGAGATGTTCCGCGACAAACGAGGCGGTCGGCAGTCCCTGGAGTTCCCACCCCTGGTTTCCTATCACGATGGAACGAACAAAAACACTGCCATCATCTACATGGCTCGGATCCCAATCGGGGGAAGCCTCAACGGCGACAATCTTCCCCGCCACGTCCACATCAAAAAGTTGAAATTTGAGAAAAGGAGGCCCGCCTCCCAGGAGCAGAGATTTGGCAACCATTTCCCGCACATCCAGCACGAAAAGGACGAACCCATCCAGCGATAGGGGATCGTCTGCCTCCTGCGGCAGTCTCTGGCGATAGACCGGCAGAAACGCAAGTATTCCTTTGGCAGAGCCAGGCTCCTGCACCAGGTCGATCGGGTCGGTGAGCGCGATTTTCTGCGTTGCCGCCGCGAGGTCCAGGGCGGAGCGCCGGCCCTTTTCGGAAGCCAGGTCATAGCCGATGGCGCGCTCGTTGGGAGGCAACGGCTCAACATAAAACACCGGATAGTATTCCGGACTGGGGGGCGCGGTTACCATCGAGCCGTCCGGCAGGCGGACCTGGATGCGGTATCCTTCCAGGCCGTCGGCGCGAGCGGACCGTTCATGCTCCTCCCGCCGGCCGGCTACGATGCGCGGGATCCACTCGATGGCGTGAATAGCCGGGTTGCTTTCCAGGATTTCTTGAGTGAATTTGCGGAACTCGGCGCGGGAAACCACATCCTGCGCGCTGAAAAACGCCCGCAGATGATGGAGGTCTTCGGCAATATCAAAGACCTCCTTCTGCAGCAGCGCCGAGCGCATGGAGAGGCGCGCTTCAAACGCCATGCGCAGCCGCTCCTGTTCGTAGCTCGACGCCACACGGTAAGCGACCCAACCCAATAAAGGCCCGGCGAGGAGAAAAGCCAGAGCCATCTGCCATCTGATCCTGGATACCCAAGCGGTATTCATACCATCCCCGAAGATCCAAACTCAGCGCGCACCCGGGTTGGGCAACCCCCAGGCCGATTGATCAGCTACCAATAGTACATTCCCGAATGTCGCAATACAAACGGGACGCGGAGGTCGGATATCCAAGCCCCGGTCAAGCCTCAGGACGGCGGATGGCAAATAATCCGGCAATCGCAATTCAAGGGCCGGTCGATCCGACACAAATCGCACTCGAAATGTATCGAATTTCGGTTTATGGTATCCCATTGTCAATGTTGACGCGGACAAGGAAGGGTGGAATTGTGGACCTGAAAGGCGATCCCCGAAGAATCGCGGTTTTTGGCGGACGTCATCCGGTGCCGGGAGACGAGGAATATGCCGAAGCCCGCAGGCTGGGAAGTCTGCTGGCCAAGGCCGGCTATTCCGTCATAAATGGTGGATACACGGGGGTCATGGAGGCCGTCTCCCGGGGCGCGGTGGAATCGGGAGGAGCGGCAATCGGGATCACGATGGAGATTTTCGGGGATATGCCCCCCAATCCCTTTTTGACCCGGGAAATCCGTGCGCGCAATTTTTTTGAGCGCCTGGAAATCCTCACCTCGACTGCCGGCGGCTTTGTCGCCATGCGGGGCGGAATGGGGACCCTGACCGAAGTGAGCCTCATCTGGAACATGCTGCAAACCAGGACTATCGAACCAAAGCCGATGATCCTGATGGGGAAGTTCTGGAGGCCTCTGCTCCAATCCGTGGCGCATCATCTTGTGGTAACCGCGGGGGAACTCGACCTGCTCCATTATGTCGATAATGCCGATGAGGCAGTCGCCCTGCTCCGGAAATGAAGATAAACCGCGAAGACCTCGACGACCTCGAAGCAGCTATTTCATCTACTTCGAGGCCTTCGAGGTTCGCTTTCCCGCGGCGTGAGCGTACGCCTGTCTGCGCGCTATTCCTTGCGGCGAAAACCGGCGAGGCGTTCCAGGGCGGCATCCTGAACATATTCGGCGGCCTGATTGGAGGCCAGGAAGTTGTTGGCGATCATCGCAAAAGCCAGCATCTCCCCATCGGCCGTCTTCACATACCCGGAAAGGCAGCGCACGTAACTGATTGTGCCGGTCTTGCCATGGACGTTGTTTTCGGCACTCGTCCCCTTCAGACGGGTCCGGATGGTACCGTCGACCCCGGCGATTGGAAGCGCATCGTAGAAAATCGGGAAATACTTGTTCCGGTACATGAATTTGAAGATGCGCACCAGCATGTCCGCGCTTACCAGGTTCTGACGGGACAACCCGGATCCATCGACATAGGCATACGTACCTCTCGGGATCGCCATGGTCTCCAGAAGTTCCTGCACGACCTCCCGGCCGGCGCTGAAGCTCCCCAGGTTTCGGAACACCAGACCCAGTGTGCGTGACAGCGTTTCCGCGTAGAGATTCTGACTGACTTTCAGAAGCGGCTTCAGGATCTCCGCAAGTGGGGGCGAAGAGTGTTCAAAAAGAAGCTCTCCCGCATCCGGAGAGGTCGAATCCGCCCCATCCCTGATCCCAATCGATGCGCCGGCCACATCGATCCCCTCATCCTGCAGCGCCTTCTTCAGCGCTGCGGCAAAATACAGAGAAGGGACCTCAACCGATCGGGTCGACCGGTTCGGTTTTGCCAGGGCGGCGATCGTTCCCCTGACAATCAGGGAATCCCGTCGCTCACCGCGCTGGATTTCCACCCTGCCTCTCATCCCCGCGGCGATGGTAGTGACCTGCGCGTCAATGGTCACATAATCCGGAACCGGTTCGCACTGGATCTCAGCCGGCGAGCCTTCCGCGGCTCCAGGGGATATCTCCACCGTGTACAGGTTTTCATTGAATTGCAGGGCGCTGACCGGCGCAGCGGATGAAAAGGCCAGGTCGTCCCATTCCCAGCCCTGGCCGAGCAGCGAGGGCGGAAACGCCCGGCCGTCCCCCACAATGCCGCCTTCAATCCTGCGCACCCCTCGTTCCTTGAGGCTGGCGGCCCAGTCCCTGAAGATCCGGTAGGGATCCCCGTCGTGAAAGCGCGCGGCAAACGCGGGGTCTCCCGTGCCGGTAACGATCAGGTTTCCTTTCAGGACTCCATCGGTCACGGAACCATCCGTGGAAATCCGGGTAGCGTATCGATAGTCCGGTCCAAGGCGCAGCAAAGCGGACACCGCGGTCAGGATCTTGTTGTTTGAAGCCGGCATGTAGAGACGCGTGGAGTTGTGCTCGAACAGCAGGTCGCCGCGATCTAACGAAATCACCTCGACCCCCCACTGGGCATTGGCAAAATTCGGGTCGTCGAATATCCGCACCAGGTCCGCGTGGAGACGTCCCACCGCGTCGGCGCCCGGCGCCGCTCCGATCGCCGCGGCAGGAGTCACGATGGCCGTGTTTTTCGGGGCGCAACCCATCCACGATATCGTCGACAGCAGGATCCCAAGGAACCAGCACGCAGGACTGATACGCCTCATGGCGGTCGATTAAAGCACAAATCGGAGGAAAAGCAACTTCTTCGTCAGGCGGAGGGTCCTACATTGATGACAACCAGGGTAACATCGTCGACCAGTTTCCGGTCTCCGGATTCCCAGTTATGGGGCCAGACTCGGCGCATCGGGGCGCGGCGCATTCCGTTCATTATCCCAATAGGGCGACAGCTTGCGCAGGTTGGCCACGATCCCGGGAAAAAGCTCAATTATCGTGTCGATTTCCTCCCGGGTAGTATAACGGCTGAGGCTGAAGCGCACCGATCCATGAACCGCAGTGAATGGCACCTTCATCGCCCTGAGCACATGGGAAGGCTCAAGAGAGCCGGAGGTGCAGGCGGAGCCGCTCGAGGCACAGATGCCATGCTCGCTCAGTTGATAGAGCATCCCTTCCCCCTCGATGTAGTGCGACGAGATATTCAGGGTGTTGGCCAGCCGCGGCGCACCTGTGCCGTTAACCTGGACACATGGGATCCTCTGCACGAGCTGGTTTTCCAGGCGGTCACGCAGCTCCTGGATCCGGGATTCGTCCTCCTCCCGGCTCGCCAGGGCCAGCTGCAAGGCGGTGGCCATACCGACGATATAGGGAACGTTCTCTGTTCCCGCCCGGCGGCCTTCCTCCTGGTGCCCTCCGATCATGACCGGCCGGCAACGAGCGCCGCGCCGGATAAAGAGGGCGCCGACCCCTTTCGGCGCGTGAAGCTTGTGCCCGGAAAAGGAAAGCAGGTCTACGTGCGGCAGGCCGCGCATCAGATCCACCGGGAGTTTCCCCGCCGTTTGCGTCGCATCGGTGTGAAAGAGGATCGAGCCGTCCGTCTCCTTGGCAATGCGCGACAGTTGCTCGATCGGGAAGATCACGCCGGTTTCATTGTTGGCGTGCATGATCGTAACCAGGAGTGTCTCAGGCGACAACGCGCGAATGAACTCTCCCAGATCCAGATTTCCGCGCGCATCCACACCGAGTATGGTCACGCGGTACCCGGAGCGTTCCATCTCTTTGCAGACCTCGAGAACCGCGGGGTGTTCCACAGCCGTCGTGATGATGTGGCGGCGCTGCGGGTTGCCGCGGGCCGTCCCCAGGATCGCAGTGTTGTTGCTCTCTGTAGCGCAGCTGGTGAACAGGATTTCCCTGGGATCTACACCCCCCAGGCCGTCGGCAACGCCTTTGCGGGCTTGCGCCAGCGCCTGGGCGGTCAGGCGCGCCGGCTCGTACATGGAGCTCGGATTGAAATAGTTTTCCGTCAGGTAGGGAATCATGGCCCGATAGACTTCGGGCGCGATGCGGGTCGTGGCGTTGTTGTCCACATAGATCGTTTTCATGACGTTGCCCGGCGCTTATACCTGGATGACCCGGACGCGTTCATCCACCTGGTCCTTCAGCGTCCGCTCCACCATCATTTTGAGAGTCTGGCTCGCCCCCATGCAGCCGGAACAGGCCCCGTTCAGCCGGCAGTAAATCAGGCTCCCTTTGATATCGATGATTTCCACATCGCCGCCGTCGACGCGCAGGGAGGGCCGGACATACTCCTCGATGACTCTTTCCACCTTCTTGGCGAACTGGTACGGGGAAAGTTCCGGCGTTCCGACAGGTTCGGTGGAGAGGATTTTGAAGGGCTGGGTCGCGGCCGGCGCCTTATCCGCCTTCCCCTGCCACGTCTGATCGAGCAGGTCCTGGAGTCCGCCGGGAACATGGTGGCAGGACGAGCAGCCGCCGCCGGCCTTGATCGCATTCGTGATCTCCGGGATGGAGCGCAGGTTGAGTTCGACTATCTTGCGCCGGATGTAGGGTTCGGTCAGGGAGAAACACTTGCAGACGATGCGCCCTTCATCGGTTTCCTGCGCATGAATGTCGATGCCCAGGCTTTTCAGATCGACCCCGCGCCGTTGCGCCCAGTTGAAGACAGCCGCTTCCAGAGCCTCCGCGCCCATGACCGAACAGTGGATCTTCTGCTCCGGCAGTCCCTGGAGATATTCGACGATATCACTGTTGCGAATCGTAAGCGCCGTGATGGGAGTGTAAGTCGCCTCTTCAATGATGTGGCACAGGGCCTCGGAAGACGCAATCGCCGAGGTGCAGCCGAAGGTCAGATATCTGGCTTCGGTAATGACATCCTGGGCCGGATCGGACGGGTGGCGTTTGACACGGAAGGTGAAGCGCATGGCGTCTCCGCAGGCGATCGATCCGTGCTCCCCCATGCCGTCCGGGTTCTCGACTTCTCCCAAATGGGTGCCCGGTTTTCCCTGAACGGCGTCCATGAATAACTGCTTGGTTTTCTCGCTGTATTCCCAACCCATCGCCAAACTCCGAATCGAAGATGCACTCTGCGCCGGCCACGGGGAACACATTCAACGATCATTCCCCGCGCATCGCGACAAGAGCTAGAAGTTTATTATATCCTCTTGGGGAAGAGCAAAAAAATCATAGTCCCGTGTTCCAAATCATGGGAATTTCGGTCCGAACATCGCATTGTTTGACTGGTTCGCACCCTCCCGCTACAATCAAAGTTCCAAAGGCAATGG
Organism: Terriglobia bacterium; assembly: GCA_963824985.1. GTDB lineage: Bacteria > Acidobacteriota > UBA6911 > UBA6911 > UBA6911 > JAFNAG01. The sequence continues at coordinate 141,639 of CAWGRQ010000031.1, forward strand.
GGTGCGGTTCCAGGGGAAGATAATCCCGGATCGCGGCCCATCATCGCTTTCATTTTCACCGGAGTCATTCCCTTGAAGCTAAGCAGGCTTTCCACGTGGATCATCGGGATGGCGGCGGTGATCGCGCTGCCGGCTCCAACGGCCGTCCAGGCGCAGATCACCGCTCCGAAACCGGTTCCGGTTGAAACCCCGCAGCTCCAGCCGATCCCGGCGTCGGAAATCACGGTTCGGGCGGAGCAGGCCCGCATGCTGGTCCGCGACATTCTGGGGCGGCTGAATGCGGAGCCCGACACGACCGACCTGGAGAAAGTGCTCCCGATCACGGCGCAGCGGCTTGCGGAACTGGCCTCGGAGACCGAGGGCCTGCTTTCCGGACGGCCTGGCGTCTCAGTACTCGCGGATTTCAAGACCCGGTGGAACGCCGAATCAGAAAAGCTCTTAAAGCTCCAGGCTCAAGTGATGGGACAAATCCGGCGGCTCAATGCCGATCTGGTGCAGCTGGGGGCAGAAGTCGAGAGCTGGAGCCTCGCCGCGGCCCAACCCGCGGCCACCAGATGGCCCGCCACCCTGTCGGAAGGCGTCGCCGCCACACGGCGCAACCTGACCGCCGCCGAACAGCAGCTGACGCAGCGGCAGAGCGATCTTCTCTCCCTGCAGAGCCGCCTGTCCGATCTGCAGTTCCGTTGCGAACAGAACCTGGAGTCAATCGCCAGAGCGCAGAGCCGAAGCGTGCTGGAATTCGACAGCCTTCCCCTGTGGACCGCCTTGCGGCAGGACCAGTTGAAGGTGGAGCTCACCTCGAAACTGGCAGAATCCATCCGGCAAAAATCGTCATCGGTCGAGAGGTACCTGCGGGAAGAACATCGCCGGGTTGTTACGCAGATTTTCTTTTTCATCGGCCTGTTGTTCGTTCTCTTTGTCCTCAAGCGGCATTCGCGACGCTGGCAGGAGCATGCTTCGTTCTCCCATACGACCGCCCGCGTCCTCGGCCGTCCCATTTCCGCCGCCTTCCTGGTCACTATACTGCTGACCGGCATATTCCACCCCCATGCACCTCAGGCGTGGATCAGCCTGGCCGTACTTCTGGGAACCATCCCTCTGGTCCGGCTGCTGCGCGGCCTGTCCCAGATCCGGGTTCGCAATGCCATTTATGTGCTGGCGCTCTACTTCCTCATGCATCTATTCGTGGGCCAGCTCTCCTATTGGACGCTCGCCGGCCGGCTGGCCCTGCTCCTGCTTTCCTTTCTGGTGGCCGCATCGCTCGCAATCGAAATCAGGTTGATCGGGAGGATGCAGGCCTCGACTCAAGGCCAATGGAACGGCGTGCTGCGCCTGCTCCGGGTTCTCATGGCCGCCGCCATCCTCTCCCTGGTCGGGAACGTGCTCGGCAGTGTAAGCCTGGCCGACCTGCTGATCGACGGCGTTTTGACGGCACTCTACCTGGCATTTGTCATGCAGGCTGCTGTGCTCGTCTGCCGCGGTCTGGTCGATGCCATCCTGGCCACCGATACCATCCGATGCCTTCACATGGTATCCACACACCACGCCCTCGTACGGGGGAGACTGGATCGGGGCCTGAACTGGCTGGGGGCGATCGCATGGCTGTCCGCCACCCTGGCAGGATTTTCCATCCTGCAGCCGATTCTCGTCTATGCCCGAATGGTCGTCACCCGCGAGTTCGGATTCGGACATCTGAGCCTGACTCTTGGCGATATCATCAGTTTTGTTCTCGTAATCTGGTTTTCCTTGATCGTATCCCGCTTCATCCGGTTCGTGCTTGGAGAGGAGGTGCTGCCGCGCTTCTCCATGGCGCGGGGTGTTCCGAGCACGGTTCTGCGATTAACACACTATTCGATTCTCGCCGTCGGATTTCTGCTTGCCATCAGTGCGGCCGGTTTTGGCCTGGACCGCCTGACCATACTCGCCGGTGCCTTCGGGCTGGGCATCGGTTTCGGGCTCCAGGACGTGGTGAAAAACTTCGTCTCGGGGCTCATCCTGCTTTTTGAACGGCCCATCAAGATCGGCGATCAGGTCCAGTTCGGCGATATGGGGGGAGAAGTCACCGGGATCGGCATTCGTGCCAGCACCTTGCGCACGTGGGAAGGGGCGGATGTCATCGTGCCCAACGGCATGCTCACCGCGAACCAGCTGGTGAACTGGACCTATGACGACCCAAAGCGCCGCGTGGACGTCAACGTCGGCGTCTCTTACGCCTCCGATCCGAAGCAGGTCCTCGATCTTCTTCTCGGCGTGGCGGCAGATCACCCGGATATCATCCGGGACCCGGCTCCGATCGCCTTGTTCGTCGCCTTCGGCGACAACTCGCTGAATTTTACGTTGCGGGGCTGGACGATGTGCAGCGACAGGTTCCTGATGGTGCGGAGCGAATTGACCACCGCGGTGTTCGCGGCTCTGCAAAAGGCCGGGATCGAAATACCGTTCCCCCAGCGCGACCTGCATGTGCGCTCGCTTGATTCCGAGCTTCGCAAGGTGTTCGATGGCGGGCAGCGGAAACCCTGATCGCCATTGGATCCGCCGCCGCTGCCGTTTTCAGGCTCCCGGCATTAATCCCAATTTGTCATGAACGCCTTTCGCCAATGAATGAACAAAAGCACACGGCGCCGGAATTCGCTCATTGTGGAAAGCCTTTGGGACACGCAAGAATACGGATCGGATCCGTGTTCTTCCATGTCCGGCGAACCTCTCTTCATGAATAAAACGGACTAAAGCGTCTTATGGGTTCCGTCGCAGTAAGGCACATTCCCCGTCTGCTTGCACTGGCACAGCATGACGTCGCGGGTCTCCTCCGCAGTCCATTTCAAGGGCTTGAATTCGGTGGTTCTGTGGGAGCCATCACAGAACGGCTGTACATGCGACAAGCCACACCGGCACCAGGCATAGGTCTTCCCAGCCTCGAGCTTAACCAGGGCGGGGTGCTTCGCGGCAATTGTTCCCTTCGACATGACGATTCCTCCTGAAACGATTTGTTCCTTTGAAATTGATTCCTCGCCGGAAGCAGGAAACACGGCCCGCATCGGGCGGAATTCGGTTACCCGTTTCCAAGCGCCTCGGTCACGGCGGCCTCAGCGTGAATCGCCGTCGTGTCAAACAAGGGCATCGGGTAATCCTGCGGCCTGATGAGCAGCGGGATCTCGGTGCAGCCCAGGATGATGCCTTCGGCGCCGCGCGCCTCGAGATTCCTGATGACCGATCGATAGGCATCTCTCGAGGTTTCAGAAATAATCCCGCGGCCCAATTCACGATAAATGATTTTGTGGACCGTTTCCCTTTCTTCCGCGCCCGGAATCAGGACCTCCAGCCCATGCTGCTGCTCCAGCCGTGCGCGGTAAAAGTCCTGCTCCATCGTGTAGCGCGTTCCCAGCAGGCCGACCGTTTTCAGTCCCTGCCTCTGGATTTCGCCTGCCGTGGCATCCGCGATATGCAGAAGCGGAATCGACACCGCGGCCTCGACGGCCCCGGCCATCCGGTGCATGGTGTTCGCGCAAATCACGAGGAAGTCCGCCCCCGCTGACTCAACCCGCCTGGCAAGGTCGATCATGAATGCGGCCAGAGCATCCCATTCCCCCGCATCCTGCAGCCTCTCGACTTCGGCGAACTCGACCGAATAGAGAATGCACCTTGCGCAATGGGATCCGCCCAGGCGCTGATGCACCCCGGAGTTGATCAGCCGGTAATATTCCACCGTTGAATGCCACGTCATGCCGCCCAGCAATCCAATCGTCTTCATTCCCGTCCCCCTATTCATCCCGGGTACTCGCCTGCATGGGCGAGCGGCACCCGCGCCGGCCCCGGCGGCACCATACCGCCCGATGCTTCTACCATTGTTCGTAGCGGACAAGTTCCTCAAACGCCTTGCGCTGAAACGGCGGCGGCTCTGCAGCGGGAAAGCCAAGCGGCGTCATCGCAATCACGCGCACGTCGGGAGGGACTCCCAGAATTTCCTTCAGCCGGGGCTCGTTGAAGTCGCAAATCCAGCAGCTGCCGAGCCCCTCATTGGCAGCGGCGAGAACGACATGATCCATGACGATGCTGATATCAACCTCGGCGGCATTGAACCCGTCGACCCGCCGCCATGCCTTTGCCGGTTCCACGCATCCGACCAGGATAACAGGCGCCGCGTAAAACCAGTCGCGGTCATAGACCTCCTGGAGCCGCCGGCGCGTGGCCGCCAGAGTCACCACGAGCAGCTGAAACGGCTGCCGGTTGTCCGCTGTCGGCGCCAGTCGCCCGGCCTCGAGAATCCGGCGCAGAACCGCATCCGGCACCGGATCCGGCTTATACCCACGTATGCTGCGACGAACGCCGATTACCTCCCGGAATTCCATCTTTCAACCTCCATGCGTCAGGTGCATCCTCCGCGGTGCTCATCATGCCAAAAAGCACCCGCGGAAGCAAACGCCGTCACGATGCTGCCAACGGATGGCGCCAACAGGCCGATCTGCTATATATATATGTCGCGGTTGCCATACGAGCGGCAGGGACCGCCGGTGAAACGCCTGGTCAAACCCAGCCTTCCAGAGGCTCGGGCATTTTTCAGGAGGGGATGCCGCCATTGCTTTGATGCCAGCCGGGACCGGTCCCCTGAATCAAGGGACCGGCGCCGGCAACGAGGTTCCCGATGCGCAAGACCACTCGCAGGACATTTATCCGGGTTGCCGGACTGGGATTGGGCGCCGGCTTGCGCGCAGCCGCCGGCACGTCCATATCCGCGTCCAGCAGCAGGACGGGGCCGGCAACACAAAGGAAACCGTCAACTCCAAAATTCGAGCTGGGCCTGGCATCGCAGACATTCAAAGCCTTCGGACTCGACAAGACCATTGACATGACGCGGCAGCTCGAGTTGAAGCGGATCTCGCTGAACACGGTTCACCTGCCGCTCGAATCCAGCACGGATGAGATCCGCGGCATCGCGGCCAAGGTCAGGGCCGCCGGTCTCGACCTGTATGCCGGCGGCATCATCAACATGAAAACCGATGCCGAAGTGCGGCGCGCATTCGATTATGCCAAAGCGGCCGGCATGGCGATGATCATCGGTGTCCCGGACCCCTCCCTGCTGCCGCTGGTGAACAGCTGCGCCGGCGAGTACAACATCGGGTTCGCCATTCACAATAACGGTCCCACGGACAAGCTTTACGCTACGCCGGAGAGCGCTTATGAAAAGATCATGGGTCTCGACAGGCGGATCGGTTTGTGCATCAATGTCGGGCAGACGAGGCGATCGGGAATCGACCCGGCGCTGGATGCCGTGCGCTTCATCGGTCGTCTGCTCGATGTTTACATCAGCGACGTTACAGAAGACACCGAGAGCGGCGAAGCCTGCGCGCTGGGCCGCGGCGTCGCCGATATCCCGTTTTTTCTGCGCGCGCTGATCCGGATTGGCTATGCGGGCACCGTGAGCCTCGCATATGAGACGGATGAGAAAGATCCGCTCCCCGGCGCTACTGAATCAATCGCGTATTTGAGGCGCACCCTCGCCTCCCTGTGACACGATCCATGATCCGACCTATTATCGAAATCCGGGATTTGAAAAAATCGTTTCAGGGAGAGCGTGTCCTGAATGGGATCGATCTTGACGTCGATGCCGGCCGGCTTACGGTGCTGATCGGCCCGTCCGGGTGCGGCAAATCGACTCTGCTCCGCTGTCTCAACGGCCTGGAGATCTTTGATGAGGGAAGCATCTCGATTGCCGGCCTGTCCGTGCGCAGGGGATCTCCCGGATCCGGCCGCACTGCGGATCACCAGCGATTGAACCACGAGTTGCGCGGCCTGGTCGGCATGGTTTTCCAGGCATTCAACCTCTTCCCCCACATGACCGTGCTCGACAACGTGGCCCGCCCCCCGGCCATCGTCCAGGGAGTTCCGGTGGCGGAAGCTCGCGAGCATGCGCGCCGGTTGCTCGAAAAAGTCGGGTTACTGGACAAGGCCGGGCTTTATCCGGAGCAGCTTTCGGGCGGCCAGCAGCAGCGCGCCGCCATTGCCCGCGCGCTGGCGATGAAGCCCAGGGTGCTGCTCTATGATGAGCCGACTTCGGCCCTCGACCCCGCCCTGGTGGAAGAGGTGCTCTCGGTCATGAAGGAACTGGACGCCGAGGGGATCACCCAGGTGGTGGTCACTCACGAGATGCGATTCGCCCGCGATGCCGCCGAAAAAGTCGTCTTCCTGTCCGACGGCAAGGTCGTGGAGGAAGGGGATCCCGGAATCATGTTTTCCGATCCCCGTGATCTGCGCACCCGGCAGTTTCTCAAGAGGTTTCTCTGACGCGGAGGTCAGTTTGCCATTCGAAGAACATGTCGTCACTGTCCTCAATCTGACACGCGGATGGCGTCGCCGGTTCGGTCGCCCTCCGGCCTTGCTGTGGGGCTCCGCGGCGGCCGTCATGCTTGCCCTGCTGTCGCCGGCAGCCGCCGCCCATGGCCCGGCCCTGCCGCAAAAACCTCTGGCCTGGGGGGCCGATGCCGAAGGGGGAGCCCCGTACGAGTTCCAGGACCCGACGGACCCCGCGCGACTGGTCGGCTTCGAGGTCGACATTGCCGCCGCCATCGGCAGGATGCTCGGGCGCCCGATGCAGTTTGTCCAGAACCAGTGGGACGGGCTGATCCAGGGACTCGAGCGGGGCAACTACGACATGGTGATATCCGGGCTTGAAATCACCCCGGACCGCTCCCGGGTCATTCTCTTCAGCCGCCCCTACTATGTCACCTATGAGCAGCTCGCCGTGCGTACCAGTGATGACCGCATCCAATCCCTGGAGGACTGCCGCGGCCGGGCGGTGGGAACCCTGAAGGGGAGTCTTGCCCAGCGCATGCTCGAGGCACGTGCCGACCTGCGGGTCGTGAGCTATGACGGGCAGATCAACGCCTATGAGGATTTGCGCAACGGCCGCCTTGACGCCGTCCTGATGGACCACATCATCGCCCTGTACAACGTTGCTCCGGTTCCCGAGCTCAAGATGGTGGGACCTCCGGTCGGGCGCCTGGAGTACGGCATCGGCTTTCGAAGAGAAGATGCGGCTCTCCTCGATCAGGTCAACGAATCCATCGGCCGGATGATGGCCTCGGGCGAGCTGAGAGCCATCCTGGAAGATTGGAATCTCTGGACGCCAACGGTTGCGGACTATTTCGGCGATCATGCGGCAGGAGCAGCCCGCTCGGGGTCATTCCATCAATATGTGCAGAGCCGCACCCAATCACTCACCCCGTGGGACAAGGTAAAGCGGTATGCAGGCTACCTGCCGCTGCTGGGCCGCGGCGCACTGGTCACGCTGGAGCTGTCGCTGCTTGCGATGCTCCTGGCAATGTGTTTGGGGCTGGTGCTGGCGCTGGCACGTCTGTACGCTCCGCCGCCGGTGCGCTGGGCCTCTTCGGTCTACCTCGAATCCGTGCGGGGCACGCCCCTGCTCATCCAGCTGTTTCTCATTTTTTACGGCCTGCCGCACGTCGGGATCCGGCTGTCGCCGATCCTGGCCGCAGTCCTCGGCCTGGGGCTCAACTACAGCGCATATGAGGCCGAGAACTACCGGGCCGGCATCCAATCGATCCCCAGGACACAGATGGAGGCCGCGTTGGCCCTGGGCATGTCGCGGATTCAGGCGCTGCGCCATGTGATTGTACCCCAGGCCATGCGTCTGGTGATCCCTCCGGTTACCAACGACTTCATCGCATTGCTCAAAGACTCTTCGCTGGTATCGGTCATTACCATGGTCGAGCTGACCAAGGCCTACAGCCAGCTTGCCAGCATCCATTACGACTACCTGGGCATCGGCCTGCTAGCGGCGGCCATGTATTTTCTCATCGGCCTGCCGTTTGTGCGCCTCGCGCGCCTGGCCGAGCGCTATTTCCACCCCGCGGACCGCGCCGCCGCCATCGGCGGCAAGCAGCGCCAAACCGCCTGAACCGGTGGCCGGATGGCCTTCGATTTTATCGACAACGGTTCGTGAGGGTGTGATATCCATTATTAGTCAACACCGATCGATGATTTGAACCTTGGCAGGTTCCAGCCCCGGACCCTGATGGTCGGGGAGAAAGTGAATGATCGATATGGAATATGTACGGCTGGGTTCATCGGGTTTGAAAGTTTCGAGACTCTGCCTGGGCCTTATGACCTACGGCTCCCGGAAATGGCGGGAATGGGTCCTGGATGAAGAAGAGAGCCGCCCGTTTCTGCGGCGCGCTCTCGAATTGGGCATCAATTTTTTCGATACCGCAGACATGTATTCGCTCGGCGCCAGCGAAGAGGTGCTCGGTCGCGCGCTGCGCGATTTCGGCCCTTCGCGCGACCAGATTGTGATCGCCACCAAGGTGTACTTCCCGATGGGAGATGCCCCCAATCAGAGCGGTTTGTCCCGCAAGCACATCATGCATGCGATCGATGACAGCCTGAGGCGCCTGGGCACCGATTATGTCGACCTCTACCAGATCCACCAGTTCGACTATCAGACCCCTATTGAAGAAACCCTGGAGGCGCTGCACGATATCGTCAAGGCGGGCAAGGCCCGCTATCTCGGCGCATCCTCCATGTTCGCCTGGCAGTTTGCCCGGATGCTCTGCACCGCCGACCGCCTCGGTATGACCCGGTTCGTTTCCATGCAGAATCACTACAACCTGATTTATCGCGAAGAAGAGCGGGAGATGATCCCCCTCTGCCGGCACGAGGGTATCGGTCTCATCCCCTGGAGTCCTCTGGCCCGCGGATTCCTGGCCGGCAACCGCCGGAAAGCAGATTTCGGGGACACGATCCGGGCCAAGACCGACGATTACGGGAAAAGTCTTTACTACGCGGATTCCGATTTCGCCGTAGTCGATCGCGTGACGGCGATCGCGAAGCAACGCGGCATCGCCAACATGCAGGTTGCCCTCGCGTGGATCCTTCAGCAGCCGGGCATTGTGGCGCCAATCATCGGCGCCAGCCGGATGCATCATCTCGAAGAAGCGGTCGCGGCTATGGAATTTCGGCTGGATGACGCGGAATTGAAGGCGCTTGCGGAGCCTTATCAGCCTCATACCGTGCTCGGCCATTCCTGATCGCTTCCCCGATACCGATGCTTGAAGCGGGATGGGCGGATGCGGTAGTGTAAGCAGGTTGATCATGCATTCGGCATCGGAGCCCGTCACTCTCGATCAAGGAGGCAAAGAATGAAATCCCGACTTTGTGTTTTGGCAGCCGTCGCGGTTGCGCTCCTGATTCCTTTGGTTTCAGCCCATGGCCAGACGGCCGAGGAAATCACCAAAGAGAAGATCCTCACCAGCGCCCCGGCATGGCAGGAAAAGTACGACCAATATGACCCGCAGGCGGAGATGGTGGACGCGTTAAAGACCAAACTCGGGCCCAATATGAAGGTGGATGTCTACCTGGGCTTGTGGTGCCCGGACTCGCGCAACAATGTGCCTCCGTTCCTCAAGATCCTGGATCGCGTGGGGACCGGCGTGCCGGTCCGATATTACAACGTGCCGAGAAAGGCAAGCCGGGATGTCAAATTCTATGTCGAAGAGATGAACGTGGAGCGGGTGCCGACCTTCATTTTTTACCGCGACGGCAAAGAGATCGGTCGCATCATTGAAAACCCCAAGACGGGGATGCTCGAAGACCTCATGGATATACTTTTTAAATAGTTTCTGTCGCCGCCAAACAGGATTGCATCCCCTGCCACGAGGATCACCGGAAATAGCCCCCGGCACTCCGACTCCCATCCTCTAAAAATTCAGTTTGAGCGCCAGCTGGATCTGGCGCGGCGCGAACGCCGCGGTATATCCGGAAAATTCCGTTACGCGCCCCCCTCCCGCCACCACGCGGAAAGTAGGCAACTGCACCGGGCGCGCGACCGCGCGCGGAACCAAGGGGTTGGCAGGGTTCGGGATCAGCAGCGTCTCGCTCTTCACGATATTGTTGACCCCCGAAAAATTCGTGTGATTGAAGAGGTTGAACGCTTCGAATGACATTTCAGCGTTCAGCCGTTCTTTCAAGTAGAAGCGTTTGGTCAGGCGCAGATCAAAGTTCACGTAGTCCGGGCCGATTCCGGTGTTCCGACCCGCGTAGATTGCCGGCTGCCCTTCGGTGACCAGAAATGCGCGGTCGGTATCCTCATTGTCGCCATTGGCGTCATAGCCCACCTGAAGATTCCATGGACGTCCGCTGCCGATGGTGATAATCGGCGCCAGGTTTACGTCGGCGAACATGCGGCTGTACCAGGGATTCCCCGAGCCTCTCTGGAACGGTGTTTCCAGGACGCCGTGGAATACGAGGCGATGCCGCTGGTCGATCAGGGACAAGGCGCGTTCGGCCCGGACATTATCGTTGCTGTTCGGCTTGTAGTTAAGCAGGATGTCCGTGGCGGTGTCGATCGCCTTCCCGAGCGTATACGCCATGGCAAAGCTGTAGTGATGGCTGAAGCGCTTGTTCAATTCGACGGTCCCGCCGTGATAGATAGCCTCTCCTGACGATTCCACCTGATTGACCTGGAGCAGGAGCGGATTGATCGGCTTGTATTTGGGAATTCCCAGATCGGGATCGAGGCCGGAACGCGTCACATTGGTGTCGCGCAGGCGCAATACCTTGTTGGCCTTGTTGAAAATGTAGTTGGCCGAGATGGCCCAGTCGCTCCCCAGCTGGCGATCGATGCCGAAACTGGCCTGTGAGCTGTAAGGGTTCTGAATTACGGGATCGACACTGAAGACGGCGGCGAAGGGGGCCTTGGGACCCGGCGTGATGCCGAAGGGGGCAAGATTGGCTTCGGTTATCTTCTTCGGCCCCACCTTGCCGTCCGGAGTGATGAAAAAGCCCTGCGGCAGGAGCGTCTGATAGATGGCGATCGAAGTGGTCGTCGGGGGCAGTCCCGGGAACCCCGGTGGCCGGAACGGCCACCTGGAAGATGCCCGCATCCTGGCTCAGCACCCTCGAGATGAACGCCACGGCCTGGTAGAGGGGAGCATAGTAGAGACCGTACCCGCCGCGGACGACGGTTTTCCCGTCGCCAAAGGGATCCCAGCTGAATCCCAGGCGCGGCCCCCAGTTGTTGTGGTCGCGGTGAATCCCCTCCGGCTGCAGTTCCACATCGTAACGCAATCCCGCCTCCAGCGTGAAATTCTTCCCCAGGCGCATGCTGTCGCGCACATAGTAGGCCATCTGGTTGGCGGTAATCTTGACCTTCGGGTTGCCGTATCCCTGAATGAAGAAGTAGGGGAGCCCCAGGTTGAACGTCTGCAGCGGGGTGAAGGGCGCAACCAGGTTCGGAATCTCCGAGGCTTTGCCGTTGAGCGCCAGCTGCACGATCAGCTTGGTGTAATCGGTGGAGATTTTCGCGCCGGGCCGGCAATTGCGCATTCAGCCCGGCCACGATGTTCCCGTAGGCCAGCGGCACCGGGATGTTGGAGCCGAAACGCACGGATCCGCCAAAAAAGATCTCCGTGTCGGAACCGACCTATGATATGGCTGATGTCGAAACCCGACCTTCATGCTATGACGTCCGTAATTGAACGAGAGGTTGTTCGACGAACTGGTAGCGGTCTTCGGTGCGCGCAGCGAGTCGATGTTGTAGTTGCGGCCGAAATCGCCGATCCCGGAAATGGAGAGGTTCGGGCCGTTGCGGTCGACCGGAATGGAATTGAAATGCGGCGCTGGAAAATTGGAAGCGCCCCTCGTTTACGATCCTCGGGTTGAAGACGTTGGTGTCCGACAGCACGATGCCGGTGTCGCGGGTGCTGTTGTTGGCGCCGTTGGTGCGGGCACGCAGATTGGCGATGACGAATCCTTCATCATAGGTGTCGGCGACGCTGAATCGGGCATTGATTTGATTCTTCTGGCTGAAGGCGTGGTCCACGCGGAACATGCCGGTGGTGAACTCCGAGAAGAACGGTTTTACCCCGCTCTCCTGATCGAGCAACTTGTGCGCCAGGGATGTCGGGCCGAGGGTAAACACGCTCGACATCGCCTGGGCAAGCGCCCGGGCACCGGAATATCCGCGCTGGGAGGCAGGGTGGCGATCGGCGGCCACGAGAGATGCCTGTCCGTTGTCGGTTGAAAGACCGCAGGATTCTGGTTGAAGGGCAGAAATTGCGATTCCGTGCGGTCCAGGCGTTCGAACGAACCGAAATAAAATGTCTCGGTCCCTGACGAGCGGCCCGCCCAGTGTCAGACCATACTGGATGCGGGAGAACTGTGGGTCGATGTCGCTGAAATCAGGTCCGAAGGCGAAGGCGTTCCGGGCATCAAGCCGGTGATCGCGCCAGTAGAAGAACAGGTTGCCGTGCAGGGTGTTGGTCCCGGACTTGGTGACGATATTTATCAGACCGCCACTGGCATGTCCGAATTCGGCGCTGAAATTGCTGCGATTGATCTGAAACTCCTGGATGGCCTCCTGGCTCAGGGTGTTCCGCACGCTGCCGCCGGAGTAATCGTTGTTGTCCGCGCCATCGATCGTGACATTGTTGCTGCGTCCGTTTGCCCGGAGAACGAAAGCCCGAATTGGGCAGCATCGGCAATCCGGCATTGGACAGTGAATTCTGGGTGGTGACCCCCGGAGTCAGCAACGAAAAGTCCAGATAATTCCGTCCGTTGATCGGCAGGCTCTGAATATCCCGTTCCGCTACCACGGTGGACTGCTGGCTCCGTTCGGTTTCCACCAGAGGCACGGGCCGGTCACGACGACCTCCGTGGCGGTCCCGCTGACCTGCATTTTGAAGTCAAGGACCAGGCGTCTGGCCCACGGTCAGCGTCAGACCCTTGCGGATCTGGGTGGCGAAACCCGGGAGTTCCGCCTTGATCTGTACTCCGCCGCCGGCGGCAGCAAGGGTACGGCATACTGTCCGTTCTGATCGGTGACGATTTGCCGCAACATGCCCTTGTCGGTATGCGTGACGGTAATGGTGACCCCGGGGAGCAAGGCCCCGGTCTGATCCGTCACCTCCCGTGCATATCCGCACTCGAAACCTGCGACTGAGAAAAGGCGCTGCCGGTGAGAAGGAACATCAAGACAACAATCATGCACGCTGGCCTACGATCCATATACATTTTCACCCTGATCCGTAGTGGTAAACTATGTCCCGACCCGAATTCAATCCAATGGATTGCGTTACTTTGTATCGCGATAGGCCGCTCAGAGCAAGCAGATTCCATACATTTACATGTTCCCCTTTTTTTATTGCCAATCGATCAGAAGCAGGGATCGCCAGAGGTAGAGACCGGCGGCGATGGCCGTGGCGAGCAAGATTGTGCCCTGGCCCCAGGCTCCAAACAGGAGCTTCCCGATGCCGAAAAGACACGAGTACACCATCACAACTCCGGCCAGCCAATCGAGAAACAATCTCCCGTATCCCCGGGTGCCCTGCACCTCCGGCACAAGCGCCGCGATCGGCTTCCAGAAGACCCCCCCGGGATGAACCCGGCGATAAAACCTTTTCAACGTCTCGACGTCGGTCGGCTGGGTCAGGAACGTCGCCATCAGCCAGACAATCGTGGTGAAAAGACAGATGTAATAGAGAGACTCGGGAAATACAATCCGGGTCATGAACCTGATGTAGGAGTAAGCGAACACCGGAGCGATCATGGCGGCGATCTCGCTCCAGGCGTTGATCCGCCACCAGAACCAGCGCAGGATCAGTACCAGGCCCACGCCGGCGCCGCACTCGATGATGAACTCCCAGGCGCCGGAGATACGCTCGAGATACCCGGTGATGAGCATCGACAACGCCATGATCAGGAGTGTAGTAACTCTCGAGACTCCGACCAGATGTTTTTCCGAAGCGGATGGGCGCACAAAACGGCGATAAAAATCATTGATCACATAACTGGAACCCCAATTCAGCTGGGTGGCGATCGTCGACATATAGGCGGCAAAAAAGGAAGCCACCAGCATTCCGCGCATCCCGGAGGGGAGAAAATCGCGCATCGCATAGATATAGCCGAGACGCTTCTGTTCCGGGCTCAGATCGGGGTACAGAACAAGGGTGGCGAGACCCACCAGGATCCAGGGCCAGGGGCGCACGCAGTAGTGAGCGATCTGGAACCAGAGCGTCGCCAGGACGGAGTGTCTCTCATCCTTGGCCGACATCATACGTTGGGCCACATATCCGCCCCCGCCCGGTTCGGCCCCGGGATACCAGCTGGCCCACCATTGAACCCCGACATAAGCGAGAAATGCGGTCACCGAGATGGCCAGGGCCCCTCCGGGACCCGGCGCGCCTTCGGCGCCGATCACCGGGGTAAACCGGAAAGCCCACTCGGGAAGCCGGGCCTGAAGCCCGGCGATCCCTCCGACCTGCGGCAGCCGCAATACGACCACCGCGACCATGATGGTTCCGGCCATTGCAATCACAAATTGAATCACATCCGTGACCGCCACACCCCAAAGCCCGGAAAGGGCGGAATAGAGCGCGGTGACGAGGAGAGCTGCAGCCACATAGAAGAAGACGGCTTCCCGTGATATGCCGAACATCCCCTGCAGGATCGAGGCCATTGCCAGATTCACCCAGGCCATGATCACACAATTGATGAACAGTCCCAGGTACAGGGCGCGAAACCCGCGCAGAAATGCGGCCGGTCTTCCGGAATACCTGAGTTCGGCAAACTCCACATCGGTCATGATCCCCGCCCGGCGCCACAACCGGGCAAAAAAGAAGACCGTGAGTATCCCGCCGAAGAGAAAATTCCACCACAGCCAGTTCCCCGCGATCCCGTTTCGGGCCACGAGCTCCGTCACCGCCAGCGGTGTGTCGGCCGCGAATGTGGTCGCAACCATGGAGGTTCCCGCGAGCCACCAGGGAAGATTCCGGCCCGAAAGAAAATACTCGTTGGTGCTCGATCCCGCGCGCTTCGCGTAATACAACCCGATGGTCGCGCTGAGAACAAAATAAGCGGCCACAACCAGCCAGTCGATACCCGTCATGTGAGCTCCGGCGTAATGTGCCCTATCTTTTGCCACGATTTGATCAGATTATCATCAAGTATTCTTCGGTCCGGCGTGTCTCACACCTGCGGCCTGCGCTTGCGCTACCCAAGCCTGCCCACCAGACCTGCCTTCTCATGAAGCAAGGATCGCAATAGATCTGCGGACACGGAAGAACGCTGATGAATACAGATCGGCACCGGGCGTTTTTATTGATATTTTGCCGTGACGTTGGCAAAAATGCGGTTTGCCGGTGATTGCCACCACACCTGGAATCTCGATGGCCTGCACCCATCGAGATGCGGATGGCGCATTCCGAAGCCTTGCACTATACTCCGCCATCATGGAAATGACGGGCAAAACCCGGCTGGCGGCGGCTATGCGGCATCTGCCCGTGGACCGGATTCCGGTGATGTGCCAGCTGTCCCTGGGACACTATTTTCTCAACACCCCAATCCCCGCCATCGAGATATGGCACTCGACGGAAGGCTTTGGAGAGGCCTTGATCGAACTGCAGCGGCGGTATCATTTCGACGGTATTCTGATCAACCTGCCGGGACGGGACCAGGCCTGGCGTTCCCATATCGCCCGGATCGAAACCCGGGGGGAGGCCACCGTTCTCCGCTGGAAAAATGGCTGGCACACGGTCTGCCCCGCCGATGACAATCCCCATACCTTCCGCAACAGCGGGCAGGAATTCCATGTCTCGTTCGACGAGATCAATCCCGATCTGCTTATTTATGTCGAGCCCCACGATCTGGGCGGCATCAAGTACCCTCCGGCGTGGGGATTTTCCGACAAACGCCCGGCGCCGGATGATTTTTTCCCTCCATGGCATTTCGACACCATCGATTACGTCATCGATCGCGCCGGAGGCGCAGTCTCCATCCACGGGGAGGTTTTCTCTCCCTTCACCCAGTTTCTCGAACTCCTGGGGTATCGACCGGCCCTGACGGCTCTGATCCGGGACCCGGAAAAGAGCAAAGCCTGCCTGGCGAGTTTGACGCGCGGCGCCATCGCGCTTGGTTGCGGCCTTGCGGCCCATGGTGTCGACGCCATCCTCATCTCGTCCGCCTTCGCCGGCAGCGGGCTGATTTCGCCGCAGCATTACCGCGAGTTTGTCCTCTCGTTTGAGCGGATGATGATCCGGGGAATCAAAGAGAAATATGACATACCGGTATATACTCACACCTGCGGGCGCATCTCCGACCGGCTTGAGTTGCTCGCCGAGACCGGCACCGACGGCATCGACACGCTCGATCCGCCGCCTCTTGGAGATGTCGATCTGGCCGACGCCAAGCGGCGGATCGGCAGCCGGCTGTTCATCAAGGGCAACGTGGATCCGATCAATTTCCTCCTTAAAGGGAACCCGGCGCAGGTATTCGAAAATGCCCGGCACTGCATTTCCGTCGGGTCCCCCGCAGGAGGTTATATTCTCAGTTCGGCCTGCTCGATTCCGCCGCGAGCCCCGGCGGAAAACGTCGCGATGATGTTCGCGGCTGCAGTTTCGGATGGACGCTAACCGATTGACATGCTCCATTTTATCCAGGTGAATTACCTATGACGACACAAACGAACTTCCCCTCCGGCATTCCGGCGATGCGCCGGCGCGATTTCATGAGGAATGTGGCCATCGCCCTCGGCGCGGGAGAGACGGCTCTGGCCCGATCCGGGACGGTGATACCCGCGCCCCGGCCTCACCGCGACGATGTTACGGAAATGCCGGCCGGTCAGGCGCAGGCGGCACTCTTCAACGGCATCCAGATGGGTCCGCACACGATGCTCGATGAAGGCATCGAGCCTTGTCTTGACCTGATCAGGGAAACCGCGGACATTAATGCCGTGTTCACCTACAGTCATGCCTTTCACGGCGACCTCCGCAAGCCGGCCAGCGCTCTGGCCCCCGATCACGGCAAGCCGCCGCGGGTGAATCGCAGTCCGCTCCCTTCGGTCTGGGTGAAGCACCACGATCAGTATTTCCGCAATACCCGGCTGCGCGTCCGCCCGACTGACCCCAAGCTCGAATATGCCGATCGCGACCTGTTCGCCGAAATGGTCGAGCCGGCCCGGCGGCGCGGCATGAAGGTCTATGCGCGCATCCTGGAGAGTTCGGGCAACGCAATCGATAACTTTGCCGAGGTCGTCACCATCGATGTCTACGGGAAACGCACGCGCGTGGGGTGCTGGACAAATCCCGACTACAAAAACTTCTGGGCCGCCGTCGTGGAGGACATGTTCCGCAGTTACGATCTGGACGGATTCCAGTGGGGCGCGGAACGTATGGGTCCGCTCATGAACGTCATCCTGCCGTGGAACGACACGCCCGCCCACCTGCTTTTGCGAGCATTGCATCGCCCGCGGCAAGGCCAAAGGCATCGACCCGGAACGCGCCCGCGAAGGGTTTCGGAAGCTATTCGAGTTCGTCCGCAAGCTGATCGCCGGCGATCCCAAACCCGCGGAAGGCGTGTTCACGGTTTTCCTGCGCCACCTGATCCGATACCCGGAAATCCTGGCCTGGGAATACCAGTACCGCCTGTCGCGCGAAGAGGTGATGAAGGGCATGTACGACACGATCAAATCGATCAAGCCGGGAGCCCAGGTCGGGTGGCACGTCGACCACCAGCCTTCGAGCTGGGACATCGTCTATCGCGCCGAGATGAGCTACGAGGAAATGGCCCCATACTCCGATTTCATCAAGCTCATCCTGTACCACGGAGTGCTCGGTGGGCGCATCCGCTCCTGGTATCTGGACCGGTTCCAGCGAACCATCCTGAGCGAACTCTCCCTCGAGCAGTCGCTCGCAATTTACTATGCCTTGTTCGGATACGACCCCAAGACTCGAACCCAAGGTCAACGATCTCGCGCGGCAGGGATTTTCGCCCGACTACGTCTTCCGTGAGACGAAGCGCAGCGTGGCGTCGGCAAACGGGAAGACCAGGATCTATTCGGGCATCGGCTTCGACGTCCCCGGAAGCCCGCCTGAAGATCCGGAAAAGATCTACCAGGCGACTCTGAAGGCTTTTGAAGCCGGCGCCGGCGGCGTGGTCGTCTCACGCGAATACGAGGAGATGCGGGTTCCGAATCTCAAGGCCGTCGGCCGTGCCATCCGGGAATTGGCACAGCGCGCCAAATAACCCCAACATTTTTCTGAAAGCCGCTTGGTGAACATATGAACTCCCGATTTCATCGAATCTCCCGTCCCCTGCCGACGTTCTCTATAACCTCAAGGCTCAAGCTCAAGCCATTGATTATCGGGACATGCCTTGCCCTGTCGGCTTCCGCAGGGCTGCCGTGGACATCTACAGGATTCAGACCGGAGAATCCGGTCGGCCTCGAACAGCAAGCAGCATCCGCTCCGACGGTTGCCATGATCCTGCCGGGCGGCGATGCGATGAAATACTGGTCGCGCTGGCGCGGTCCGTCCGGCCAGGGATGGGTGGACGGCGCCACATATCCCGACACCTGGTCCCCAACCGAGAATGTGATCTGGAAGGTCAAAGTGCCCGGACGCGGTCACTCCTCCCCGATTGTCTGGGGCGACAATATCTTCCTGACCACCGCCGCGGAGGATGGCTCGAACCGGTCCGTTCTCTGTTTCCGCCGATCCGACGGCAAAATGCTCTGGCAGACAGCCGTCCCCGCGGCGGAGGCCGAAAAACTGTACGCGAAAAACAGCTATGCCTCGGCCTCGGTCTCAACAGACGGAAAGCTGGTCTATGCCTACTTCGGAAATGCCGGTCTTGTGGCTCTCGATTTCACCGGCAAGCAGATCTGGCATGCCGGGTTCGGCACCATCACCCTTTATCATGGGCCGGGAGGTTCACCTCTGCTTTATCGCGACCGGTTGATACTTTTCCAGGAGCAGAGGCTGATGGATCGCAGCATTCCGACCGATCCCGGCTTCATCGTCGCGATCGAGAAAACCACCGGCCGCGAGCTCTGGCGTCAGAAGCGCAATCCGCAGCCCGGTTGGGGGACGCCGATTGCGGTGCAGGTCGGCGATCACACCGAAATCATCGTCAGCAGCAGCCGCCGGATCGATGCCTATGATCCGGATTCGGGAAAACTGCTCTGGTATTGCAGCGGCAACACGGTCGAGGTCATTCCCACCCCGGTCGTGGGTCATGGCATGATCTATGCCTGTTCCGGCCGCGCGGGTCCGACAATCGCGGTCCGGCCCGGAGGATCGGGGGACGTGACCGCCACCTCGGTGGTCTGGACCAGCCCCAAAGGCTCCTCTTTTGTCCCTTCCCCGCTCTTGCTTGGCGATTATCTGTACACGATCAACGACATGGTCAGCATCGCCACCTGCCACAACGCCGGAACCGGCGAGATCATCGGTCAGTTGCGGCTGGGAGAGGCGGTGCGAGAGGGCTTTTCGGCGTCCCCGGTGGCTGTGGGTGGAAATATCTTCTTCACCAACGACGAAGGGGACACGTTTGTGCTGAGCCAGCCGCCGGATTTCAAGCTGGTGAGGGTCAACCGGTTGGGCGAACGAACGCTGGCCAGCCCGGCGCTGGTTGACGGGCGCTGGTATTTCCGCACCCAGGATCACCTGATCTGCGTCGGTAAGTAGCCGGAGAAGCCCCAACAGGGCCCTGTGCCTTGCCAAAATCGGCTGCGGGTCGAATTGGCGCACGGCGGCATACGCACAATCTTAGCTGTGGCAATGGCATCCTGGATTTAACCGCGGCGTATGCCCAGGGTCGAATTGCAGACGACTATGAAAAGAAACAGGCCGATATCCTGTCCTCACAAGGATCAGGCAAGCAAAATCCCAATTACGCAGCACGGCGTTCGTAATGATGGTGCAGGCCACTGACCTCAGCAAAGAGGGATGGGGACGGTCGCGTTTCAGGATTGCCAGCCGTTGTCGCAGCGCGAGATTTTCGAGGGCCAGCTTAGTTTGATTCTTAAGCCCAGATCTTGGAAACGAAAACAATAAAAACAACGCTTCCATTATGATTCAAAAGCCTTCTTGCTGGAGACGCTAAAGTCAATAGTTTCAACGTGGACGGAATTTTGGCAACGGAGTGGTGAAGATAATGTTTAACTTCTGCAGCAAAGTTCAAGCCTGGAATGATCGCGATGATCAGACATTTGCTTCCACGGTTTCCTACAGATGAGCGGCACGGGCAATAGCGGTCGCGAAAGAACGGAAATCATCGAGTCTGGTGGTTAGGATACTATAGACCATGGACCAGTTGATCTGTTGATAGGAATGCACGGCTATGTTCCGGAATCCTACGGCCCGCTTCATGCGAGCAGCGAGATCGGCGGAAATCACTCCGGCACGTTCCAGATGGTTGAAGGCTTCCGCCATGGTCGATGGAGCAGCGAGATCTGCATCGGCGATAATGTGTGATGCCAGATCGACGCAAAGCTGAACGGCGCGCTCCAGATTAAGACAGACAATATCCTGGAGATCATAGTCGCCCTGCAGCAAGGTGACCGACTCTGGGGTCTTTTCTTTCAGACGCCGCACGCATCGCCGGAGCGATTCGAGCTTGGTGCTGACGATTTCCTTATCCATTGAGAAATCGCTCCCTACGCTCTTTGAGAATGCGATAATGATAAGGCATTAGGTCGGCTTCCAGAAACAGCATGCGCGAAATGATTCCGGCATAGAGGGCCTTGTCGGCGTTCTGGATTACGACCGCCCCCGACAATGCCTTGTTCATGATTGGCCCTGTATCGGCCAGTAGATCGATCAGGTCAACTTCGCGATTGGTGACGGCCGAAAACTCCTCAATCAGGTTCAGCCGCGCTTCGGGCGAGAGCGCCTGGGCGCCCGCGACCGCGATGTCCACATCGCTGTCCGGTTTGGATAAGCCGGATGCATGCGAACCAAACAGCAGACACAACCGGATTTCCGGGTGCCGCCGCAGAACAGCACGCAGCTTTTCGTCAAGGTCTTGCATGGCCATATTTTACTACGTCTGTCCTCACCGAGACACTGAGATTAAGCAAATTGCTGTTCTCCGGGCTCCATGAAGGAACAGGTGTATCGACTGACGATCAGATTGCGGCCCGGAGGCTCGTTTATTGCCCGCTATGCCAGAATGGCGGAGCGGCAGCTCGAGCACTCGCCGGGGAATGGAAATCGCTCACCGGCCCGGCCGCCGGCACATCCCATCCACCGCTTGGAGAGCCTCCGGAATCGAAGCAACCGCCCCGCGCGGTGCTTCAGGAGTCACTCGCTGCGCAGTGCGACGAGCGGATCCACTCGTGCCGCGCGGCGCGCCGGCAGCCAGCTCGCCAGCACGGCGATCAGGATAAGGATCGGCACCACCAGCAGCACCGCCGTCACGTTCTGCAGCGTGAATCCAAGCAGATTTGCTTTCACCATCTGAATCCCTGCCAGCGTCACCGGCAGCCCGATGGCCAGGGCGATGGTCGTCACCAGCACGCCGTGCCGGAAGAAGTGTCGTACGACGTCGCCGGGGGTCGCCCCTATCGCCAGCCGCACTCCGATCTCCCGCGTGCGCTGCGCGACGGCGAACGCGATGATCCCATAGAGACCGAGGGACGCGAGCAGCAGGGCGGCGGTTCCCACCGCGAAGGCCGCCAGGTGCGACTGCGCCGTTTCGTGCTCGCGACCAGCGTACTGCTCGGCCAGCGTCGCCTCGTCATCCACGGTCGCGAACGGATCCACCTCCCGGATCGCCGAGCGGATCCCCGGCACGAGCGCACGCGCGTCGGGGCCGGACGAGCGAACCGCGATCGTCGCCGTCCAGACCATCCCGGCGTTCGACAGCGGCGCAAACACGCGCGGGGTGCCGGGTTCGTCCTCGTACGGCGCGGCCCCGGCGACTCCGATCACCTCAAGCGACGTGGTCGTATCACCAGGGCTGGCGCCCTGGATCCGGAACGACATGGACGGATCGACGACGCGCGGACGCCGGATCAGCCGCTTCCCGATCGGATCCTCGCCCGGCCAGAGGCTTTGGGCCGCATCCTTGCTGACGACGACCGCCAGCGACCCGGCGCGATCCTCGCCGGTGCCGATGCCGCGGCCTCGGAGGATGGGGACGCCGAGGGTCGAGAACCAGCCCGCGGAGACATTCACCTGGGCCATTTCCGTGCTGATGCGGTCTCCCGCGGCGCCGGTCGCCTCGAAGGTCCCGCGTCCGCCGCCGGCGCTGATCGCTGCGGACGCCACCCCCGGCACTGACTCCAGCCGCTGCCGCACGAGTCCGAGCACCGGGCCGCCGGCGGAGCCGGCCGCATCCTGTGTCTCGAGAGCCGACTGCCCGGGCGTGGCCGGGCGGAAGACCTCTGAGGACATCGTGACGACTGACTCCGGTGCGCGCCCGGCGCCGGCGCCGGCGCCAGGGCGCAGGTCGGCGAGGACCAGCGAGGTGACGACCAGCACGGGTTGACTGCACGCGAGCTGGACGATGACGAACAACGCCTGCAGCCGCGAGCGGCTGACGGCGTGCGTGCCGCCGTTTTTCATCGCCTCGTTGATCCCCGCGCGCGAGGCGTGCAGCGCGGGAGCCAGCCCGAACACGATGGTCGTGATGAGCGCGAACATCGCCGCGAAGGCGAACGTTGCCGGTTCGGGCTGCAGCCCGTAAATGACCCCCGGGATCGTCGCATAGGCCACCTTCACCGCGATGACGTAAAGCAGCAGCCCGAGCAGCGCCGCCGCCAGCGCCAGGACGAGAGACTCCGTAAGCAACTGACGCACGATGCGGAGCCGGGTGGCGCCGAGCGACAGGCGCACGCCGATCTCGCGCCGGCGCGCCACGGCGCGTCCCAGCAGGAGCGCGCTGACGTTGGTGCAGGTGATCACGACGATGAGCGCGGCGACGAGAATGAAGGACACGATGGTCTCGCTCGTGTTCCTGCTCTCGCGCGGCATTCCCGTCAGCCGCTCGGCATGGATGGCCAGGTTGCGGTGCGCCGCCGGGTCCTCCCGTGCGATGCGCGCCGCCAGCGGGGCCGTGAGCGGAGCGACCGCGTCGGCTGCCACCCCGTCGGCAAGGCGCGCGGCCGCGCGGAGCGACATCGCATCGCGACGGGCCGGGAAGTTCGCGTCCGCCTCGAGGAGCGGGCGCGCGCCGAGCGGAATCCAGATGGCGTTGCTTCCCATGCTCGATATATTGACGCCGGCGAAGAGCGGCGGCGCGACACCGACGATTGTGAAGGGGCGGTCCATGACGCGGATCGTGCTGCCGATCGCGTCGGGATTCCCGTCAAAGTGTGCCTGCCAGAGGGAGTGACCGATCACCACGATCGGCTCGGGCGATTCGTCAGCGCCATCGGGGAACCGCGTGCCGGCGGCCATCGAGACGCCAAGCAGGCGGAAGTAATTCGCGGTGGTGTACGACGTCATAACGGACCGGGCGCCATCTCCGAAGTCGGCCGCGAGCGCCGTTGCCTGCCATGCAGCCACGTCCTCGAAAACGTCGCGCAGGCCACGGAGATCCTGCACGTCCCGGTAGGAGAGCGAGACGGCAGCAGGCCCACCGCTTTCTTTGCGCGCCACAGTTGCCGTCAACCGGGCGAGCCGCGGCGAGTCCTTGATTCCGGGCGCAGCACGCCAGGCATAGACGTCCAGGGTGGTGAGCAGGCCCGCGTTGATGCCGATGCCAAGGGCGATCACCGCGATTACGATCCCGGAGAAGAGGGGCGTCCGAGCGATCTGTCGCAGCGCGAATCGTACGTCGCCAGCCAGCGTCGGGAGAAAGCCGAACAGAGCCATTGCAGCACCTCATTCGGATGGCGGCACCTTGCGCTCGGCTCCATGGCCCCACCCCGCCCGGAGTATCATCCCCGCGTGCCGGCGCACGATGGCCGATCATAGCACGCTCATCGCAACCGGCCAAGCATGGCGCTTGTGGACGCATTCGTATATCGTGATCCGTCCTGTGCCTTGCCAAAATCGGCTTCGGGTCGAATTGGCGCACGGCGGCATACGGACAATCTTAGCTGTGGCAATGGCATCCTGGATTTGACCGCGGCGTATGCCCAGGGTCGAATTGCAGACGACCATGAAAAGAAACAGGCCGATATCCTATCCTCACAAGGATCAGGCAAGCAAAATCCCAATTACGCAGCACGGCGTTCGTAATGGTGGTGAAGGCCACCGACCTCAGGAATCTCAATGACCTCGCCGAGACTGATCGCCTGGATCGGCCGAGGCTCCGGGGCATCCTTGTCAAGCGATAGGTGGGTGCGATATTTATGATAATAACGGTTGCGTTTCAGGATTGCCAGCTGTTGTCGCAGCGCGAGATTTTCGAGGGCCAGCTCAGTTTGATTCTTAAGCACAGATCTTAGAAACGAAAACAATAAAAACAACTCTTCCATCATGATTCAGAAGCCTGCTTGCTGGAGACGCTAAGGTCAATAGTTTCAACGTGGATGGAATTTTGGCAACGGAGTACGTCGTGTTTGCAGTGTTGTCCCTCTCCCTGGCGGTCGACGCTAACTTGGCGGTGTTTACCGTTGTTAATGCTCTTTGGTTACGACCAGCCCCGTTTCCAGATCCCGATCGGCTTGTCATGCTCATGCGCGAGACTGCGAACAGCGCGTCAAATGAATCGGCGACATTTACGCGCGCGAATCTGGCTGGCGAGCTGATAGCCGCAGGCTCGACGTCGCGCCCCGCTCCGCCTCCCTGTTTTCACCTCCTGCGCGCGCTTGCCCGAATGCTGCTGCCCCTTCCCGTCTGAATACCGGGGATATTTCCCGATCCCTCCCCGCCCATTTACCCCAGATTCACCCAACCCCTCAAGGCAATTGCTTATCATTCGCGGGCTCAAGCGCTTCCAAGATATTGCGCTGGGGGCGAAGCTGCTGGGTGGTGAACTAACCGATGTGGTAGCTATTAAATGATTTCTGGGGTACGCGCAGGGCTACCTCGCACTCGACTTTCGGATTACCCGATACCCGGCTCGGGCGCGAACCTTTATGCCGGCCCTTTCAACGGTGACTTGGATGCGTCGGAAAGATCCGCTCCCCAACGGACCGGCAGGGTAATAGCAGAGGGTGTATTGATGACGCAACTCTTCGGCAATAGACGAGAATGCGATTGGCAGGTCAGCGCCTTTTGAGGCATTGAAAAGGCGTCCACCGCTGTTGGCGGCTAGCTCCTGCAAGTATCGTGCGCCGCGCTCATAGGCGACGACAGCGCCGGTGAACTCATATTTGGACAGCAGCGTGCCGGGGTGAACGATGGATCCAAGGCTATTTGATCCGAAAAACCACCTTATGAATCCTGGAGCTGCGCTGATTTGCATCGGTAACTAGACGAGTCAGAGTCTTGCCGTTATCGGCTAGGATATAGGTATTGTCGCTTGGAAGGCTCACCATCGCCCTTGAGGTGACCGTGCCCGTAATGCGAAGAACATTCCCCTCCAGAACAGCTAGGTATTTGAAGGTGTTTTCGCCGGAGACCGTAGCGTGTTCAAAACCATCGATGGTGTATTCGATCGACGAATCACCATTTTCCGTCGTTCGGATCATCGTCAAGTGGTTGCCGGAATGAACGATGATGAGATCACCTTGACCCATAATTCATCGTCTTCCAGGGGCTCCGCTGCTGGCGTCGCATTCAGGACTCTGCGTCCCGGATAAGGATGAACGCGCCGTGCTTTGGGGTCCGGGGGTTCGAAGATGCCACGCAGGTGGCCGGTGAAGGCGCCTCGCCAGTTTGGAGCACCGATCCAAAGGGACCGTGGAGCGATTACGCCGATTGGCTCCGGAACACTCGCGGACGGCATTCGCCGGAGAATTCGTGAACCAATTGCCAGATCTGGAAATCTAAATTGTTCATACTGGCATTTATGTTAATTATGCCTGATGGGGATATCCGATCGACTAAACTGCCGGAATGTGACAGACAACTGAAGCGAAAGCGAAAATGCCTCCTGGAAAAGTGATCTGTCATTACTTAAGCCCACGGTTGGGCCGACTGGCGCTTGTTGGCTTTGTCCTGTGCGTCTGCGGAACAGGGAGTTTTGCGTTTC
The DNA here is from genome assembly GCA_963824985.1 of Terriglobia bacterium. Lineage (GTDB taxonomy): Bacteria > Acidobacteriota > UBA6911 > UBA6911 > UBA6911 > JAFNAG01. The sequence goes on from CAWGRQ010000031.1 coordinate 167,514, forward strand.
AGGCGGGCTCCGGCCCCAAAGAAATCAGCGCCAACATTCGAACGTACTGGCCAAGAAGCCGATTCACATTGAGAGCGGACTCCAATCTAGTAGAAGTGGGCGTGGTTGTCCGGAACAATCGTGGCCGCGCGATCAGCGGTCTGGGCAAGGACGACTTCGAGATCGAAGACGCCGGCAGGAAGCAGGACATCACGCTGTTTTCCGTCGAAACATCCACCCTAAAGCCCGAAACGGTGCACGAGACCGTAAAGACGGCTGTCAACACGGTGGTTGAGAGCCCGAGATATCAGCTCCGGTACGTGGCCCTGCTCTTGGACGATTACAGCATGCCTTTTGCCCACCAGTTCTATGTAAAGGCGGCGGCCAGGCGTTTCGTCAGGGGGGGCTTGTCGCAGGGCGATCGCGTCGGACTGTTTACCACATCAGGAAAACAGATTGTGCCCTTTACCGACGACGGTGAGAAACTCGCAGCGGCTATCGACGGATACAACTCCTTCCCTCGCGCTCCCGACGGCGGCATCTGCCCCAAACTGACGGCTTATGACGCCTATGTAATCGCAAATAGAATCGACTTCGAGACCCTGGCCGTCAAGTCGGAGGAACGCGCAGTCTGCTCCAGGGGAAGATCGCCACTTGCCGGCGGTCGTCGTCCTGGGCAAGTCGGCCACTGGCCTCCTCCGGGGACAGATCCGGTGATGATGCAGGCCGAGGCTATGTGGACACAGATTCGCGATACTTCTATGCGAGCGCTGGAAACGATGGGAAGGCTCGTGGACTACATGGCGCAGTTGCCGGGAAGGAGAATGGTGCTGCTGGCGTCCTCCGGTTTCCTGGTGGGAACGCTTGAACGGGAGCAACAGGATGTTATCAACCGCGCGCTCCGGGCCGAGGTAGTCATCAATGCGATCGACGCCAAAGGGCTCTACGCCGAGGATCCGCCCGAGAAGTCTATGGGCTTCAACTTAGGTTCTTTGATTCGCATGGTAAGTTTGGGGACCAGGGATAAGGACCTCAGCAACGATATCATGGCGACTCTGACGATGAGCACGGGTGGCCTGTTCTTTCGCAACAACAACGATTTCGATCTCGGCTTTCGTGAGCTGGGCATGGTTCCCGAAGTTTCGTATCTCCTGGGCTTCTCGCCCAAAGGCGATTTCAATGGAAAGTATCACCGCCTCAAAGTGCGCGTGAAATCGCGAAATTCGTATTTGATCCAGGCACGACCAGGCTACTGGGCGGTTCCTGCCGAAGCACAGGAATCGGGAGAACGGGCTGTCGACCGCGAGGTGATGGGATCTGATACGCGGAAGGAGCTGCCCGCGTCTTTCGCGGCGGCACATTCCAAGGCGGAAAATGGAGGCCCGGCTCTTGACGTCGTGATACATCTCGATGTCCGGGAGTTTCACTTCCTCGAAAAGGACGGCGCACGCACCCAGATGATACTTTTCATTGCGGCGTTATTTGACAGTAATGGGCAGTTTGTGGCCGGTAAGGAAGCCGAAATTCGATTTGCGCTGAAGGAGCCCACTTACAATGGCATGATCGAAACCGGGTTGGACCTGTCGCTTACCTTGCAGGCGCCTCCGGGTGCATATCGCCTGCGCAGTGTGGCTCAGGATGCCATCGAAGGCAAGATTGTATCCTCGACACAGGAAGTCGAGATACGGTAAACGAACGCCACCTGGATCGAGATGTTGGGGCCAGCCGTGGTTTGAATTGATCGAAATAGGGGACGTTCTCCGGTTTTGAACGCACCCGCGCCCTGAGCAATCGGAGAGCGTCCCCTATTTCCGCCTATTTCCCGATAAGCGAGGCGGGACGGCGGGAGCGCGCCGCCGCTCCAATTTCTTGTTGGGCGGCCTCCTCGCTCTCCAGTGAGGTGTTGAGCATGTCTCAAGATATTCTGTCAGCTTTGTCCGCGGCCGGTCATGTAGTACCTCAGCCACAGGACCTCCCGAATAAGCAAGGCTGCTGTTCCAAGGCCAAACAACCCAAATCCGGCCATCATCCCTCCGAAGGGAAACATCGCCAGGGTTCCGATAGTGCCTCCAACCAAAGACCACAGGAACGCCTCCTGAAATCCACTTTGGCGACGCTGGGTGAATCGCTCGACGACTAGCATGCCGAGGCCGAAACCAAAGGCCGTCACGACCGGAGCGGTGAGCGTGACTGCGAATGAAGGTGGCACCGGCGGACGCGGCATGCGGACCAGGACGGCGACAAGCCAGACTGCAAACACGATGATTCCGCCCAGCAGTGAGCCCAGCAGCCGAAAACACGAACTCAACATCGCCGACCCGCTGTGCCGCCACCAGTATGCCTTAGAATCGCCCATCCGGCGCTCAAATCCGGCCATATTAAGCCCGGCACACGGAGCCGATCCGTGTGCGTCCGCGTTCATCCGTGTTCCGAGATGCCGCGCGATATTTTCTTAATAAATCAAGCAGGCCGAATGGTTTAGCTGCCGCTGTCCCGGTCACAAACCCTGGAAAAGCGAACGCTCCATAACCAAGCCCCATCCCGCGCGGCCGCCATCTCTATTTGCGGATGCCCCAGGTCGGCGGCGGAGGTTCTTTCGTCAACCGGTTGACCGGCTTCTCCTTGAGCAGACGCATCGCCTCCTGCACCGCACGCTCGAGTTGCGGGTCGTGCCCCGCGATTACATCCTTGGGCCAGTTTTCCACATCGATATCGGGAGCCGCCCCTTCGTTCTCCACCGCCCATTTGCCGTCGACGGTAAAGAAACCGCCGCGGGGAGCAATCATCGAACCGCCATCGATAAAGCCGGGGGTGTCGGCCGTGTGCACCAGACCTCCCCAGGTGCGTTTACCGACCAGCGGGCCGATCTTCCGGAATTTGAACATGAACGGCATCAGGTCGCCGCCTGAGCCGGCCATTTCGTTGATGATCATCACCTTCGGCCCCCAGATGCCTGCCGATGGGCTCGTAAACGGGTAGCGGTCGCCCGCGACGTTGTTGAAATACCCGTCGAAGGTGCGTTGCAGCACGTCGATAATGTAATCGGCCGCCGAACCGCCGCCGTTGAAGCGCTCATCGACGATTGCGCCCTTTTTATCCTGCTGTGAAAAGTAATACCGGTTGAAGCTCGTATATCCAGGCTGCCCGGTATTGGGTACATAGACATACGCAAGCTGGCCGCCCGACAGTTTTTCGACCGTGCGGCGGTTCTGCTCCACCCAGGCCCGCGTCCGCAGCCCCTGCTCGTTGGCTGTCGGAACGACCGTGATCCTCCGCGCACCGTCCATGGCCGGCCGGTTGTTAACCGTCAGCACGGTCTGCCGGTTCGCCGTCCCGTCGAGCAGGCGATAGATGTTGTCCGGCGCCTGCAGCTCGATCCCGTTGATGGCGAGTATGAAATCACCCACTGCGACATCCACCCCCGGCGCGGCCAGCGGCGCGCGCAATTCCGGGTTCCAGCTTTCGTTGGCGTAAATCCTCGCAATCTTGTAACGCCCGCCTTCGACCACGAAATCGGCCCCGAGCAGTCCTCCCGGCGACTGCGGCACCTCCGGCATGTCGCCGCCGCGCACATACGAGTGCCCGATGGCTATTTCCGCGCCCATGTTGTCGAGCAGGTAATTGAGATCGGCACGATGCATCACGTAGGGCAGCAGCTGCCCGTACATCTGCTTCATCTTCGGCCAATCGGTGCCGTGCAGGTTCGGCACATAGAGGTAATCCCGCTGGTTGCGCCAGCCTTCGTTGAAAATCTGCTTGAATTCCTCCTTGGGATCGAGGTGCATGCGCAGCGTCGCGGTGACTCTCCCCTGGCCGGCCTGCGGAGGAGTGCGGTCGGCGTCCACGATGAATAGGCTTGGCCCGGTGGCGGCGCCGGCGGCGGCACCGCGGGCTCCGCCGCCGCCACCACCCGCCCGGTAGAGCAGTTTGCGGCCGTCGGCGCTTACATCATAGTCGGATGCACCGGCGACGAAGGTCGCTGCCCGGCGGTCACTCAAACGAAATCGCTGCAGCGTGTTGCCGGCGCCGCCGCCCCGGCCGCCGCCGCCGGCGCCCGGGTCGAGATAAAAAACCGTCCCGGCAACTCCTGCGCGCAGCTCGGAATAGGGGCGTTCTGGAATCCCGGGGATGGTGATGATGCGTTGCTCCATTCCATCAAAGTCGATCTGCACGGTTACGGGCGCACCGCCTCCACGGCCCGCCTGCGCCGGCTGATCGCCCGCCTCGGCACCGCCGCCACGCCCGCCGCGGCCACCGGCTCCGCCTCCGGGAACCGCCGCAATTCCGGTTTCTTCATCGCTTTCCGGCAGCAGCGGGCTTGGCTCCCCCTTTTTCAGAATCGCCAGATAGAGCCCAAAATTCTCGACGTGATCATAGGAAGTCATGTCGAGCCACTGGGAGGACAGGCCGAAGTTCGTCGACGCCAGGAACCAGACATACTTGCCGCTCGCATCCCATGCGGGCCAAACGGCATCGGCAAGCCCGTCGGTGACCTGTTTCGTCTCACCGGTCTCGACGTTGCTCACGAAGATTGCGTGATAGAGGGACTGCAGGCGGCTCGCATAGGCAACCCACTTCGAATCCGGACTCCAGACGGGATTGAGAGTGCGCTGCGGAACCATCCAGGGATCATTCCCCACTATCTTGGTTTGGCCGCTGGCCACATCAAGCACCCACACCTTCAGATTCGTATCGGTGTAGACGATCTTCCGGGAATCGGGGGACCACACCGGAGTGTAGTAATGGGTCGGGTTCGGCAGCGAGATCTCGCGGGGCGGCGTGAGCCCGTCCGGCGATTCGATCATCATCTTGTATTCCCCCGACTTATCGCTGAAATACGAAATATATTTGCCGTCGGGAGACCAGGCAGGGTCGCGCTCGGCCGAACCGCTCGACGCGCTGAGATTCCGGACATCCCCCTTCTCGAAGGGTATGGTAAAGATCTCGCCGCGCGCCTCCGCCACAATTCGCTTGCCCGTCGGCGAGACCGCCATGTTCGACAATCGGCTGGAAACATCTTCCCACTTCGGCATCATCCACGGGAAATCGCCGGTCGCGGTGATGTTCACGACATGTTCCCGTGCCGATTTCGGGTCCAGTTCATGAATGTAGCCCGCCTGCTCGAACACCACCATCCCGGCGCCGGAGTCGATCGCCTTGACATCAAAATCGGTGAACTTCGTAATCTGCGTCAATTTCTTCGCCTTGGTGTCATAGGCCCACACATTGGCGACACCATCGCGATCGGACAGGAAATAGACCGTCTCGCCCACCCAGACAGGATCGACGTCCTTCGAGTCGGTCCAGGGCGGAGATACAAGGTCGAAGCTCTTGAGGTCGACAATCCAGATCGGGCGGTTCTGCCCGCCCCGGTAGTTGCGGCGCTCTTCGTCCCACGAGTTGTTCATCCGATAGGCAATCCGCGTGCCGTCCGGAGAGATCTTGCCCTGATAACCGCGCGGGAGCGCCATCGGCTCTTCGACGCCCCCTTCAACCGGGACCATCCAGAACCGGGACGCGCCGCTCGGCGCCCACGTGGCCCGCGAAGAGGAGAAAAGAACCGACTTGCCGTCGGGTGTCCATCCCTGCGCCACATCCCCCCCGGGATGCCAGGTCAGGCGCCGTGGCTCCCCGCCCTGCGCCGGCACGACGTAGACGTCGAGGTTGCCGGCATAATCGGCACTGAAGGCGAGCAATTTGCCGTCCGGGGAAAAATGCGGGTTTGATGTCTGCCCCTGAAAACTGGTGAGCCGGCGCGCCATGCCCCCGGCTCGCTCCACGACCCAGATGTTGTTCGCGTATGCGAACGCGATCTGCGTGGCGCTCACCGTCGGCATGCGCAACAGGCGGGTCGGCCCCTCGACAGGAGTGGCGGCCAAGGCTACCAGCGCCGGAATCAAAAACAACGGAAGACGACGAAGGCAGGTGACAAATGTGATCTGTGACATCTGGATACCCTCCGGTTGATTTACGGGCATTTGTATCACGAATTTCGGGGACAGGCTACGCTTTCGCTAATCGGTTTCTGTCGCGAAACTCGCAAAACACCAGGGCGACCGGCAGGTCGCACGCATATCGACCAACCAGATATCAAGCAAAAATGTGCGAATCTTCGGGCGACCTGCCGGTCGCCCCTACCTTCCTCACATTGGCAAATGAAGTGTTGCGTGAAAATGATGTCATTGGATAAATAGCGAAAGCGTAGCCTGTCCCCGAATTACTAAAGCGCAGACTTTCCACGCATTGCATCAATTGAATCGGCTTGACGGCAAAGAGCATGGATACATAGAATCCATCCGTGTTCGTCGATCGTCCGTCAAGGTCCAAACCCTGTAACCTTCAGAGTGCCCGCATATGAAAAAATCCGTAGTCGCATTTTTCTGGCTTTTTGTCGCTTGCGTGGGTGTCCTGGCTCAGGACAGCCCGAGCTGGTTGCGTTACCCCGCCATCTCTCCCGATGGCAAGACCATTGTCTTCACTTACAAGGGAGATCTCTATCGTGTGCCCGCCGGCGGCGGCAACGCAACACAGCTGACTACCCATGAGGCCGAGGATTTCATGCCGGTGTGGAGTCACGACGGGAAACGAATCGCCTTCGCCAGCGACCGTTACGGCAATTTCGACATCTACGTCATGCCCGCCGATGGCGGCGAGGCCAGGCGCGTGACCTTTCATTCCGCTCATGAATACCCGTACTCATTCACCAATGACGATCAGTCGATCCTATTCGGTTCCGCGCGCATGGATGCAGCAGGCAACCGGACATTTCCGACCGGCTCCCAGCCGGAACTGTACAAGGTTCCCGCGGCCGGCGGCCGCGTGGAACAGGTTCTCACCACCCCTGCCGAAGATGTAAAGCTGAGCAGAAACGAACAATATCTCCTCTACCAGGACAAGAAGGGTGGAGAGAATGCCTGGCGCAAGCACCACACTTCCGCAATTGCGCGGGACATCTGGATTTATGACAGCAAGACCGCCACCCACCGCAAGATCACGACCTTTGCCGGCGAGGACCGGAACCCGATCTTTACGGACAACGACAAGGCATTCTATTATCTGAGCGAAGAGAGCGGCTCCTTCAATGTCCACAAAATGAGCCTGGCTGGAGGCAAATCGCAGCAGATCACCTCATTCACAAAGATGCCGGTGCGGTTCCTGAGCCTTTCCGGCAACAACACTCTGTGCTTCGGGTTCGACGGAGATCTCTACACCCTGCAGGGGAACGGCAAACCGCAAAAAGTCCAGGTATCCATTACGGCGGACGCCAAAAGCAACAACGAGAAGATCCTCCCGGTAACCAGCGGCGCCCGCGAAATGGCCGTTTCGCCGAACGGGAAGGAAGTGGCCTTCATCTTTCGCGGCGAGGTGTTCGTCACCAGCGTGGAGGGAGGGGTTACGAAACGGATTACTAACACGCCGGAGCAGGAACGCGGGGTGAGCTTCTCGCCGGATGGCAAGGCCCTGATCTACGCCTCCGAAAGGGGTAACAGCTGGAAGATCTATGAAATCCGCAAGACCCGCGATGAGGAGCCCTATTTTTACGCCTCGACGGTCCTGAAGGAAGCGCCGCTCATCGATAACGAAAAGGAGAATTACCAGCCGGTTTATTCCCCTGACGGGAAAGAGGTGGCTTTCATCGAAAACCGCATGACCCTGAAGATTCTCAACCTCGAATCCAAACAGACCCGCACCCTGCTTACGGACCGGGAGTTGTTTTCGTCACGCGATACGGACCAGTACTTCCAGTGGAGCCCCGACAGCAAGTGGATTCTGTTCGATTATTCCATGCCCGGCATCGCCCCCGGCGAGGTGGGATTGATCCAGGCGGACGGCAAGGGGAAAGTGGTCAACTTGACCGAAAGCGGCTTCAGCGACCGGAGCCCCAAGTGGATCCTGGGTGGCAAGGCGATGCTGTGGGCCAGCAATCGCGATGGTTTGAAGTCGGTCGCCCAGGCCGGAGGCGCCCAGAACGACGTCTATGCGCTGTTTTTCAACCAGGAGGCCTGGGACCGTTTCCGGCTCAGCAAAGAAGAAGCCGCTTTGGTTAAGGAGATGGAGGACAAGAAGAACAAGCCCGAGGCGGCCAAGGAAAAAAAGGAAATCCCGCCGGAACCCGTGGCGATCGACTGGGAGGGGCTGAGCCTGCGCAAGGCGAGACTCACAATTCACTCTTCTTCCCTCGGCGACGCCCTGGTGAGCAAGGATGGGGAAACCCTCTTCTACCTGGCGCGCTTTGAAAGAGGGATGAATCTCTGGACCACTAATCTTCGCACCAGGGAAACAAAAATGCTCGTAACGCTGAACGCCAACAGCGCCAGCATGGATTGGGACAAGGACCAGAAAACGATCTTCCTGCTGGCGGATGGCGGGATTTCCAAGATCGATTCCACCAGCGGCAAGCGGGATAACGTGAGCTTTAGCGGCGAAATGGTGCTCAAGGCAGACGCCGAACGCCAGTTGATGTTCGAGCACGTGTGGCGCCGGACGAAAGAGACTTTCTACACAGCCGGCTATCACGGTATCGATTGGGACAGCTACAAGCCCGAGTATCAGAAATACCTGCCGCACATCGGCAACAATTTCGAGTTCGCGGAAATGCTCAGCGAACTCCTGGGCGAGCTGAATGTCAGTCACAGCGGCGCGAGCGTTTCGGGATCCATCCCGAGCGCGGACGCAACCGCCTCGCTCGGCGTCTTCCTCGACCTGGCCTACAAAGGAGTGGGGGTGAAGATCGAAGAGGTGATCAAAGGCGGCCCGCTCGACAAGGCGGGCATGGACGTAAAGCCGGGGATGATCATCGAATCGATCGACGGCGAGACCATCGCCGCCGATCGGGACCTGTCCGAATATCTGAACCGCAAGGCGGGCAAACGGATGTTGCTCGTGATCGCTGAGGGCGACAAAAAAACCGAGCTCACGATCAAGCCCGTCGCCCTTAATGAGGAAAATGCCCTCCTGTACAAGCGCTGGGTGCTCCGGAACCAGGAAGAGGTGGACCGGGCCAGCAACGGCCAGCTGGGCTATATCCATGTTCCCGGCATGAACGACGGTTCGTATCGCACTACTTACGAAGAGGTCATGGGGAAGTACGCCAATCGCAAGGGTATCGTGGTCGACACCCGCTTCAATGGCGGTGGCGACCTGGTCGCCGACCTGGCGATGTTCTTGAGCGGGAAGAAGTTCTTCGACTATACAACCGACACCAGAAGCAACGGGTACGAACCCAACTTCCGATGGACCAAACCAAGCATCTCACTGGCCAACGAAGCCAACTACAGCGACGGCCACTGCTACGCCTTCACCTACCAGAATTTGAACCTGGGCAAGCTTGTGGGCATGCCGGTGCCCGGCACATGTACTTTTGCCGGCTGGGAATCCCTGCAGGACACCGGCATGCGCTGGGGGGTGCCGCCCGTCGGGGTGAAAATCACCAACGGGACCTACCTTGAAAACCACCAGACCGAGCCGGACATCAAGGTCATGAATGAGTATGAGGTCGTAAGCAAGGGGAGGGACCAGCAGTTGGAGGCCGCGGTCGCCGCTTTGCTGAAAGAGATAAAATAAGGGGAGAGCCGGTATTGGCCGAGAAAAAGAAGATTCACTGGCCACAGGCGTGGGCTGAGGCGCGCCGGCTGATCCTGCAGCATCGGGCGCGGCTGGCACTCGGGTTGATCCTCATGCTCATCAGCCGCCTGGCCGGCCTGGTCCTGCCGGCCTGTTCGAAGTTTCTGGTCGACGATGTCATCGGCAAGCAGCGCCATGAACTGCTCCCGCTGTTGGCTCTGGCCGTGGGCGTCGCCAGCCTGGTCAGCGCCGCCACCGCGTTTGCCCTGTCTCAAGTTCTCGGGGTCACGGCTCAACATGCGATCACCGACATGAGGCGGAGCGTCGAGGCGCACATTACCCGGCTTCCCGTGCAATACTTCGATTCAACCCAGACCGGCGTGCTCATCTCGCGCATCATGAACGATGCCGAAGGCATCCGCAACCTGGTGGGCACAGGGCTGGTGCAGCTGACCGGGTCCCTGGTCACCGCAATCCTGGCGCTGGGAGTGCTGTTTTACTTGAGCTGGGAGATGACGCTGCTGACGATGTCCGTGCTTTTGTGCTTCGGCGGCATTCTCGTGGTCGCTTTCCGAAGGCTGCGGCCGCTGTTTCGCGAGCGGGGCAAAATCACCGCCGAAGTCACGGGCCGTCTGGGGGAATCACTGGGCGGCATCCGCATCGTCAAGGCCTATACGGCGGAGAAGCGCGAGCAGATTGTGTTTGCGCACGGCGTCCATCGTCTCTTGCGCAACATCGCCCGGTCGATCACCGGGGTCTCCGTGACCGAGAGTCTTTCCGGAATCATCATCGGCGCGATCGGCGTCATCATGATGCTTATGGGGGGACGGGCCATCCTGTCCGGCAACATGACGCTCGGCGACATGACCATGTACGCTCTGTTCACCGGGCTGATGGCCATGCCGTTGATCCAGATCGCTTCGATCGGGACCCAGATCACCGAAGCATTTGCCGGCCTCGATCGGATCAGCGAAATCAAAAAGATGGCCACGGAGGACGACCGTGACCGGTCGCGCCAGCCACTGCCCGATGTGCAGGGACACATCGCCTTCGAGAACGTGAGCTTCGAATACGACGCGGGAGTGCCGGTGCTCCGCAACATATCCTTCCGGGCGCCCGCCGGCTCCACCACGGCCCTGGTCGGATCGAGCGGTTCGGGGAAAAGCACGCTCATCGGCCTGGTAATGGCCTTCCATCGCCCGCTGACGGGCCGTGTGACTATTGACGGCACCGATGTCGAAGCAGTGCGGCTGCACGATTTTCGCGCGCACCTCGGCGTAGTCATGCAGGAGAATTTCCTTTTCGACGGCACCATCGCCGACAACATCCGCTTTTCCCGGCCCGGCGCCACGCGCGAAGAGATCCGCGAGGCCGGCCGGGTCGCCCACTGCGAAGAGTTCATCGAGGGTTTCGAGAAGAAGTATGAGACGGTCGTGGGTGAGCGCGGCATCAAGCTGTCCGGCGGCCAGCGCCAACGGATCGGCATCGCGCGTGCGATCCTGGCCAACCCGCGGATCCTTATTCTCGACGAAGCGACCTCGAGCCTCGACAGCGAGAGTGAGGCGATGATCCAGGATGGACTGCGCCGCCTGCGTCGCGGCCGCACCACGTTTGTCATTGCCCACCGGCTGTCCACGATCCGCAGCGCCGATCAGATCCTGGTGATTGAGGGGGGCGAAATCGTCGAGCGCGGAACCCACGCGGAGCTGCTGGCGGCCAACGGCCGCTACCGCCATCTCTACGAGAAACAATACCGATTCGAATCCGACAAGTTCATCAATCCCGGTGAAGATTTTACTCCGGATCCCCCGAAGCTCGAGCCCGGCCGGCCCTCCGACCCTGGCATGCCCCTCCCCTTAGGTTCCGGAGGTTCCGGGGTCGGACCACGATAAGTATTTGGTCATATTGGACCCCACAGAACCCACAGGGAGTTTGTCCGGGATTGGAACGCCACCGTCCAGATTCGGACAGTGCTCCGCCGACCTCGTCTCCGGAAAAAAACAAATAGTTTTCAAACATTGACGAATCTGGCCGCCGGCTATTTCCCGGCCCGGCGTGCAAGCCGGGTGGATCCGGTGGTGGCTTTGCGAAACGAGTGAGCCCGGGCGTCGCCGATTATCGGATCAATTCCTTCAGTCCGAACGGGCAGGCTCCTAGGATCCGGTCTCAACCCCCGGCTGGATGATGCGCATGCCGCAATGAGGGCAGTTGGCCCATTCCTGCTGAAGCGGCTTGCCGCACTGCGCACAGGTAGAGTGAATCGAAGCGCCGCAACCCGGACAGTAGGCAAACGCCTGCGGAACCTCGGTGCCACAGCGCCGGCAGGGCGTGGGCAGCGGATCCCTGAGGATGAAATAAAGGATCACGCCGATAAAATAGGGGACCAGGGCCAGCCAGGCCCACATGACGTGCCGCATCCGCCGCCGCCTGGCATCGGCATAAATGAAGCCGATCAGCGCCGAATTGATCAGAATGAAGAGAGGAACGAGTGCGACCAGAGCCACCTTCGCCAGCGACGGCCAGCTAGCCATCCCTGAATCCAGCCGCATGGGTCCGAGCACAATCGGGAGAATCAGAATAACAGACAACAGAATTCCGGTAATCCAGGCGGCGCCTGGAATCATGCGCAGTCTTGCCCCAAAAGAACTCATCGTACCCTCCCGATCATGTGTGCGTGCCTGCCCACCGCAATCGCGGAAATGCACGCAAGAACCAATCCCACGATTGAGTAGACCGCCAGGGCGGTTCCGATTCCGCCGCCCGGCAGATGCCAACCGGTGAACATCCAACGCGCCGCAGCGCGCACCACCGGCCACGTGGACAGGGTCATGAGCCAGCTGGCGGCGACGAGCAGTGCCATGACGCCCCAATGGTCGCTCCGTTCGCGTTGGCCGGCCATGGCAGCCCCGGCCATGGCGCAGACCTGCGCCACCATTTCCGCACGCGGCTGCGGTGTCGGCAAGCCGCGGAGCGCACTCCCAATAACAGTGAAATCCTCACTCACCCTACGGCAGGCCTCACACCCAGCGAGATGCGCGCGCACCTGGCGCATCTCTTCAGGCGAAACATCCCCCGATGCCGCCAGGGGCAGGAGTTCCCGAATGGTCGTATGTTCGCTCATGATGCGGATCCCTCCGCTTGCAGGTGCCCAAAGGAGGCGCGCAGCCGCTCGAGCGCGCGTGAGAGCCTTGATTTCGCGGTTCCCAGGGGAACGGAAAGCAGCTCGGCAATCTCTTCGAGCTTCATATCTTCTTCAAAGCGCAAACTGAGAATCTCCCGGTAGACCGGCGGTTGCGCCGCCAGGAGCTTCTGCACCAGTTCCGCCTTTTCGGAACGCAGCAGTTGCTCGAGCGCACCCGGCAGATTTGAAGGTGCATGGTCATAGGCCTGCGTCCCTTCGTCCAGTGGTTCTTCGAAACTGCCGGGCCGCCGGCGCCGCAGATGATCGATGGCTACATTCCGGGCAATGGCAAACAACCATGCGTCGAAGTTCCGCCCAGGATCAAAGCGGTGAATGTTCTGAACGACCCGCATCCAGGTCTGCTGGAACAGGTCTTCGGCGGTGGCCGGTTCGTAGGCCCAGCGCAACAGGTAGCGGTACAGGCGGTTCTGGTAGCGGGTGACCAGGGCGGCAAACGCGTCCCGATCCCCACGTTGCACCGCCAGGACGTTTCCGCCGGCCTCCGATGGTGCCACCCAGCCCTCCCATGAATAATGCGCAGCCTGTATCATATCTGCTTCAGGTACGGGCACCGGCCGGGAAAAGATGCAAATCCTGGGCGGATTCTGAAACTTTTTTAGGCTGGAAAAAGGGGACATTCTTAATTTCTGCGCAACTCGTCTCTAAACAAGAGTTTAGTAAGAAATTCGGAATGTCCCCTTTTTGGCCGCGATTCAGTCGGACTTCTCTTTTTTGGCCGTCCAGGTCATATCGCCCATCTCTTCCAGCGATGCGCTCCCCTTCATCGTCTGCCCATCGGCGGCCACTTCACCCACAAACGACATCGTAACGGATATCCCTTCCGCGGTCATGGCGACCGAGAACACGATGGCGCGCTCCTTGAGGCTCCCCTGGAGCGGGAATGTACCATAGCGGCCGGTGTACGTGCCGGTGATCTTGTCGCCGTCCTGCTTCAAATCGAGCGTCGGCGTCCCGGTCCCCATCGACATCTCGAGCGTCATATTCCATTTCCCCGCAACCGAGGGCGTGGCTTTGGCATCCTGCTTCTGTTGCGCCTGGCCCGGCTGCGGCTCTCCCGCCCAGCTCGACGGCACCGCCAGGCCACCCGCGATGGCCAGAATCGCCATTAGTCCCAGAAATCTCTTCATGCAACCTCCTCAATAAATGTGACTGAGATATAATTGTAGCGCGCGCGGGAGCACCCAGACCAGACAGAATTAATCCCGAAGCGAGGCATGCGCGCTTCGCATGAGTTGCGGCCGCCGTTTCCCTGGAGGCCCGATTGTGATACAAATCTGTCCCTGAAAGTCACAGTGGGACATTAGGGGGAATCATGAGCGGTGAGGCGCCGGGTCGGCTTCGGGCCGGGGATTATCTGCAGGACCTGTGCCGGGCATGCAAGACGGTACGCGCACACACCGTCATCGTGGCGAATCCGGAAGGTCAGGCGCTACGGGTGATCTGCGATTATTGCGGCAGCCAACACAACTATCGGGGCGGCGCTGCGCCGGAGAACTCTGCCCCGTCACCAACGGAAAAACCGGCCAGAGGACCCATCCCTCTGGTAACGGAGCGAGAGAGGAATTATCCAGTGACAAACATGTCAGCACCGGAAGGCGGCACAGTGGATGTTGAGCTGTTGCTGCGCCGGATCATCCGGGAAGAAATCGGACTTACCCCCGTACTCATGGCGGACAAATGGCGGGGCGGGGAAATGATTCTCAAGCCCGGGAAGGCCGACCTGCAGGAGAAGTCCTGGCCGATCGAAACCTTTTTCCACAAGGTAGTCATGCTGAGGAATCGCCTGCGCGTGCTGGAGCAGCAGATCAATGGCGCCGAGATCTCCGAGGACCTGAAGATCAAGCTGCAGGCCTACATCACGGGCTGCTACGGCTCCCTGACCAGCTTCAACATTCTCTTCGCAGAGGAAGAAGACCGGTTTCGAGGCAGTTCGGAAAGGGAATAGTGCAGACAGGTAGTCCTCGTCGACCGGAGGTAACCCGTTCATCAACTCTGCGAGGTTGGTTAGGGCCGGTCAAGAAATAACGTTTACACTTTGGCGCGAGCACCGTCGCACCTGCGGTGCTCCTGGGGCTGGCAGATGCAAGGCGCCGCGACGCAGGCGATGTGGTGACATCGTCGAGGAGCGGCAACGCCGCAGATGCCCGCCCGCCGCCGCGCCCCTTCGGGCTGCGGCCCGCAGGCCCGCTGGCCGCGTTGCTCACTCCTTACATGCCACACCGGGTATGCTCGTCGCTCGCGCCTTGCCAGCGGGCCTGGGGGCCTGCAGCAAAGTGCAAACGTTATTTCTTGACAGGCCCTTACTGTGAAACGAGGCGGTGCCGCCGGTCTGATCTCGCATACCGGCTCGCCTCCACGCTCCACAATAAAGGATTCGCCCCGATACCGGACGCGATTGATGATCTCCGAAAAATTTCTTGACGCCTCGGTGGCCGAGAGCTTCTTCCGGGAGCGATGTGCGCCGACAGCTTCTCTTACCCTGCCTCCAGCTTTGCGCTTCCTGCGTTCCATGACCATATCAGAATATCTGATTTTCAGACAAATTCACCCGCAAGTTCCGCGCAGGAAACGAATGAAATCGGGCTGATTCGCATTTGGGGCTGAGCGCATTCACCGCGAGTGGAACGCATCCGCCAACGGGTTCGACTTCTTCATCGATCCCGATCCTCAGAACGGCAATGGCGACGACTGCGCCAGAATCCGCTATCGTGCAGGATTGGTTTTGGTTATGATCGAAAACACTGATCCGCGAGAGAACGGGAATCGAGCCGCGGAATGCCGCTTCTCGCATGCCCGTCTCAGCACCCGATCGATCACTTTTCCTTGCGGTGATGAGCAAACGAGAGGAGATGGATAACGCTATGGTTGAATCCCTGAAGAGGACTCGATGGGCATGGGTTGCGCTGTGTCTGGTGATGGCCGTTCCACCACTGCGGGGGCAAGGCACGATCTCGCCACCGAAGTTCGGCCAATACACCGTGGGCGATGATTACTTCCTCGCAAACTATGCGCAATTGCAGGCCTACTGGGCCGCCGTCGCCAGATCGACCAACCGGATCAAGCTGGTCGAGATCGGCAAAACCGAGGAAGGCCGGCCGATGATCATGGCCATCATCACCTCGCCGGAAAACCACAAGAAACTCGACCGCTACAAGGAAATCTCCCGGTCGCTGGCGCGCGCCGAAGGGATCAGCGAGGAGCAGGCGCGGGCGATGGCCGCCGAGGGAAAGGCGATCGTCTGGGAAGACGGAGGCCTGCACGCCACCGAAATCGTCAACTTCGAGACTCTGTTCTGGACGGCTTACCAGTTCGCGACGCAGAACGATCCTGAGACGATCCGCATTCTGAACGACACGGTTCTGTTGCTGACGCCGGTAAATCCGGACGGGTGTGAGCTGGTCGCCAACTGGTATATGCGCGATCCTGATCCCAAGAAGCGCGACATGCGGATACCCAGGCTCTACAACAAGTACGTCGGCCACGACAACAACCGGGATTCGTTCATGGCCAACATCTCGGAGACCAGGGCGATCAACCGGCAACTCTACGTCGAGTGGATGCCGCAGATCGTCTACAACGCGCACCAGACCGGCCCCGAAGGCGCCATCCTGTTCACGCCGCCCTTCCGCGATCCGTTCAACTACAATTACGATCCGCTGGTGCCGATCGGGATCGACCAGATCAGCGCCGCCATCACGAGCAGGTTCCTGGCGGAAGGAAAAGCCGGCTCCGCTTCGCGCGGGGAGGCGTCCTACTCGACCTGGTCGAACGGCATGGAGCGCAGCACCACGTATTTCCACAACCAGGTCGGCATCCTGACGGAAATCAGCGGCAACCCGACTCCCATCGAAATCGGCCTGGTGCTGGATCGCCAGCTCCCGCACGGTGACGTGCCGATGCCGATTCCGCCGCAGAAGGAGTGGCATTTCAGGCAGTCGATAGATTACATCCTCTCGGTTCAGCGCGCCATCCTCGATCACGCCGCCCGCCAGAAGGACGAATGGTTGTACCGCATGTGGCGGATGGGCATGAACTCCATCGAAAAGGGAAACAAGGACACCTGGACGATCCAGCCCCGCTGGATCGAAGAAGCCAGGGCCGCAGCGGCCGGGGAAGCCGCGGCCGAGCGCGGCGGCTCCGGCGGAGGAGATGCGCCGCGGGTCGGTTCCGCGCAGGCCGTGCCGGCGAAGTACTACGACATGATGCGCACCCCGGAGCGCCGCGATCCGCGCGGCTATATTATTTCTTCGAACCAGGCGGACTTCATCACCGCCACGAAGTTCGTCAACGCGCTGATCCGGTGCGGCATCGAAGTGCACCGGGCCACAGGCGCCTTCACCGTCGCCGACAGGAAATACCCGGCGGGTTCCTACGTACTCAAGGCGGCCCAGGCGTTCCGGCCGCACCTGCGCGATATGATGGAGCCGCAGGATCATCCGAACGATTTCGCTTACCCGGGCGGCCCGCCCAGGCCGCCGTACGACATGACGGGTTACACGCTCGCTTTCCAGATGGGCGTGCAGTTCGACCGCGTCATCGAGGGATTCGACGGTCCGTTTGAGAAGCTGCCGTTCGGAGCGGAGATCAAGGTCACGCCGGGGAAAGTAACGGCGCCGGCCAACGGATCCGTTGCCGGATACCTGCTCAGTCATGAGGTCAAAGACCAGTTCCGCGCAACCAACCGGCTGCTGGGCGCCAGGGAGGAAGTCTACTGGTTGAAGGCGCCGTACAATGACCAAGGCAGGACTTGGCCGGCCGGGACAATCTACATCCCGGCAAAGCCGACGACCAGGCCGCTTCTGGAGAAACTCGCCTCCGAGACGGGACTCACCTTCAGCGGGACCGCAACCGCTCCGGGCGGCGAAGCGTTGCGGCTCAATCCGGTCCGCGTAGGCCTGTGGGACCAGTACGGAGGCAATATGCCGTCGGGCTGGGTCCGTTGGATGTTCGAGCGCCAGTTCGAATTCACCAGCTTCGAAGTCGTCTATCCGCCTCAGCTGGACGCCGGCAATCTCCGGTCGAAGTACGACGTGATCATCTTCATGGGCGGCATTCCCAGGGTCGACGGACAGGCGGGCCGCGGTGGATCGAGTGGGCAGCCGGCCAATCTTCCTCCCGAATGGGCAGACAAAGTCGGCGCGGTGACAATCGCGAAGACCATCCCCGTATTGCGCCAGTTTGTCGAGGAGGGCGGCACCATCGTTGCGGTCTCGGACGCCGTCAATATCGCGTACCACTTCAAGCTGCCGCTCGCCGATCAGATGGTCGAGCGTACAGCGGCAGGATCCCTGCGGCCACTCCCCTCGGAGAAGTATTTCGTGCCCGGCTCCCTGGTCACCGCCTCGGTGAACAACACGAATCCGCTCGCCTACGGAATGCCGGACCGGGTGGACGTCTTCTTTAATCGCAGTCCAGTGTTCAAGCTGCAGGACGATTCTGCCGCCAAAGGAGTGAACGTCGTGGCGTGGTATCCGAACGACAAACCGGTGCACAGCGGATGGGGGTGGGGACAGGCTCTTCTGAAGGACGGAATCGCGGCCGCCGAAGTTCCGATGGGCAAAGGCAAGCTCTTCCTGCTCTGCCCGGAGGTCACCTTCCGGGGCGAGTCTCACGGGACATTCCCGTTCTTCTTCAACGCCATTTATTATGGACAGGCCCAATCAGTGACTCTCGGCAAAGTCGGCAACTGATCCGGACCGGGTGTCAGATCTGGAATGCCGCAGGTAGATATCGGGCGGATGGGAAGGACGAACTGCGGCAGAAACCAGGCCGTCGGTGACCGGACTGTGGAGATGGATTCCGCAAGCCATGCGCGCGGGACGCGCGCGGCCCCAGGCCATTCATAGCTCCTCATGCGCCCGCGGGCGCACCCGATGACGCATGAAAAAGACTGGCAGCAGAGGAGATACCGTCGGAATCGGGATCGGAATCGGTTTCGATATCGATGGCGATTGCGACCCCGATCCCGATGCCGACCCCGATGGTTGGTGGATGTAGAGTTTATTTTCGGAACAGAAGCAGAGCAACTTCATTTTCGTGTCTTTGGTGCGCAGCGTGATTTTGCGGAAACCAGGGCTGTTCCCGACGGGATTTGTCTGTGAAGCTGTTTCCGCTTTGCTATTATTATAGGGTTATTCTACTTCGCCCGCCTGGCGATCCGAAAGGCACCGAGCGCACCGGCCCGGCCGCCGGTCTATTCATTCTCGCCGCATTCCGGCTAGTGGAGTGCAGCCGTGAGTACCATATTTCAGGATATCGTCTTCAGCCATCGCTTCCTCAAGAGCCGTCCCGGCTTCACGATCGCGGCGGCCCTTACGCTCGCGCTGGGTATCGGAGCAAACACCATCGTTTTCAGCGTGGTGCATGCGCTGCTCCTCAAGCCGCTGCCGCTCGAGGAACCGGAACGGCTCGTCGCGGTCAATGAGAAAGACCCGCTGCACGGGCTGCTCTTCAATACCTGCTCGACGCGCATGTTCCTGACGCTGCGCGAGCACGACGACGTCTTCGCGCATCTCACCGCCTGGTATGAGCGCAACACGAACGTGGGCGGTCTGAACCGGCCTCTCCAGGTTGTGGCCTGGCAGACGACTGCCGATTTCTTCGCGGCCATGGGCTTGCGGCCCGCGATCGGGCGCGGCTTCTATCCTGAAGAGACGGTTGTCGGCAATCCTCGCGATGTTGTGGTGCTCGGCAACCGGTTCTGGCGCCAGCAATTCGCCGCCGACCCCGGGATCGTCGGGAGAACGATCCTCGTCGACGACCGGTCGACCACGATCGTGGGGGTGATGGCGCCCAACGAACAGTGGCTTGACGCGGATCTGTTGATGCCGCTCCCCCCCTACGTAACGAATACGCCGGATCGGCGCATCCTTTTCGTCGTGGGGCGTCTGAAACCCGGCCTGACGCTCGCGGCCGCGCAGGCTTATCTGCAGGGAATCACCTCCGGCGTGAATCCGGAATTCCATGCCGGGCAATCCGTGACTACCGCCGGGCTCACCCCATTGGATCAGCTGCTGGTCGATCGCGACGCCCGGCGGATTGTGGCACTGCTCGGTGGCGCGGTCCTGATTGTACTCCTCATCGCCTGCGTCAACCTGGCGAGCCTGCTGCTGGCGCGGGCCGTGGGACGCCGGCGCGAGATCGCGATTCACACGGCGGTTGGCGCCCGGCCCTGCCGTCTCATGCGGCGGCTGGTGACCGAGTCGATCATGCTGGCTGCGCTCGGCGGAGCCATGGGCGTCCTGCTGGCCGTCTGGGGAGTGGACGTGCTCCGCAACTTTGGGGCCGGTCATATTCCGCGGCTCGATGCCGTGGGAATTCACGGTGCGACTCTTTTGTTCACCGCCGCTCTCACATTCATCACGGGTCTGGCTGCCGGGCTGGTGCCCGCGATCCAGGCGTCGCGGCCGAATGTCGCCGAAGCGCTCAAGGAAGCCACCGAAAGCGGCTTCGGCGCGCCCAAACGCCACGGATTGCGCGGCACGCTCGTGGTCATCGAGGTGGCCCTGGCGCTCGCGCTGCTCATCTCCGCCGGGCTGCTCCTGCGCAGCGCCGCGCGTGTCGCGCATGTCGACCCGGGATTCCAGACCGACGGCCGCGTGGCCATTACGGTGAATCTGCCGCGCACCCGGTATGAGCCGGATGCGACGGTGCTCCAGTTCTGGCGTGCCCTGCTCGAACGCGTCCGCGCCATGCCGGGCGTCCGCTCGGCGGCGGGCACCAGCGATCGCTGGCTGGTGGGCCAGCGCATCATGGAGTTCGACGTTGAAAACCAGGCCGAATCAACAACGCGACTCCCGGTCGCGCAAGTCCGTACCGTCACCCCCGGCTATTTCAAGACGCTCGGCATCCGCATCCTCGAGGGGCGCGACTTCAGCGACGCGGACTGGGCGACGATCGACGGGACGCTCCCCGGCAGCGCACCTTTCGTCTCACTGGTAAGCGAGTCCTTCGCCCGACGGCAGTGGCCGGGAGAGCGTGCGCTCGGCAAGAAGTTCAGACCCGTGGTGGGCAATGACCGCCCCTGGTGCACCGTGATCGGCGTGGTCAGTGACCTGCGCCAGGCAGCCCTCACCGAGCCGCCTCGCCCCTTCTTCTATCTTCCCGAATTCCAGTTCGCCTGGACCCGGTTGTATCTGGTAGCCCACGTGTCGGGGGACGCGCAGGCCATCCTGCCGGGCATCCTGGAAGCTGTCTCTGCGCTGGATCCCAACGTGCCGGTCAACGAGGTCGTGTCACTCGATGCGCTGCGCGACGACTCACAATATGTCCCGCGCGCCATTACGTTTCTCGTCGTCATCTTTGCCATCTTGGCCCTCGCGCTGGCCGGGATCGGAGTGTACGGGCTGCTGGCATACTCGGTGGCGCGGCGCCGACATGAGTTCGGCGTGCGGATCACTCTCGGGGCGGGCCCCGGGGACATCATCCGCCTGGTCGTCGGCCAAGGGCTAAGGCTGACCCTCACCGGTTTGGTGGCGGGATTGCCGCTGGCGTACATCTTCACCGCACTGCTCGAAGCCCAACTGTTCGAAGTGTCCCCGACCGATCCGTTGACCTACACGATGGTCGCCGCCTTCCTGCTGCTGGTCGCTTTCATCGCCTGCCTGGTGCCCGCATGGCGTGCCACGAGGGTAGATCCCTGGAGAGCATTCCGCGCGGAGTAACTCGCGCCCTGTCAGTTCGGGCACAACCTTCCTCGCTTTTTAGGGCTGGTCTCCCGATGATCGTGTTACCAGGGCCAGCGACCTGGGAACACGGGTCTGAAAATTCGCCCAAGCCCTGAAATAGCGAAGCAGTTCGTGAAACTTCCTCTCATGAGGGAGGCTGTATGGCCCAATCGCTTTCCAGGATTTTGGTGCACCTCATTTTCTCCACCAAGGAGCGTTTTCCGTTCCTGGTTGACATAGAATTACGCAAACGGATCCATGCCTATCTCGCGCGGGTCTTCATCGAACACGATTCACCAGCTATTGAAGTCGGCGGCACCGAGGATCATGTTCACATACTGACTTTGCTGAGTCGTAACCATGCGATCTCCGAGATCATCAGGAAAGCAAAGGCAAGTTCCTCGGGCTGGGTGAAGTCTCAGCGGGGCTTGCTTTCGAAATTTGAGTGGCAGGGTGGTTATGGCGCATTTTCCATTCATCCATCACAGATAGATCCCGTCACAAAATATATCAAAGGCCAGGTGGAACATCATCGTCGTCGTACCTTCCAGGAAGAGTACCTGGATTTCTTACGCGAATATCAGATACCCTATGACGAGAGATATCTTTGGAGATAGATGGAACGCCACTCTGCGCCGCCCTTGCAGGGCTGATCTCACACATCTTCAAGATCCCAGGGCTTACGCCCTGGGCTTTGTTGCTCCGCCCTTTCAGGGCTTCTCTCCAGTCGGTGCGCATGATCCCAGGATTCCGCCCTGGGCTTTGTTGCTCCGCCCTTTCAGGGCTTCTCTCCAGTCGGTGCGCATGATCCCAGGATTCCGCCCTGGGCTTTGTTGTTCCGCCCTTTCAGGGCTTCTCTCCAGTCGGTGCGCATGATCCCAGGATTCCGCCCTGGGCTTTGTTACGCCGCCCCTTCAGAGCTCACGAGCTTTTCAGCACATCCGCATTGAGATCGATGAGTAATTGCGGCCGGCAATGTATATCACCCTTATGGGCCTTTTGCAGCCTGCGCTTTGCCGTTGGACCTCTTGGGGCTCTGTAGCCGGGGGCAATTAGGACCCTGAAAGGGTCAGGCAGCAAAGCCCAGGGCGTGAGCCCTGGGAACAACGGCAGAGCGGGATAAAGCCCTGAAGGGGCGGAGCAGTCAATTCCGCACCTTAAGGGTGTCCTTCAGGCGGGAGCGCTGCCGGTTTCAGGCATGGAGCTCACATCTGTCGATTCGCCTCCGGCGCTGACGGCACTCTGCTCTTCCCTCGAAAGCCCGGTGGCCGCCTGAAACAGGAGGGTCTGGGAGGCAAGAAACCACAGCTTAATCATGATGCGTCCCACCAGGTAGAGTTGACTGACCAGGAACGTGGCGATCAGGGTCGTGTCGCTCTCCTGCCCGGGACCGGGAGCCACCAGAGCATACACGGCCATCAGGATTCCCGCGGCCAGCAGGATAAGAAAATAGAGCGTCAATGTCTGCACGGGATGGAAAACAAAGAACCGCAGGCCGCGGAAAAACGCCAGAATCGCGCTGCAGCGCTCCTCGGCAACCATGGCAATCTTCGCATAATCGAGAATCAGGCTGCTGATCACCAGGAGCAGCCCGACCAGCGCATAAACACCCGCCGTATACATCATGGCTGTCATTTCGACGGTCACGTCCCGGGTCGCCCGACCGACCCAGTCGTGCAGCGGAGTGGAAATCCAGCGGAACAGCCCCCAGTACACGAGCAGGGAGATCATCAGCAGCCGGACGAATCGGAAGAAGTATTCAGCGCACGCGGCAAAGAAGGCTCTGCGCGTCCGGTGCCGGTCCGGGTCGCAAAAGCGCGAGAGAATCCCACCGCTCAGAAAGGCCCAGGCCAGCAGAAAGAGAATCCCTGCCGAGAGCACGGTCCGGTCGATCGCGAACAGGTTGCCATCGAGCAGCTTCTCCAGGTTGCCGAGAACGGGGAGGATTCCCACCACGCCCGGGCCAAAAGTCGAGGCCAGACCCGTGGCTCCCGAACTGAACTCCCCGTACCAGGAAATATCGAAGCCGCGGCGCATCTGCTCCTGCACCAGGCTGGAACCGAAGGAATCATTCAGGATGCTGCGCATGGCCGCCGTAAGCGGCAGCGCAATTACGACGCACGCCAGGTAAACCCAGAAAACCAGCGAAGGCGAGCGGCCCACAAGGCCGAGACCTTTTGTGTAATGCGAAATCTGCTTCATAGTGTCCCCGTCTCCGGAAGAGTTGCCCGCGTTCAGATCAGGAATGACAAAGTGAGCATGTAGTCCTGAAGCCAGGTCATCCACTTCGATGCCCACTTGCTCAAGGCAAACTCGGGTTTGGGCGCCAGCAGCCTGCTGTTGTTGGTGTAATTGACATCGAGCAGGAGCTTCCGCTCCGGGTCAACGACCGCATACACAAGCTTGGCCGGCTTCTCCACCTGGTAAAGTTTCCACAAATACTGGCCATCCCAGGTATCCCTGACCTCTTCTCCGTTTTCGAACTTGAGCACAACATCGACGGGAAGCGTCCCGTCCTCGAGCCTGCGGACGACCACCCGCGTCAAATAGTGTTTCTCACCAGATGGGCCTTTTGGGGCCAAGGCAGGCCCATCCTGGCCGTCGCGATACCCGTGCGTCGTGATCTCGTCGCTTGCGACCGATTCGACGGCATAATCGAAGACCGCGGCCTTATAGAACACCTGGCTGAAAAAGCCGCTCAGATCGCGGCCGGAAACCTCATTGGCCGCGGCGAAGAAATCTTCCGGCCCCGGGTGGCGGAACTTCCAGCGCTGGAAGAAGGCCGACAGGATGTTGCGCAGGCTATCCCACCCCAGGGTCCTCTCCAGCGTCGACAGCCAGAGGGCGGTTTTGTTGTAGCTGAGCGCATATCCGGTCGCCGGAAAATATTTATAGGAGGGGGTTGCCTCCACATCCGACCGCGCTGCCTCCCGGTAACCGTCAATCCCGTTTCCCGAAGTCATGCGCGGGAGCGTGATGCCGCGGATCATCACCGGAACATAGCCGTGGAAAAAGCGCCTGACATAGAATGGGTCGCCGAAAGCCGCTTGATAGGCTCGTTCCGTGGAAAAGGTGTTGAACCCCTCATCGATCCAGGCGTTTTCAAATTCGTTGTTGCCGACCAGGGCGTACCAGAACTGGTGTCCCGCTTCGTGAACCGTCACGCCTTCCGGGCTGCCGCCCCCTTCCGGATTCAGATATCGGGTGCCGCAGGTGAACAGCGTGGGGTACTCCATCCCGCCGGCGCCGCTGCCCCAGGCGGGATCGATGATCGTAATGTGCCCGTAAGGGTATTCACCGAACCAGGTGCCGTAATATTTCAGCGCCACCTCGGTCGCGCGGAAGTGCCGGGCCTCCTGGCCGCGATGCTCCGGCTGGTACAGCAGGCGCATGGTCACGGGCTTCAGCCCGGGATTTTCAAAGACCCGGGTGGCTTCCATATAAGCGGGGCTGGTCGTCCAGGCGAAATCATGGACATCCGCCTGCCGGTAGTGGTGGGTGCTTGTCCCGTCGGGGTTGTCGACAATCCCCTGCTGCAATCCCGTGGCCCCCAGCAGCCACCCGCGCGGCACGGTCATCTTGACGTCGTAGATGCCATAATCCGAAAAAAACTCCGTCCCGGCGTGGAACTGATGGCAGTTCCAGGTCCCATCCGGCTGGAATACGCCGAGCTTGGGAAACCACTGGGCCACGAAGAAGAAATCGCCGCGGAAACCGGTGCGCGAGAAGGTCCGGGGGATTTTGGCTTTCCAGACGATCTCAATCTGGACCGTTTCTCCGGCAGAGACGGGCCGCGGCAAAGTTGCGGCCAGAACGGTCTGGTCGTCCCCATTTCCGTCATCGGGTGCGAGGTAGCGCGCGGTTGACGTGATGTCCGCCGGGCTGAACGCACTGGAGGCGAGCACTTTCATCGATTGCACCTGCGAATAGGACCAGTCGTCGTCTTTGACTTTGGAGAAATCCCGTCCGCGCAAGGCAGCTTCACGCATGTAGGTGCTCCGGTTGTTTTTCCAGGCGTTCCAGTACAGGTGGAACCGGACGTCCGTGGCCGGCGCCAGCGTGTCGTTGCGCCACTCCAATATTTCCTTGCCGGCGAGGGTCTTCAGGATCGGATCGAGCCTTACCTCGATGGTGTAGTTGGCATTTCGGGAACTCAACCGTTCCTCGGATTGCGCCGCCAAAATGGATGTGAACGCGAGGACAACGACGCTGGCCGGTGCGAACCGCCCGCGTGAGAGCAGAAAAGCCATGAGCACCTCCGCTCAATGCTGGATGGAAAGCATGATGTGTGCGGGCATTATATGGTGCAAGTATACCCGGCCGCAACCTGCTTTGAAAATAACTCCGTCAAGCAGCCTGTTCCGAAAATAGAGCCAATTCCGGTGCCGATCAACCGATCTGTTTCTGTGCCGCCCTTTCAGGGCTGGAGATCTTGGCACCTCAACCCAGGGCTTACGCCCTGGGCTGTGCTATAACGCCCTTTCAGGGCTGAGCATCTCGCCCATGGGAAAACCCCGAAGGGGTGGTGCAGCAAAGCCCAGGGCGTGAGCCCTGGGGACTGGGGATCAACCTGGCCAGAGCCCTGAAAGGGCGGCACAGTGAAAGGGCGATGGGAGCTTAACATTTTCATGCGTCACAGGGTGCGCCATAAACACATGAGGGACTGCTTTAAAAATAGACTCAAATCTGACTGGACGTCGGGGTTGGAATCGGGGTCGGTATCGGGGTCGAAAGCACTGCCCAGCTGGCATCGAAGCCGATAGCGACTGCGACCCCGATTCCGATGCCGACCCCGATGATCACTGACGAAGCCAGCGCGAGCATTTCATGTATCACAGGATGCGCCCCGGGAGCATGCGATGCGGGTTTCAAAAAGCCCGATCAGGTAACATCCCAAATTTCCACTCGGCCGAAATCTGAACTCAGCGTTAGATGGAAATTACGAATGTCCCCTTTTTGCCCGCGTCTGCGGTATCATTCCCGGGCAATGAGCGAGCTGCTTTTGGTTCCGGCGCGTGAAACGCGCAGTGAGATCCTGGTGGTCAATTCACGGTTTATCGCCACGGCCGGTCCCGCCTTCAGCCTGGACGAAGCCCGGTCCCTGCTTGTCCGCATCCGCGGCGAGTTCCCCGACGCCACCCATCACGTGTCCGCGTTCGTCATCGGTCACGGCAATTCGGTGATTACCCATTGCCACGACGACGGCGAGCCCTCGGGGACCGCGGGGCGGCCGGCTCTGGCCGTGCTGCAGGGGAGTGGCCTGGGAGATGCGGCCGTCGTCATCACCCGATATTTTGGGGGCACCCGGCTGGGAACCGGAGGGTTGGTGCACGCCTACGGCGATGCTGTTCGCAGCGTGTTGGCGATTCTGCCGCGCGCACGCAAGGCAGCCACGCACACGGTGCGCCTCATAATCCCTTATGCGAGCTTCGAGCGGGTCCGGCGGCTGCTGGCAATGCATCAGGGCCAGATCCTGAACCAGGATTTCGGCGCCGAGGTCACGATAACGGCCCGGCTGGTGGTGGATGAGTTCGCGGCGGCACAGAGTGCCTTGCAGGAAGCCTCAAACGGCGCCTGGCAGGCTGAGATTCTCGAAACCAACCTGGCCACCCTGATGCCCCTGGTCAGCGGCCCGGCCTGAGGGAAGAGCGCTGTTCCTCATCACAGGGAAAAACGAGGAGACTCTGCCTGATGCTGCAATACCTCATGCTCGGTTGGGGGTTCGGCTTTGCAGCCAGCGTCCAGCCCGGACCCCTGCAGGCCTTTCTCCTGTCGCGCGCGGCATCCCAGGGCTGGGTTCGCACCCTCCCCGCTTCGTTGGCGCCGCTGCTCACCGACGGCCCGATCGCCCTCCTGGTGCTGCTTGTGGTGGGCCGGCTTTCCCCGGAGGCACAGCTCTACCTGCGTGCCGCCGGGGGATGCCTGCTGCTCTACCTTGCCTGGGGCGCCCTTCGGGAATGGCAACGCTCAGCCCCGACACGTCAATTCACGCCCGGATCCGGAGCGCGGACTCTCATGCAGGCGGCTGCCGTTAACCTGCTCAACCCCAATCCGTACCTGGGCTGGGCTCTCGTTCTGGGGCCGGCAGTCATAAGCGCCTGGCGCCAAAGTCCGGTCCTTGCCGTCGCCCTGATCGCGGCCTTTTACGGCACCATGGTCTTGGCCCTGGCCGGGAGCATCCTGTTCGCCGGTACGGATCGTTTTCTCGGACCGCGCGGCCGCCGCGTCCTGATTTTGCTCTCCGCGGTTGTGCTCGCCGCCCTGGGAGTCTATCAACTGTTCGTCAGCATACTCCCGGGCCGCGAGGCCTGAGCAAAAAGGGGACATTCCTAATTTCTTCCTAAACGCCCTCATGCAAAGGAGTTGGGGAACAATTAGGAATGTCCCTTTTTTGACTCGGGGGCAAATTCTCCAGGACCGCTGTGGGCTTGTGTGGTGTACAATCGGCAACCGTCAACAGTTTCATAAGATAACGGCCTCACCCGAGGGTGTTTGCCTCGAGCCGCGCCGGATCTTCAATGAGGAGGAGAGATGAGACTCAAGAGCGCTGTGGCAGCAATCATCATTGGCGTCGCCGGGCTGGCGTCGGTCGTCGGCGTGAAGGCGCAGAATCAGGGTCCGTTTAATGAGCGCCTGCTGTCGGCGTTCACCTATCGGAACCTGGGCCCGTTCCGGATGCAGGTGAGAATCGCCGACATCGCCGTCCCGGACGCCCCGGTCAAGGACCATCTCTACACGATCTACGTCGCCCCCTGGATCGGCGGCCTCTTCAAGACGACCAACAATGGCACCACATTCGAGTCCATTTTTGACGGCCAGGACAACCTTTCGTTCGGCGATGTCACCGTGGCCCCCTCGAACAGCAACATCGTCTGGGTCGGCACGGGGGACGCGTACACCTCCCGCACCTCGTACGCCGGCGACGGCGTATACAAATCGACGGATGGCGGCAAAACCTGGAAGAACATGGGCCTGAAGGACTCGCACCATATTGCGCGCATCGTCATCCACCCCACGAATCCCGACATCGTCTGCGTCGCGACCATGGGCCACCTCTATTCCACGAACGAGGAGCGGGGGATCTTTAAAACGACAAATGGGGGCGCAACCTGGGAAAAGATCCTCTACATCAATGAGAAGGTGGGGGTCATCGATCTGATCCTGCACCCCCGGAATCCGGCCATCCTTTACGCCGCCACCTACGATAAAGAGCGGCTCCCCTGGCAGATGGTCAATGGCGGCCCCGGGAGCGGCATCTATAAAACCCTCGACGCGGGACGCACCTGGAACAAACTCGGCGGAGGGCTCCCCACGGGGAAGATCGGCCGGATCGGCCTCGATATCTACCTCAAAAACCCGGAAATCCTCTACGCCGTAATCGAAAATGCAAACACGCGTACCACGCCCCTGGCGCCTCCGCCGGGCGCGCGCGGCACCGGCCAGGGAGGCGGGGCTCCGGGAAGAGTGGCGACGATTGGCGGCGAGGTCTATCGGACCGATAATGGCGGGCAGGACTGGAAGAAGATGAACGCCGATGACTACAACGTCAGCCCCAAGGGCCCCTACTATTTCAGCCAGATCCGCGTCGATCCCGCCAACGATCTGAACATCTTCGTCACCCAGGACGGGTTCCGGCACTCGATCGACGGCGGCAAGACCTGGGATGCGCCGCGAGTCTTCCCGCGGATGTTCGGCGATTTCCGAACCCTCTGGTTCGATCCCGAGAATCCCAGCCGGCTGATCAGCGGAGGGGACGGCGGGATCGCCATTTCCTACGACGGAGGGGCGACCAGCGATGCCTACTCCAACATCCCGCTGGGGTCGGTCTACGCAATCGGCGTCGACATGGATGACCCATACAACGTCTATGCCGGACTCCAGGACCACGAGCACTGGAGAGGGCCGTCGAACGCCGCCTCGGGGAGAATCACCGAGCAGGACTGGTTCGCGCTCGGGAACGGCGACGGCATATTCACGCAGGTCGACCCGACCGACAGCCGCTGGCTTTACACCACCCGGCAGTACGGGGGCCACACCCGGTTAGACCAGAAGCTCGGATACACAACGAACATCGAACCCCGGCGGGCCGCGGGGCAGCCCCCCTATCGCTTCCTCTGGGAGCCTCCCGTCCACATTTCCCCCCATGACAGCAAGGTCATCTACGCCGGCAGCCAGATTCTCCTCAAGTCGGTCGACCGGGGCGACCACTGGACGGAGATCAGTCCGGATCTGAGCACCAACGACACCGCAAAGATCATGCCGGAGTCCGAAGGCGGCGTGCCGGGCGGCATCCCCTGGTTCGCAATTTCGACGATTTCGGAATCGCCGATCACCGCGGGCCTCATCTGGTGCGGGACGAGCGATGGCAACATTCAGCTGACCCGGGATGGCGGCGCGACCTGGACGGATGTGACGCCGCGCATCACCGCCCAGGGCGGGCGCAAGGACGCCTACGTCAGCCGGGTTCAGGCTTCCGCTCACGTGGCCGGGAGGGCCTACGTGACCAAGAGCGGCTACAAGTTCGATGATTTCCGCCCCTTCATATATAAGACGGACGACTTCGGCGCGACCTGGACGTCGATCGTCGCCAACCTGCCGAACCAGCCGATCAACGTCGTCTTCGAAGATCTGAAAAATCCCAATCTGCTCTTCGTCGGAAATGATACGGGCGTCTTCGTATCCATCGATCGCGGTGCAAGCTGGGTGAAGATGAACAACGGCATTCCCAACATCCCGGTGAAGGATCTGCTCGTCCATCCGAGGGAGAACGACCTGGTCCTCGGCACCTATGGGCGCGGCCTCTATATCACCAACATCGCGCCCCTGCAGGAGATGAACGGTGCGATGCTGGGCGAGGAGATCCACATGTTCGGGATCAAACCGACGGTCCAGAGAATCATCTGGTCGTTCGGTGCCAATGACTATCTGTTCGGCCAGCGTAACGTTCAGACACCCAACGAGCCGAACGGAATGGTGATCCGGTATTACCTGAAGAACCAGGGGAGCGGCAACGCCAATATCGTTATCACCGACGCCAAGGGGCAGGAAGTCGCAAAGCTTACGGGACAGACCGCGGCCGGCATCAACACCGTCGTCTGGACCACACGCCCCCAGGGGGCGGGACAGAGGCAGAGGCGCCGCGGGCGGGAATCCGCTCGATCAGTGGGCTCCGCATCGGGGAATACACGGTCACTCTGGATGTGGGCGGAAAGAAGTTCACACAGAAAGCGAGCATCACGAAAATGCAAGGCTGGTCGCATCGGCCCGGTACCACAGATCATCCGGTAGAAAGCCGGCATGCTCCGCTAAAACCTGCGCACCGCGCGGACCCGCCGGGGGTAATCCTTGTCGTCGTAATGCTGCCTGCGGCCATTGTCGGCAAAGTCCAGGTGATCCGCCATGTCCGCGGTGCGCTGGGTCGAGGACCAATAACTGTAGTTATCGGGGATATCACTGTTTCCGAAATCGCCGATCCCGGCGGCTTTCAGGTTGACGTACATCTGGGTCAGTTCATCAACGGAAGGCAGAAACCAGCCGCCCACGCCGTTCAGAGTGAAATTGGCGCATAACTCGGCGGCAGAACCGGGTGTTTCGCAGGCGGCCAGCATGTCGGCGGTATTCTGTTTCCCGGTGCCCACCGCACTGCCGCGCGCACCCGCAATCAACTGGCGGAAACAACCCCATTGGGCACCCGCGCTTTGATCGAACGGAGCGGCCTCCAGATATCGCCAGCCGTCGATCTTATAATTCGGGTTTACATGGAAGATCAGGCCGCCGGCCGGACCCGCATCCCCGAGGGCATATTCTTCCTTCGACAACCACACGCTCATCTCCCCGGCTCCGCGGTTGGCCCACAAATAATACGGGATGAGTTTCACCGGTTTCGGTTCGGAAAGCGGATTGCTGATGCTCTTCGCCCTCGTGTCGATCACGGAAGCACCGCCATAAAACCGTTCATCAAAGGAAACCGCCAATTCACTCCCAGGATCAAACAGGAGCCCCAGCACGCGTCCCCCCTCAGCCTCAGGCCATTCGGCACAATAGACGATGGGCCCTCTCTCCACGGCCATCCTGCCCTTGTCTTCCCGAACCTTGGCATTCGCAACCACCTTTCTGGCTGCGAAGGGGAACTCGATTGCGATCGCGTTTTCACCTTTCCAGATCCTTTTCAACGAGACATATCCGGATTTATCCGCGGCATAGACAATGCTATCGCCGTTCACGGAAATGCGGACCGGTTCATCCCTCCGATCCAGATAGGAGTACAGATCTCCCGGGACCGGCCGGTTTCCGGCCCATCCGGGTATTCTCAATCTGATATCTGCCGCAACCCTTCTCCGGCCGATACCGTGATTCTTGATTTTCCGCCCCAGGGCATTTCGCTGTCGACGGACAGCGAGATTTCCTTTCCATTGACCTTGAATGTGGCCTCGCTCGACACGAAGAGATTCACATAAATCTCCTCTTTGCCCTGAGCGTAGATATAGCCGGGCATGGAAGCCAGAAACCTGACCAGATTGGGCGGACAGCATTCCAGTGAGGCTTTTTCCCACCGCAGGTCGCGCCCATCGCCGGCACTTGCCAGCCGGTTTACATAGAAGAAGCGGTCTCCCGCCGCGGATACTCCGGCCACGGCATTGTTGTACATCGTGCGTTCCATGACGTCGATGTACTGGCTCTCTCCGGTCGCCAGGAACAGCTTGTGATTGAACGTCGCGAACATGAAGGCCGCGCAGCTTTCGCTGTAAGCGGAGATATTGGGCAGCGAATACGGCCTCCCGAAACCTTCGTTCCCCGTGGAGCCGATGCCGCCGGTTATGTAATATTTCCTGCCCACGGCATCATGCCAGATACGCTGCGCCGCGCCGAGATATTCCCTGATCCCGGTGAGCACGCCCACATCCGCCAGTGACACCATCAGGGAGGCGTCGTTCACGGCGTGGCCCACGGCTTCATTCTGTTGCAGAACCGGCTTGTAGGATTGATTGTGCCGGCTCCGGTTCGCCGAGTTCTCCAGTCCGCGGATATCCAGATAGTACTTGGCCAGATCCAGATATCTCTTCTCGCGGGTGGCCCGATACAGCTGCACGCAATTGATGGCGTCCCGTTCACCCCCGGAAAATCGAGGCGGAGTCGATTTATAGGTGTCATAAAGCACGTCGGCGGATTTGATGGCGATATCCAGTAAGTCCCTCTTCCCGGTCGCGGCATACCAGGCCGCGGCCACTTCAAAGAGGCTGTTGTTGCCGGCCGGTTTCGCCCCCTGTGCGGCCTTGATCTCATTGATGCGCGCCTCGACCTGGGCCTGCAACCCGGCATCCGGGTGTGTCTGGAGCGAATAGATCGCCGCTTCCAGAACGTTATTGCTGACCGGCCTTCCGCTTTCCGCAAACTTCCTCATCTCGAAAGGAATCGTGACCTCGGCGTTGGTTCTGATTTTCGGTTTCCAGAAGTTGTCCTTCAGAGTCACTTCGGAAACGGGTTTCGCCTGTCGGGGATAATCCGGGTTGGGCGTGTATGCGGCCCCCGACAGTTTGATTTCGGTCTGGGTCCCGGAAGCGGTCTTCGCGGGCGAAGGCCTTTGGGCGACAGACAGCAGGCCGGCCGTGGCCGGAGCGGCTTTCAGAAAATCTCGACGGGGCATCCTGGCATTCATGGCATCTCCTCCGCTCGCATCTTAATATACGACCGGCAACCGGGCATCAAACAATTCGCCGACCGGCTCCAGGGGTGCATAATCAGTTTCTGTCGCGAAACGCCGCATCCGGACCGGCCCAGCCCCGAAGGGGCGCCAAGAGAGTAGCCCCGGGCAAGCGGCAGCGCAGCCCGGGGTCAGGCCGGATAACATCGCGAAGCCCTGAAGGGGCGACAGAAAAAGCTTGCGATCAAAGATCTTCCGCCTCTTCCGGGGCTCGACAATATGCAACTTCCTACCGGGGGCTGGGTGCCGCGCGGCGAAAAAGGAGTTTCGCGATAGAAACCAATTAGGCAGGAAGTTTCAGGGCGCGGATGGAGACGGATCGCTCGGTGCGCAGGGCTTTTGCCGGCACCAGAGACCTTCCCTTATTCTCCCGCCAGGAGATGAATCGGGGGCTGGACCATGGATTTCGATGCGCAACACCTGCTTAAAAGTCGGCGGAAGAAGACAGAAGGACCAAGCCTCGCTGGCGAAAGAGAAGATCCGGGAATATGCCTGCCACGGGCGGCAATTTACCGCGATCCGGTCCCGAAACCGAACGGGCCTGAACGCCCGCCGCGCTCCTTTATCGCCTCCATCACCAGGCCCAGCGCCGTGTTCGTGGCACGCCGCGCCGCGGGCTGCCCGCGCATGTGGCCCATGCGCACGACGACGAGCTGGTGCGACGGGACGATCCAGGTGTTCTGCCCGCCGGCGCCGGCTGCCAGATAGGTCTCCTTCGGCAGATTCCATCCGCCGTCGCCGTTAATCCAGAATAACCCGCCGTAGACCGGGGTTTTCCATGCCGGTGCGGGCGTGCTGACGAATTTCGCCCAGCCCTCCGGCAGAATCCGTTGTCCCTGCCAGATCCCGTCCTGCAGATAAAGCAGGCCGATCCGCGCCCAGTTGCGTGCCGTCCCGTAATCGTAGCCGGTCATGAGGAAATTGCCGTAGGGATCGGTCTCGAGCACCTGGCGTCGAATCCCGATCCGATCGAAGAGCACGCGCTGCGGCCAGGTCAGGTACTCCTCGCCGCGTTTCTGCACGGCGAGCTTGATCAGGTAGCCGATGGTCAGCGGGTCGCAGTTGCGATACCTCCCGTCGGTATTCGGCGGGTACTCCGCCGGCCGGGTGATGGAATACTGGAACGAATCGATGGCGCCGGTGTAGATGTAATAATGATCGAGCACGGCCGCATTCGACGATTCCTGGTTGCCGACGAATTTAAGCCCGGCGCTCATGCGCAGCAGATCGATATTGCGGATCCTCGCACGCGGGTCTCCCGGCGTCTGCCACAGCGGCACCGGCGCCGGCTGTTCCAGCGTATAAACGCCGTCCTTCACCAGCAGCCCGAACAGCGTGGAGGTGATGCTTTTTCCCATCGACCAGCTCTCGAGCTGGGTGTCTTTGGTAATACCCGGCAGGTAACGCTCGGCAACGATATGCCCCTTGTAGACGACGAGGAAAGCAGCTGTAAGTGCGTTGGGATCGGCGAAGGCGGCATCCAGTGCGGCGT
The DNA here is from genome assembly GCA_963824985.1 of Terriglobia bacterium. Lineage (GTDB taxonomy): Bacteria > Acidobacteriota > UBA6911 > UBA6911 > UBA6911 > JAFNAG01. Next base: position 202,118 of record CAWGRQ010000031.1, read on the forward strand.
CAAGTTTCGCCTTGTCCACCTCCGGCGGCAGCGGCGTTGCATCCGGCCGATCTCCCATCGGCCATGGTTGCGATGCGGCATCTGGAAGCCTCGTCTTGACCGCGACCGGCTTGAAGTGGATCCCCGGTCCGTCCTGGGCCTGGATGATGCAGCCCTGGTCGCCATAGAATTTCGCCTCGCGGGTTATCCCGCCAAACGACGTCCGGACGATTTTCAGGCCGCGATCGATCGTCCAGGCCACTTTGTCCTGTTCATTGCGCGGCATGAAAAAGTAGGCGCTGTTTTTCGCCGCTTCCGCCGGGTCGCGGCCGGACACGAACACGGCGGAGCAGAGGATTTTGGCGAAGCCATTGAGACCCTGTTCTGTGGGAGTGCCTTGAGGGGTCGGATAGTCCGGGGCGGACTGCCGGGCAAAAAGCGTTACGCAGGCGAAAACTGCACACAATAAAAGAGCTCGGAAGGTGCGCACGATCATGCCTCCTGAACCGTATACGCTGATTTTGGCGTCCGGGTTTACCGGCGCCGAACTTTCCTGGTCCCAAGATGAGAGAATCCGCTTCCTATGTCAAGCCTGTACCCTCTTCACCGGATCACGTGCAGCGCGGTCTGACGCCTGTCGATGAATGCCGGACCTGTTTTCGTGAACGCGGCATCCTGTTCGAGCGCGAAGGTGACCTCCTGGTTGCCCCACTCGGAGACATTCGCCCTGACGTTCAGCTCGATCGAGTGGACGGTGTCCTCGTGGAGCGGGAAATCGCCGCGGCCGGGGACCGCTGCCTGAAGGTCCCATAAACCTATCGTCGGACCGGCCGCGTGGCCGTGAAGTCCAAGCGGGTGCGTGTAGATGCTGGGCTTCAGGGCCGCCGCTTTGGCCCGCGCGAGCGCCGCCAGCAGAATTTCGTTTCCGGTGCGGCCGGTTTTCATCTCGGCCAGGAGGATGTCCTGCAGCCGGTTCCCCTGCGCCAGCCCGTCCTTCAGCCCCTGCGGCGCGTCGTTCTCGCCGTCCTTGAGCACGTAGGCGAGTTGCTGGGTATCGGTGCACAGCCTCAGATACGTGATTCCAAAATCGCAATGGAGCATATCGCCCCGGTGGATGATCCGGCTCGACTGGTACGGACTCCCCTTCGGCCGCTGAATATCGACCGACGGATGGAACCAGTTGGACATCCCCAACTGTCTGGTCCGTTCCCGCAGCCACCAGACCACATCCTCCGTGGTGGTGACGCCGGGGGTGATCACCTCCCGGGAAAACGCCTTTTCGATGATCCCGTGGGCGATGGCGACAATCTGGGGATAGACTTCGAGTTCGTCGGACGAACGGCGCTCGAGCCAGCGGATCGCGAGACGCTCGGCCGATTGCAGGCGCGAGACGTATTCCGGCGCCAGAGCCGAGACAAGGTTCTTTTTCAGTGACGCCGTCAACCCGTCTCCATAGTTGAAAGTGTCGGATTCATTGATCCCGATCTTTTTCGGATTTCGCTCCTTGATGATTTCGCCGAGCCGCACCCATTGATCGATCTTGTCGGGATTCCAGACGCTCGTGTAGAACTGGCCGATGCCCGACCGGCTGACCGTGAGGCGCTCGATCCCCTCTTTGCCCCTGTCGAAGAACACCAGCATCGAGGTGCGGCTGGCATAGAGCGAGGTGAACGGCACGAGGGAGAAAAAGACCGGATCTTCGTTGTTCTCCCGGCAGATGACGAGCCACATGTCGAAACCCTCGGCGCGCATCAGTTCGGGCAGGAGGCGCTCCAGCCGGTTCGTGAGCCAGCCGTTATAGACCGCGGCCTGCTCCCGCAGGGTCAGAATGGCAGGCAGGTCGCCCGGAACGGCGGCGGGACCGGCCGCGGCGCGGGTCTGCGCCGGCACGGCATCCGGGCCGGATGCCGTCAGGTGTGAGCCGGGCGTCAGGGTCGAGGCAAACATGCCGGAAAGGATGAGTACAATAAAACCTTTGGTACGTGCTGATGTCGACATCGAACTTCCTCCCGAAAAAAGGCACGGTGTTCCTGGACCATGCGGTCCAATGCCCACTGTAAGTCTCAATTGCAAAACTGGCAAGGGGGTCCTATCTGTAGAATCCAGTTTTTGGATTAGCTTCGCCACACACACAGTGCCTTTCTGGTGGAGATGTGGGGCATGGGATCGGACCACGCTTATTTAGGCATGGGGATCTGGAAGAAGAACAGCACGCGGTTGACAGCCCAGATCAGGTAGATAACCACGACACTTGAGACGAGCGCGGGTTCCAGGAAGCGCGAATAGAGCGGTCCGTGGCCCGAGCTGCGCGCGGCATGCTCCCGCTGCCCGGCCAGGATCGCATGGGCAAGACCGCGGATGCGCTCGGCGCTTCCGGCGTCGATGTCGTGAACGGAGAGTTTTCGGAGTGCGGCCTTCTCAAGCCCGGCTTCCGTTTCGTCAATCATGACACCACCCTCCTCTCCCGGGGATTACCGGCATCGAAGGCCGGCTCTTTTCCGGCATCCGGCACCCGCGACTTCCGGATCTTCGCCGCCATCATTTCACGGGCGCGGGACAGCCGCTTGCGGAGAGCTGCCGGGTCCAGATCGCAGACCGCGGCGGCCTCGGACGGGGTCATCCCTTCCACGGCCACCAGCAGCAGCACCTCGCGGTAGTGCAGCGGGAGCGAAGCGAGCGCCTGTTCGATCCGTTTTTCGACCTCATCGCGCGCAACGGTTTCAAACGGCGATGCCGGCGCCTCAACCCGGATGCGCAGCCTGGAATACTCGAGGATGCGTTGTGCGCTCAAAAACTTCGAGCGCCGATGGCTGCAATACAGATGGTGGGCCACGGTAAAAAGCCAGGGCCCGAGCCTGGCCTCATCGCGCAGCGTGGACACGCGGGTCGCCAGCCGTATCCAGGTTTCCTGAAGCAGGTCCTCGGCTACGTCGCGGCGGCCGCTCAGGCGCACCAGGAATCCATAGAGACGCGCCCGGTATCGTTCGAACACTTCATCGAAAGCCGCGGCATCGAATTTCTTGAGACGAGCCACAAGCTCCTGATCCGTGCAGTCTGTCATTACAGGTTCCCGTCCCGCGGGCACGCGCCGGGCACACCAAAGTCACACCTGGTAAGACGCTGAAAACGCGCCCGCGTGACAGAAATCCCGGCCGGCAGATGGTTCCGCGGCGGCTTTTGTCACGTCAAGGATTTCACAGCGTCATATCATTGAACAACAAAAACCGGAGGGAATCCATGGACTTCACATTTTCAGGATTGGTTCACGTCACCGTGATCGTTCTGTTCAGCGTGGTTACGCTGTGGCTTTCTGTTTCCTTTGCCGTTCGCCCCGCGGACAAAAAGATTAGAATTATCCGGACCATGTCGTGGGCGACGCTCTTTTCCATCCTGGCGGGGATCGCGGCGGGCGTCGGAGCCACTGCCCTTAACGTCTCGCTGACTGAAGGCGCCGGGGAGCAAAAGGATATTGTCGTGGTGATCACGAACGGGCTGGCGGAGGCGATGGTCCCGCCGGTGTTCGGGTTTGCAGTGCTCGCACTCAGCTGGATGCTGGCATCGGTCGGCCTGCGACGGCAGAGCTGAACCCCGTCACGGGATTGTATCTGCAGAATCTGGTCGTTCATTGGTTTTTGTCGCTATACCGCTGATCCCGCCCTGGCGGATAGAGAATAGCCCCGGGCTCGAGCCCGGGGTTGGCGATGGCGTAACGAGGAGCCCTGGAAGGGCGACAGAAAATCATTGGAACTGAAATCCTTTCGCCCCGGGGCTCGCTGATATGCAACATCCTACCGGGGGCTTCGCCATACCGGGTTTCGCGGCAGAAACTGATCGGGACCGGCGCTCACGTCAGCGTCTCCGACATAAAAACTGGATTCTCCATATACAACCCCATGTATGATTGAATATCAGTGGGGGAATAACGGCATGCGCATAAACAGGCAATGGATCGCACTGGGCAGTCTCGCGGTGATGACCGGCATGGTGGCGGCACAAGGGCCGCCCACGCCCGGCGAGATCGCGTCGGCTGTGCGTGCATATCGAATTGCGAACGAACCTGAGATCATCAAAGAGCTTGTCGATCTGCTTCAGATTCCCAACATCGCCTCGGACGAGCCCAACATCCGCCGCAACGCCGGGCTGTTGAAGGCCATGTTGGAGCGCCGCGGCATGCGGGTGCAGTTCTTCGACATCGAACATCGCGGGCCAACTGTATTTGCCGAACTGCCCGCGGCCAATGCCGCGCGCACGGTCGTGTTCTATGCGCACTACGATGGCCAGCCCGTGGACCCGAAGGCCTGGACCGGAACCGGGCCCTTCGAGCCCGGCCTCCGGACAAACAGCATCGAGGCGGGCGGCACGCTGCGGCCGTTTCCCCCCGCCGGCACGCCCTACCAGGACGACTGGCGGATCTACGCGCGGTCGTCGTCCGACGACAAATCGCCGATCGTGGCCCTGCTGGCTGCCATCGACGCGCTCGGTGCGCGAGGCATTCCGCGCGCCGTCAACCTGAAGGTCATTCTCGACAGCGAAGAAGAAAACGGGTCGCCCGGCCTGGAACGCGCGTTGGCCGCGCACCGCGATCTGGTTCGGGGGGACGTGCTGATCAGCGGGGACGGCCCCGTCCACCAGTCCGGCCGTCCTCTCGTCTACTACGGCAATCGCGGGGTGCTTGACTTCAACCTGACCGTCTACGGACCGGTCCGCGGGCTGCATAGCGGCCACTACGGCAACTGGGCGCCGAATCCCGCGATGCGGCTGGCGCAGTTGCTGGCGTCGATGAAGGACGCCTCGGGGCATGTGCTCATCGAGGGTTTTTACGACGACGTGGTAGCGTTAACAGCCCGCGAGCGGGCGGCGCTGGATGCCCTCCCCTTCAACGATGCCGAACTCATGCGCGAGCTGCAGTTCGGCGAGGCCGAGGGGGGCGGCCGGAAGCTGGCCGAGCTCATCAATGAGCCGTCCCTGAACGTACGGGGTCTGCGCAGCGCGTACGTAGGGGAAGAGTCTCAGAACGTCGTGCCCGACCGGGCCGAGGCCTCCCTCGACATCCGGCTGGTTAAGAATATCGAGCCCGATCGCCAGTTCGAGCGGGTCGTCGCGCACATCCGGAAGCAGGGATATTTCGTGGTGCGCGACCGCGCGCCCACACCCGAGGAGCGGCGATCCAATCCGCGCGTCGCACGAGTCGACTACTACGGCGGGTATCCGGCGACGCGCACGTCGATGGATCTGCCGGTGTCTGCCGCGGTGGCCCGCGTCCTGGACGACGCGCTCGGCGCCGGCGTCGTGAAAGCGCCGACCCTGGGCGGCAGCGTGCCGATGCACGTCTTCGATCGCCTCGGTCTCCCGGTCATAGGGGTGCCGATCGTGAATTACGACAACAGCCAGCACTCCCACAACGAGAATCTCCGCCTGGGCCACTTCTGGCGCGGCATCGAAACCTACGCCGCGCTGCTCGCGTCCCTGCGCTGGTAGGGACGTGGGGCCGGACCACGCCTGTTTGTCGTCTGCCGGCCATTCGTTCTTGACGAAGGAGTGTTGCGTTCTGGCCTTATACTCCGCCAAATCCGGCGGACCATACATTTTCGCCGGCCCCGCACGACATAAGCCGGCTGCTGAATCGGGTGGTTTGGCGTCTTGACGTCATAGCGTCATAACGTTATCATCTGGATCGGAGGACCTGATCCATGAGCAACACCGCGACCCGTTCCACCATCTACTTTGAGCCCGACCTGCACCGGGCATTGCGGTTGAAGGCCGCTCACACCCGATGCTCGCTTTCCCATCTGGTAAATGAGGCTGTCCGGCAGGCTCTCCAGGAGGACGCGGACGATCTGGCCGCATTCGAGGAGCGGGTGAACGAACCACTGGTCAGCTACGAAGACCTCCTGAAGGACCTCAAAAAGCATGGGAAGATATAGGGTCGTCTTCCGCGGATCCGTTGCCAGGGACCTGCGTCGAATTCCGAATCGTGACGTTCAGAGAATTCTTTCTACGATTAACTCTTTGGCAGAAGAGCCCCGGCCTCCCGGATGCGAGAAACTCTCAGGACAGGAAAGGTTTCGGGTGCGGCAAGGCAGCTATCGGATCATATACGAGATCGAGGATGACGAAGTAGTCGTGGTGGTCGTAAAAGTCGGTCATCGAAGAAATGTTTATCGGCGCAGCTGACCGGACGCTCCAGCGGTCGCGCAAACACCATGCCGTTGGTAATTGTTTAGCCAAATCAAATGGATGAAGAAGCAAAACGCAAAGACGCAGGGGCGCAAAGACCGACACCGAGCAACAGGCGTGGGCGCAGCGCTTCGCGCTGGCGCATCCTTGGGCGAGCCGCGGGAGAAAGCGCGGGTGGCGGCTACTCAGGAGGATTGCGCTTTCTCCCCCGGCTCGCCCAAGGATGCGGCCGAAGGCCGCCCATGCCCGCGAACCGAAAGGAATCTCTTTGCGTCCTTGCGTCTTTGCGTTCTGCTGTTCAGCATCGGCTAAACAGATGCTGCCGCTGAGCTCGTGCCTCAGACCGTCCAGGATCGGGGAGGACTCATGGAACATCGCCCAGTGAACATCGCGGAAAAACTCGCCCAGGTTTCCAAGCTCTGGTCGCCGAAGATCATTGCGCAGATGAACGATTACCACTTCAAGCTGGTGAAGTTCGAGGGCGAGTTTGTCTGGCACGATCACAAGGACACCGATGAGGTATTCATCGTCCTTGAAGGCGAGATGGTGATTCACTTCCGTGACGGTGACATCTCCGTGAAGAAGGGCGAGTTGATCGTGGTTCCCAAGGGGATTGAACACAAGCCTTCAGCGGAAGGGGAGTGCCGGGCCATGCTCGTCGAGGCGGCAGGCACGGTGAATACTGGGGACGCCGGCGGGGAAAAGACCGCGCCCGCCGATGTGTGGATCTAGAGTGAGAATCGGAGAGATCGTGACTGACAGGGACGAGACGGTACACATTGTCGCCGCGCGCGTCGTGCAAAAACTGTTGCGCGAGGCGCGCCGCCTTTCGCGACAAATTGACAGAGATTTAGCAGCGTTACCTTCCGGCTGGAGCCTGGCCTCCTTTGATCCCAACCTGCTGTTTGATGCCTTCACCAGCCTGCAATTGCGCGAAGGCTATCGGCTGGCGGCCTACCAGTATTACGACGGCCGCAATGGAAACGGCTTCGTGTTCGCAATCCCTCCCCGCCACTCACTCCCAGAGCCTCCGGAAGCCGGGTTCAGTTTGACCTTGTCTCCGTCGGGAACACCGATGTTTTGTTCCGGTGACCGGCCGTTGCCGGAATGGGTCCATGCGGATATCGAGCATTTTCTGGAGGGTGACGATACCCCGCTCTCCTATTTTCAAGCCTCCATTCTTATGCGTGATTTGCGCGAGATGGGGGCCTATTGGCATGGATGCTCGTGGTCTACCCACGAAGTGCTGACGTCTGCAATCCCGATCGTCAAACAGAATTGGGAGTGGAAGGAGGAGAAGCCCCGGGATTGGCGGCCGGTGGTCCGGCAGGATGCGGCAGGCATATGGCAGGTAGCCTTTTACACTCACACCGGATTGGGGCGGGAGCAGATTATCCTGCACCGGGACACATTCACGGACGGGTATCGGTTTGATGCGGATGAGACGATCGTCGCTCTTGGGGAAGGCGGCTACGTCTTCTGATTGCGCGGGTGCGTCTGCGCGCCGCCGGCCCGCGATTCCCATCCGCGTCCGAAGGCGGCGTTTCTCCGCGTCCTTGAAAATGCATTGTCACGACCTGACCACGCGCTATGCGTCTCTCACGCCGCGTGACTGCGGCCCGGACGCTCAATAGTGGCCAGGCTGAGTCTCAGCCCGAACGGTTTCAGGAGGCGGTTGAGGGTCGCCTGCGTGGGATTGTGCCGTGGATGGATGGCACGCAGCAGGTTTGGGCTGGCCATGCCGATTTTCAGGGCAAATTCCTTGATCCCGGAAGCCCGGACGGCCTTGCCGAGCGCCTGCTGGAGCGAAATCCCTTCATCGACTGCGGCAAGCAGAAACTCCCGCGCGAATTCCGGATCCCGGAGATCCTGTGCCAGTCCCCTATTCCAATCCTTACTGCGTCTCGCCATGGAAGATGGCACCTCCAAAACAGTCTCAATCCGCCAGAATCAGGACGGCATTGCTTCCATGCGCGCTATACGGAATTGCCAAGGGTCGGTACATAACCTGTTGGCCGGCGTTCCTGGTTCATGACAATCCGGCCGGCCTGTGCTTTTCCGTTGCATTGGACGATCGCACGCTGGCGCGCAGAGAGATCACGCTGGCCGAAACGGACGAAAGCGCCGTGAGGCGCTCCTATGTCACCGCTCTCGTGCGGCGCCGGATGCACCAGCAGGCTTTTCGCGAGCGCGTATTGCAGGCATACCGGGAGCATTGCGCCGTGTGCCGCCTGCGGCATTATGAGCTGCTCGAAGCCGCGCACATCCTTCCGGACACGCATGAGCGGGGCGAGCCGGTCGTGTCCAATGGATTATCGCTCTGCTCGCTTCACCATGCCGCCTTTGACAGAAACATTCTCGGTATCACTCCGGACCTGCTCGTGGACATAAGGAGCGACATCCTCGAGGAGATCGACGGTCCTATGCTCGTCCACGGACTGCAGGAATTTCAGGGCAGGAGGATTCTCGTCCCGAGATCCGAGATCCAGCAACCCAACCGCGATTTTCTCGCCGAGCGCTACGAACTTTTCCGCAAGGCCAGCTGACCGCTTCTGACTATGCATGAACGCCTACCGGGTTCAACTCGGCAACCGCCGCCGGGTCAAGGATTTCTCTCGCCGCGCGCCGACATCGATGAAACCCATCATTACCAGCTCACCAGTGGCGTCCGGCAGACCCGGATTGAACTCCCGGAGCTTCGCGTCAAGATAGCGGGTGAATGGGCGTATACTAGGCTGCGAGGTGCATCATGAATTGGAGGGCTTACATCACGGCTGATCCCAACATCTGCCACGGGAAGGCATGCATCCGCGGCACCCGTGTCATGGCCTCAGTAATTCTTGATAACCTGGCGGACGGACAAAGTTCGGAGGACATCCTCCACAGCTATCCATCACTGACTCCGGAAGCCATCCAGGCTGCCATCGCCTTCGCGGCTGAGCTCGCACGGGAGCAGGTCGTGTCCCTGCCGGCATAATTGATTAAGATCAAGTTCGATGAGAATATGCTTGACGATGCCGCGGCGATTCTGGCCCACGCCGGACATGAGACCTCAACCGTTATCCGCCAAGGGCCGGGCGGGAAAAGCGACTCGGAAATAGCGGCCGCAGTTCCTGCTATCGTGAGACTGACGGCTTGGCGGCTCGCTTGGGTGGCAGCGAGACCGTCTTCCGTCCGCTTTTCTTCTCCTGCGCCTGCAGGTCACGATGAATGGCCTGCAGATCATAATTGAACTGCCTGGCGTAGGCTTCGCGGATCCCACGTACTTCTTCGACGATTTTGTCTTGCCACATAGGACTATCCCTCCAGCAGTTCTTCGGGTGTGCAGATCACCGGCGGATCGTACCCCTTCGAACGGCAGATCGCTTCGATTCGGTTCCGCAAAGCCGCGTTGGCGATGTGGGTGCAATTCCAAGTCAGCATGTAATCCATGCCGTTTACCACCGCCATGGCGACATGCAAGGCATCGATTGCTGCCTTTTCCGGAAAAGGCACCTGTGCCATCAGCTCCTGGGCGAACGCAGCCACCGCCTCGGTCTGCTCCAGGACGGGAAGGTTTTCGAGTATAGCCAATCGCCGCGTCGAGTCGCCCAAGTCGGCACGTTTCGCCACGCAATGTGTGCCCAATTTCAGATGGGGTCACGGTTACCGAACAATCAAAACGCAGTGCGTGTTGATTTGTCTGCTTCTCTCGTATGGGTGAGATCTGCGATTTCCGACGCGCCGCCTCGAAATCCTCATAAGCCTCACTGAATTCGTCACGCACTGCGTGACGAATTTGCCCGATCGGGTTCCTGGAAATGGTTGCGAATTGGCTACTCTGTGCGTATCCAATCAGGGCGGAGCCATCCCCCGCCACAGTTTTCCGACGCAGCGCGTCGGAAACTGTGTCTGCATTCAATTCGGCACGCAGCGCGTGCCAAATTTCTCGGTCCGATTCTCCACGCAGTGCGTGGAGAATCTCGGAGGACGAGAGCAGCTCAGGATACGAGCGATATAACTGAACCATATAGGATAGGCTCTGGATCGAATACCCGGGACCAAAACCCTTGGTGATACGCTTCGAAAGCCCTTCGATCAATTGCCGTCCATAGTCGGCTCTCCCCTTGCCTTTCTGTTCCTCCTCCACAATTTCGCGGCCGATCAGCCAGTTTGCGACCACTTGCGCGGTGTTCACGGATCGGTCGACACTTGTTCTGGCCGATTCGAGGATTTGCAGGATGCGGTCATAGACCGGAGAAGCCTTCGACGCTGGTTTGGTTTTGCTCTTCATGATTCCGCCTCCTCACCGAACAGGCTCACTGCCCGAACAGAACTGGAGGTTGATGCCCTCCGCGCCGGCTTCGGTGGCGATCATGATCTGCCCCTGGTCGCGGAAATAATCGACCAGGGCGGAGCGCATGTCGGCGGTGCGCGATCCGGTAACGCGGTCGCTGCCGCGATGCTGATCCAGCCAGGCGCCGTAGATGGCCCGGGAACGCTCATCGGTGTTGGATCCGTTGAAGAGAGCGATGCCGTTCCCCCATGGGCTGTCGGCAAGCACGCGCAGCAGGTAACTTTGGGTGCGGCGTGACTCGGTGAAGATGATCGCCTTCTGCTCGGCTCCCAGCTCCACCGCCTTGTCCATGGCAATGTGCAAGCCCTTGAGCAGCGCCCTGCCCTTTGGCATTGTGCTCGATCGACGTGGCCAGGCGGGCGAATTCGTCCAGGTCGGCGATTTCGGCTTCGATGGCGGCACGATCCGCCGCGGAGAGGGGTTCTGGGGCCGACTCCTCCTGCCATTCCTCGGCGGTCGCATCCAGGGCTTCGTAATCCTCGCCAAGTTCCTGATCCAGGGCTTCGGGCGGCTCCTGCGCGCGCAGGTTGGCTGGAGTGATGACCAGAATCCGCCGTTTCCGCTCCCGCCCACTTCTGCGACAGAACCAATCCGGCTTCGATCGTCTTTCCGAGACCGACCTCGTCGGCGAGGACTGCGCCCTTGGAAAGCGGCGAGTGAAAGGCGAACAGGGCGGCATCCACCTGGTGGGGATTCAGGTCCACCTGCGCGCTTGCCACCGCGCCGGCGAGCTTCTCCATGTCGTCCGATGAGCGGCGTCTCGTCAGCTCGTGCGCATAGTATTTGGCGTGGAAGCCAGTCATTTCCATCGGTTTGAATTCCGTAAGGGACTTGATGACTCCTTGCTTCACGCATATCTCTAACATTCCTAATGCTTTAGCTGCCCTAAAATAGCACCGGTCGGCGCGCCGCCGCGCCAACAAAAAGGACGAGCGCCTCTCCGGACCACCTCTTCCTTACTTAGCCTCACCGCAAACTTTCGCGTCGGAGGATACTACCCCAACATACTCATCCGTTTGAGGTTAAGAGTGATATTCCCATCGTGGGATCAGTATATCACCCCTCTCACAGCTGCCCTTCACTCCATCTCACGCGGGCCCAACGCCTGCCTTCCTGATACTGCTCGAAGCAGCTCCCTCCCATTGCTTTCCAGGTCCCCATCCAGACAAAAGGTCGCGGTCCGAGACGTGGATATCTCCATCCACGATATGCTCAAACGGCTTTTCCAATCTCTTGGGATAAATAAGCACCGCTTCCCGGCAGCCCAAAACCTTTCCGTACGCAATCACTTGTTGTGACATCCTGAGTTATTTCCCTCCGGACATTTGCAGAGGTGCGGTTCCACGGTTGTCGAACCTTTCACTGAATGATGTGGAAGGTCAAGACTGCCTGATCAGACCGCAATACGATTAAAACGAGTGAGTATCCGGTCAGACAACTCGCGTGCAACCGATAAACGGCCATCCGTGTCTCCAGAGATCGCTTTCGTCCCCGTCAACAACCGTTGCGTTTCTTCGAGCACGGAAGCGACGTCGCTCCAGCGGATTGTCAGGCAGCCAGGATCGGCTTGCGCCTTGGTAGGAGCAGAACGACGCAGGATGTTTCGCTTTTTGTTATCCGGTTCAGCGCCTCTTGCAGGTCAATCACCTGCCGCAAGAGCTCCTGGGTCGAAACCCCGGCAGTATTGACTTCCAGCCAAAGCCGGGTGCCATCGGGGTGGCGGAAACCAATGCCGCCGGCTCGATTGCAGAGCCTCCCACTGAGCCCACGAGAAGGGTATACGTCGATTTCAATGCCTCCTAGAGCCGATTGAAGATGTCGGGTCAGCTCTCGAATTGGACCATTGCACTGACCAATTCTTTTCAGCAGAGGGCCGAGGAAGGCGTAACGGGGGAGGACCGCAAGTGCGCGCAACAGTTCCAATGTCGGTAATTCCTCGCGCGTCCAAGAACGCGCGATTTGCGGGCGGCGGAGGTGGAACCAGTCCAATACCCGGGCTACATAAGACTTTTGACCCACGGGCAATCGAGCCCATGCGGTTCGTTCGTTATCAGACGATTTTTTCGCCATGATCCTGTCTTTCGGACAGAATGGCGCCGGATCCTCGGCGGGTTGCAGGTAATCCCTGATGGCGCATCTCATCGCCTCTACTCCGAGGCCGGCGAGTGTCGCCCATACCCGTGATGGTCGGGGTCATTCTGAGCTACATGCTGCTCAGCCGCGGACAAAACATGCCGCCGGCGGGGATTGGGCGCGCTCCGGAGTCGAGTCGGCCGCGGAGCGCTCCAATGCCCGGTGCACAGGCCTGAATTGCCTGGTTCATACGTGACATGAGCGCGATCCCAAATTGCGTGTTAAAGGTGTGGACACACCCTTACCAATCTTCCAGGTGGGGGAGGTGCGTGGAAGGACGGGATTAACCTACTCTAATCCGCTCAACGTTTGCAACAACTTTCGATTCGCCGGTTCCGTTTTTTTGGTCCTGTTACCGGGATGTCGGTCATGACAGAGGACTTTCAGGACACCGAAGAACACAGACGAACATGGAACGGCTCTTCCGATGGAACGATGGGGTTTAACAATCCCGGGTGGGGCCCGCTGGAAACAAACGTCCTATTGTTCGGAGCCGGCATGTCGCCAGAGCTTCTGAAGGTGCTTCGCCCCCAGCTCGTCGAGTCCGAATCCGCTCAGCGTGATCGTCTCGATTCTGCCGGCCAGGGTTTCCGAGGACTGACGCAGAAGATCCTGCCCGGCACTCCCGAGCACGAGGAATCGCGTCCGAAGCGGGCGCCGGTCCGTCAGAACCCGGAGAATCGGGAACAGCTCGGGACGCCGTTGGACCTCGTCGATCACGACGATCCCGCGTAGCGGCGCCATGGCCGTCATCGGTTCGGCGAGACGTGCCAGGCTCCCTGGATCTTCCAGGTCGAAATAGGCGGGCGAATCCGGAGGCACGATCTGCCTGGCCAGCGTAGTTTTTCCCGACTGCCGCGGGCCGATAAGCGCGGTCACCCGGCTCCGCGCGAGCGCGGCGCGGATCTCCGCCAGCCATCGAGGTCGCTGAATCATGACTCCGCTCTACCATGAAATTCGAAAGTCAATAGTTCGATTTTCATGGTTCGGAAATTTGGCGCCAGGTACCGAATTTCTGTCGTCAGTTCCCATCAGGCCTGGCCTCGACCCCAACGAGGGCAGATCCCTGCGCGGTGCTTTTCGATTTTGGGTCCTTGACCGTGACCCGCAGTTCTTGGGCCATGTCAGACTGCACATATCCCTTGGGGGCGCGCACGTTGTACTCGGTGTGATTCCTGACGCGCACCGTGATGCGCGGAACCTCTCCCGTTCACCCGGATCCGGAATATAGTAGGCAAGCACGTAGTAGATGCGGTTGCTGCTCAGGGCGTTTGCCAGGCGCCGCTCAGATCGTTTGTGTTGCGGAAGGAGATTCATGCGCGCCCGTATCCAGGGCGGCAATCTCCCAACTGCAGCAGAGCGCCAGCACCGTTATGAGCCACTCCATGATTCACCGTGTTGCTCCCGCCAGCATGCTATCTCCCGATCTGGTTGGTATTCATCGCTGAAGCGATTATAGGTGGGCCCTCAATCCGGCGCCAGGCTTCTCTTTTCACGCATTCTGAAGCAGTCCACCATGCCGCGGTGTGCGCCCTAAGACGCATGAAAATGACTGACATAGCGCGCAGCGCCTTGGCGGCGGCATGCCAAGGCGCCTTCGGCGCTGAGTCGTGGGAAAGAACCGGAAATCTCCAGTCATGCCTCGACGGTGCTTTCAAAAGGTTGTTTTCTGAAGCAGAATAGGCTGCCGCTAGTGGCCTGTAACAATTGAAACGATAGTGGACCAGTCAATGAAGGGGAGCGCTGAAGGCGCGGCACAGCAAAGCCCAGGGCGGAGGCGGCGATGCCCGCCGGAGCCCTGGGTCGAATCGGCCGAAGTGGGAGTCCTGAAAGGGCAACGCAGGCCCGTCCGGGATGCATTCTGCGCCGCCCTTTCAGGGCTCGGATCAGGTCGACCCTGTACCCAGGGTTCCGGATCCCGCTGTCGCGGGTTCCTCCACCCTGGGCTTTGCTGCCTGGCCCCTTCAGGGCCAGTATCAGATGCGGCTTCGAGATTATGGGTCGTCGTCAATCGGTATCTCGTCACTGCCAATTCAAGTGTTACACGCCACTAGAAACAGGGAGGTTTGCAATGCACAGGCTGAAGCGTCGCGATCTATTGACTATGTCGGGGGCGGCCGCTTTCGGCGCCGCCTTGCCATCGGTTGCGGCGGCACAAAATGCCTCGCGGCCGGGATCTGCCACTTACGCCGATATCCTCAGGGAACCCGATTCGGTCACGGCGTTTACCGACGATCAGACAGTGTCGCTTGCCAGGGAGGGTCAGCGTTGGAGTTCGGGGCCGGTCGCGGTGGAGCTGATACCGCGCGGAACCGGAGCGGCCAAGGAAATCGCCGTCGCCATCGAAGCGCCCGGTGTGTCGCTTCAGCGCGTGCGGCTGCGCTGGCTTGCGCCGATCCCTGAAGGAACCCGAATCCTCGGCGATCATTGGGAACGCAGCTACGGCGACCTCGAATGGCGCGGTTTGATTCCCGAGCGGATTCTCCCCTGGTATTTTCTCACCGCCGGCCCGCGAACCACTCACGCTTACGGGGTGCGCACGGGCGCCGCGGCCTTCTGTTTCTGGCAGGCCGACGCCTCAGGCATCACCCTGTGGCTCGACGTGCGGAACGGGGGCACGGGGGTGAACCTCGGATCCCGGCGGCTGGAGGCGGCGGTGATCCGCTCCCGCCGCGGCACCGCCGGGGAAACGCCCTTTCAGGCGGCACGCTCGTTCTGCCGCGACCTGTGCGCGGCGCCGCGGTTGCCGGCCGCGCCGGTGTACGGCGGCAACAACTGGTATTACGCCTACGGCCGCAGCTCCCGGGAAGATATCCTGCGCGATTCGGATCTGATCGCCGAACTCGCGTCTTCGTTGCCGAACCGGCCGTTCATGGTCATCGACGACGGCTGGCAGCCGAACCGCACCGCCGGGCCCTGGGATCGCGGAAACGACAAGTTTCCCGACATGCCCCGCCTGGCGGAGGAAATGCGCCAGCGCGGCGTCAAGCCGGGCATCTGGATGCGGCCGCTATACACCATGGCGCCGGTCGCCGATCCGTGGCGACAGCCGCAGCGGCGCGCGGGCGGCTCCACACGGCCAAACCCGAACCTGCCGCTCGATCCCACGGTGCCCGAAGTGCTCGACCTGGTCCGGCAGGACGTCCGCCGCCTGGCCGGGTGGGGCTTCGAAATGATCAAACATGATTACTCCACGTTCGACCTGTTCGGGCGATGGGGTTCATCCATGAGCGCCGACATTACGGACAGCGGCTGGCACTTCGCGGACCGGGGAAAGACCAATGCGGAAATCGTCCTCGTCCTGTACCGCGCCATCCGCGAGGCGGCCGGCTCGTCGCTGGTAATCGCCTGCAACGCCCTGAACCACCTCGCGGCCGGCGTATTCGAGCTTCAGCGGATCGGCGACGATACCAGCGGGCAGGATTTCAACCGCACGCGGCGCATGGGGGTCAATACGATCGCTTTCCGGGCTCCGCAGCACGAAGCATTTTTCGCGGTGGATGCCGATTGCGTCCCGATCACGCCGCAGATTCCCTGGGCGCTCGGCAGCCGGTGGCTGGACCTCGTAGCCCGGAGCGGAACGCCGCTGTTTGTTTCCGCGGACCCGCGCGCGACCGGAGCCGAACAGAAGCAGGCACTGAAAAAAGCGTTTGCCGACGCGGCCAGGCCGCAGCCGCTGTGCGAACCGCTCGACTGGCTGGAGACGACCGCGCCCCGGCGCTGGCGGCTGCAAGGCAGGACGGTGGAATACGACTGGTTCGGTCCCGAGGGCGCAACCCCATTCCCGCGCTAGGATGAGAGGACAGCATTTTCATGCGTCCCCGGGTGCGCCCCGGGGCGTGAGAAGCCGCCTCGAATCGCTTCCTTCTATTTCCTGGGTTCCGAGGGGCGCAACTCGACGCGGCTGGCCAGCGCGCGCTTGTCCATCTCCAGCAGATTCACCACAACTTCGGCCACATCCCCCGCCTGCAGCTTCCAGTCGCCGGAGGCTTGCGCGGCGGCGCCGAAAGCCGTGTTCACCGATCCCGGCATCACATAACTTACCCGGATGTGATCAAAGCGCACCTCCTGCATGAGCGCCTCGGAGAACCCGACCAGCCCGAACTTGGAGGCGTTGTAGGCCGCGCCGCCCGGGAAGGCGTTCTTGCCGGCCAGGCTGCCGATGTTGATGATGAATCCCCCGCCGCGGCGCTTCATCATGGGGATCGCTTCCCGGCAACAGTAGAAAACGCCCGAGAGATTCGTCTCGATTATGGCCCGCCAGTCATCCGGCGCGAGATCCTCGACGTTGCGGAATTTGCCGATGCCCGCATTGTTGATCAGGATGTCGATGCCGCCGAACGCACGTTCCGCTTCCCGCATCATGGCCCGGACCTGCTCGTGACTGCGCACGTCGCAAACCGTCCCGGCCAACCGGGAATCGCGAACCCCGCCCAGCCCGGCAATGGCATTGTCCACACCTCTTTTCGTCGTCGCGCAGATAAATACCCTGGCGCCCCGAGCCAGGAGGGCCTGCGCAATCGCGAACCCGATTCCCCGCGCCCCGCCTGTAACCAGGGCCACTTTGCCGTCAATATTGCTCATGGCGTCCACCGTTGGTGAAGGGCAGGCCCGCCCTTCCAGTTAAAATCATGATCCGTCCGTCTGTTTCTCCTTCCATTCTTGCCCCAGACGTCCCATCGGTCAAGTGCGCCGACCCACTGCGAATCGGGCAACTCGGAGGCCGGCCGCGAATTGCCCGTTTGATCAAACTGTGGCCCGGAATTCTGAAGTCAATTCACAGCCTGTTCCGGAATTTCTGCGTTATGATCGTAGCCGCACGGATATTCCCGGGAGGTGACCGATGTTGTGGACGCATTCTCTGCTATTGCTCCTGCTCTTGGCAGGGCAGGCTGGCACGCAGGCTCAAGCCCCGGCCGATCCGGCGGTCCAGGTCGACAGGCTGTTCGAACGCTGGAACAGGACCAACTCGCCCGGTTGCGCGCTGGCGGTCATGAAGGACGGCCGCATCCTGTACAAGCGCGGATACGGCATGGCGGATCTCGATCATGATGTCGTGATCACCCCGGCCTCGATGTTTCACGTCGCTTCCATATCCAAGCAGTTTACGGCGGCGTCGATCCTGCTGCTGGCCCAGGAGGGGAAGCTCTCGCTCGACGATGAGGCGCGCAAATATATCTCCGAATTGCCCGATTTCGGCGAGCGCATCACCATCCGCCATCTCATCCACCATACCAGCGGGCTGCGCGATCAGTGGGATCTGCTCGGACTGGCGGGCTGGCGCTACTCGCTGGACCTGATCACGGACGACGACGTTCTCTCGGTAATGTCCCGGCAGAAAGACCTGAATTTCAGACCGGGGGAAAGGCATCTCTACTGCAACACCGGGTACACCCTGCTCGGTCAGATCGTAAAACGCGTCAGCGGCCAATCCCTCCGGGCCTTCACCACCGCCAGGATCTTTGATCCGCTGGGCATGAAAAACACACATTTTCGCGATGATCACGCCGAGATCGTCAAAGGCATGGCATATGGGTACGTTCCCGCCGGCGACACGTTCAAGCTCAGCGTTACGAACTTCGACACCGTGGGGGCCACCAGCCTGCTGACGACTGTGGAAGACCTCGCTCTTTGGGATGAGAACTTCTACAACCCGCGCGTGGGCGGCGCGTCATTGATCAGCCAGATGCTCATGCGGCAAGCTGAACACCGGCGAGACGCTCGATTATGCTTTCGGACTCACGCACGGTAAATACAAGGGGCTGACAACCGTGGACCACGGCGGGTCGGATGCCGGCTACCGCAGCGACCTGCTGCGGTTTCCCGATCAGCACTTGTCGGTGGCCTGTCTGTGCAATCTCTCGATCAATCCGAGCCAGCTCACCCGGCAGGTCGCCGATATCTATCTCGCCGGCGAACTGAAACCGGAGCCGGCAAAGCCCGAGGCGCCCGCTGTCAAACTTACCGAGACCCAGCTGGCCGCCAAGTTGGGGATCTATCATAACCCTGATGGCGACGTGATCCGCAGGATCGCATTGCAGGGGGGCAGCCTGCGCATGCTGCCGGGCATGACCGGATCGGGCATTGCGCTGACGCCTTTAAGCGACAGCAGGTTCCGGCCCGCGGGCCAGCAAGTCGAGATCCGCTTCGAGCCGCAAGCCGCCGGCGGCATGCGGCTCATCGACACGCCCGACAGCGGCGCCAAACCCGCCGTCTACGAGCGGGCCGAAGAGTTCAAGCCGGACCCGGCGCAACTGGCGGATTATGCGGGACAATATCAGAGTGACGAGATTGAGCCCGTATACCGGATGACGGTCCAGGAATCAAGGCTGGTGCTGGAGCGCCTGAAATCACGGCCATCGCCGCTCCAGCCGGCGATCCGGGACTTGTTCACCAATCCACTGGGTAACATCCGATTCACTCGCGATCCCCAGGGCCAGGTGACCGGCTTCATTCTGAATCGGGGGAGAGTGCTCAACTTCCGGTTCAAGAAAGCCGGCAATCCCCGCTGAAGGAATTCGGGGACATGTTTTAATGCCTAAAACGACTGGAGGTCGTCATGCCGGGCTGGAATTGTCCTGATTGTCATACCGAGAACGGAATTCTGGACATGGAATGCAAGGCGTGCGGGAAATCGCGAGTGGGCACTTGGGGCGCCGGCATCTCCCGATCCATTTCAAGCTCCCCGATGGACTCCATCCACGGACGGAGCCGGAGCATCCTGGATGAGATCAAAACCGATCTTGCGCGCTCCGGCGGTGCGTCCGGGCGCGTTTTTGATGCCCCGGCCGCCGATATGCCGGATGCTTCGGCCTTGACCGCGGCGGATCGGCAGAATATCGATCTGGATGAACTGCTCCCGAGCGAAACGGAATTTCCGGACCTCATAAGCAGCGCGGAATTGGGACCTGGTGACCAGCCACAATACGCGGGCCGCAATCTCGACCAGCTGATGAAAAGTATGCGCGCGCCCACCTTCGAGCGCACCGTCAATCGCGGACTCGAGGTGAAGATCAATTCGATGCCGCGCCTCAACTATTCGCTGGTCCATTGCGGATTTCCGCTGATCAGTTCTCTCAAGATCAACAACAACTCCCGACAGCCGGTCAAGAATGTCGTCCTGAAGATCTGGCTGGCGCCGGATTACAGCGAACCTTGGCAAAAGAGCATTCCCGATATTCTTCCCGGGAAAAAGCACGTTGAGAAGAAGCTGCAGCTGCCGCTGGTGCTTTCGCGGTTGCAGCGAATTCGCGAAGCGGAAGAGGCATGCCTGCGCATCGATGTCCTCGCGGAAGGGCAGCTTTACTTTTCCGATACCTACCCGATGGAAGTTCTGGCCTACAATGAGTGGTATCTGCATCCGGATCACGCGGAAACTCTGGCCTGCTTCGTCCGCCCCAACTCCGAGGCGATCGAGAAAATCATCAATCATGTTCGCGACCGCCTGCGGCGCGAAAACAAGGACACCACCCTCTGCGGCTATCAGATGGGAAAACCGGAAAAAGTGATGGAGATGCTGGAAGCCCTCTACAACACGCTGCAGCAGGACCTGAACATCACTTATATCAATCACCCTCCCAGTTTCGAGCGGGGAATCACGAGGTGGGGCGGCATTCCGAGCAGTTCACAGAAAGTCATCTTTGCCGAAGAGATCTACGAAAACCGACGCGGGACCTGTCTTGATCTGGCCCTGCTCTGTGCCGTCCTGCCTGGAGCGGATCGGGCTGAATCCGATGTGTTTCCTGATGAGCGGCCACGCCTATTACGGATCCTGGATGGACCTGCGCACGTATCTGAAGCAGGTCCTTTTGCATGGGGGATTGCCGGTGTGGAAGAAACATGCCAAGTTGGCCAAACTGGTGGGCACAGACAGCCTGCAGCCGCTGAATTCCACGACATTCGCGGTATCCCCGCCGCGACCGTTCTCGAGATGTCAGACCGAAGGGCTGTCTCTGATGCAGGATCCCAAGGTTTTCAGGTGCGCCATCGACGTCACTCTGTCCCACCGGGGGGACGCGAAACCTTTGCCGTAATGGACCGCGGCCCAATATAAACCGGATATGCGGCCTTCAGACATTCGGTGACAGGCCGCGAATGGCACTAATATAAAAAGTGGACGAGGATGTGCCAAATCCTTGCGTCGGCTGTGAGGTCGAGGTGGGGATTTCTTTCGCCCCGCTGGGGCTCTTGATTCCGATTGGCTCACCGGGGGCCGCGCTGCGCTTGCCCCCGGCTACTTTCTTTTTTGCCCCTCCGGGGCAGGTGCTCCGCGCAGGTCCGATGGATTGCAGCCGGACTCCGCGCCGGGTGCTCCGCGCAGGCCCGATGGATCGCAGTCGGACCCCACGCCGGGTGCTCCGCGCAGGTCCGATGGATCGCAGTCGGACCCCGTGCCGGGTGCTCCGCGCAGGTCCGATGGATTGCAGCCGGACTCCGCGCCGGGTGCTCCGCGCAGGCCCGATGGATCGCAGTCGGACCCCACGCCAGGTGCTCCGCGCAAGCCCGATGGATTGCAGCCGGACTCCGCGCCGGGTGCTCCGCGCAGGTCCGATGGATTGCAGTCGGATTCCGCGCCGGAGGCGCGCGAGACAGTAGCCCCGGGCAAGCGCAGCGCAGCCCGGGGTTCACGCGGAAATAAATCGACAGCCCCGGCGGGGCGACAGAAAAATCTCACCTTATCTAAGTGCCATTCGTGACAGACTGCGAAACGTCTTCGGATTTTGAGCCAAAACTTGATCAATCAGGAATTTCGCAGCCGGGTCAACGAATTTCTCAGCGGCCCATCAGCAATGGCGACAGGCAGTAATTGGACGAGTTCGTGCGACCCGTGAGTTTCTTCCGCTGCTCTCCATCCAATCCAACGGAGTATATGTTCCAGGCGCCCTCGTCATTGGAGCAGAACAGCACCCCTTTGCCGTCGGGAGTGATCTGGCCATTCATGGCGCGGCGCAATCTCGCCGAGAGCAGAACCTGCTTCTTCCCCTCCAGGTCGGTCAGGCGCACGCTGTTCTCCAGCTGGAGGAGGAGCATCGTGCTGTCAGGAGACCACTGCACATAGTACACTGCATCTTCGGCTACCCGCCTTTTGCCGGTACCGTCAGCCGCAATCACATATACGCCGGCATCCTGGGCGCCGGCGCCGCTTTTCTCGTATGCGGCGTAGGCGATGAGTTTCCCGTCCGGAGACCATTTGGGACGGCAATCGATGGTCGAGGCATCCGTCAGGCGGTGGCTCTGCCGGCCATCGGCACTTATCAGGTACAGGCCGCCGTTTTCCTCATCCCCGTAGCTCACCGCCAGCCGCGTGCCGTCGGGGGACCAGGCCGCGGAACAGTTGCGCCCGGAGCCCGGCAACCGGGTCGTCCCGCCGGTCTGCAGGTCAACTATATATATGGAAGCCGTGGGATTCTTGGTTCCGCTCGTTACTTCCGACGAGTCACGGTCAGGACTTTCATAGGCAGAGATGACGAACAACTGCCGGCCATTCGGCGCCCATGCGAAATCGAATATGGGAAAATCGACCAGCCGTTTCACATTGTTCCCAGATGAATCCACTGTGTACAACAGATACTTGTACGGCATGAGGTACTTGCTCAGAATGTCATCGTCCTGAACGCGGACAGTAAAGAATGCGATCCTTTTCCCGTCCGGAGACCAGGAAGCGAAGCGAAGCTGAGCATTCTTGTCACCGACGAGACGTTTCGCGCCGGTAGTATCGGAGTTCATGACATAGATGCCGGACTGCCCTGAGATGCTGGGCACGTATGCGATGCGAAAGCCTCCCGGGCCTCCGGGGTGCTGCCCGCATGCCATGCAGAGGAGAAACATCCATGGAGCAGTTCGTGAGATCAGTCTACGCACCGGGGCCTCTTACCTCAGGAATGCCAACGGATCTGCTATCTTCACTTTTCTGAAGTATATCGAGTCCGCCCCCAATCCGAAAAGCAAATATTCCGGCCGGAGCTTGATCAATCGCATCTGTTTAGCCGATGCTGAACAGCAGAACGCAAAGACGCAAGGACGCAAAGAGATTCCTTTCGGTTCGCGGGCATGGGCGGCCTTCGGCCGCATCCTTGGGCGAGCCGCGGGAGAAAGCGCAATCCTCCTGAGTAGCCGCTGCCCGCGCTTTCTCCCGCGGCTCGCCCAAGGATGCGCCAGCGCGAAGCGCTGCGCCCACGCCTGTTGCTCAGTGTCGATCTTTGCGCCCTTGCGCCTTTGCGGCTTTGCGTTTTGCTTCTTCATCCATTTGATTTGGCTAAACAATTACGATCAATCAGGCAAGGGGTAATTTTCATCGGGAAGGGACGGTCGCGCGCGCCGCGCCCCAGCCGTCGGTCCGGCTGCGGACATAACGCAGGTCGCGGAGAATCACCGTATGCGATCCTTCAGAACTTTCCTCCACCTGGACAAAAGGAAAGCGGGCAAACCTGGCCATGGCAGCCATATTGTCCTGAGAAAGAGACTCCCGATAATAGCGATTCTCCAGATTCTTGTCGAATGCCTCAAACTTCGGCGGCCGGCTGGACCAGTCCCGGAGATTAAAAGCGGCTACGTAGTATTTATCCGCGGCTTCCATGATCACGAACCAGTTCCCGATCGAGGCGGGCCGGCCCGGCAGAACATCAATCTCCCGGATTCGCTCCGCGACCAGTGCCGGCCCGGATGCACGCGCGGCGTTCACGACAATTCCGCGGGCCCCGGCCAGGCCGCCCACATAAATGAAGAAGGCCAGCCAGGCCGCTCTCGCCGGATTGAAACCGCGCGAGCCAAGAAACCGGCCGATCCACAAAGCCGCCGGAACACTTAGAATCCACAGCAGACCCTGCGCGGGCGGGACGAGAACCGCCGACCAACAGCGCCAGGATCGATCCGAGCACCGCCCAGCGGATGCGGCCCCGCCGCGAGGCTGTCATCAGGAACGCGGCGCTGCCGAAAATAAGCCAAAGCCAGGGATCCACGATGCTGAGGAGATCGCCGTAATATTTGCGGCTGTTGAAAGGCAACCACGGCCGCAGACCATAATCATTCAGGAAATCAAGCAACGGGTGAGAAAGCAATCCGAGGAACGAAACATACCAGAGCGGGAAGAGCTTCAGCCGCTCACGGGCGCCCGTTCGCCTGATGCGGCTCACAATCCAGAATGCGCCCGCCAGCCCGACCGAAAGCACCAGGATGCCGGCTGCGCTGTGGCTCACCCCCCGATGAGAGTCGAGATAGTTTGCGCCGAACAGGCTGCCGGCCACCTCCACGTCGGGAAGATTGGCGCCGATCATCAGCGCCGCGGTGGCGTACGGGGTCGTCTTCTGTAATCCGGCCTTGCTGAGCGAATAGCCGACCAGCGTGTGCGCGATGTTCTCCACGGGAAACTTATAACACGCTCCCGGAAACCATGGGAGAGTTTCCCGCGGCCGGCAAAATGACCCCGGATGTCACTGCCGTCTTCCTGAATCTTGATGCCGGCCGGTTGGAAAATCGGGATGGCCCCTTTTTGGCCCCGCGCCTTGGGCGCTCCATCCCACGCAAACGTCGTATCCTGTTTCCTGCTCCTGCCCTCAGCGGGAGAGCAGGTTCTGGCCGGTCACCTTCAGGACCAGGAGCGCAAAGCCTCCGAGCAACTCGTTGGTCTCGAACGTGCAGTGGCCGTAACGGAGTATGGGAATGTTCGTGTGCAACAGGAAAGAGCCGCTCAGGAGCGTCTTCAAACTGTACAGCGGCTCGTGCCAATAGGGGACCACGGGATCGGCCGTCGTGTGCATGGTAACCAGCGGCCGTTTCAGACGGCCCGTGGTCTGATAATAAGCCTGGATGCTTTGCAGGGCAGCCTGATCGGCACGAAAGCGCTCCACTCCGCGGTTCAGCGCCCAATCATTGGATGATCCGGTGTACCAGCGCAGCGAATTGTCGAAGGGCTGTCCGCCCAGCTTGTCGATCGCGTCATTGGTGGCGAAAATGTCATACCAGAGAACATCGAGAATCGTCTGTTCCACGGAAGCGGGATTGGCGGGATCCACCGAAGCCTGCGTTACGCGGAGCAGCTGGCTGGTCTTGCGCGTGTCGGCAATCGCAGCGTGCACTCTCGGCACATAGATGGTTTCCCAGCCGGCTATCACTTCAGGCGCAACATTGCCCGGATCCGCCTTCCCTTCGAACACATTGGGGAAGTAATAATTGAAGACCACGAAAAAATTTCCGAAGTGGTTGATCTGCTTCCGGAAATCCCCCACCGGCCCGCAACAGGCCAGCCCGCCACTGAAGACCTGGGGATACTGCTCGACGGCTTTCGTGGTGATCAGCCCCCCCTCGGAAAAACCGGCCAGGAAAACGTTCCTTGTCTGTGGATACTGGAACTTGAATTCGTTGGCGAGGGACACCAGATCGGTCACCGCACCGGGGATTACGAGGCCGAAATCGGGGTAGCTCGTGGCCGCAAATGCAAAGCCGAAGGGCATCACGGCCTGGGCCACCACCGCGGTCTCATCGGGAAAGAACGGCGGATTCGGCTCGACCGGAGAAACATACCCGTGCGCATAAACGACCAGGCTGCCGTTCCAGGTCGCGGGGACGCATACCAGATGGTATGCGCTCCCGGAAGCATACATTGCACAACCGGGGAGCGGAGAGGGCTGGGAATTTTCAAATGGCACAACCCGCTGCCCACCGGCAGGGCTGGCGCTGACAGATAATCCCAATATCAACGACACAGTGGCAATGACAATCCATGGCCGCGTGAATAGCGAAAAAGCTCCGGGGCGCAAGTTTCTCATGTTTGGCTCCTTTCCGAATCAAGGCTGCGCAATCTCGAAGTTCGAGACATCGGCAGATCTTTCTGACGTCGCACGATCGCGACATCGGCCCGAGGGGATGCGGCTGTTTAGGCCGGTCAGCAGCTTATGTTGAGATGATAAGCCCTGTGTTTGTCCAAGACAATGTATATTCTGTGAGATCGGGAGAGGGGTGCCGCGCCTTCGGCGCTCATTCCCCCGCACTCTGAATGCCCCGGCCTGACGGCGGGTCCTGGGCACTGGCGGCCCTTTCGGGCTTCCCGAGAATGCAGAGACTCCGGTTCCAGGGCTTGCGCTCAGGGCAATTCCAACACGATGAACCGCAGCTGATCCTCACGCTGGATCTGCAACACAACCGGGCTGCCCGACTGTAGATCGGCGAGGAGGCCGCGCAGGGTTTCAAGGTTGGGTACGTCTTTGCCGTTAAGCGAAACGATCAGATCTCCGGGGGCAAGTCCTTCTTCGGAGCCCGGCAAACCCGCCACGCGCGCCGCTACGACGACTCCGGCCGGTTTACGCAGCTCCGATATCATCTTCAACACCTTGTCGTTCATGTCGATCGCCAGAATGCCCAGGCGTGGGACCAGGTTGGCGTTTTCCGAGACCATCTCCAGGAATCGGTTCGGATCGTCGGCCCGTTCGGCAACCGTGACATCGGCATCGACCTTATCGGAGCCGCGCTGAACGGTTATCTTCACAGCCTCCCCTATCGCATGCCTGTCAATGGTCCTGAAGAACTGCTGCATATCCCGGATGTTCGCACCGTCCACCGCCGTCACAAGGTCGCCGGGCTTCAACCCCGCCTGATCGGCGGGGCCTCCCGGCTCCACATCCTCGAGGATCACTCCCCAGTCCCGAGGCAATTGCAGGCCGTCAGCCAGAGGCGGCGTAACGCTGAGCGCCTGAATCCCGATGCGTCCATGGTGCATGTGTCCTGTCTTGCGCAGTTCGTCGTAAATCCGACTGACCGCGTTCGATGGGATGGCAAAACCGATCCCCTCGCTCCCGCCGGATTTGGAGAGGATAAAGGTGTTGATGCCGACCACCTGCCCGCGGGCATCGACCAGCGGGCCGCCGCTGTTTCCGGGATTGATCGGCGCGTCAGTCTGAATATAGACCGCGGGGTCCTCCGGCTTGAGCTGGCGTTCGACGGAACTGACCACCCCCAGGGAAACCGAGTTCTCCAGCGCCATCGGATTTCCAAAGGCCAGCACAAACTGCCCCTGACGCAGCGTATCCGAATCCGCCAGGCTCATCGGCACAAGTCCCGCACGATCGATCTTGATGACGGCCAGGTCGGCCTCCGCATCCATGCCGACCAGGGTTGCGGCGACCGACCGTCTCTCCGGAGGACCGGCGGCAGCGCCACCGGGCTGCAAGCTGACCTCGTTGAGCCAGACCTCAATGTGTCTGGCCCCTTTTACCACATGGGCATTGGTGACGATATATCCCGCGCGGTCGAGAATCACGCCTGACCCGGTCCCCTGTTGCTCGGCAACCCAACCCACAGTCTGCCCCTCCAGAGTGCCGAAACCGACGGTCCGGATCTGGACCACCGACGGGCGCACTCTCTGGGCAAGATCTGCGATGGAGGTGCTGAGGGTTTCAAAAGTTACCGCGCTGGCCGCCTGGCTCCTGGCCTGGCACGAGCCGTCCGCCGGGAATATCCATAGGGAAACGAGCACAAGGACTGACAATGAAGGTAGGAGTCGTTTCATAAGCACCTCGTTTTGTTGCTCACAGAGATCAGGGTGGGGCGGCAACCTTGATGGCGCCGCTGCCGGCCATTATACGCCGAATGGCATGGTCCTGCCGAATAGTGGACAGCCGACTCAGTCACCTGGACGCCGCAACCAGGATCAGACCATCAGGCGCCCAATTCCGATGGGCGGATGGATTTGAGGTAGTCGACCAGGAGGCGGTGCTTTTTCAGCTCGGCCCTTCGTGCTTTCTGGTAGATGTAAAAGCAGCCCTCGGCGATTTCGATCTCCGGGAATAACTGAACCAGAGCGCCGGTCCTGATTTCGCCGAGGATGCTATAGCGGGGCACGAGTGCCGCGCCAAGACCGCTGACCGCACCCGTAATCATGGCCCGGATGTGATTCACGGCCACAATGTGACGGAATTCGGTTCGTTGGTCGACAGGCAAAGACATGAGGAAGCGATTCCACCAGCGGCCCGCTTTGTCGAGGGAGAGCACCGGGAAATGCCCAAGCTCCCCGGGCACGCTGATCCTGAATTCCTTGCGGAACCCCGCTGCGCAGACCACCGAATAGGTCTCCCGCAAGAGGGGCAATTTCTGCAGTTCCGGCAAATGGTGCTCATCGCAATCGATGACAATATCAAGATCATCCTTGAGCAGCGGGGTCAGCAGGTCGTGACTCATCTGGAAGTCGATCTCGATCTCCGGATGCGCCTTCAGAAACGGCCGGATGTGCTTCATCAGAATACTGCAGCCGAATTCCACCGTCGCCCCGAGGCGCACCCTGCCGAGCGCAAGCTCCCGGCTTCCGTTCAGATCCTCAAACGCCTCGTCAAATGAGGCGAATGCATCTTCACAGGCCCGCTGTAACCGCTTCCCTTCGTCGGTGAGCTCGAATCTCCGGCCCCTCCGCGCCACAAGTTGGACCCCGGACGATTCTTCCAGTTTGCGGATGGCATGGCTCACCGCCGACTGCGTGCGGCACAGGCGGCGCCCCGCTTCAGAAAAGCTTCCGGTCTGGGCAAGCGCCAGAAAGGTCCGGAGCTGAGTGAGATCGGAATTCCAGGGCATGACGATTCATGAATTTAATTCATCTCAGATGTGAAAACAATGAGTTTGATATTCGATGCGGCCCCGGGCAAGAATGGGATGCCTGATGCAGAGGGTCGAGGTCGCGCAGGACCGTACATTGAGAATCATCATGCCTGCCGGCACAAACAGGCGCGTGCACCCGCAAGTTGTTCCAAGCCCGACCCATTCAGTGGCGGCGCCACGCAGTTTTCATGATCCGCT
Source organism: Terriglobia bacterium (assembly GCA_963824985.1). Classification (GTDB taxonomy): domain Bacteria; phylum Acidobacteriota; class UBA6911; order UBA6911; family UBA6911; genus JAFNAG01. The sequence goes on from CAWGRQ010000031.1 coordinate 230,520, forward strand.
GTTAACCAAGGAGTTTCTGATCGCAATGAAACCATGGCTATATTTCGTCCCTCTCTGTCTGTCTCTGGCCCTCCCGGTCCGGGCTCAGGACCAGGGCAATCCCAAGAATGATCCGAACCAGGATGAAAAGATCCGGATCAAGACCGAAACGATTACAGTCGAAGCGAAACTGCCGAAGGATCTCCCCTATTCTTCGACATCCGAAATCAGGAGCCTGGAGTTCGAGCTCTTCAAGCCCAGGAGCATGACCGACGTGCTTTCATTCACATCGGGGACCTATGTTTCCACCGGAAACAAGGGTGAGTGGGGAGTGAAGATCCGCGGGCTCGGCACCAGCCGGATCACTCTGCTGTATGACGGCATCCCGGTGTACGAGCCTTATTACAATTCCTTCGACCTGAAATCCATTCCCGCCGAGCAGGTCGAATCGGTCAAGGTAGTCAAGGGGGCATCGTCGGTGCTTTATGGCGCGAACACGCTGGGCGGCATTGTCGATGTCGTTACCAGGCGCCCGGAATCCAATCAGTTCAGCCTGCGCACGGATTACGGCACGAGGAACACTTACGGTCTTTATGCCGACGGCGGCGTACGGGGCGACAAGGTGCTTTTTACCGGATCGGTTTTCCGCGAAGGCTCCGACGGCTTCAACATCGTAAAAAACGGCAACGCGGAACTGCGCCCGAACACGGATTACAGGCGCGACAACGTGGCCGGCAAGTTCTTCTATTATCCCGGCGGCGGCAGCGAACTCATGGCCGAGGTCAACTACTACCAGGCCGAATACGGAATTCCCACGGCCACCTCGTTTTACCGGGCGAATTACTGGCGCTTCAAGGACTGGCAGCGACTGGTGACGAATCTGGGCGGCAGCTTCCCGATTCTCAACCGCGGCTACCTGAAGACAAGATTCTATTACGTCAGGCACTACAACGTGCTCGATGCTTATACTTCGAGCGCGATGACAACTCGCCAATGGGAATCGACCTTCGATAACTACGCCTTGGGAGCCTATGCTCTGGCGATGATGCCTCTTGGAGATAAAAACGACCTCAACGCCAGCCTCAGCTTCCGCGACGACAATGTCAGCACCCAGTCTGATTTGAACATGCCGTGGGAGAATTATAATCACAAGACATTTTCGTTCGGCGTGGAAGACCATTTCCGGATCGTGGACAAGTTGGCCCTGATGGCCGGGGCAAGCCTCGATCACCTGAGCAAGCAGAACGGCGAAAACAAGACCACACTTAACCCTCTCACTGGCGTGAAATTCAATCCCAGGCCGTACGTCGATCTGCACCTGACCCTGTCGCAAAAGTCGCGGTTTCCTTCCATGAAGGATCTCTACAGCCAGCCCGTCAATGGCGGCAATCCGGATCTGCGCGACGAAAAAGGGAGAAATGTGGAATTCGGCGCCACTTATGAGAAGGCGTTCATGTTCAGCGCAGCAGTCTTCCACAACCGCATTCGCGACATGATCGAAAGCCGGATCGACAGCCAGGGAAATCGCCAGAATGTGAATGTCGCCGAAGCCACGATTAAGGGATTTGAGCTGGAGGCAAGCAAGGCGCTCGGCCCGATCACTCTTACGGGAAATTACACCTATCTGAATACCATGAATCAAACCACCGGCGACCGCCTCGACCTGATCCCCTCTTCCCAGTTCAACGCCGTCGTGCATTACTTCGACCCCCGGTATTTTTCGGCGACGTTCTGGACCATTTGTGCGTCCAACGCCATTGCCCACGGCAGCCGGGAGAATGTCATTATCGATTCCTACACCGTGTCGAATGTTGCCCTGGAACGGGAGCTGTACAAGTTCGACATCTACTTTAAGGTGGAAAACCTCCTGAACCGGGAATATCTCACCGAGCCCGGGTATCCCATGAGGGCGCGCACGTTCACCGTCGGCCTGCGGTTCGCATTGGAGGGAAGGGGAAAGTAGTGGCGCCGGTTCGGGTTGCCTGGTACTGGTGTTCGTAATTACGGCAACATTTTTTCGGACGCGGATAAACGCAGGCCAACGTTCCCCGGGCGCGTTGCATCTGTTTAGCCGATGCTGAACAGCAGAACGCAAAGACGCAAGGACGCAAGGACGCAAAGAGATTCCTTTCGGTTCGCCCAAGGATGCGCCAGCGCGAAGTGCTGCGCCCACGCCTGTTGCTCAGTGTCGATCTTTGCGCCCTTGCGCCTTTGCGTTTTGCTTCTTCATCCATTTGATTTGGCTAAACAATTACGGCGCGTTTGCACGCGGATCCTTGTTGCGCCACCCGCGTTCATCCGCGTTCATCATCGTCCTGAGAATACGTTACCGTATTAAGTTCATGGAGGTTCGATATGAAGCGGTTTTTTTTGATTCTGGCTCTCGGCGCAGTTGCCCTCCTCGCGCAAGACATCAAACAAGGGACCAACAGTTTTTTTGATGACGCCGAAATAAAGACTTACCCGCTCAAAGGCATTCTGGTCGAGGGCGAGGTGGAAAACCCGGGCCTCGTCGACCTCGGCGCGCTCCCGCTCCGGAATTGTCCCGTCAAGGAAGTCGAGCTCCAGAAGGGACGTCCGGAATTCAAGGGGGCCTTTTTTTACTCGGGCTATTCCCTCTATGACATTCTCAACGCCAGGAAGGTGCAAAAAGCCAAAGAGAACAGCTTTGCGCCGCCGACGGATCTGTACGTGATCGTCGCAAACGACAAGGGGGAAAAGGCCGCGTTCAGTTGGGGAGAGATCTATTATTCCCGCGACAACTTCAGGATCTTGTTGTCGAAGAGCGTGCAGGCGGTTAATCCATCGAAGCTCGCGGTCACGAAATGGGCCTTGCCTGATGAGCCGCGCCTGATCTGCGCCAACGATTTCCTGAATGTTCGTTTTGTAGCCAATCCGACCAGGATCATGGTGAAGTCCAGCCGCGGCGACTTCGCCGCCGGAAAACCCAAGGACGTCTACGCGCCGGAAATCAGGATGGTGAACGGATCGAATTCGGTGATCATCCGGGAGATCAACTCATCCGTGGAAAAGCGGACCTACAGCAACGTGGGGTATGGGCACGGCATGGGCTTCAAGGGGGTCGAGGATGTCAAAGGTTTTGTGCTTAAGGATGTGATCCGCCTGCAGGCAAAATTGACGCCCGATGCCTACCGCGATGGCGTCGCGGTCATGTCGGCCCGGGACGGGTATCGATGTGTCTTCAGTTTGAGCGAAATCATGAACCGGAATGACAACCTGGATTTTCTGCTGCTGGATCGAAAAGATGTGCCGGCGGAAGGGCGCTACGTCCTGTTCGCGACCCCGGATTTCTTTGTCGACCGAAACATCAAGGCGATTGAAAAGATAGAGATTGTAAGATAGTTTCGAGGTTATGGGTCTATCCCAAAAGCCTCCTTTTCGGTTAAGTTTTTTGGTGATACCGTAATCAGTATTCACCACAGAGATCCGGGTAGTGCCTTGGCGGGAAAATAGCAGGCTCCGGATTCCATGCGCCTTTGGGAGGAGACCGAAATGAAATCGATTACACGCGTTCGCATCCTGACCTTTCTGGCACCGGTGCTGGGAGCTTTGCTGTTCGCCGGAGCCGGGACGACTCAGACGGCCCGGCAGCAACCCGCGACCTATCAATCGTTACCGAGCGAAACGCCGGCGACGCTGCGGCCGGTCACCGCCGGTTTCGATTACGTGCGGCGCGACGTGATGATCCCGATGCGTGATGCCGTGCGTCTGCACACGGTCATCCTGGTGCCCAAAGGGGCGAAGGGCGCGCCCATTCTTCTGACCCGCACTCCCTACGATGCCACCGCGCTCACCAGCCACGCCCAGAGCGCGCATCTCGGGCCGATCCTGAACGGGTATGACAACGCAACCGACGTGATCGTTGAAGGCGGCTACATCCGCGTCATTCAGGATGTGCGGGGGAAATACGGCTCCGAAGGGGACTATGTGATGAATCGCCCGCTGCACGGGCCGCAGAATCCGACGCCGGTCGACCACGCCACCGACACCTACGACACCATCGACTGGCTGGTGAAGAACGTCCCGGAGAGCAACGGCAAGGTCGGCATCCTCGGGATCTCCTACGACGGTTTCCTGTCGGCGATGGCCCTTGTCAATCCCCACCCCGCGCTCAAGGTGGCGGTGCCGATGAATCCCATGGTCGACGGATGGATCGGCGACGACTGGTTTCACAACGGCGCCTTTCGCCAGCAGAATATGCCCTACATCTACGAACAGGAGGCGACGCGCGCATCGGAGGCGAAGTGGTGGACGACCCAATTCGACGACTATGACATGTTCATGCAGGCGGGATCGGCGGGAGAACTCGGGCGGCTTCGAGGGCTCGAACAGATGGGATTCTGGCGCAAGCTCCTCGAGCACCCGGCTTACGATTCATTCTGGCGGGACCAGGCCGTGGACAAGCTGCTGGCGGCGCAACCGTTGAAGGTGCCGGTCATGATGGTTCACAGTCTATGGGACCAGGAGGATATTTATGGCGCCGTCGCCGTGTACACGGCCATCGAGCCAAAAGACACGGCCAATGACAAGGTGTTTCTGGTGATGGGCCCGTGGCATCACGGGCAGTCGATCGATGACGGCAGCACGCTCGGCGCGCTGAAGTTCGGCAGCGACACCTCGCTTTACTTCCGCCGGGAGATTCTCGCCCCATTCCTGGCCCAGTATCTCAAGGATGGCGCGCCGAAGGCCTCCATTCCCCCTGTCTCCGCTTATGAGACCGGCACGAACACCTGGCGGCGCCTCCCCGCGTGGCCGGCCGGCTGTGAGAGCGGTTGCGCGGTCCGTCCGACCCCGCTCTACCTGACCGGGAACTCGAAGCTGGGCTTTACTGCACCGGCATCTTCCGATGCGCCATTCGATGAATATGTTTCCGATCCGGCTAAGCCGGTCCCCTTCCGGGCGCGGCCGATTCAGCCGGTCGGCTATGATAACGGCCTTACCTGGTCCGAGTGGCTGGTAGACGATCAGCGCGAAGCGTCAGGGCGCCCGGACGTCGCCGTTTTCGTTTCAGACGTTTTAACAGCGCCGTTGAAGATCGGCGGGCAGCCGGTCGCCAACCTGGTCGCCTCTACGAGCGGGAGTGACTCGGACTGGGTGGTCAAGCTGATTGACATCTATCCCGACGAAGTGGCCGGGCAGCCCGGACTGGGCGGGTACCAGCTGATGGTTTCGGGCGACATCTTCCGCGGCCGCTATCGCGAGAGCCTGGAAACGGCGAAGCCGATCGCGCCAGACCAGCCGCTGGTGTACCGCTTCGCCCTGCCGACCGCAAACCATGTCTTTTTGCCGGGTCATCGCATCATGGTGCAGGTGCAGTCGAGCTGGTTTCCGCTTTATGACCGCAACCCCCAGACATTCGTCCCGAACATCTTCTGGGCGAAAGCCGGCGACTACCGCAAAGCAGTGCAGCGGATTTATCATGCACCCGGCCGCGCAAGCTTCATCGAGCTGCCCCTGGTAGTAAATCGGTGACCGCCTGTCCCCAAAACTTGCGGTTGACACTTCAACCGGGCGGTGGAGTGGGCCAAAGTCGCGCTCGACACCGGCTTCGTCTGCAACCCGCAGCTCGGCTGCGGGCAAGACTGCCGCGTTTCGCAGGGCGCGTCCGGCGCTCATACCGGATTCAACCGGGGTCATACCCCGCCCTGCTGATTTCTCTTCAGCAGGGGTGCGCTTATCAGGGGATGATTGAGATGCGGGCAGGTCGCTGATTAAACTTAAGTTGGGGAGGAAACAAAAACCGCAAAATCCAGCGGGGTCATTTTCTTGAACCTTTTCCCTCCTGTCGGCATCAATCACTTAAGGGGGAAAAGGGGGCAGGTGTGAAATTTCGATGTCTGGCACTATTTTCGACCTTGTTCGCGTTATCGGGTTCCTCCTGGGCGCAATCCTCTTCAACGACGGCTCCCCAGGATGTGAACCAACCCCAGAAAGTTGCAGCCGAGTCAAAGGCTCTGACTCCGGACGAGATCATCCGGGCATTCTCGGCCAAAGAAACGGAGTTCTATGAAGCCTGGATGCAATACGCCTACCATCAAGTCTCCGACGTGCGCGTGCTGTCGGTAAACGGGATGCCCAAACATGAAGTAATGCAGACCACCTCAGACATTGTCTTCAAGGACGACGGCACTCGTGATATCCGGGTGCTCCGCAGAGCCGGGACCCTCCAGAGCGTGGTCTATACCATGCAGGACGAAGAGGTGATCAACAATCTCCAGCCGTTTGCATTGACTGAGAAGGATCTCCCCTATTACGACCTGACCTATGAGGGGAAAGAAAAGGTTGACGAACTCACCTGCTATGTCTTTGCCGTAAAGCCCAAGAGCCTCAAGGGGGGCAGGATGTATTTTGAGGGGAAGATCTGGGTTGACGATGGGGATCTCCAGGTCGTGCGCACGGTGGGAAAGCCCGTCCCGCAAAAGAAGGAGAATCAGTTCCCGGAATTTGAAACCATCCGCCAGATCATCGACAATAAGTACTGGTTTCCCGTCTGGACGCATGCCGAAAGCAAGCTGCAATTCCAGAACGAAACCGTCCACATCCAAGAAACCATCACCTACGGCGATTACAAACGCTTCGCTTCAAATATCAACATCCAGTACGGCCCCAAGAAGCATTGAGGGGCCAGATCCTGAACTAAGGGCTCGCGCAAAAATAACTTCACATTCTGCTGCCGACTCTCAGGCTTGCAGATCTGACGGAGGATGTCGATAGGAAGACTGCAAGCCTGAGAATCGGCAGCCCTGCGGGGCGCGGCGGCGGACGGGCATCTGCGGCGTTGCCGCTCCTCGACGATGTCACCACATCGCCTGCGTCGCGGCGCCTTGCATCTGCCCATCCGGCGCTCGCGCCAGAATGTGAACTTATTCTTGCGCGAACCCTAAGTGATCAGGCTGGGATGACCTTGGTGACGACGCTGCATACGAATTCGGCATCTCGAATTGCCCTGATCGCGTCGTGCCGGTCATATTCTTCGGTAGGGATGAAATCAACGTCGCCATCAAACGAAAACTCGCGCTCTTTTCTGAGCCATTTCGAGATCTCAGCGAGTCGTGGCGCCTGCCCTCTGCATTCCTCGGGCAAGCGTTCCGCAAATTCGAGGAGCGCATCACCGACATCATGCCACTTCGGAGGCTCGATCCCTACCTGGCGCAACATCCCCTTCAGCGCCAACTCCACAATCTCCTGCGCTTCACGGATGACATCGGAGAAGGCCTCTTCCGTTAGAGGGCGAGCGATGCCCATCTCTCACTCATGCCGCAGCGCCTGAACCGGGTCAATTCTCGTAGCGCGCCGGGCCGGCAAATACCCGGCCAGCAGCCCGACCACAAGCAGCAGTCCGCTGACACCGGCAAATGTCACCGGATCCATGCCGTTCACGCCATAGAACTGGGATCCGAGAAGCAGGGCCACCGGTATCGAAATCAGGCAGCCGATGCCGATTCCCGTCAGGGATAAAGTAAGACACTGGCGGATCACCAGGGCCACGATCCTGGCTCGATCGGCCCCCAGAGCCACGCGCACTCCGATCTCATGCGTGCGTTGGCTGGTGGCGTACGACATCACCCCATACAGGCCGATGCCGGCCAGACCCAGCGACAATGCCGCCAGAATCGCGAGGAATAAGGCGAGCAACCGGTCATCCTGCAACCAGCGATGAATGATCTCGGGGACCGTCTGGACCTCGGAGATGGGAATGTCGGGATCCAGGGAGCGCAGCGAGCGCCGAAGCTCGGGTACGAGCGAAATCGGGTCCCCGACGGTCCGAGCCACCAGGACCATCCCGGGCATGGGGCTCTGGGCGTGCGGGAGATATATTTCCGGCGCGGCCGGCTCGCCGAAGATGCCGCGCCCGGAATCACCGACCACACCCACGATCGTCACCGACTTTTCGTCGGCAGTTCCCGGGTCGAGTATCAGCCGGCGGCCGACGGCCTCCTCATCACGCCAATAGGTGAGCGCCATCTGCCGATTGATGATCGCCGCTGGCGGTGATCCTTCCCGGTCCTGCTCATTAAAGTGGCGGCCCAGCAGAAGCGGGACTCCCATGGTCCTGAAGTACTCCGGGGTGACCGGCTGGCACGAAAAATGGTCCGCCGGTTCCGCGGTTTCCCTGGGCTTGCCTCCCATGCGGACACGCACGGCCAGGCGATAGTGCGCCCCACCGATCGGAAATGCGAGCGTCCCGCCCGCGGCCTTGACGCCGGGCACGGCTTCCAGGCGGGCGACCATCTCCTGAAATGCCGCCGGCCACTGCTGCTTTTCGGCATAGCGGAATTGCGGCAACTCCACATACATGGTGATCAGGTTGTCCGTGTCAAAGCCGAGGTTGCCCGTCGTCAGGCCATGCATGTTCCGATAGGCCAGGCCGCTGCAGACCAGAAGCGGGAGGCCGAGAGCAAGTTCGGCGACCACCAGGCCCTGTCGCAACCGGCGCTTTGACAGGGCGCGGATGCCCGTGATCCCGCCTTCTTTCATAGCGTTGGCTGCCGAGATGCGCGACAGCATGGCTGCCGGCGCCAGTCCGAATATCGCCGCCGTTGCCAGCGAGATGCCCAGCGTGTAGGTCAGGACGGCGAGGTTCGGCCCCAGTTCTTCCAGGGTAAACGGCGCTCCCTCGATCAATTGGTAGAAAACCCTGGCCGCCAGAAAGGCTAACCACAATCCCAGTGCTCCGCCGGCGAGCGCCAGCAGAAGGCTCTCGGCGATCAACTGGCGCACAATGCGCATGGGGCCGGCGCCCAACGCCAGGCGGATGGCGAATTCCCGCGTGCGGCTCGTGGCTTTTGCGATCAGCATATTGGCCAGGTTGATGCAGGCAATGAACAGGACCGCCGCCACGGCGAGCATGAGCATCGCGCTCATCAAGCGGTCATTCGGCGTTACGAGCCGGTCCGCGAGGGATTGCAACCGGACCCCCCTGCCCGCATTGGTATCCGGATGAATCCCGGCCAGGGCAGCGGCGATGCCGTCCATTTCGGCCTGAGCCGCCGCAGGCGAAATATCCCCTTTAAGGCGTGCGAGCACCTGATAGGAACGGTCCTCCCGGTCCAGGCTTGCATCCGCGGGCAGCAGGGTCAGCACATCAACATCGAAGTGCGTAAGCCGCCTCAGGTTCAGGGTCGGCTCGACCACGCCGATAATGGTGTGGTGGACGCCGTCGAGGATACAGGTGCTGCCGATCACGCCCGGATCGGCGCCCAGCCGGGCGCGCCAATAATTGTCGGTCACCAACGCTACCGGCTCAGCGGTCGCGGAGCCTCCGCCGGCCGGGAACAGCCGTCCCAGGCCCGCGCGCACGCCCACCATCGGTAACAGGGTTGCAGTGGTTTCGAGCCCCCGGACCCGCACGGCCTCTTCGCCCCCGGTCCAGGTTTTCGCCCGGGACCGGAAGATGCCGAATTCGGCGAATGAACCGGACTGCGCGCGCCAATCGAATGCGTCCGCCGCACTGATGCCGCCGGCAGTGATGTCGGGGCTCCTGGTGCCCCAAAAGAGCATCAACCGCTCAACATCGGGGAATCGCCGGGGCACGCTGATCATGGCGTTCACGATGCTGAACACGCTTGTGTTGATCCCGATGCCGAAGGCCAGTGTGAGGATGGCGACGGCTGCAAATCCGGGACTCTTGAACAAAACCCGGATCCCGTGCAAAACATCGTTCCTCAAGTCGGCAAGCAGGCGAACCGGAAGATTGCCATGAACTTCCCGGGCGTGCGCCGCCGTCTCGGCGTGTTCGCTCCAGCGGTCAAGAGTGGCCTGGCGCCTGCCGGGACTGCAACTGCAGACATCTTGAAGAAACGTATCCCAGTCCGGTATCTGGCGCCGCGCCTGATCCGCGGCCTCCGTTTCGGAAGCGCCTCCCGCACGGGCTTCCTGATAGATATCCTCGAGCTGCTGCGCCAGTTCGCCTATGAGCTCGTCTTCGCGTTCCCGCTTCAGGCGGCCCGAGGGGATGTTGCGACGTACAAATTCTGTCCAATCAGGCATGGTCGAGTCCCACCAAATCTGTCATGACACCAATGAAGTCCAGCCAGTCCTGTTTCTCCCGTGCCAGGGCCGCGCGACCGTTCGCGGTCAATTTGTAGAAACGGCGCCGGCGTTCGCCGGCCTTTTCCACCCATCGGCCCTTGATGAATCCGCGTTCCTCCAGCCGGGCCAGGGTTGGATACAGGGAGGGTATGCTGTAAGTGAGGCGGCCGCCCGAGCGCGCCTCGATGAGTTTGCCGATTTCATACCCGTGCCGGGGACGGCCTTCCAGAAGCGCCAGGATCAGCAATTCTGTGCTCCCACGTTTCAGGTCTGCGCTGAACATCGTTCACATATCTCCATGGAATATGTCGCCTGGAGATATATACGGACCCGGCCCGGAAATAGTTCCCGGGTCATATCTGTGGAATCCGTGGCGTCTTTGAAGCAGCCTCTCACGCGCCCCGGGGGCGCACCCGGTGACGCATGAAAATCTTTTGGCTTTGCGACTTTGCGTCTTGGCGTCCTTGCGTTGATTATTTTAACGCAAGGACGCCAAGACGCGAGGGCGCAAAGAGATATTTTCGGAACAGGCAAAATAATTGGCCTAGCCCGGTTATTTTGTAATTTTGCGGGCTTCTTTGGCGGCCGGGTGCCGGAATCCAGCACGTCCTCCCGGGCGATGCTGTGGAGGATTGCTAATCCTGCAGCATGGTTTTGAGCTATGATCGCATTTATAGGCCGGTGAGGCAGCTCACGCGGACACGGATCCGGCGGAAAATGGAGAACTAATATGCATATCGAGAGGAACTCGGGAGTTATCCAGTCCTGGGTCCAGGCCAAGCAGAGGAACGAGCAGGAGATGCTGAGACGGTTGAACCGGCTGTTCCAGCAGCCCGCCGCCCTGAATCCCATGCGGGTCCTCGTGCTGCGCGCGCTCAAGCAGATGCTCGCCGAAATCCGGGAAAAACCCCTGGGTTCGGCGGCACAGCGGGCCATGATGGCGGAGAACGGCCTGGCCGTGTGGCAAACGCTGCCGCAGCCGACGCCGCTTCTGGACCTCAGGCTGGAGCGGATGGTCGACCGGCTCAGGGGAGGGCTGCAGGCCGATGCCAACGATCTTTCGGAACTAATCCGGGTAATCGGGGCGTGGTTGGAGTGGGGGGGCGGTTACGGCGCAAAGGACATCAACAAGGCGCTGCGTACCGGCGTCGACAAGATTCCCCGCTCCGCTCCTCACGGACCGGGGAGCGCGCTGGCTCAGCAGAAGGCGATCGACGACAAAACATGGTCGAAAGCCGTGCGCAAGCGGGAGGATCCCAACCAGCATCACCCCATCGAGCCGCATGTGGAGGCCGCCTGGGTTCCGCCGAAGTTCGGAAAGCAGTCGGGAATGCAGCTGTTCAGGGTCATCGGCAACGACCTGTGCAAGCGCATCGATCTGCTGTTCGGACTGCTCAAGGGAGCAACGATCTCCGGAACGACTACCGATACCGTCCTGGTACTGGAAGCCTTCGGCGCGGGGCTGGGTCTGCACCCGGGCTACTACCTGTTTCCGGTCGCGACCATCGCTGCGAGCCTGCATCACACGCTTCTGGAGGCGGGGCTTGCGCTGACGCTCACCGGAGCGATCGACAGCTACCACGTCGGGTTCCATACCACCCTGGTGCCGAAGGGCGGCCTGCCCGCCGAACTGGCGAGTGTGCGAACGATCCTCGCGGGAGCCGAGAATGATATGCGAAATCGCCACTTCATCCTCTGGTACGAGGGCGGAAACGAGGGCCAGCCCGCGGGGTGTATCCTGTGGAACAAGCAGTGGGAAATCAGGGCGTCCAGGAGACTCGTGGAGGCGAAGGGCCTGCTCACCCACATCGCAGGCGTTCCCACCCTTCCCCGACAAGCGGATGTGGCGGCATTCATCGCTTTAATGGCGCCGCAGCTGCTTGCATCGCTGCCTCAGGAGTTTCAGCAGAAGAGCTTTCGCGCCCATGCCTGAGGGCGCGTATTCGGGACACGGAAGAACGCAGATCTCATCCGCGTCCCAAACACTTTCTGCAACGAGCGAATTCCGGCGCCACATACTGCCATTCGCGCGTTTGCGGAAGAATTTCGTGAATAATGCGGGCTGACAGGACGGCCTCGTTACGCATCCGACGTAAGGCTTCAGGATTCGGGCGCCAGGGCGGGAGTCACGTAGCCGGGCATGCGATCTCCGGTTTCCTGCCAGCGGTAGCGGATCAGGTTCCGGCCGGGTTGCCGGACATCGCTCACAAACCGGATCCTCGCCCACTCGGCTGCGGCAGAGCCCGTCACTGCGGCGGTGATCGCACACTCCTTGAATGAGCGCCGCCCAAACAGGGCCCGGTATTCGGACTCGAGCCGTCTGGCCAGATCGGCCGTGGCGCGGTTTTCGGCAAACAGCCTCGCGGCCGGCAGGAACAATCGCATCTGCCGTGTGAGAACGAAACTCTCGGCACGGCGTCGCACCCGCGGATCGGCGTGCCCGAGCGCGTACCGGTAGCCGCGGAGCATGGTGTCGATGCTGCGCAGCAAAGATGCGCCGCTATTCCGGTAATCGCGCTGAAACGCAGCTTTGAGAAATGCGCGCGAGGATGCGCGCGTGAACTCAGGATGCCGGAACCAGATCTGGTCCTGCCCGTGCTGTTCGCTGTAGGGCACATCCGGCAGAATCTTTCCCGAACGCAGGTACTCATCGTGAAGCGGGGTGCCGGGCATGGGGCCAAGCTGCATAAACTGAAGATAATCGGGCTCGAGCGAGATGGCGAAGTCGACATCTTCCCAGATGCTGTCCTGGTCGTGATGCTCCAGAAACAGGATCGCCGATGCCATGACGCTGATGCCGCGCTGCCGAAGCTGACCCACCACCTCGTGAAAATCGGTCCCCTGATTCTTCGCGTACGCCTCGCGCTTGGATTCCACCCCGATCCACACGAAATGTACGCCCAGCCGGACCAGTGCGTCGAGATCGCCCAGCGACCGCAGCGTTTCGGCGGAGCTGAAAATGCCGAACGTGTAAAGCTTGTTCTCGCGCTCGATGCACTCCAGCAGTTCCAGGGCCCGCTCGCGGTTCTTCAGGAAATTCTCGTCCAATACGCCGAAGTCCGTTACTCCCAGCTGCTCTTCATACTGGCGGCAGACATCGAATATCTCGCGCCCGGTGGACAGAAAAGGCTGGTAATCGCCGAAAAAGTGGGTGGTACAGCAAAAGCGGCATTTATTGGGACAGCCCACTCCGGGCATGAGCACGCCGGATGACTGGGGAAGCCTTACTCCCATGAGCTTGCGGTTGAAGGCACTGTGGAGCAGCGGATGGCGCACAGGCCGGTCGACGGGCTCACCGAAGAGCCGGCGCAGAAAGGCCACTCCATCGCCGCGGCAGATATAGTCGTGCGGGATCATGCGCTCGATGCCCTTAATGCTGACGCCGTGCCCGCCCAACACGATTTTCGTCCCCGGAGACTCCTCGCGCACGATCTCGGCCATCTTTTTGGCTTTTTCGATGTTGGGCACGATAAAGCTAATGCCGACATGGTCATAGCCCTTGCGCAGCTCCTTCCTGAACTCATCGAGCGATGGGAAGTCGAGGACCGTGGTCGGCACCCTGACGTTCTCGGCCATCAAATACAGACCGAAGCTGTGGTGATTGAAGCGGTAGGAGAATATCCCCTGTTCCCGGGTCACCTGGTTGTGGAACAATTCCATTCTATTCTCTTTGCGGCCATAACGATCATCGATCGCAAAGGGACCAAACACGGACGTAAGCAGCAGCTTCATTCAATCTCCAACATAAAAAGCTGAATTCTACCTCTTATGCGGCCCCCGGTTGTAAACCTATTGTAAAAGCTTGATTTATACCCGAAGACCTTTTGCCGGCACAATCGTGTCCGGATATTAAAATTGCCCTCAATTGGTGGAAGCCACGCAATTTAGGAAGATTAGGGATCCCCATGGAAACCGTAGGATCTTATTACATGCCGCACCCTCGGAATCGAAGCGGCGGCGCATTGACCCGGGGCGGAGAAGTTTTTCGCGATCCTTTTTGTTGATGGAACGTTAGAGTAGAGTCAGAGAGCGAAAGAGGGGGAGCGGATTAACAGAAGCTGTTGGAAGCAGCCCGGGCGATCGCGGCTTCCGGAGCAGAGCGAGTCAGGATTGATGCATTCACGAATCCGATATCTGGCAGCAGTTTGGGCTCTTACCCTTGTGCCTGTCTTGGAATTGCCGGCGATTCCGGCAGTCGGCTTCGAGGGCCATGGCCTGGTGATTCTGGCCGAAACCGGTCGAACGCGCGATAGCGTTCCGATCCTGCGGATTGATTCCGAACACACCGCGATTTCCGATCTGCTGTCCCGCGGCTTCTCCGGGCGGTGGCTTCGTTTGTACCAATACGAGCAGGAATATCTCAGACGCGCCACTGGAACTCAGCCTGAGCTCGCGTACCTGCTGCTCTCAGGCCGGCAGGGAGGCTTTCCTCGTTTCGGTTTTTATCTCAACGACCAGGACAAGCGCCATGCCGGGTTCGTTGATCTCTTCAAGATCCGAGTTCCCCAAAAACGCTTCGGCGGCATTGACCAGATCTTCCCGCACGAATTGGCCCACATCATCATGCGTCAGCTGGCCGGTGAGCCGGAAAAGGGGGGATCCAACCAGGTACATGCCATCGGCGTGCGCACCGACCCTCAACAGGCTTTTTCAGAGGGATTTGCGGAACACTGCCAGATCATGGCCATCGAGGATCCGGACGCGGATCCGGAGACCCGGGCATTGGCGTCCGACGCCGGACGTCGGCGCCTGGCCGGAGATCTGGCGCCGAAGTACCTCGAAGAGCTGCAGGCACGTTTGGCTCCGGCCGGCCCGATGCGCATGGGATTCCTGTTCTGGTTCAGCGGTACCGAGCAGGCATGGCGCTATTTTGCGGTGAAACAGAATGCGTTTGCCTGCCAAGCGCCTCTTCCCGAGAGGATGCTCGCGGCTCGGGATCTTTATCCCGCCTACCTGGCGCAGAACGTGCTCCCGGGGAATCCTCAGGATCCACCCAAGCCCGCTTCCGTTATGCTTTCGACTGAAGGAGTGGTGAGCGCGCTGTTTTATCGATGGGCTGCCCATGAAGGGATGCAGGAGCGGTATCTCGATGATGAGTTTTATGCCCGCTTCGGGGTCACCCGGTCCGTCGTCTCCCCGCTGGAGAACATCTACCTCAAACTCTTTCATCTGTTTTTTATCAAAAAGCCGGGTGATACGGCGGCAGTGATCCGTGGGTACAAATCGATGTATCCCGACGAGTCCGCAATGTTGGACGAGCTGGTACGGGAGGTTTTGTTGAATCAATCCTTGCCCGACACGCCGGCGATCTGGCTTGCCAATCCCGATTTTCAGACGGGCACATCTCTCTTCGACCAGTACCGCAGCCTCCCGCGAACGCACACATTCGACCTCAATGCGGCCACTCTGGTGGATCTCATGAGTGTTCCCGGGATGTCCCGGGGCCTGGCGGATGCTATCCTGAAGCACGCTCCTTATTCGGCCGCGAAGGAACTGCTTCAAGTGCCGGGATTTCCGCCGGAGCTTTTGTCCCGGTTTATCCGGATGGAAGAGGAAATGGCGCGACTCACTTCGGGTTCCGCGGAGAATGAAACAGAGCTGAATATCAGTACCATCTTGTGGTCATATGGCAGGCGGGGTCTGATTCTCCTGGCGATCGCCTCGGTTGCCGGAGCTTTTCTGTATCAACGCATCCGGGCGGTGGGCTGGCTCCGCGCCTCAGTCAACGGGCTGGCGGCTTCTTTCCTGGTCATGGGATTGGCCTGGCTCACGACCGGCACCCCTGCACAGATTGCGTTTCTCGGCCCTCTCATTCTGCTGGCCGTTCCCGCGGCTCTCTGGCATCTGGCGCGCTACCGGGAGTGGCGCCTGGCCGTGCGCGTGCTCATGGCCTGGGCGATTGCGGCGATGCCCGCAGTTCTGCTTGCCTATCCCTGGCTGTAAGGATAAGGATAAAGTGGACGCAACGCATTATTTTTCGCAGATGTCTTCTCTTTTCGCGGTCGGCCGATCGATCCAGTCTGCAACCGGCGTCCCAGCCGCGATTCTAGCGCCGAAACAAATCTCTTGTCCCCTGCCAGACGCCCGTGCAGGTGTGCAGCCGATCATCGCCAGCATTTCCTCGTCCTCTTCCTCTGGAAAAACAGAATATGCCGGCTGAAGAGAAAGACTGCAGAAAAACAACTGAAGGAAAAGATCACTTAAAGACGGAAGTCAGCACTGGCACATTGGCCGGTTAATTGCGTCCCCTATTTCCCGTTCGTCATGCAGAATCTGTTGCTTTTTTTCTGAATCTCCAAAATCCTGCCCTTGAACTCTGAGACGGCGGGCGAGTCAGGAAATCTCGAAATAAAGTCCCGATAAACCGTAATGGCTAGTTCGTACATGCCCATGCGTTCAAGAGATCGGCCCAAACCAACATTGGCGGCTTTCAACTCAGGCTGGAACTTGATCGCTCTTTGGTAACGATTTAAAGCAGCAACATCGTTTCCATTTGAGTAATAGAAATCTCCCACTAGGCACTCAGATTCGCCCAATGTGATGAAATCAACCTTGGAAGATCTGGCCAATATCTCTTCGCCATTGAGCTGAACTAAGCGATATCCCTCCTTTTCAAACTGAAGGCTAAATTCGCCTATGTCTTTTTTCAAAGGGCGAGCAAAAATCACGAACTTTCCCTCTGCATCTGAACTCACACTGGAAAGGATCGCCTCTGTGGTTCGATAGATGATACTCACCTTGACATTCATGACGGGCTTACCGTCGGAGTTCTGGATGTGTCCCGAAATCGAATCGGGAATTTGCATTTGAGCTCCAGGAGCTTGGAGAATTGTCGCAGAAGGCTGCAAAGTTGCAGAGTGTCCTGTAACCAAGAAAAGAAACATAGCAATTGTGAACCGCATGAAAGGCCTCCATGAATAGATTCCGGATTTCCCTTCCTCCATTTACTCTAATCCAAACAAATTGTTCCATTTTTTGGATGTGTGATCAACGTCGCCGACATTTTCCTTCCGCGTTGCCTCGCTTAATCTGCTACCCAATGAAGATCGTTGTCTCAAAAAATGTCACATTGTCCGGAACCTGTCACTGAAAATGAGACACCCGTCGGGCCGGGAACAGCTTCGTTGTTTGTTCTTTCTGCAATAAGGTATAGGCGCGTCAGAAAACCGGATCCGGGAATCCGGTTTGAATGTAGAATGCTGCTTGAAGCCCCGAAATTTACATATAGCCCGGAAGTCGGAGGGAACGCATGACGGGAGAGTTTCAATCCAGATCAACAGCCTGCTTCTCCGGTCCATCACGCCGATGAGACCGCTCTACCGCGCCCTGAGGGTGCCCTTCGAACTTCCATTGAGCCTGCTGGCCTTCATCTGGCGGCGGGTAATGTCCCGTACCAAGGTCATTGCGGTTACCGGGAGTGTCGGAAAGACCACGGCAACGCGGTGCCTGGGGACCATCCTTTCCTCGCAGTACCCGACGAACTGGAGCCCAAACCCAGGCAACGCTCGTCGTACTCTGGCCATGAACATCCTGCGCACACGCGGCCGGCACAAATTCACGGTCATCGAGGTCGGAACCAGGCGTCCGGGTGCATTGTGGCGGGCATCCAGGATGATTGATCCCGATGTAGCGATCGTTCTCATGGTAAAGCAGCAGCACAGCAACAACTTTCCTGACCTTGCCGCAATAGCTGCCGAAAAGGAGCAACTGCTGCGCCGGTTGGGACCCGAGGGTACGGCTGTTATCAACGGCGATGATCCTTATGTCCGCGCCATGGCTGCAAAATGCCGAAGCCGGATCGTGACGTTCGGCCTGAAGCCTCAGAGCGATATCCGGGCAAGCGAGGTCTCGGCCCGATGGCCGGAGCGGTTGAGTTTCCGTGTCCATATGGGTAACGAATCAATCCCGGTGAAAACCAATCTGTTGGGAGAACATTGGGTGTACTCGGTTCTGGGAGCCCTGGCCGCCGCAGTTGCGTGTGGCATCGACCTGAAGTCGGCGGCGATGGCCATGGAGATGGTTCAGCCGGTACCGGGGCGGATGGATCCTCTGGAGCTGCCGAATGGCGCGACCTTTGTCCGGGACGAATGGAATTCCTCGATGGCCAGCCTCGAGGCGGGCCTGGAGATGCTGGGAAAGGCCAGGGCCGCGCGCCGCATTCTCCTGCTTCAAGATGTTCTGGATTCCGGACTCGGGACACGCCCGCGCTTTCGCGAACTGGGCCGCCGTGCGGCCGCGGCAGCCGACATTGTGGTTTTTGTGGGCCCTTTTGGCAGTGTCGGCGCGAAAGCGGCAGTGGCCGCCGGCCTGAACCCCGCATCGTCGAAGAGCTTTCACGGGCTCCAGGCAGCATCAGAATTCCTGAGATCTGAGCTCCGTCGAGGAGACCTGGTGCTCCTGCACGGGTGGCCGCATCTGCACCTGGAACGAATCTGCCTGGCGCTGTCTGGTAAGGTCGATTGCTGGAAGGAATGGTGCTGGAAAAATCAGCCCTGCGATCAGTGCCGGCACTTGACGCATTCTTGAAGCGGCCCGGGGGAAATGGGAGCAGCAGCCTCTCATGCGCCGTGGCGCACCCGGTGACGCATGAAAATCTTTTGGCTTTGCGACTTTGCGTCTTGGCGTCCTTGCGTTGATTTTTTTTAACGCAATGACGCAAGGGCGCGAGGGCGCAAAGAGCTATTTTCGGAGCAGCTTCTCATGTGCCGTGGCGCACCCGGTGACGCATGAAAATCTTTTGGCTTTGCGACTTTGCGTCTTGGCGTCCTTGCGTTGATTTTTTTTAACGCAATGACGCAAGGGCGCAAAGAGCTATTTCGGAGCAGGGAAATGGGAGCCTTCGGTTTTTGCCCCCTGATTTTTTCTTCTATGGTTTCTCGCCAACGTCAAATGGTGGCCTGAAAGTTCTATCCGGCGCGGGAAGTCAATTTCAGGAGTCGCTCCATCCCTTTTTCAACCACCGGCATCGGGGCCCCGAAACTGAATCTCACGTAAGAATGGAGCCTCGGCGGGTCCTTTCTTTGCTTCCCCGGATTGACATCAAAAAACTCTCCCGGGACCGTGATCACCTGCTCTTTCAGAGCCTCGCGAAAAAACTGGAAGCCATGATTCAGCGGCGGCGGCAGCTTCTCGACCGAGCCCCAGCAGTAAAAGGTGCCTTCAGGATCGCGCGGGAAAAGCACACCGATTTCTTTGAGATGCTGGAGCATAAAGTCGCGCTTGAGTTTGAAGGCAGCCCGCATCGCTTCGGTTTCGCGACTGGCGTGGCCGGGTTCCACAAGGGGTACTGAGGCTCGTTGGAGCCACCGCGGCGCCCCGCCATCAATCGCGCTCCCGGAGCGGGTCAGGGTCTCGATCCATTCAGACGGCCCCAGAGTCCAGCCAACGCGCCATCCAGGGTAACGATAATTCTTGGTGAGCCCATCGATCACCATCACCGGATCATTGTCCACATCTTCAATACAGGCTGCGGCACTCACGGGGGCGGGTCCGTTCCAGACAAAGTGCGAGTAGAACTCATCCAGCACGAGCGCGGTCCGATGGCGCCGGGCGAGCGCGATCCAGCCTTTCAGTTCGTCATCACGAATCACGCGCCCGGTGGGATTGCATGGATTGGATAACAACAGGCAATCCAGGCCGTTCTGCAGGATTGTGCTTTCGAGGTTCTCAACGGAGATCGCAAATCCGTCTTCAATCCGCAAGGGGATATGAAACGGGCTGACTCTGGGAATGCCGCCGAGCAGGTCTTCGTAAGCCGTATAATCAGGGGTGAAATAGCCGATCTTGATTTTCCCCAATGCCCAGACCGCCCGCGTCAGGGCAAGGCGTCCCCCCGCCGTGATGGCTACGTTCGCGGCGGTGTATTGCGATTTCATGCCGCGACGGAACTGCCGGTTATACAGCGTAGCGACGGCCGCGCGCAGCTCCGCCAGACCGGCAACAGGCCCATATGCGTGATCATCCGGGGCGATGGTGATGTTAGTGACCCGGTCCGGGGCCCCCGGCAAGGGGCCGACCTCCGGCATGCCCTGACCCAGATTGCACCAATCGGGATGTTCCCCGTAGTACCCGAGCTTCGCTGCTTCGGCAACCACGAAGATGACGCCCATATAGGGCACGTCGCGCAATGGACCCAGACTTCCAGCCATGAATGATCCCCTCCTCTTCCGGAAGACAGATTGTACCAGCTCTGTGCTGAATGAAAATGCACATGACGATTGAACTTGGCGTTCCCTGTCTTCGTACTTATTGTTACGATTGCACCTGGCCAGCTTTTCTCGCCAGATTTCGTAGCGAGGCGGCGCAGACGGGCATGGATACAAGGCGCACGACCGAAGGGTGCCGCAGGCGTACTTAACAGTACGTCGAGGCACCCGACCGAGCGCAACGCAGTAGACATGCCCGGATTCGTCGCCGCAGTAGAAAGCTGGCGAGAAACGCGGGCCAGGGCAGGGATGGGAACCATGGATCTGCTGATGAACGACCTGAAGTTTGGCGCAAGACTGCTGTGGAAGAACAAAGGCTTTGCCGCGACCGCCATCGCGACGCTGGCCATATGCATCGGAGTCAACGCGGCGATTTTCAGCGTGGTGCATTCCGTGGTGCTGAGGCCTTTACCGTTTCCTGAATCGGACCGGGTCCTGCTGATACACAACAGCTACCCCGGCGCCGGGGTGGAGCGGGCATCAAACGGTGTCCCTGACTATTACGACCGCCTCCGTGGGGCAACCGCTTTTGAGGAGCAGGCGCTTTATGATACTCCGAATCTTACAATAGGTTCAGCGGGATCCGTTCAGCAGGTCCGCGGCATGGGAGTAACGCCTTCATTCTTCCGGCTGCTGAGGGTCAAACCCCGGCTGGGAAGAATCTTCACGGAAGAGGAGGGGGAGGTCGGAAAGGAGCGCAAAGCCATGCTGAGCTATGCGCTCTGGCAGGAACTTTACGGTGGCGACGAGTCAGTCATCGGCCAGGACATCCGGATCTACGGCAACCCATACACCATTGTCGGTGTATTACCCCAGGGTTTTTCCTATCTCGATCCGGGAGTACGCCTGTACCGGCCGCTGGCCTTCACAGTTGAGCAAAAATCGGACCAGAGACGGCACAGCAACGGATGGGAAATGATCGGCCGGTTGAAGCCGGGGGCCACCCAAGAGCAGGCTCAGGCGCAGATTGACGCCATAAATGCAGCCAACATGGAGAGGTTTCCGCAATTCAGAGAGATCCTCACCAATGCCCGGTTCAGTACTCGTGCCTTACCCCTTCAGGATGACGTGGTCAAGCCGATCCGGAAGACCCTCTACCTGCTCTGGGGCGGCGCAGCATTCGTGCTCCTGATCGGGGTGATCAACATAGCCAATCTGGCCGTAGCCCGCGGGAGCGTGCGGCTGAGGGAACTGGCGACACGCTTCGCCCTGGGGGCCGGGCGGTGGCGGATCACACGCCAACTGCTGACGGAAAGCGTCCTGATGACGGCGATAGGCGCTGTCTTGGGGCTGCTGCTCGGATACTGGGGGCTCGGGCTGCTGAAATTCCTGCACATCGAGCGCATCCCGAGGGGCGCAGAGATCGGTCTGGACGGAACGGTGGTGCTCTATATCCTGGGACTGTCACTGCTGGCGGCGGTCACCATAGGGGCGATTCCCCTGGTCCAGGGGCTCCGGGTAAACCTGATTTCGGTGTTTCGCGAGGACGTGCGCACGGGCACTGGCGGGCGCGGCACACGTATGCTGCGCAATGGACTCGGTAGTTGCCCAGGTTGCGTTCGCTCTGGTGCTGCTCATGGGGGCAGGGTTGCTCGGAGCCAGCTTCCGGCACGTGCTGGCGATCCGCCCCGGCTTCGTCCCCGAACAGGTAGTTACCGGGTCGGCGGCACTGCCCGCTGCCCGATATCGGGATGACGCGGCCATAAACTCCTTCACGCAGAGGTCTCTGGAACGGATGCGCGCGCTTCCAGGAGTCATCGAGGCCGGTGTCACGGACACGATACCGTTCGGCCATGATTTCAGCGACAGCGTAATCCTGGCCGAGGGCTACATCATGAAGCCGGGAGAATCCCTCATCACCGGGGACAATATGTCGGTCACGCCGCGGTACTTCCAGACCATGAAGGTGCCTCTGAGGGAAGGGCGCTTCTTCGATGAGCGCGACACGCCCGGTTCCCCTAAGGTAATCATCATCGACGATAGGCTGGCACGAAAGTTCTTCCCCGGCACCAGCGCCGTGGGCAGGCGGATGTGGCGTCCCACCACGATCGAAGCCCTCCGCAATCCGGAGAAAGGCGCGGAGTATTTCACGGTTGTCGGCGTCGTCGGAAGCATTAAGCTGCGCGCCCTGGTGGATTCAGAGGAAAGGCTGGGCAGCTATTATTTCCCATACTCCCAAAACCCTGACTCGGGGATTTCCTTCGCGGTCAGGACAGAAGCCGACCCGGAGGCCATCAAGGCCGGGATGCGCAAGGTGGTCAACGAGGTCGATCCCGAACTCCCCTTTTTCGATGCGTTGACCATGCAGGAGCGGATTGACGACTCGCTCACCAACCGGCGGTCTCCCATGCTGTTGTCTCTCTGCTTCGGGGCGGTTGCCCTTTTCCTGGCGGGGGTGGGCATCTACGGAGTGCTCGCTTACCTGGTCGCGCAACGCACCAAAGAGATCGGCATCCGCATGGCGCTGGGGAGCGATGCAGAGCAAATTTTCAAGCTGGTTTTCAGAGAAGGCGTGGTCATCGTCGCCTTCGGATTTGTCCTGGGCGTGCTGTGTTCCTGGATACTGGGCCGGTATATAGAAAGCGTTCTCTATGGAGTGCGTCCCCTGGATCCGGTGGTTATGGCATTGGTGAGCCTGACCTTGATATCCGTCGCCCTGATGGCTACAACTCTGCCCGCCTGGCGGGCAACCCGGGTGGACCCCATCATCGCCCTCCGGCAGGAGTAACGCGAGAGGACGATGTCCCCACAGAAACTCCCTCCGGAATTAAGGGGGCGCGGCAGCGAGAAAGGGACACCCACTTCGATGTACTTCACGCCGCTGGACGTGATCCAGAGGTCCGCGCCGGAGTAATCGATCAGTCCATTTATATATAATAAATGATAAATATGGACCTTTACGAGATCAACTCGCCGGCCTAGGATATCTGTTGAATAGTGCTGATGATTACAGCTTATTGTATGATTTGAAGGCAAAGGTTCCGATGAGAATGGATTCGAATTGGTTGCCAATTTCAGTCCAGTTCATCTCATAAAGGACCATATTGGATGACTCGGAGGGGAGGCCCATGATCAAGGTGGAGAGGGACAGCGGACCCCCTGTGTACCGGCAGGTGCAGGGGCGGCTGCGCGAGCTCATCCGGTCCGGAGTGCTCAAGCCCGGGCAGAGATTGCCGCCGACGCGCCGGATGGCCCGCGATCTGCACCTGAACCGCAACACGGTCGTGACCGCCTATGAGGAACTGGAAGCCGACGGCCTGGTGCAGTCCCACGTCGGGCGTGGAACGTTCGTGTCGGTTCAGGAAATGTCCGGGAGAGCGGCGCCGTCTGCTGGCGCACACGACTTCAACTGGCAGGCCCATCTGGCTGCCCCGCCAGGCGATTCTTCCTTCAGCCTGCTGTTGCGAGAGGCCCCCCATGAGGAAGCCGCGGTGCGCTGGCAATTCGGTGCCGGCTTCCCCCCGAAGGAGTTCTACCCGATCGAGCGGCTGAAAACGTCGTTTCATGCGCTTCTCTCCGCGCGGGGCGGGGAGATTCTGAATTACGGTCCCGTTCAAGGTCTGGCGTCGCTTCGCGAGCAGATCGCGCAGCGCATCCGGGAGGAAGGGGGAGAGGCTTCGGCAAGCGGGATCTTCATAACCAGCGGCTCGCAACAGGCGATCGCGCTGACCGTGCGGGCGCTGGTGGAGCCGGGAGACCCGGTTGCGGTCGAAGAGCCTACGTATCCGGGCGCACTGAGCGTGTTTCATGAACGGAGGGCGCGGATTTTCGGCATACCGGTGGGACGGGAAGGACTGGATCCGGATGCGTTCGAAGAATTGTGCCGGCGACGCGCACCGAAGCTTCTCTACACCATTCCGGATTTTCAGAATCCCACGGGATGCACGCTCGGGTTGGATCGGAGGGAGGAACTGGTGCGCACGGCGGAAAAATATGGCGTGCCGGTGCTGGAGGACGGCTCCTTTCGCGAATTGCGCTACCGGGGTGAAACCCTGCCTCCACTGAAGGCCTTTGACCGCTCGGGAATCGTGATTCACGTGAATTCGATGTCAAAAAAAATCGCGCCTGCGCTGCGAGTCGGTTGGGCGGCGGTTCATCCCGACCTGGTTGAGCGCTTTTCAGTGCTCAAGTCGGCCGAGGATCTGGGTACCAGCACGCTGTGCCAGGCCTTGCTGGGGACCTTTTTGGAACGCGGATATTACCGGGCTCACCTGCGCCGGCTTCGCAAGGCTTACAGTGAGCGCCTGAACGCGATGTGGGAAGCCATCGCCCGATACTTCCCTCCCCAGGTACAAGTCGAAATGCCGGAGGGGGGAATGTTCCTCTGGCTGAGTTTTCCGGAACCTTTCGATCTTCGCGCCGTGCAGGTCGAAGGCCGCCACCGCGGCATCGCCTTCTGCCCGGGTGATCTTTTTTATGCCTCGGGCCGGGGCCGGAACCAGATGCGTCTTTCTTTCACGGCCCACAACCCGGTGGAGATCAATTCCGGGATGCGCCTCCTCGGTCAGTTGGCCGCTGCCGCTGCCGGCGGCAAAAACCGTGCCGGGGAGGCAGTCAAAATACCGCTGGTATAAAGGAGCCTGCAATGAAACCCATGCCTCAAATTCTGAATGGTGCGAAGACGAGCGTCGCGGTTGATTGGGACCAGTGGTTTGCCCCTCGTGCCGCGCGCCTGCACAGCTCGGCGATCCGCGAACTGCTCAAGGTCATCTCTCAGCCCGGGATGATCTCCTTCGCCGGCGGCATGCCGGCGCCGGAATCATTCCCGCTCGCCGCCTTTCGCGAAGCCTGTGAAAAGGTTCTGGAGCGCGAAGGAGCGACGGCGCTGCAGTACGGGGCGACGGAAGGGTATGGCCCGTTGCGTGAATATGTCTCCGGATCCTTGCAGGCTAAGGGCATCCCGTGCCAGGCGGACAATGTTCTCATCACCAGCGGCTCGCAGCAGGCGCTGGACCTGATCGGCAAGGTCTTCGTGGACGGCTCCCGGCCGATATGCGTAGAACGCCCCACCTATCTGGGGGCCCTGCAGGCCTGGGACAGCTACGCCGCGGATTACCGGACCGTGCCGCTCGACGATGAGGGCATCCTGCTCGACGGCCTGCCGGAATTGCTGGAGCGCCATCATCCCCGCTTCCTTTATGTCCTGCCCAATTTCCATAATCCCGCCGGCGTTTCGCTGAGCCTGACGCGCCGGCGCCGCCTGGTGGAAATCATGGCTCAGGCAGACTGCTTCCTGCTGGAAGATGACCCCTATGCGGAACTCCGCTTCGAGGGCGAGGAGATGGCGCCGCTCGCATCCCTGATGCCGGAGCGCACCGCATATCTCGGCACTTTTTCCAAAATCCTGTCGCCGGGCATCCGTTTGGGTTATGTCGCCGCACCGGCGGCGGTGATTCGAAAACTGGTGCAGGCCAAACAGGGTGCCGACCTGCACACCAGTTCCTTCGTTCAGATGGTTGCGTGCCAGGTGGGAAATATGGGGATTTTGCCCGCGCACATCGAAATGGTGCGCCGCCTGTATCGTGAGCGCTGCCGGGCCATGCTGACGGCCATTGACCGCCATTTTCCGCCGGCCGTGCGCTGCACGCGGCCCATGGGAGGACTGTTCCTGTGGGTCACCCTCCCCGAACCCCTGGACTCCGTCGAACTTCTCCCGCGAGTCGTCGCTGAGAAGGTGGCGTATGTCCCCGGACCATCCTTTTTCCCGGCCGGCATGGAGGAGGCACGGCGCCACCTGCGGCTCAATTTCTCCTATTGCGGCCCGGAGCTCATCGAGGAAGGCATCCGCAGGCTGGGAGCGGTGCTCTCCCGGGCCATGCTTCGAAAATAACCGGAGCCTAGGGAACTTGACTTATTTCATCTCAACGCATATACTCATGCCTTGAGGTAAGGCATGGTTTCACGAACGGGACGTTACGCGATTCGCATTCTCGGCTATCTTGTGGATAGATCCGGCGATTGGATCCAGGGAAGCCAGATCGCCGCCCATACCGGGATCCCCTCAAACTACCTATCAAAAATCCTCAACCAGCTCAGGAAAAGAGGCTTTGTGAGCAGCCAGAAGGGCTGGGGAGGCGGATTCCAGCTCCGCGACCAGGCGCTCCTGACTCCCATTGCGGAGGTGATCGATCTTTTCGAGGGTCCCCGGGAATCCCAGCAGTGCATTTTCGGCATCCGGAAGTGCGACGATGCCAACCCGTGCCCATTGCACCCTCAGTGGGTGCTTGTTCAGCAGAGCTACCGCGAAATGCTGCAGAACACCACGGTCGGGCAGTTGAAGTCGGGATTCGAGCCTCCGGGTTAGTGAATTTTTTTGGGATGTCAAAGGACATCGACATGTGTTGATTTTTCACCATAGAAAGGAACAGGACACCATGGATAAGGCCATTGAAACCTTGATGAACGAACACAGACTGATCGAGCAGGTGCTTGGTTCTCTGGAAACCTTCGTCGACAAACTCGCAGCGGGGGAGGAAGCCGACCGGCAAACGGTCAATGGGTACGCCGAGTTTTTCAGGAACTTCGCCGACAAATGCCACCACGGCAAGGAGGAGGACCGCCTGTTCGTGAAGATGAACGAGTTCGGCTTCCCCATGGAACACGGCCCGATCGGGGTGATGCTGGCGGACCACGTGGAGGGACGGAGTCATGTGGGAGCTCTGGCCGAGATTGGCGCAGGCAGCGGACCGCTTAATGCGGAGGAACGGAATTCGGTGATTGCCCAAAGCCATTTCTACATCCCGCTGTTGCGGTCTCATATCCTGAAAGAAGACAATATTCTGTATCCCATGGCAATCCAGGCCCTGCCGAAAGCCGAGATGGGAAAACTGTCCGAGGCATTCGAAGCCTTCGAGAACGAGATCATGGGCGCCGGTGCGCACGAGCGTTTTCATGCCCTGGCGGAAAAACTGATCGCAGACTATCCTCCCGATCCGGCGAAGATGGAGCAGTGTGACTCCTGCGTCGGCTGCCACGGACACATGGAATAATCGAAAAGGAGAAACGGGCTTTCACCTGGTATCACTCAGATGCTGTCGATTCTGAGCGCGGGGTCCAATTCTTCCGGGGTAATGAAGCGATGCCCCTCGAAATCGGATTGAAACAGGGCAAGTCCCATTTTGAAGGCGTCTATGGCATTGGCAACTGACATCAGCGGCGCGGAGGGGGTCCCTCTCCAGGAGCGATCCTATGCGACCGGTTCCGATGATTGCGGCGCGATACACGGTCATCAGTATCTGCCTCCTTCGGCCTGCGATGATGATTTCTATGCCCTATTTCAGGCGGCTGCGGCCGTCGGCTCGTCCCCTCATGGAAACAATGACGACACCCGATCCGTTCCTATCGGCTGGCAAAAAATCCGTGATTCAGGGCTTTTTCGTATTCGGCTCGAGAAAAACCCGGGCAGCGTCGAGCCAATTCGTCGATCAGAAAATCCCAGGTTTCACGCCACTTCTGCCCGCCTCGATCGTCGGCAGGCAGGGGCCATCTCCCGGATCGGTACTCATCGGCGACGTCATATGCGCACCGGTCCAAATCGTTATGGGTTGCCATCCGACGTGTTCCTTTGCCCGCGCACTAGCCGGGCATGCGAAACGCCTTCCAGCGCGCCTCGTAGCGGTCCAGCCCTCCGCGATAGAATTCCAACATCTCCCTCTGAGGTGTCGTCGGAGGTTGGTCGGCATCCTCGAGATCGCGGGCGAGGGCGGCCAGCGTCGCATTGACGCGATCCGGATTCCCGTCGGGGTTGCCGGCCAGCCGTGCCAGCTCCTCGAGAGCTCGTCCGGCATCGGCGCGGGCGCCTGGAGCGGCGGCGCCGTCACGCGCGGCTTCCAGTCGCGAGCGCGCGGAGTCGCGCGCCTCCGCCAGCGCCGCGGATCGTGCCAATTCGGCTTCCACGGCGCGTTGGAAATCAAGCAACGCCTTCAGATCGGCAGCCGAAGTTGTAACGCGGGAATCCGGGGCCACGGTCAATGGCTGGCTTAACGTGCGCCCATCTACCGTAAGCCGCACCTCGTAGCGTCCGGGCAGCACGAACGCGCCCGCCGGTCCCGTCGTGGCTTCGCCGGGCACCGCGGCGATCGAGTATTCCGATTCGAGCGCACGCGGGGCTGGATACCGGAGATCCCAGACGAATCGATTATGTCCGGCCCGTGCCGTCGGTGTGGTGAGCGGGGCAAGCCAGGAATCCGCAAAATATATTTCAGCGCGCGGGCGGACCAGCTTCTCATTGCTTGCAAAACGCCGCACCGCTGTGCCGTCGGGGCCGACGATTTCAATGATCACGGGCGAAGCAGGCGCCCGCGGGAGAATGTAATCCAGTATGGCCCCGGCCGGCGGATTCGGCGCGCGCGGCTCCTCGGGTGGCAAAGGCGTATCTTTGTTTGCGTTGGCGCGCAGCCGGATGGCGGCGGCCGGCGCCACAAGCAGGGGTCCGCCTGCAAGCGCCGCCTCGGACAGGTACCGCAGCGGTGTTATCGCATCGAGGGCCCAGAGGCCGCGCCCCTGGGTGGCAATGAGCACATCGTCCCCATGGACCCGCAGATCGTTGACTCCGGTACGAGGCAGATCCAGCTGCAGAGACTGCCACGTTTCCCCGTCGTCGAACGAAATATAAACGCCACGGCTCGTGCCTGCAAACAAGAGACCTCGCCGATTGGGATCCTCGCGTACGACCCCAACCCACGCACCCGCGGGCAGACCGTGGCCGATCTCGGTCCAGGTTTTCCCGAAATCGTGGGTGCGCCAGGCGAGGGGGCGGAAATCGTCCAGGCGGTGACGGTCGCCGGCGACATACGCGGTTCCGGGATCGCTCGGGGAAGCGTCGATGATGTTGATCTTGGTCCAGTCGCGCAGGTCCGGAGGGGTAACGTTGGTCCAGGAACTGCCGTCGTTCCGCGTCACCTGGACGCGGCCGTTGTCGGTGCCGATCCAGACAACCCCGTCGGCTGCCGGCGAGGGTGCGATGGCGAAGATCACGCCATAGCCGCATGCCGTCGCTCTCTCGACGGGCACGTCCCCCTCGCATCCTTTTACATTCGCATCAGCGCCGGTCAAATCGGGGCTTATGGTCTGCCACGAAAGCCCCCCGTTCGTCGAGCGAAAGAGCACTTGCGACCCCAGGTAGATCGCGTGCGGCGGCCGCACGGAAATCGCCAGCGGCGTGATCCAGGAATATCGGTACCGGACGCCCGTAGGGCGCTCCCCATAGCTTGAAACGGGCCAGGGCGAGACATTCTGAACCTGGCCTGTGCGCGCGTCCCACTTCGACAGTCTCCCGCCCAGGCCCGCGCCGTAAACAATATCGGGGTTCCGGGGATCGGGCACGTCGCCGTCGCGCTCATCGCCTCCCACGGGATGCCAGTCGCGGAATGTGATCTGTCCGTAGTCGCTTCGGCTGGCCAGCGCGACGGTACCGCTATCCTGCTGGCCGCTGTAAACCCAGTAGGGGAACCGGTTGTCGACGGCAAGACGATAGAACTGGCCGGTCGGCTGGTTGTACCAGGAACTCCATGTCGATCCTCCGTTCAAAGTGACGACCGTCCCCTGGTCGGCCCCGGTGATCATGCGGCGCGCATCCCTGGGGTCGATCCAGAGGCAATGGTAGTCGTCCCCTCCGGGGGATCCCCTCACGTAAGTGAAGGTCTTGCCTCCGTCCAGGGAGCGGCGCAAAGAGCGGCCCATCGCCCAGACGATGTCGGGGTTTCCCGGATCGGCCACCACGCCACTGTAATAGTTGGAGGCCAGATTCACATCCGGATTGGTTCTTGCCCAGCTGGAGCCCCCATCGTCCGAGCGATAGAGGCCCCCCTCCGCTTCCGATTCGATGAGAGCCCAGACGCGCCGGGCTGAAGTCCCCGGCGCCACGGCCAGTTCGATCCTTCCGACCGCCCCCTTCGGCAGGCCCTGGCCGCCGACGCCGGACCATGTCCGGCCGCCGTCGATTGATTTGTGAATGCCGCTCCCCGGACCGATCGTGGGCTGGAAATAGTCGAGCCAGGGGTGGCGCCGGATCTGCCAGAGGGAAGCGTACAGGATGTCGGGTTGAGCCGGATCCCCAGCGATGTCTACCGCACCCGTATCCGCATCACGAAAGAGGACCTTATTCCAGCTTTTTCCGCCATCCTCGGTACGGAACAGACCCCGCTCCTCGTTCGCTCCGAACACGTGGCCGAGTGCCGCTACCAGGGCTACTTCGGCGCTGCGCGGATCAACCCAGATACTGCCGATGTGGCGTGAGTCTTTGAGCCCGACATGGCTCCAACTCCCGCCCCCGTCGATAGAACGATAGACCCCATCGC
Source organism: Terriglobia bacterium (assembly GCA_963824985.1). Taxonomy (GTDB): domain Bacteria; phylum Acidobacteriota; class UBA6911; order UBA6911; family UBA6911; genus JAFNAG01. The sequence continues at coordinate 261,055 of CAWGRQ010000031.1, forward strand.
CATCCACGATGTCCCAGCGTTGCTGCACCTGGCCGGTCCCGGCCCAGAGCACGCGAGGGTCGCTCGGCGCGACCGCCAGGGCGCCGATGGACGCACTCCCCTGCCGGTCGAACAGCGGACGCCAGGTGACTCCGGCATCGGTCGTTCTCCAGACGCCGCCATCGGCGCCACCGAAATAGAAGGTGGTCGTGCTGCCGGGAATTCCGGCGACCGCTGTCGCCCAGCCGGCACGGAACGGGCCAAGGAGTCGCCAGTGGAGCGCCGAAAAGGCGCTCTCGGGAATTGATTCGGCGCAAACGAGAACGGCTCCGGCTATCAAAAGTGCTGCCAGGCTCGAAGCGGCTGCAAACCTCCTGCATGGAAGTCGCTTGTGGCTGAGCATACATACTCCTTCGATTGGGAAATGATGAAGGATCATCCTTTCGACTGTGGTCACGAGGATAGCATGAAACTTCGGCGACGAGCGCAGAGATCAATCCTCGGCCGATCGCTCATTTTGGGCCCATCCTTCCGCACCCAATGTCTGCCTGTCGGCGGCCTGAATAGAAATTGCATCTGTTTAGCCGATGCTGAACAGCAGAACGCAAAGACGCAAGGACGCAAAGAGAATCCTTTCGGTTCGCGGGCATGGGCGGCCTTCGGCCGCGCCCACGCCTGTTGCTCAGTGTCGATCTTTGCGCCCCTGCGCCTTTGTGTCCTTGCGTTTTGCTTCTTCATCCATTTGATTTGGCTAGACAATTACTAGAAATTGGTAGTGACGGAGATCCCGGACGGTATAATCTGATTCGAGGGTTGTTCACAGTTCAATATATGGAGAATTGGCACATGTCCGGAAACGATCCGCTCCCCGATGTAACCGTTGACCAACTGCCCGAGCATTTGCGCGCGGCTGCCGAGCGCGCCGGATGGACGACCCTCATGCCGGTTCAGGCTCGGGCCATCCCATATCTGCTTGCCGCGCGGAACATGATGATTCAGGCCCGCACCGGCAGCGGCAAAACCGGCGCCTTCCTGCTCCCGATGCTGGAGAGGCTTGATCCGAAGCTCCTTCATTGTCAGGCGCTCATTCTGGTCCCCACGCGGGAACTCGCCCGGCAGGTGTCGCAGGAGGCCGAAAGGTTGTGCACCGAAGCCGGTTTCCGCACCGTGGTCGTTTATGGGGGCGTCGGCTATGACGCGCAGATTGACGCGCTCAAGCACGGCGCTCAAATCGTCGTCGCCACGCCGGGGCGCGCGCTCGATCATCTCCTCAAACGCACTTTCACCCTCGATCGGATCAAGATGCTGATCTTCGACGAGGCCGACCGCATGCTGTCCATGGGTTTTTACCCCGATATGAAGCAGATCCAGAGCTATCTGCCCGACCGCAACCTGCACACCTGCATGTTTTCGGCCACCTTCCCGGGCTACGTCATGCGCACGGCGCGCGAGTTCATACGCGAACCGGAATTTATCACCCTCAGCCTCGATCATGTGCACGTGACCGACACCGAACACATCTTTTACCTGGTTCGAGGTATGGACAGGGATCGCGGCCTCATTCGCCTGATCGAGGTCGAGAACCCGGCTTCGGCCATAATTTTCTGCAACACCAAGGTCAAAGTGCATTACGTGTCGGTGGTCCTGCAGAGTTTCGGCTACGACGCGGATGAGCTGAGCGCTGATCTGTCGCAAAAGGATCGCGAGCGGGTCATGGCACGAGTGCGCCAGGGGAAGTTGCGGTTCCTGGTGGCCACCGACGTGGCCGCGCGCGGCATCGACATCCCGGACCTTTCTCACGTGATCCTGTACGAACCGCCCGAGGATCCCGAGGCCTATATCCACCGCGCCGGGCGCACCGGGCGCGCAGGGGCGGCCGGCGTCGCCATTTCCCTGGTGAGCGACCTGGAGAAGATGGAACTCGATCGCATCGCCAGACGCTTCGGCATCAATATGCAGGAGCGACCGCTGCCCACTCCCGCCGACGTGGAATCGGTGGTGGCCGAACGCATCACGGCCCTGCTCGAAGCGCGCCTGCGCCAGCGTGACAAACTGCATGTCGAGCGAAGCCAGCGTTTCGTGCCGCTGGGCCGAAGCCTGGCCGAAAACGAGGACCAATCAGCCATCATCGCGATGCTGCTGGACGATTACTACCAGCAGACACTTCATGTCCCTTTGCCGCAACCGGCCGAAACGCCGGCTCCCGCGAGACAAAACAGCGCGGGGGCGAGCCCCGCCGCCGCCCACGCCGATGAAAGAGCAAGATCCGGTTCGGCCGGTGGAGCGGCTGTTTTCGTTTGTACTGCGCTCCCGTATCCTGATCGTTGGACGCGACACGCTGGCGAGAAGCAAAAGCAGACTGCACTTCGTGCTGATTACCCACGACCTCTCCGAAACCAGCCGGGCGGAAATTCTCTCGGATTTCGCCTATTACCCGGTGGTGCAACATTACACCGCGAATGAGTTGGAGAAGTTTTTCGGGATCAAGGGGGCAAAGGTGATCGGGTTCAAAAAGTCAGGCCTGGCCAAATCGCTTTACGCGGGATTGAAAGAATATCGAATCAACATGCCGGCAGGGCCGCCAGCCCCCCCTGGACGCTTCGGCTGATGGCCGGAGGCAGAGTCCTTTATGCGCTCGAAGCGCACTCGGATGCATGAAAATCTCATCTTCTCATCGCGCTTTCCCTGCGCTGCCCCCTCCAGGGCTCTTGCCGCTTGATTCTCCGTTCCCAGGGCTCACGCCCCTGGCTCTGCTGCTCCACCCCTTCGAGGTTTACACGGCGCGGCATCCGATCCGAATTGTCGCCTCAGCGGAGGCGGCGGCATGCAATTGATCTCCGTCCACTTCCCCGTGTCTGGGTGAGGAAAACCCATGAATGCGTGGTGCAGATAGTAGCCCAGGTCGCCCGGCAGAGCCCGGCTGTTCTCCGCGGGAACCCCTCCGGCCGGGTAAAGCGGATCGCCAACCAGCGGATGTCCGGCGGCGGCAAGGTGGATGCGGATCTGGTGCGGCCGGCCGGTTGTGATCCTGACCTGAAGCAGGGAGCAGGCATCGCGCCGCTCGAGGACGTTTACGTGGCTATGGGCAGGCCTTCCGCGCGGGGATGCGGCATAAATGGTCTTTAAATACCCGTGTGGAACCGGACCGATTGGAGTGTCCACTTCAAACTCGTCGGCGGCGGGACAGCCCGCGGCCAGGGCACGATAGATTTTCAGAATTTCGCCGCCGCGCCATGCCTGCAGGGTTTTCGACGCGGCCTCCCGGGTCGCCGCGAACAGAACAATTCCGGAGGTCCCGCGACCCAGCCGGTGCAACGGGCTGGCGGCGGGAAAATGGCGCCGGACGAGCGTCAGAAGCGTATGTGCCATAAAGACGCCTCCGCCTGGAATCGTGGGGAGTCCGCCGGGTTTGGCCACCGCGAGCATGTACGCATCCCGATACAGGATGGCGAAAGACCGGGGAACCTCGGGCTCCTCCCAGGGCGGACGCATCCAGCTCAGCCGCTGGCCCGGCTTCAGAATCGTGTTCCGCGTCGACGGAATTCCATCCAGGAGCACGCGCCCCGATTCGATGCGATCGAGCCATTCTTCACGCGAGAATGTCGGATAGCATCGTGCCAGGTAGTCAATCATCCTCAGGCCGGCGGCGGCGGCGCCCAGAAGCTCTCGATATTCAAAGCCGTCGTTCAAGGATGTCATGGCCAACCGTCTGCCCTGGAGAATCGCATGAACTGCCATGATAACAGAAGGTGAATGGCCTGCGGATGTTTGTCAACCCAAAGCGCACCGTAATACGCGTGATTCGCGAAGCAAGAGATCTCAGGACACGGATGAACGCGGATCGACTCGATGGGCGGGCCGGGGCGGCGCCGCACGCGGCTGCGTTGCATTGTGCGCGGGATAAGCTACCCGCCGAACCAGTAGGTCATCTTTGCCATGAGCACGTTGTCCGCACGGCGATTGACATTGGCTTCACCCGCCCATCCTGAGAGCGACGTCGCCGCCGTATTGACCATCGTTGTGCCGTCCGGGCGCTGATGGAGTCGGAATTGGTACCGGCATCTACGAGAAAGGCTCAGCTCCGGCTCCCTGCGCGGGAGAATGGGGACTGACGACGCAAATGTTCTGATCCGAAAATGACCTTTTTGGATAACACTGCCGTAGTATTCTTGGAGATTTCCGGTCCCTTCATAGACCCCAGCGCCGAAGGCGCCATGGAGTGCGGCGGCATGACGCCGCTTTTGCCATTCCCTACTTGGAAAGCGGCGCAGTGGCGCCGCACTCCAAGGCGCTGCGCGCGACATCTGCTATTTTCATGTGTCACCGGGTGCGCCAAAGGCCCGTGGACTACTGCTTATAATTGACACGTGCGAAAAACCAGGCGCCGATTTTGGTTTTAGGGAATCGTTAACCATCTGTTCTCATCAGATTTCATGGAGAGGCGCCCGGATGGGATGGAACCAACGCGCTCCGCAGGCGTACCAGCCATTACATCGATGAGTCCGGGAGAGCGCTATGCGGTGGAAGGCAGGTGAGAAATGCAGGGCTCCATGATTACCTGCTCCCAACCCCGAGCTTACGCCTGGGGCCCCTTCGGGGATGGGGATTTAGTTTCTGTCACTATATTGCGCGGGACTCAATTGCTCGCTGCAAATATCGTAGTCGAAGATAATCCCTTCGCGGGCTTTGATGCAGTTTAGGTGTTCACGGAGGTGGGCCCTGGCGATAGGGTTTCAGGTGACGCTCACGGACGTTAGGGCGCTTTCTTCGCCCTTGTGTCGGCGAGTTTCTTTTGCCACGCGGCGGCCTGGTCCGGTTTGCCCCAGGCCTCGTAGAGCGCCACGAGGCCGCTCGCGGCACGGAGCGTCTCCTCGCGTCCTTCCCCACGTTTCGTGCGCAACGTCTCGAACCCCGCGAGCAGGAGCGGCTCCGCCTCATCGAAACGGCGCTCGCCCTTGAGGCAGTTCCCGAGGAGTGCCTGTGTGTACCCGATCCGCCAGTGTGTTGGCGGCAGGCTCTTGCGACGGATCTCGAGCGCCTCCTGCAGCAGGCGGTCAGCTTCTTCGTAGGCGCCGCGCTCGGTCAGGAGCCGGCCCAGGGCAGCTTCGGTGTCGGCCACCGTCGCGTGGGAGGCGCCAAAAGTCTTCTGGCGCAATTCCAGGGCCGCGCGATAGTGCTTCTCGGCTTCGCCGATCTGGCCGCGGCACGCGTACACATCACCAAGGCCGTGCAGGCTCGAGGCGGCAGACCCAGGATCGGAGTCCTTCACCCTCCGGAACATGGCAAGCGCTTCGCGGTATAGCGACTCGGCCTCCGCGCAGCGCCGCTGGTCGGTCAACACAATCGCCAGGTCATTCAGAGTCCAGGCTGTCTGCACGTGCGGGTCCGGCAATACCCTGCGTTTGATGGCAAGGCTCTCCCGCAGGGCCTGTTCGGCCTCCGCGAAGCGGCCCTGTTCGTCGAGCGTGTTCCCGAGGTTGTAGTAGGCGACGCCCACTTCGAAATGGCTATCGCCGAGGAGTTTGCGCCGGATCGACAGGACTTCGCGCTGCAGCTGCTCGGCCTGGGCGTACTCACCAAGATCGTATAGGTCGTGGGCGTAGTTGTTTATGGCGTAGAGCGTCCAGCTGTGCTCAACGCCGAGGCTGTTCCGCAGCAGGTCAAGTGCCTCATGGGCCGTGTCAAGGGCATCGCTGAGCTTGCCCTGTCGCGCATACAGCCCACTCAGGTTCATCAGGCAAAACCCGGATTCAGCCGGGTCATTCGTCTTCTTCAACAGAGAGAGCGCCTGTTTGTAAAGGGCCTCCGCCTCCGCCAACTGGCCGCGCTGATCTGCCACGGTGGCCAGATTGTGTAAGCTCTTCCCGACGTCCGGATGGTCGGCTCCCAGCACGCGGCGACGGATATCGAGCACATCACGAAAGCCGGCCTCAGCCCGCACGTAGTCGCCTTTGCGGAAATAGATTTTGCCGAGTTCGTTCAGCGTCGCGGCCAGTTTGAGGCGCCCACGCCCGGAGAGCGTTCGGCGGAACGGGAGGGCCTGCTCGAATGCCCGTTCGGCTTCGGCGTCACGACCGAGCTGGAAGTAGACACTGCCGATCGTGTGCATGAGCGCGGCCCGGGTTTCCGGTTCGTTCGCAAGCTCTCGCCCGAGGCGCGCGACGCCCGTGTCGAGGAGTTCACGAGCCGTCAGGCGGTCCCCCTTCGACCGGTCGGGATCCGAGGCCTCGAAGAGGCTCACCAGGAACGCCGACACGCGCTCCGCGCGATCCCGTTGGCGCGCGATCCTCTGCGCCTGCACGGCCATGGTCGCGGCAAACGCGATCAGCACCACGACCGCGACAGCCGCGACGCCGGCACCCATGCGATGCCTGCGCACGAACTTTCGCACCCGATACAAGGAGGTCGGAGGGCAGGCGGCAACCGGCTCATTTCTCAGATGACGTTCGATATCCGCGGCCAATTCAGAGGAGGAGGCATAACGCCGCGTGCGATCCTTCTCCATTGCCTTCAGGGTGATCCAGTCAATATCGCCTCTCAGTTCTTTTGCCAGGGAGACTACGTCGGTGTGCCGCCGTTCGGCAATTCCCTTTGCGAGCTGTCCCAGGCTGCTCAACCTGGTGGTTGGCTTCGGCGGATCCACTTCCCTGATGATCCGGCGTACTTCATCGAATCCGGCACGCCGCAGTACCCTCGGATCGAAGGGCAGCGCCCCAACCAGCAATTCGTAAAGCAGCACCCCCAACGAATAGATGTCGGTCGTTGTGTCCACATCCAGGCCGGTCATTTCCGCCTGCTCGGGGCTCATGTATTCGGGGGTGCCGATCAGATAGCCCTGCTGCGTAAAAACCGTCTTTTCCGTCAAGCGCTGGTTGGTGGCCTTCGCGACCCCGAAATCGATGATCTTGGGCACAGGTTTGCCGTCCTGCACGGCGACCAGGATATTGGAGGGCTTGATGTCTCGATGGATGATGCCCTTCTGGTGCGCATGTTGTATGGCCTGGCAAACCGGGATGAATATTTCCAGGCGCTCTCGAGTGCTCAATCGATGCCGGTCGCAGTAGTCGGCAATGGGAACGCCGGGAACATATTCCATCACGAAGTATGGCGCTCCGCGATCTGTTGTCCCGGCGTCGTGTACCTGGGCGATGTTCGGGTGGTTCATCATGGCCAGCGCCTGACGCTCCGACTCGAAACGGGCGATGACCTCTTTTGTGTCCATCCCGAGCTTGATCACCTTGAGGGCTACCTTCCGCCGGATCGGCTGCTCCTGCTCGGCGAGATAGACAGCACCCATGCCGCCTTCCCCCAGGAAGTCGAGGACTTTGTATGGTCCAATCTGATCGGGAAGCACGCGTGCCGGGGATGCGCCAGAATCCCTCGCAGTCGTCGCATCCGCGGTCGGCGCGGCGCCATCGGTGGGCAGGGACGGGCGGCATTGCCCGCACAAGCCCTCCTGCAGGAAATCCTGTTGAAGCTCCTTACCACACTGGCGACAGCGCGATGTGTTTGCCGATCCCATGGCTGCACTCCTGGAACACGATTATAGAAGGTTGCCCGACTGTTTGATTAAGACGGTTGCGATTTATTGTAGTTGAAGAGATGGGCAATAAGCCATCTCATACCCGGTCGGCGCTGATGCCCTGCACGCAATCCCAAGTCCTGTCCAGGGCATCCTCATCAAAATGACCGGTCAATACAATCTACTCATTCCGGGGGGCACCCAGAGGATGCTCGACGAGCCGCCCATGTTGGATCAGAAGAGGGGGTAAGACTGACAGCGATCACATAGGGGGCGGATTGTCCCATGCCAACCCTTCGACGACGGCTGGCATTGTTGCAGCCAGGCTGTGCACTGCGTGAACGACTTTCGCAACCGGGTAATGAAAACGGCGTGACTTCGCCCGCTTCCCCCGGCAATCGTTCGAGGATGGCTGGCCCGTTCACCAGGTCGGCGGCGGAGGTTGATTGTCTTTAGTGCCCAGCCAATCGATGCCGATGGCGGCGCGGCGGCGAAGAAGCAGTGTCAATTGACCGGCGTGGTGCTGGGCGTGGCGGAGGTTGTTCAGGAGGAACTCGCCGACGTTGAGCTTGTACCACCAAAACCCGCAACGCTCCAGGGCCCGTTCATCGGTCAGCTTCTCGCATGTCTCGCCGCATTTTCGAAGACAGTGATCGGCATAATCGAGTAGCTGGTCTTTGTGGAAGGCTTTCTTTGGCGTGGTGACGATTCCCGCATATTCCCCGTAGTCGCCCGGAAGCAGATGTGCATTTTCTTCGTGAAAATCCATCGCCTGATATGTCTTTTCGTGGTCCGACAGGTAGAAATCGATGTAGAAGAGTGCGTGGTAGGCCAGGTGCCAGAAAGGTGAGCCATCGGCGCGGTCGTCCCATAGATGGTCTGGGCAGGCCTCGATGGCCGACCGGATCATCTGAATCGCCGCAGCGAACTGCCGGTTAATCAGAGTCTGCCAGTGGCTTTGCATGATCAACCTCTCAAGGGAATTGGTATCAGTCGGCAATTATACCAATTCCCGTCGCATTGGAGTCACTGACGCACCGTTGCTTACATGGTGGAATTGCAGGTTGAGCCAGTAATCGGGGCTGAAACCGAAACAGCGTTCCATACGCAGCGAAGCGTCCGGCGTGGCGAGAGTGCTTACATTTTGACCATTGAGTGGTTATGCTGTAACCATGAAACGGCGCAATATCAAACCCCTGATGACATCGGCATTGGCCGACACCCCGGTCGTTCTGATTCACGGCGCCCGGCAGACCGGCAAAACCACTCTGGTACGCGCGTCGACCGCGGGCGTCCGCGATGCCGCCTATATCACCCTGGAAGATTCCGCGGTGCTGGCGGGTGTGATCGCCAATCCGCGCGGTTTTCTTGGCGGTTTGGAAGGAACCGTCATCATCGACGAAGCACAGAGGGCTCCCACCTTGTTCCCCGCAATCAAAATGGCCGTGGACAAGGACCGGCGCCCGGGCCGATTTATCCTCACCGCCTCCGCCAATATCATGATGCTGCCCAAGCTCTCCCAGTCGCTGGCCGGACGGATGGAAATCCTGACTTTGCGGCCCTTTTCTCAGGGTGAGCTGGAGGACCGGCGTGAGACCTTTATCAAGCGACTTTTTTCGGGAGGAAGATTCTCCATTACGGACCGGGTCGTCGAGGACACTCCCTTGGCCCATCGCATCCATCGAGGTGGATATCCCGAAGCCGTCCAGCGATCCGCTCCGCGCCGGCGGGCATGGTTCGCATCATACCTGACCACGATTTTGCAGGCGGACATCCGGGATCTCTCCAACATCGATGGCCTGATGGAGACACCGCGGCTGCTGGCTTTGCTGGCGGCCCGTTCCTCGGCATTGATGAACATCTCGGAACTTTCGCGCAGCGCCGGTATTCCCCACACATCCCTTCAGCGCTATCTGGCGCTTTTTGAAGCCGCGTTCCTCATCCAGCGCATCCCCGCCTGGACCGCCGATCTGAGTAAACGGCTGGTCAAAGCTCCCAAGGTGCTCCTGGGCGACACGGGATTCATGGCCCATCTGCTGAATGCGTCCGAGGATGCCGTGCTCAAGGATGTCAATTTATCCGGTCGATTCCTCGAAACCTTCGTCGGCTGCGAATTGCTCAAGCAAGCCGAGTGGGAAGAGAGCAGCCCCGCACTGATGCATTACCGGACGGCAGCAGGCAAAGAAGTGGATTTTGTGCTCGAAGAAGGAGGGCGACGCGTGGCGGGGATCGAAGTGAAGTTATCGCATTCCGTCAGCGCCCGGGATTTCAGCGGCCTGCGCAGCCTGGCCGAGGATGCCGGGAAGCAGTTCGCCGCGGGAGTTGTCCTTTATGCGGGCGAAAAGATGGTCCCGTTCGGATCGCATTTATGGGCGGTGCCGATATCCGCGCTATGGGCGGAGTAAGTAAGCGAAACACATGAAGCAGACGAGTAACTTCCTGCGGAGAAGTTCCCATCCCTGATTCACTATTGAAATGCGAATGACTGGTCCCGAGCGGGCTGATCATACTTCAGTTTAACCCTACCCCAAACCCCTTCCATAGCTTGACGCTGCTCGAAATCAATGTATTATGGCGCATTAGTCTGTGCGGACTTCACCGAAACGCGCGCATGAAGGCTTGATTCATGTGTTTCTCTCGGCCGGGTCGCGGTCCATCACCCGGCAGAAAGCGCCTCTTGTCATGATGAATCACCCGTACCGTCTGCTCGTGCTTGCATTGGGCTTCGCCGCTGCAGTTTTTTCAGCCGACACTCCGGAGTGGCCTCAGTTTCGCGGCCCGCAATGCAACCCAGTCTCGCATGGCCCCCTGCCCGACGCCTGGTCCAAGACGGAGAACGTCGAGTGGTCGGCGGAGATCCCCGGCCGCGGCTTATCTTCACCCATCGTCAGCGGGGGCAGGCTCTTTCTCACCACCGCGGTCACGGAAGGCAAGTCCAAGCAGCCGCAGATCGGGACCGAGTATTCAAACGAATACATGGCCGCGTTGATGAAGCAGGGCCTTTCGGCGAAGGAGGCCGATGCCAGGGTCATGGAGCGGGACTTCGAGTTGCCCAATGAGGTCATGCTCCACTACTTCCTCTATTGCCTCGATCTGAAGTCCGGAAAGGTGGTGTGGAAGCAGGAATACCACAGCGGCCGCCCGCCCGGCGGCCGTCACCGCAAGAACAGTTTCACTTCGGAAACGCCGGTCACCGACGGAAAGCGCGTCTACGTTTATGCCGCCAACCTCGGCCTGTACGCATACGACATGAAGGGAAAGCCTGTCTGGAAGACACCGCTGGAGGCCTATCCGATTTATGGCGACTTCGGGACCGGTCCGTCGCCCGCGCTTGCCGGCGACCGGTTGTTGATCGTCAACGACAACGAAAAGCAGCAGTTCATCGCCGCATTCGACAAGAATACCGGCAAGGAGATCTGGCGCACAAACCGCGATCTCGCCGTCAAGCGCGGCGGGGCGTCGGCTCGCTCGGGTTGGTCCACTCCCTATGTCTGGACCACCTCAGGGCGCACAGAAGTGGTGACCGTCGGCCCCGGAGTTGCGGTCAGCTACGACCTGTCCGGCAAAGAACTGTGGCGGTTGTCAGGCATGTCGCCGATGCCGATTCCGAGCCCATACGCCAGCGACGGGCTCCTGTTCGTCAACGGCGGAAAGGGGGGCGGGCTCTTCGCGGTGAAGCCCGGGGCTGCCGGCGATATCTCCGCTGCTCCGGCGGGCCGGCCCAACGAATATCTCGCCTGGTCGCAGGAACGCGCCGGCACCTACCTGCCCACACAAGTCGTCTTCGAAGGCGGCGTCTACGCGCTCACCGAAACGGGTATCCTCAGTCGGTACGAGGCGCAAACCGGAAAACTCAGCTATCGCTCCCGCATCGAGGGGGGTATCGCTTTTACCTCCTCGCCCTGGGCGAATAACGGCAAGATCTTCTGCCTGAACGAGGAGGGGAAGACCTTCGTCATCGCAGCCGGGGACAAATACGAATTGTTGAGGGTTAACGACCTGGGTGAGATGGCGCTAGCCACGCCCGCCCTGGTCGGGGACCGGCTGCTGCTGCGCACCGACACCCGGATGTACTCTATCCGCAATCGACGGTAGAGTTCGGTGCCTCGAGATCGGCATCTGGCGATCCTGTCCCCACTCTCATCCTCATTCTATTTCGTTGACATCGTTTCAGATCCTGGGGGGACACTATAACCAGGCACCGAATCCCGACCGTGAGCGGAGCAGTTGAGGGCGTCAGACTCTGTTCACCATACGCGAATATATTGACCATACGGGTTCATTGGCGGTTAATACTGCAATCTTATCCCTGGTTCCCTCAGCGGAGCCGGGCTTCTGGAGGGAGCTCATATCCCACGGACGATGAGATAGAGCATTGCTATTTCCGAGTCTATTCCACAAGGCGCCTTGATTGGCGTTTCCGAATCTCAGACTTATCAGGATCATTATGTGGACTCACTATTGAAACCTTCAATATCGGCCACATCTGAATGACCTGAGGCTACGCGGAAATCTTGCCATAAATAGGTTTATCTTCCCTTTAAGCGCGGTTGTCGAAAGTCGGCGTTTACCCATTTTCGCGCAAGCCTTCGTCGATAATGAAGGTGAAGCTATGGTTGTGCTAGAATCAGCCATCTGACGATAGGAATGGCAAGCGCAATAATCAGCAATTCGCACATTTGCGACATTTGATGGCTGCACGGCAGACGATCCAGCTTGCTGACTTCACATAGCAAGTTCTTATTTATCAACACTTATTGAGGTGACGGCATGGACACCGGGCCCGGAGGCAATAAAGAGCTGACTTCCTGGAAGGAAATCGCCACCTTCCTTGGCGTTTCTGGAAGGACTGCCCAGTACTGGGAGCAGAAGCAAGGCCTCCCCATACGACGCTTGTCCGGACCTCGGGGGAGAGTCTTAGCGAATTCGGCTGAATTGGAGCTTTGGAAAAGGAACGCAGTTCTAAAATCAACCAACGGAAGTAAAACCTGGCAGGGTCGCCCGAAGATCCTCACAATCTCTGCAGTTCTGATAACCGCGTTGGTTTTCATAGGAGCGAGCATCGTTGGGCGGAGTTTTTTTGCAGCCGCTAGGCCTGGTCTCCCTGCAAGCTATCACTTTAATTTCAAAACGTTTATGGTTACTGATGCAGCTGGGGAAGCGGTCTGGAATGTGCAATTGCCGGAACCTTTTTCCCTTTCCCGTTATGCCGGCGATTCTGCCAACACGACACACGTTTGTTTCGAGGACATAGATGGAGATTCCAGGATAGAAACTCTCCTCTTATATGACCCTGCCAACAGAACCAAAGTCGGATGCACCCTGATATGCTATTCCAATGAGGGCGTGGAAAAGTGGCACTTTGCCCCCGGGGGGACTGTTTCGGACCTTAGCGGGACCTATTCACCACCCTACATCATCGCAAATTTCCTGGTTGCTGATCCGAACCGGGACGGCGCCAAGGAGATTCTGGTTACGAGTCACCATTTGTTTGAACATCCCAACCAATTCGTCATTCTCGACAGCAAGGGAACGAAAACCGGCGAATACTGGCACTCCGGATTTCTCGAGTCGATGGATATCAGCGATCTGGATGGCGATGGCATCGATGAAATTCTCCTGGCTGACGTCAACAATGGTTACTTGCAAGCAACGCTCGTGGTGCTCGACCCGCGGCATGTGGCTGGCGCCTCCACACAGCCTGCGGGGGATAAGCACCAACTTCAGAAATTTGAACTGGAAAGGGAAAAGGCAGTCGTTCTCTTCCCCCGAAGTTGCATAAGCCTACTGCTGGGCGACCGCAATGTCGCACAACTGCTGACAGTTGGCACAGAACAGATAAAAATTGAAGTAATCGAAAACAGATCCGATCGGGGTTGCTCACTCGTCTATACCTTAGATCGGAACCTGACTCCGATCGGAATCACAGTTTCTGATAGGTTCAAAGCCTTTCACCACGAACTCCAAATGGCAGGGAAGCTCGACCACGCATTTTCAGATCAAGAGGCAGAACAGCTGAAGAGAGAGATTCGTGTCATCAGATATCCTCCTGCCAAGTAGCTGGCTATGGGCAGGAAATATCCATTGTCCGTCGTCAAGACACTTATCCCGTCACATTTCCCTCGAAGGCATTTGCAGCCCAGAGCGCAACTTCAGGGCTGGGTCCATTTGCGGTTCAACGGCGCACTCCTCGGCCTGAGGATGTCCAGATCGGAATCCTGTATTGCGGCGTCTGTCATTCGGATTTGCACATGGTGCACACTGAACGCTTATCTTCAACTGCTCAGGCTCAACGGCACAATGACGCCGGTCGGCGCGCCATCGAAACCGCTTGCGGTGGCTTCGTTCGGCTTGATCGTGAAACGCCGCCAGTTGGCGGGTTCGTCGATCGGCGGAATTCGCAAGACGCAGGAGATGCTGGATTTCTGCGGTGAGAAGGGGATCCCCGCCGACATCGAACTGATCAGGATCCAGCAGATCAACGAGGCTTACGAGCGCCTGCTGAAGAGCGATGTGAAGTACCGCTTTGTCATCGATATGCATCCCTTCGGTGAATCCGGCATTCTGGTGGTCTGGACCCATGATGAATCGCTTCCGAGTTTCCGGCACGCTTGCGATACGACTGGAGGAATTAGGGCTTCCTCCAGTCGCGGTATTGCGTCAGGCGGGACTCCCGCTGGGAACGCAGCCATTCCGCTCAAACTCAAGTCCGTAGAGCAGCTTGAAAACGATGCGCTCTGGATTCGATACGAAGTGGTTCAGTCCTGAAAGCAATTGAAGGAGGAATAATGCAGAAGCGCAAACTGGGAAACAGCAATCTGGAAGTCTCGGCTGTCGGGCTCGGCTGCATGGGAATGAGCTTTTCCTATGGTCAGCCCAAAGACAAGCAGGAGATGATTTCTCTAATTCGGACAGCCGTCGAACGCGGCGTCACATTTTTCGATACCGCTGAAGTATACGGCCCGTTCACAAACGAAGAACTCGTGGGCGAAGCCCTCTCCCCCATCCGTGAGCAGGTGGTGATAGCCACCAAGTTTGGATTCAGGCTTGATCCCACGCGGAAGCAGATGTGGGTGGGTCTGGATAGCCGGCCGGAGCACATCAAGCAGGTCGCCGAGGCCTCGCTCAAGCGACTCAGGATCGATACCATCGATCTGTTCTACCAACACCGTGTTGATCCGGACGTGCCCATCGAAGACGTGGCGGGGGCGGTGAAGGACCTGATTCAGGAAGGTAAGGTCAAGCACTTCGGCCTTTCTGAGGCCGGGGTGCAAACGATCCGTCGCGCACACGCGGTCCAGCCGGTCGCCGCCCTCCAGAACGAATACTCGCTGTGGACGAGGACTCCTGAGAAGGAAGTGCTGCCGACCCTTGAGGAACTCGGAATCGGCCTGGTTGCCTATAGCCCTCTGGGAAAGGGCTTCCTCACGGGAAAAATCAACGAAAACACTACCTTCGACAGTTCCGACTTCCGCAACATCCTCCCTCGCTTTACGGCGGAGGCCCGGAAAGCGAATCAGGCCCTGGTTGATCTGCTCGGCAGGATCGGAGAGCGGAAGAACGCGACACCTGCCCAGATCGCGCTCGCGTGGCTGCTTGCTCAGAAGCCGTGGATCGCTCCCATCCCCGGCACCACGAAGCTGCATCGGCTGGATGAGAACATCGGAGCCGTTGCAGTCGAACTTGCGTCCGACGATCTCCGTGAGATCGATGGCGCCGCATCAAAGATCACGGTGCAAGGGACTCGGTACCCCGAAAACCTGGAAAAACTAACCGGTCGCTAACCGGCGCAACGTAGTGGCGCCTTCGAGAGAGGGCGCCACTGGGGGCAAACTTATTCTGGTCTGCTAAATCGCGTTCAGGTTACAGAAATCAATAAAGAAGCTCCGATCCTCTGAAGGAGAATCGCAATGAAAAACAACTGCTCACGCCGGGACTTCCTCGCCGCGGGCCTGGTTCTTCCGGTAACCGCCATACGGAATCCGGCTTCTGCGCCTCAGGCAACCAAAGCGCCAAAGCTCGCGTACCGTTTGCTCGGGAAAACCGGTTTGCAGGTAACCACTCTATCTTTCGGATGCATGACAAACTCTGATCCGTCGGTGATCGTCCGAGCGGCCGACCTGGGCATTAATCATTTCGATACGGCCCGCGGATACCAGAACGGCAACAACGAACGCCTGGTGGGACTTGCCCTGAAGGAAAGACGGAAGCAAGTCATCATCTCGAGCAAGAGCGGGGCCAGGACGAAAGCGGAGGCATTGGCCAATCTCGAAACCAGCCTGCGTGAATTGGGCACCGATTACCTGGATATCTGGTATCTGCATATGAAAAACGAGCCCGCCGAGGTGACCGACGACCTGCTGGAAGCCCAGCGTGTGGCCAAAAAGGATGGGAAAATCCGCTTCACGGGCGTCAGCACGCATTTCAACATGGACCGCATGCTGCCCTACCTTGCCAGGCTCGGGCAGATTGACGTGGTGCTGACCACCTACAATTTCTCCATGAGATCCGTGGCGGGCGATCGCAATACCGACATGCAAGCGCCCGGAACGGATATGACAAGTATCATCCGGAGTGCACGCCAGGCCGGCCTGGGCATCATTGTAATGAAGACGATGGCCGGCGGCGTGACCCGGGTCGGGCGCGGCGACCGGCTGTACGGCGCGGATCCTCAGCTGCTGAGCAAACAGCTGGCCCGCGAGGGCGTGCCTGTGGCGGCAATCAAATGGGCGCTGAAGAACCAATCTGTGGATGCGGCGATAGTCTGCATGACCAATCACGACCAGCTTGATCAGAATCTGCGCGCAATGTCCGAGCCGTTCACACCGAAGGACGAGGAGCTATTGAGGATTCAGCTGGCCGGCATCAGCCCGACCTATTGCCGAATGTGCGGTTCGTGCAGAGGGGTTTGCGAAAAGGGATTGCCCGTGCCGGATGTTTTGCGCTTCCTCACCTATGCGGAGGGTTACGCCCAGTTCGCCATGGCGAGGCAGCAGTTCCTGGCCTTGCCCGAAAGAGTTCGTGCCGTCCGCTGCGATGAATGCGAAACATGTTCGGTCCGCTGTCCCAACGGCGTAAAAGTGCGGGATCGGATGAACTTCGCGCAGGAGATGTTTGCGTAATCCGGGACGTCCCTGATGTCAGGAAAGGGAGCGCGGACGTTCACGTCCGCGCTCCAGGGATCTCCCAGGGCGCGTTTTGCCGATTGCCGGATATTTGACTTTTAGGGTTGCGCGTGGGGAAAATAGATCCTATATCTGAAATCGACTGATTGCCAAGTCAGGATATCGGATGAAGCGTACCCTGGAGCTCATGGTCCTCGGCCTTATCGGCTTGCTGCTTTCCGCGGCATCCGCATTTGCGCCGGTTCCGATCGCCGGGCCTGATGGCTCCGGGATGCAGCAACCTCATCCCATGCCTGCCGCCGCTGCCGACAGACCCGGCGAAGGACTGGTTCTCGCGGCCTCTCCCTCTCCCAGCCTTTCGCGTGTCAATCATCCCTCACTGCCCGGAATCGCCGCCGAGTCCCTGGTCCTCGCGATCCTTGACTTGCATCGACTCGCCCTTGCGAATATCTCCGCAATTTCCGCGCATGAAACCGGGTTCGATTCATTCCGCCGCGCTCCCCCGTCCGCCCCGCAACATTGATCCATCTGTCGCGACAACTCTGATTCTATCCATGATTGCAGCATGAATCCCTGGCAGGCGTATTGCCTCCGCCACGACTTGCGTCGGACGGCACCGCCCTGCCGGTACGGGGGAACCCCATGTCGAAAAGACTGCGTTGGAAGTGGTTTCTGATTGTGTGTGTCTTGCTCGCCTGCATTACCGGCGTCGTTCATTTTCCGAAATCAAAAAAGGAGCTCGTGTCCAACTGGAACCGGAACATCCGCCTCGGACTGGATCTGAAAGGGGGCAGCCAAATCGTCATGCAGATCCAGGTCCAGGATGCCTTCAGGGTCGAGGCCGACCGCGCCATTGAGAGGTTGAAGCAGGCGCTGGATCAGGCCGGAATGCCCCATGGGGCGATCGGGAGAAATGAACCGGATTCCGTTGAGACCGCCGAAGAAATTCAGATCGCCGTTCCGGGCGTGCCGGCCGATCGCGCGGCGCAGCTGCGCCGCATTGTCGGCGATTCGCTTGGCCGGGCGTGGATTCCCCTGCCCGACGGCGGATCCGGCCTCCGGCTGGGAATCGCCAAGGATCACGCGGCAACATTGCGCCAGGACACGGTGGCTCGATGTATCAACACGATCCAGAGGAAAATCGACAATCTCGGCATCGCCGAAACCTCCGTGCAGCAGCGCGGCGGACCCGACGGCGTCGAGATTCTCATCCAGTTGCCGGGAGTCGACGATCCCACCCGTGTCAAAGGAATCCTGCAAACGGCGGCGATGCTCGAACTGTGCGCCGTCATGGATGGCCCGTATCCCTCGGAGGCCGCGGCCCGCAGCGCTCACGGCGCCGGACTGCCGGAGAATACCAAACCGGTCCGCGGTCCATCGGAGACGGGCACGGGCGAGATCTGGTGGCTGGTTTCCCGTTCGCCCATCATCACCGGCGGCGATATGAGAGACGCGCGCGCCGAACCGGGCGAATTGCCCGGCCGATGGGATACGGGCTTTCGACTGTCGGCCGATGCCGCGCAAAGGTTCGCCCGATTCACCGAGGCCAATATTAACAAGCGTCTGGCGATTGTGCTCGACAACACGGTCCTGAGCGCGCCGCGCATCGACACCCGGATTGCCGATCAAGGCCGGATTCGAGGCGCGCGGACTCTCGAGGAGGCCCAGGACCTGGCGCTCAACCTGCGCGCAGGTTCGCTCCCCGCCGGAGTCAAGGTCATCGAAGAACGGACGGTCGGCCCTTCGCTGGGCGCCGACTCGATCCGCCGCGGGATCATCGCCGGCGTCGTCGGTCTTGGCGCTCGTCGTGGCTTCCATGGTCCTCTATTATCGCGGCGCCGGCCTGAACGCCGTTTTGGCGCTGCTGCTGAACACGATCATCACCATCGCTGCGCTCAGCTACATCGAGGCGACCTGGACTCTGCCCGGCATCGCAGGACTGGTGCTCTCGATCGGGATGGCCGTCGACTCCAATGTGCTGATCTTCGAGCGCATCAAGGAGGAACTGAGTTCGGGCAAAGCGGATTGCGACGGCGATCGCCAGACTGGATTCGACCGCGCGCTTGTTACGATCATTGACACGCATGTGACGACGGTCGTGGCCAGCGCCTTTCTGTTCATCTTCGGCACCGGTCCGGTGCGCGGATTTGCCGTGACGCTGGTCATCGGCCTGGTCGCCAATCTGTTCACCGCCGTATTTGTCTCACGCGCGATCTTCGATTTCCAGCTGTGGCGGCATCCGAAGATAGCGAGCCTGAGCATCGGCAGCCGGGCAGACCTGTTCCAAAAATGCCGGATCGGCTTCATGAATCGGCGCACGCTGACGCTGGGCATTTCCATGGTTGCCATCGTGCTGAGCATCGCAGGAATGGCGGGCTACGGACTGATCCCGGGACTCGACTTCCGTGGAGGAACTCTGGTCCAGGTGAAATTTGCGGGATCGCCTGCAGATCGACGACCTGCGGCAGCTGCTTTCGCGCCGCCTTCAAGGCGAGATCTCTGTTCAGGACGCCGGCGGAAACGGCCGGTTTCTGATCGGCGCCGACCTGGCCGCCGGAGGGAACGTGACCGCAACGCGCGAAAAGGTCGAGCAGGTTCTCCGCGACCGGTACGGCATTTCCGACGGCAAGCTGGACCTGAACACGGCCAATGAGTCCGCGCTCTATGAGCGGCTGAAGGGATCCCTCCCGGGTCGTGGCATCATCATGAGTGAGGAGGAGGTTCACAATCTGGCCGCGAGGATCCTGAGTTTTCGCGACCGTGACAACGGCGGCCTGCTCGGTGATGTCGATCGAACTGAACTCGCTGGAAGGCGTTTCACCGGACATTTTGAAGGCGATCAAGGCGGAGTGCGGAGCCGGCAGGTTCCATGTCCTCTCGGCGGAAATCGTTGGGCCGCGAGCCGGTGCGCAGATGAGAAGCCAGGCGGTGATGGCAACCGTGGGGGCGCTCGGCGGCATGCTCATCTACATTGCGTACCGGTTTAAGTGGATTTCAGGAGTGGCGGCGGTCGTGGCGACGGTTCACGACGTGGTCATCACGTTGGGGCTGTTCGCCTGGACCGGGCGCGAGATCAACCTGAACATCGTCGCCGCGCTGCTCACATTGATCGGGTATTCGATGAACGACAAGATCGTCGTCTTCGATCGCGTGCGCGAGAACCTGAGGATGGGGCGGCTCGGCGGCTCGTTCCTGCAGTTGGTGAATGATTCGATCAATCAGACGCTCAGCCGGACGCTGCTGACGGCCGGGCCGACTCTGCTGGCCTGCCTTGCGCTGTACTTCCTTGGTGGAGAGGTTCTAAACGGGATCGCATTCGCCCTTTTCGCAGGCATCGTCGTCGGCACATATTCATCGATTTTCGTGGCCAGCTCGCTGCTGGTCATCTGGAAAGAGCGCACGCTCAAGCCGCACAAGGCTCTGCGGTAATCCGGCTATCCAAGATTGGTGTCAGCAACTATTTCACCATTTTCGCCATCGGCCCTGGTTGTATAGCCATGGCCTGGAATTTGGTGAAATAGCCTGACACCTGTTCTTTTTCCGGATGACTCCGGGCGGAAAGATAACAGTTTTTCTCACGCCGCCTGGTGCCAATCGTATCGATGGTGCAAGCCGCCGAGGCGCGCCAATAGGGAAATGTCCCTTGTTTTTTTGCAGCGGTGCATTCATGGTCCTGATTGGTCTTCGACCGCCGGCACTCATTCCCTGGCGGCTGCACGAACGGACAGCCGGCAATTGTACCGGCAGGATCAAATCTTAAGAAGAGGGGGAATGGGGAATGGGGACTGACGCCGCTATTTATTCGATCCACAAATGATCCGGCGTTTTCGGAATACATAACTGCCCAATAGATCATGAAAATCAGCCCGATTATGGGTTTTAGACACAAGGCTCGAATGCCTTGAGGCGAACCTGCAGCGGATTCGGCTCGCCTCAAGGCCTTTACGTCGAAAACACCACGATTCTAACGGCTTGGGATCGGCGTCAGTCCGGAATGCCTGGAAATCCCCCAGGCAGGAGCGGGATCACTGAGTAGAGACCCTGATTTTCAGCCAGAGCTACTGCAATAAAGCTCGCGCCTGTTTGACTTTGCAGGACCACCGAACCTTTGAAGTTCTCTCGGGCAAAATCCTGCCAAAGGTACCTTGCGATTTGCTGTCTCGGTCCAAGTGTCACTGTGACAGAATCATCGACGACAGCGCCATCCGGGCCTATCAGGTACAGTCTGATGCTGATCGGTTGCATGCCGGGATTGGCAATGCCGTAAGCAACCTTCATGTCCCGAGCGGTGTCGGTTTCCACGGGAATGGTCGCAATCTGGAGCAATTGGGCCTGTGGGAAGGCAACCGTGGTCAGCACGTGGTCCTCGATCGCATACTCGCAGGTCGCCACCCCGGTCAATGAGCCGCTTGTGCTTTCCAGTCGCGCCCACCCGGCCTTTGTCGGGTCATTCGGGTTCAGCGCGGATACGGACAGAAGGACAGTACCCCCAGGGGGGACGGCAAAGCTGAATACGGACCCCGGGAGCGGATGCCGCATGGTCCCGGATGCATCCGTTATTGCGCCGTTTGCCGCAACCGGATTACCCTGTGGATCCGTCAGAAACAGGTTTGCCGAAGCATATGATTCCATTCTGCGCAATTACTGTCAGCGTCATTGCAAACAACAGAACCGTCAACAATCCGATTCGCGTGAAAGCCGTCATGATAGGTCCCTCTCCTCATAAGGGGTTGGATAAACCATGCCACCAGGAATGCCTGTATGCCCTCAATCGGAACCACGAACCGCGATGGATTAGAAGATTGAATGAAATCTGTGGATTGCCCTCCCGTCCTCGTCCAAAAAGGTCCGGTCTCCACGGCAGTAAGTTCCGATCGCGTCCCTAAGCTCTTTGGTCTTTATGACTATTTGACGCCATCCTTCGGGCAAAGGTTCATGTCAATTACCCTCATACCATTGCTAATTTATGGACTTTCGTTGATTTGGGAAAGCCGATTCTGAAAGTCGCGGCGAAATTGCAAAGTGTGGACAAAATGGGTGTCCAGATCTTACTTCCGTTTGTCGTTTTTATTTGGATCAAGTGGTAACACAAAGCATTGGTCATTTGTTATTTGTGATTGGGTATTTGTCATTTTTCTTTGGATCAAGTGGAAGGGGACGCGGTTGGAGTCGGTGAGGAGGATACTATGTCTCAAGCTGCTGCCGACGCGCTCCAACGGAGGTTGGTTTCCTTTGCGGTCAGGACTATTGAACTGGTCGGGCACTTGCCGAAAACCTCCGCCGGGCGTCATGTTTCCGGCCAGATTCTGCGTTCGGGCACTTCTCCCGCTCCGAACTACGGCGAAGCGCGGGGGGTGGAGAGCCGTGCCGACTTCGTACATAAACTCCGAATCGCCGTCAAAGAGCTCAATGAGACCGGCATCTGGCTCCTCATCATTCTGGAAGCTCGGATGGCCCCCACCGCCCTGGTTGAGAACCTCATGAAGGAAGATCGTGAGCTTGCCTGCATCCTCGGCGCATCGATCAGGACCGCCCAAGGCAAAGCCTCGCGAATCAGAAAATGACAAATAACCATTCGCAAATGACAAATTCTCTTGGGGAGCCCATTTTGCCCACGCGTTGTTGCTGGGTGCTGCAGCGGTCATCGCGACGGTCGGCACGACAGGCGCCACAATCACCGTCGCCGCGCCGCTCACTCTTGCGCACGCGGCCGGCGCCCAGGTCTCCGGCACCGGCATCACCCTCACCGCGGTGTTGACCAAGGCGCATGCCGCCGGGGCGCAGATCGCCGGCAGCGTCCCCACACCCGGCGCCTCCAACCGGTACTACAAGAAGGGGGTAAGCGCGAAGAAGTAGCCGCGCGCGGACGAAGGCACAACAAGCGGGGCAGGAATGCTCCGCTCGTTTCAGGTTCGCGGCATCGCCCGGGCCCCCTTTGCGGCCGAGGATCCCGCCGGCAGCTTTATCGCCGAAGCGCCGGCGCAATACAGGCCAGGCATCCCGAACGAACGGCGTTTTATCAGCTCCAGAAATTTCTGCGCCGGCTGCCGGGCCAAACATTCTGTCCTGTTCGCCGGAAAACCCACATCAGTTCTTGCTAAGGAAGGGCAAGACGTGGTTCCGGAAACGGTCCGCCATAGCGCTGGTATAGGTGCCGCGGTAGAGTGCCGTAGCAGTCGAAAATCTTGTGAAGCTTGCCGGCGCCGACGTGTTCTCTCATTCCACCGATGTTTGCCGATTTCGTGAAATAGATTGATCGGTCATGAAACTGTATGGGTGGCGGAGTTGAAGTCCGGAGCAGATGGTGGTAATGTCGAATGCAATCATGAAGCAGGCAAACGTCCGGTTCAATTACCACGATTATCTTCAGCTCCCCGAGGACAAACGCTACGAAATCCTCGACGGAGAGCTTTACGTGGTTCCCGCCCCCAATGTCCGGCATCAGACGATCGGGCTGAAATTCAAAGTGGCGCTCCACCGGCACGTGGAAAATAGCGCTTTAGGGCTGATCCTGGATGCGCCATGCGATATCGTCCTCTCCCAGGAGAATGTCGTGCAACCCGACGTGATCTTCGTTTCCAGCGAAAGGCTTTCCATCGTCGGCGCAGCGAATATCTCCGGGCCGCCGGACCTGGTGATCGAAATCCTCTCGCCCGGCACACGAACCAGGGACCTGGAGATTAAGCGGAAGCTGTATGCCCGGTTCGGCATCCGGGAGTACTGGATCATCGATCCCGATTCTGAAACCATAGAGGTGCTTTGCTGGACTGAAGCCGGCTATCGTACCGAAGCCCTCGTTTCCCGCGCCGGCACCCTTGGTTCCCCCCTGTTCCCCGACCTGAACTTAAATCTGAAAGAGATCTTTTGAAAACCGGGGACTGGTTTGCACAAGCACAAGTAGCTTGCGGCTTGGTTCGGATTCTCGGACCGGGGAGGCGAATCACCCTACTCCGACACGATGCAGGATTTTCGTTTACGGGGCCTACCGATCACCAGGCAATCCTTCTTCTCCGCTTCGGGCTCAAGCTTCCAGTGCAGGGGGAAATTACCCGTTTGTAGTGGAAACTTTGCCACACCAGCATTGAAAACAAAAAACTGTCCGACTTAACTGCGGAAATCGGGCTGAGATGGAACCCGCTTACCAGCCGCTGCGCGCGACTCGAAAATGCGGAATCCGCCTTCGAATGAGCCTCACTGACAGTTCTGGCCGACACACAGATTCTTGCTGAAAAACGGCATGACGCAGTTCTGAAAGCGAACCCCCATGGCGCTGGTGTGCGTGCCGGAGTAGATTTCGAACGTGTGGACGATGCCGTAGGCGTCGAAAATATCGTGCAGCTTGGCCGTATCGACCCGCAATCCGTCCTGGTCGCCGACGTCCGTGGCGATGGCTTGGTACTGTTTCAAATTGCCGATATACTGATCGACAAACGCCAGAATAGCGTTGGCAGTCCATTTGGCGACTACATCCTGCTGGACTTGGCCGTCCTTTGTCGGCATATCGAGATAAAGGGGCGGTTTCTTGGGATTCGGCGACCACGCGGCGGCGGATGCGAGTTGAATGCCGAGGCCGGGCGCCTTGGCTGCTTCCGCGGGCGTCTTGGCCGCTTCCAAGACCGCTTCGCCGGCGGCATTGCCCCGTCCGGCTGCCCGGGGGGACATACAGCATGGGCTCATGATATACAGGCTGCCGAAGACATCGGGATGCTTCATGCCAATCCGGGTGGCGCCGTATCCGCCCATGGAGTGGCCGACAAGCCCCCGGCTGGTCCGCTTCTCGATCGTCCGGTAATGAGCGTCAATATAGGCGACGACATCACGCGCAATGAAGTTCTCAAAGTCCCCTGTCGTCACGGAGCTCGAATACATCGAGCCGTTGTAGACGTTTTTCGAGTCGGGCAGCACCACGATCATTTCCTGAGATCCTTGCGCAAAAGCGCCTTCGATCGTTTGCGGCACGTGGATCTCCTGAGACCATTGCGAAGCGCCGACGGAATAGCCGTGAAGGGCGTAAACAACAGGATACCGACGCGACTTTTCCCGGGCATAGCTGGGCGGCAGAAAGACGATGACCTCACGATCGACGTTGTCGCCTGACAGATTGCCTTCCAGGGCCTTGCCGTGAACCTTGATGTGCTCCACCGTTGCCGGCTTGGCGCCGGGCACGAGTGGAGGCACGTCGGTCTTTACCTGGGCCGAGGCCATCGTTGCCAACCCAAGAGAAATCACCAGCACGAAAAAAACAGTAGTTCTTGTCATTAAATAACTCCCTCTAATTCCATGCAAAAGATCGGAAGAAGTGGCTGCCTTTGTTGCCGCTCGCTTCAGAAGTTGGGTCGGATCAGCCGGCCTCTCCATTTGCCAATAGAATAAATTTTTCGCTTCGCGGTCCGGACCTCCGGTTGGCATTCTATAGCCAAACCGCACCGCAAAATCCGGCATTTTTTGGCCAGAAGGCGCCGAGGTGTGCAAAGTCCATGACCGAGGCGGTAACCACAGCGAAAACCGGGGACTTGCCTTGTTCCCGGCCGCAGCATCCGGGCGGGAACTTATTTGCACCGAATTCGTCTGTCTCGTAATAGGAAATTGGATGCGGTTCAGCAAAGCCCGGTTGGAGATGCCATGATGCGCAAACTCATGCTGCCCACGCTTATCTGTCTTCTGACTATATGCGGGCCATACTTTTTCCCGCAGCAGCAGGCCGCCCCCGACAACAAGGACACGACGGTCTTGCCCGGCGGACGGATCGGCGACTGCATTGATGTCGTCAATGCCAAAGACGAGGCGCGGTCGAAACGATTCCCGAACGAGGAGAACGGCGAGTTGTCCGGAGCGAAGGCGCGAGTGGGCAATGGCGCGTCGCCCGTGGGCGCGAAAGGCCGGTTGGGGAATACAGTCGATGCCAAGGTCATCGGCGGGTTGCGCCCGTTCGCAACCGGTCCCCGAGGTCCGTTTACGGGCGAAGGCCGAATGCTCACCGAGGGGCGCATCTTCGCGATGAGCACCGACGATCTGGATCGCGACGGCCGTTCGGACATCGTCGTTTCCGACTTCCTGAACCCTGCAAGGGTGCTCTGGAACGATGCCGCCCGTGCATTCACCAGGGTCCTCAAGCTGACGGCGACCCCCGAGACGGCAACCGAGGGTCACGGCGTCGCGATCGCCGATTTTAACGGCGATCGGATGCTCGACCTGTTCCTGGTCTACAACGGGCGCCCGTCGCGGCTGTTGTTCGGTGACGGAAAGGGAGGCTTTACCGACAGCGGCCGCTCAATCGGCGAGCCGGGACTCAACGGCACGTCGGTCACCGCCGCCGACGTGGATGGGGACGGCGATCTTGACGCCCTCGTCTCCCACTTCCAGCAGGCTGATCTGATCTACTTGAACAACGGGAAGGGCACCTTCACGGTGAGCCCTCAGGCTCTCGAAGGCAACGCCGTTCTCGGAGACGTGGATGGGGACGGCGACCCCGATGCCGTCTGCGTCCCCGGCGGAGGGGAGGGCCCGGCTTCGATCTGGCTGAACACGAAGGGTCACTTTGCCCGACAGGATGCGATGCTCGACATCGGCGAGGGGATCGCCTCCCTGTCGCTGGCGGACTTCAGCGGCGACCGAGCCCTGGATCTTGTCGTGCTCGGCAGATCGGCGAAGACCACACTCTGGAAGAACAACGGACGCGGCGGATTCCAAAAACTCGGCCCGTCGCTCGAATCCGGGACCCGGATGTCCGTCGGCGACATCGATCTCGACGGCGATCCCGACCTTGTGGTCGGCAACGTCGTTTGGCTCAACATCGATGGCAGTCGTTTCGAGAACGTCCAGGCACTCGACCTCGGCGACCTGCCGACGGCGATGTGCCTGACGGATATCGACAATGACGGCGATCTCGACCTGCTCGCCAACCGCGGCAGCCGTGCACTGGGAAGGACGGAGCTTCTATTGTTCGAGAACACGCTGCGCCGGCCGTCGGTTGATGAGCTGCCGCACGGCCGCAAGCTTAATTCAAAGCGGCCTGAGGGCCGCGCAATCCTACTCGTTTCTCAGCACGATCGCGGGATCGACGCGCATGGCGATCTCCGCCATCCGGCGCTGGCCCCGCGCCAGTAGCAGCCCAACCGCATTTGTGCAGGCGATGAGCAGCAGGCAGACGGTTGCTGCGGACGGCAGCAGGAGGCCGGTGCGAACGTCGCCGCCCAGGTACTGCAGGAGGCTGATCAGCCGCAGGCCTTTGCCCTTGTTGCTGTCGGCGTATTCGCGTTCGAGTGCGCTGGAGATGGTGTTGATGTCCATCTGGGCCTGAACCAGGGTGACGTCCGGCTTCAGTCGGCCGACGAGGTAGTAGTTGTGGCGATTCCGCTCAAGTGCAGGTTGCTGGCAATGGGCCTTGGTCGCGGACACTACCGAGGCCTCTCCATTCTCGACCTTACGGGATAGACTACACAAGGATGATGACGCGTGCCGCATCTTTGGTGCGGATGATGTTGTGGCGCGGTAATCTGCCAGCCGCTTCAACCCATCCGCGAGATCCTGGCGCGCCACAATGGCGTAACGACGGTAAATGCTCTCCGTCTTGTGCCCAACCAGCTTCATGGCCACCGAGCGGGGCACGCCGGCCCGCTCCAGATTCCGGACCGCGGTCCGGCGGAAATCGTGCGGGATCCTGCCGACGAGCTCCACCTTCTCTGTTGCGGTCTGCCAGGACTGGACATCCCCCTTATCAGCTGGTGGAGCGGATCCTTATTGCGCAGGATCCGTTCAACCCTCCGGGAGTCGCTTCGGTTCATTTTCATCTTCCTGATTCGGACCGATTCGGCGCGATAGTCGCGGTATCCGGAGACTATCCGGGGCATTCGCGATGCGCGCGTTTTCGGTCAGATTTTCGAAAGGAGACCGCGAGCGATTTTTTCGGAATAAGTACAATTTAAGTACAATGGGTCTTGTTTTGGGCTTTTCCGGGGAAGATCAGATTTGGCTAAGTTATTGATTCTATTGGTGCCGAAGGAGGGGGTCGAACCCTCATGGCCGCAAGGGCCGCGGGATTTTGAGTCCCGTGCGTCTGCCAATTCCGCCACTTCGGCACGCGAAGCTGCCCGCTGGTTGCCACGCGGGCGAGAAATGGTAGCCCATCCCCCCGCCATGAGTCAATCGAAGGAAATCGCTACCCCAACAAACTCTACCAACGACAACCTCTATATCTTCCTTTATATGCTCCAGCCGTTTGTTGGCACGATCCGGTCGGGGTGTTCCATATCCACCCCATATCCACCGGGCAAGACGGGTCCGACGGCGGCATGAGGCAAGCGAAGTTCGACTGCGGCATAAAAGCGGCATTAGAGAGGATCCGCGCCTCGGCAAATGCGCCCGGACCAGCACCGCCAAGCCGGCGCCGGACTCACAATTGCCGGCTTCCGAACCAGGCTGAGCGCTGCCCGGCACATCCTCAAACCGCAGAAAAACAGCCAAAACGGCCTCCGTCCTGGTCTCTTTATTAATTACCGTAACCCTTTTCGCAGCAACCTATGGCCCGGCTTCTCGCGACCCGCACCGTCGCCCGAACCGCATCAATTTTGACTATGGAGGACATTTGCGGTAGAATAGAACGTTCCCGGAGGTAATATGGAATTTCGTGTGGGTGAAAAGGTAGTCTACCCAAACCATGGCGTCGGCATCATCGAGGAGGTCACCAACCGTTCGGTGAACGGTATCCCCGAAGAATTTTATCTGCTCAGAATTCATTCCAACGCTTCCGTCGTCATGGTGCCAACCGCCAACGTCAAGAACGTCGGCCTCCGCAAGATCATCCGCAAGGTGGATTGCGAGGGGCTGTACAAGCTCCTGGAAGAGGACTTTTTCGAACCCGCCGCCGACTGGAAGGGACGCTACAAGGAGCACTGCGACAAGATGCGCACCGGCTCCATCTTCCAGGTGGCCGAGGTGCTTAAAAACCTGGTCTACCTCAGCTTCAAGAAGAACCTCTCCTTCCGCGAAAAGCGCATGCTGGATCGCGCCAAACAGTTGATTATCACCGAGATCGCCACCGTCCGCGGCATCAGTGAGAGGTCGGTTGAAGACCACATCGACAGATCGTTGGCCGAAGCATACGCCCGATCCGTGAAGGCTTCCGCCTAACCAATTGCACGCGCCGGCAGCTTATTTCGCTCTCGTATTTCTGTTCCTGGTTCTATCTCTGTTCTTTTCCGCCTCGGAGACCGCTCTGATGGCGGTCAGCCGCCTCCGCCTCAAGTACCTGGCGGAGGCCGGCGACAGGCGCGCCCAGTTCATCAAGCGCACGATCGCCAATCCCGACCGCCTCCTCGGCGTGATCCTGCTCGGCAACACCCTCGCCAACATCTCCGCCGCCAGCCTGGTCACCTACCTGGTCGCCACCTATTCCCCGGCCGATATGGTCGGGACCATGGGCCTGATGGCATCGGCGGCGCTCACCATCGTGATCCTGATCTTCTGTGAGCTGACCCCCAAGATCATCGCCGCGACCCATGCCGAACAGGCGTCCCGAAAGCTCATCCTGCCGATCCGCGTGTCGATGTGGCTGCTTTCGCCCCTGGCCGCCCTGGCGGCGTTCATCGCCAATCGCATCGTCCGGATCATCGGCCTCGCCACCAACGCCAGCCCCTTCGCCCACGCCCTCAGCGAGGAGGAAATCAGGTCCATCATTGCCGGATCGCCCGACCTGGTCATGGCAGAAGCCCGCAAGGAGATGCTGCACAACGTCTTCGAAATCGGCGACACCCACGTGCGCGAAATCATGATCCCGCGCACCGACGTGACCGCCCTGGAAATCTCCGCGCCCATCCCCGAAATCCTGGAGCTCTTCGGAAAAACCCACTACTCGCGCATTCCCGTTTACCGCCGGAATTTCGACAACGTGATCGGCATACTTTACGGGAAGGACCTGCTCCCACACATGCGGAACCCGGGCGACATCAACCTGCAGGTCCTGCTCCGGCCCGTCCATTTCGTGCCCGACTCGGCCCGGCTCGAACCCGTGCTTCGCCAGATGCAGTCGATGCACCTGCATATGGGGATCGTGGTCGACGAGTTCGGCGGCGTCGAGGGGATCCTCACCCTCGAAGACCTGCTCGAGGAAATTGTGGGGGAGATTCGCGACGAACACGACACCGAAACTGAACCGGTGCGAGAGCTGGGGCCGGGAGTTTTTTCCGTCACCGGCAACCTCCCGGTCCGTGATTTCAATCGGTCATTCGAAATCAAGATCCCCGAGTCGCGGGAGTATGCCACGATCGCGGGCTTCCTGCAGACCCGCACCGGACGTCTGCTCCAGGCGGGGGAAAGCGTCCGCTACCAGGGATTGAATTTCGTCATCGACAAGACCGACGGCCTGAAGATCGTCCAGGTGCGCGTTCGGGTTCCGATGACCAAAGAAGACAAGAGCGCGATTCCCGCGGGAGGCGCGTAAAGCGCCCGCCCTCATACCCTCCCGCACCGAGGAGTCTGTCCGAGAATCAGGAGGGATCGCGCGCATGGGGCTTGCGCGGCGAGCGCAAGGCACGAGGAGGAGGCGATGTCGGTGCACATCGTTAAAGACGAGCAACGCAGCGATCGCCGGGCAAGCCCCATGCGCCCTTCGGGTTCCGGCGGCGCAAAGGCATCTGCGGCGTTGGCGCTCCTCGACGATGTACAGCCACATCGCCTGCGCTCCGCCTGGCATCTGCCCCCGCCAGCAGCGCCGCAGGCGCGACGGTGCTCGGAATCCAGCCCCTCCTAATTCTCGGACAGACTCCAAGAGACCCGCCAGTCAGCGGGCGCTCAATGCCCGGAACGCCCCCGCGGCCGCGCGGATCGTCGCATCGATATCCCGGCGGCTGTGGGCCGTGGAAACGAAACAGGCCTCGAACTGCGAAGGGGCAATATATACGCCGCGCTCCAGAAGGGCGTGGAAGAAGCGCCCGAAACTTTGCGTATCGCTCGTGCGCGCCGACTGGAAGTCGGTGACCGGCGACGAAGTGAAGAAGACCGTCAACATCGAACCCGCGCGGTTGATCTGCACCGGACAGCCGCCCTCAAACGCCCCCTTGCGCAGCCCTTCGGCCAGCCGCGCCGACATCTCTTCCAAGCCTTCATAAACACCCGGTTTCTGGAGCGCCTTCAGCATCGCGATACCGGCCGCAACCGCCAAGGGATTTCCCGAGAGGGTTCCGGCCTGATACATCGGCCCCTGCGGCGCCACCCAATCCATGATCGACCGGGTGCCGCCATAGGCACCCACCGGCAGCCCGCCTCCGATGATCTTGCCCAGGCAGCTGAGATCCGGCCGGACGCGGAACACCTCCTGCGCGCCGCCATAGGCAACCCGGAATCCGGTCATCACCTCGTCGAAAATCAGCAGGGTGCCGTTCTCACGTGTCAGTTTCCTGAGCCGTTGCAGAAATCCTTTCGCAGGAGGGACCGTTCCCATGTTGCCCGCCACCGGTTCCACGATAATGGCGGCGATCTCCGAGCGATTCCGCTCGAGCACGCGCTGCACGGTATCGCCGTCGTTGTACGGAATCGAAATCGTAAGCGCCGAGTCTTCCGGCGGAACCCCCGGACTGTCGGGCAATCCGAGCGTCGCCACGCCGGAACCGGCCTTGACCAGCAGGCTGTCCGCATGCCCGTGATAGCAGCCGTCGAACTTGATGATCTTGTTGCGGCCCGTGAAGGCGCGCGCCAGCCGGATGGCGCTCATAGTCGCCTCGGTACCCGAATTCACCAGCCGCACCTTTTCGATCGAAGGGACCGCCTTGCAGATCATCTCGGCCAGAATGATTTCGTTTTCCGTCGGAGCGCCATAACTGGTCCCTCGTCCGATCTGTACGCGCAGCGCCTCCTTTACCTGCGGCGCCGCATGCCCGAGAATCAGCGGACCCCACGACCCGACGTAGTCGATGTAGGAGGCGCCGTCGACATCCGTCATCCGGCTGCCCCGGCCCGACTTGATGAACAGCGGGTTCCCGCCCACGCTGCGGAATGCACGCACCGGGCTGTTCACACCCCCCGGAATGAACCGGTTGGCCCTGACAAACAGATCGTTCGAACGCTTGTTCACTTCTCACTCCAGTTGGAACCCCGACGGCCTCCAGGCCCCCGGAGCCTGAATCCAGGGGGCCGGGACCGGAAGTTCCATCGGCTTGATGGTTACGAAAGCGCCTGCGCGGCCTCTTTCGCGAAATAGGTCAGGATAATGTCGGCGCCCGCGCGCCGGATGCCGGTCAGCGATTCGAGCATCACCCGCGGCAGATCGAGCCAGCCGAGCCGGCCCGCCGCCACCAGCGCCGAAAACTCGCCGCTGACCTGGTAAGCCGCCAGAGGCACCGGATAGCGGTCGCGGAGCATGCGGATGACATCCTGATAAGGTCCCGCGGGTTTCACCATGATAATATCCGCCCCCTCCGCCAGGTCCTGCTCCACTTCCCGCAGCGCCTCCAGGACATTCGCCGGATCCATCTGGTGGCTGCGCCGGTCACCGAACGCAGGCGCGGATTCCGCCGCCTCCCGGAACGGGCCATAATAGCCCGATGCGTACTTCACCGCATACGAGAGGATGGGCGTGTTCTCGTGCCCGTTCCGATCCAGGACCGACCGGATCACCCCGACGCGGCCGTCCATCATGTCCGACGGCGCGACAATGTCGGCCCCCGCGCGCGCGTGCGATAACGCCATCTGCGCCAGCAGGTCGACCGTGGGGTCGTTGAGCACTTCATCCCCCCGCACCAGGCCGCAGTGGCCGTGGCTCGTGTATTCGCACAGGCACACGTCCGTGATCACCACCAGGTCCTTGACCTCGCGCTTGAGCGCGCGCACCGCCTGCTGCACGATCCCCTGATCGTCATACCCGGACGATCCGCGCTCATCCTTGGTTTCGGGAATCCCGAACAGAATGACGCCGCCTATCCCCAGCGCCCGAACCGATCGCGCCTCTTCCACGAGGGTGTCAACCGACCATTGATAGTTGCCCGGCATGGAACCGATCTCTTTTTTTACCCCCAACCCCGGACAGACAAACATGGGATAAATGAACTGGCCGGGTGACAGACGCGTTTCGCGCACCATGCCGCGAATCGCCGCAGTCATGCGCAACCGCCGCAAGCGTGTAACCGGAAATGCCATGGACGACCTCCTGCCCGCAAGAGCGCGTTTATCGCCAAAAAACATTCAGTATAGCAAATATCAGGGGTGGGAAACAAAAAGGGGGCATTCCAGATCTCCGATCGGATTGTGGCCGGGAACCCGGAAGGGGTCGGGATCGGCTTTTAGTAAATGGGCAGGCATATGGTCAGAGGCTGCTAAAAACGCCACGGATTTCACGGATTCCACTGATTTATTATACCGCTACCCAAATGCAGTGTTTTTGTGCGCTCAAGGATGCAGGCAAAATCGACATGATCTGGCGCTTCTTGATATCCGCTTAGGGTTCGCGCATAAATAAGTTTACATTTTGGCGCGAGCGCCTAGCGGGCAGATGCCATGCGCCGCGACGCAGGCGATGTGGTGACATCGTCGAGGAGCGGCAACGCCGCAGATGCCCGCCCGCCGCCGCGCCCCGCAGGGCTGCTGGATTCCAAGCATCTAATATCCTATGGCAAACTCTCCTGTGGCTCGTGGGTTTGGAAGCCAGCAGCAAAATGTGAAGTTATTTTTGCGCAAGCCCTTAGCTTATGCATCTAAATCGGTGAAATCCGTAGCTCCTTTTGCAGAGGCTGAGTAGTATCGGCCTTTTCAAAGCGGAATGGAAATTCGGGATGTGCCATTTTGGGCGCGAGGTGTGGTACAAGTGTTTGCGGATCATGAAGACACGCCCTCGATTCTCGAATCTTGAATGGCAGGCGCTCCGGACTATCCGCAAGTTCGACATGCTCCGGCGCGGCGACCATGTCCTGGTGGCGGCTTCGGGTGGGGCCGACTCCACCGCGCTGCTGCTCTGCCTGCACGACATCGCCGCGGTCCTGAATCTGAGGCTGACCGTGGCCCACCTCAACCACGGCATCCGCGGGCCGGAAGCCGCCGCAGACGAAGACTTCATCCGCAGCCGCAGCTCGGATCTCGGCTGGCCGTTTGTTTCTGCATCCGCCGATCTCCGGTCAAGCGCCGCCGCCGGCAAAAGAAACCTCGAGGAGGCCGCCCGTGAGGCGCGTTATGAATTCCTGCGCCGCGCCGCCGCCGCCGCCGGGGCCACCAGGATCGCAACCGGGCACCACCTGAACGATCAGGCGGAAACCATCCTCTTCCGGCTGCTGCGCGGCAGCGGACCGGAAGGGCTTTCGGGCATCCGGGCGGTTGACGAAGGCCCGATCATCCGTCCACTCATCGAATGCTCCCGGCAACAGATCCTGGAGTTTCTGGAGGAACGCGCGGCCAGCTATCGCGACGACGCCACCAACCTGGACTTGAGTTATCGGAGAAACCGCATCCGGCACGAACTGCTCCCCTACCTGGAAACGCACTTCAATCCGCGGCTGATCGAGACCCTCGCCCGGGAAGCGGCCATCGCGGGCGCCGCCGCCGCGTTTCTGCGACATCATGCCCGGCTCGAATACGAGCGGCTGCGCATCGCCATCCCGGGGGGTATCGCGCTCCCGGCCGCCCCCATCCTCCAGCTGCACGCCGCCGTACGCCCCGAGGTCATCCGGCAGGCGCTGCTCGATCTGTCGGGTTCCCTGCGCGGTCTCGATGCGGCGCACATCGAAAGCATCCTCCGGCTGTGCGAGCCCAACCGGAGCGGCAGGCTGATTGAATTGCCGGATTCGATTCGGGCCGGGCGCGAACTCGACACGATCGAGCTGAAGCGCAACGTCCGCACCCCTGCGGGCTTCCACTACGAATTTTCCTGGCCCGGCCGCTGCCTCGTCCCGGAGGCGGGACTTGAATTCGTCGCTTCGATCGAAGACTTGCCGGCGGACACGGAGGATTCCCACGATCGGGGCTCATCCCGGGCTCGCCTCGACCCGGACACCCTTCCGGAAATACTGGTCGTCCGTTCACGGCTCCCCGGAGATCGTTACGGCGGCGCGGGGCATCGCAAGGTGAAGAAGATGTTGCTCGCCGCACGGATTTCGCCGGCAGCCAGGGAACGCCTCCCCATGGTCGCCGACGGACCGGCCGTAATCTGGGTCCCGGGGTTCAGGCCCGCAAAGTTTTATGGAGCCAAACCGCGCGCCGGCCGATCAGTCATACTTGAGGTTGTTATAAACAAAGGTGTTTAGGGGAAAACAAGCCCTTCCGGCCGCATTCCGAGTTTCCCCAGCCCGCCGGTTCATGCGTAAACCTCGAAACAATCGGCTCGTTTTGTCGTCTAAGCCAGTTGAGGCACGCTTGCGGCATCGGGCCGGCGGGACGGCCGCGGGAGCAAAAATATCGTGCCGACGCAGGGTTATGGCTAGGAAGGCTGTGAAACGGTCTGATATAATGAGACATGTGAGGCTTGCGTTCGGAACCGTGCGGTCTTACATAATGAGATGGCATCCGGCGCTGGCAATGGACGCAACGGCGCCCATGGGAGGTCGGCAATTTGAGCACCAATCTTAAGAACATTCTTGTCTGGCTGGCGATCGTCGTATCTCTGGTCCTGCTCTGGCAACTCTTTTCCACGGTCCGCGAAAGCAGCATCGAGGAGCGGGATTTCTCCGCCTTTTACCAGGATATGACCGCCAAAAAGATCAAATCGGTCACCATCACCGGTGAGGATCTTGAGGGGATCGACAACAGCGGCAGGAAGTTCAGAACCGTCATCCCGGCGGATCAGCAGCTTGATCTTACCAAGGAGCTGCAACAGTACGGGGCTTCGGTAAAGCTCGAAAAGACCAGCAACTCCTCCCTGATGTATGTTTTCCTGTCTTCTTGGCTCCCGTTCATCCTGCTGATCGGCTTCTGGATTTTCCTGATGCGGCAGATGCAGAGCGGGGGGAATAAGGCGCTCTCGTTCGGCAAAAGCAAGGCGCGCCTCATGTCGAGCCAGCAGAAAAAAGTGACCTTTAAGGACGTGGCCGGCGTCGAGGAAGCCAAGGAGGAACTGACCGAGATCATCGAATTTTTGAAGGAACCGCAGAAATTTCAGAAACTCGGCGGGCGCATCCCCAAGGGGGTGCTGCTGATGGGGCCTCCGGGAACCGGAAAGACCCTCCTGGCGAGAGCCATTGCGGGTGAGGCCAACGTCCCGTTCTTCTCGATCAGCGGATCCGATTTTGTCGAAATGTTCGTCGGCGTCGGCGCCAGCCGCGTGCGCGACCTGTTTGAACAAGGGAAAAAGAACGCTCCCTGCATCATTTTCATCGATGAGATCGACGCCGTCGGCCGCCATCGCGGCGCCGGCCTGGGCGGCGGTCATGATGAACGGGAGCAGACGCTCAACCAGCTGCTGGTCGAGATGGACGGCTTTGAATCGAATGACGGCGTGATCCTGATTGCCGCCAGCAACCGGCCGGACGTCCTGGATCCGGCGCTCCTGCGCCCCGGCCGCTTCGACCGCCAGGTAGTGGTGCCACTCCCCGACATTCGCGGGCGCGAAGGCATTCTCAAGGTCCACACCCGCAAGATTCCGCTTTCCGACGACGTCGATGTTTCGGTCGTCGCTCGCGGGACGCCCGGATTTTCCGGCGCGGCCCTGGCGAATCTCGTGAACGAGGCTGCCCTGAATGCGGCGCGTTACAGCCGCAAATTCGTCGCGATGTCGGATTTCGAGGGGGCCAAGGACAAGGTGCTCATGGGCAAGGAGCGCAAGTCCATGGTCATCACGGAGAACGACAAGAAGGTAACCGCCTATCATGAAGCCGGGCACGCGCTCGTGGCTTACATAACGCCGGGGACGGATCCGCTGCACAAGGTCACGATCATTCCGCGCGGCATGGCGCTGGGCCTGACGCAGCAGTTGCCGGAACACGACAAGCACAACTACACCAAGGAGTTCGTCGAGGGCCAGATCACCATCCTGATGGGCGGGCGTTGCGCCGAAAAGATGTTTCTCGACACGGAAACGACCGGTGCCGCCAACGACATCGAGGTGGCAACCGAGCGGGCGCGCAAGATGGTGACCGAATGGGGCATGAGCCCGGTAATGGGCCCGCTCTCCTTCGGCAAAAAGGAAGAACAGATCTTTCTGGGCCGCGAGATCTCCCAGCACCGCGATTACAGCGAAGACACCGCGATTCAGATCGATCGGGAGGTAAAGCGCATCGTGGAAGAAGGCTATCACCGCGCCTCGAGCTGCCTGGAGTCAAATCGGGAGAGCCTGATCCGCATTGCGGAAGGGCTGCTCGAATATGAGACGCTCGACAGTGTTGAAATCGAGGCGCTCGTCAAGGGCCTGCCGCTGACCAAAACCAAGTCGGCAACCTCCAATAACGACTCCGAAGGGAGCCCGGTGAAGGAAAAGTCCGCCGCCCCCCACGGACCGTTGCCGCAGTTGATCAATCCTAAAGGCAAGCCGGCGCCAGCCTGATCGTTCGAGCGCAGATTTCCAGGTCCGGAGAAATCCGGGCCCGGGCTTTTTCAATATATCGGGTGGAGCGGCAGCGATGCGACACCCTGGCTCGCTTGCGAGCGGAATCGAGAGCGAGTGTGCCTGCCGGCAGCCGCTCGAAGCTGCGATCGGCAGAGCGCGGGTAGCGGCAACGCCGGGCTAAACTCAACGCCATTCCGGGAGGTTCCCGCCATTCGGGCCCTGGCATGAGCGAAGGGTTCCTTTCGCGCCGCCAATCATCAACGTACCGCAAGCCATGGAAAGGCGCAGAAAAACGCTCCTGGAATCGCATGCCTTACGCCGCCCTCCGCAAACGGTTCCAATTCAGGGCTCGTGACCGGGTCCTGGAACTCGGATCCCGGACATTTATCATGGGGATCCTCAACGTCACGCCGGATTCATTCTCCGACGGCGGCACTTTTATGGAGCCGGACCGGGCCATCGGGCACGCCTGGCGCCTGGCCGGGGAAGGAGCCGACATACTGGATATCGGCGGTGAATCGACCCGGCCGGGATCGGGCGGGGTGAGCATCGAGGAGGAACTGCGCCGCGTTGTGCCCGTGATCGAGGCGCTGGCGGGCGGCGCATATCCGATTCCGATTTCGATCGACACATCAAAATCGGAGGTCGGCAGAGCCGCCCTGGAGCGGGGCGCGGCGCTGGTGAACGATGTCACCGCTTTCGAGCATGACCCTGCGCTCGGGGAAGCCGCGGCGGCCTTCAGGGCCGGTGTCGTGCTGATGCACATGCGCGGCGTGCCCAGAACCATGCAGACGCTGCCGCCCAGCCAGGATATCCTCGGCGACATCGAGGCCTGGGCGGGCACGGCGGCCTCCCGGGCGCGGGCGCACGGGATCGAACCGGATCACATAATCCTCGATCCGGGGATCGGCTTCGGCAAAACGCCGGGGCAGAACCTCGAGATCATCCGGAACCTGGATCGCCTGGCCGCGGCCGGCTTTCCCGTTCTCATAGGCGTTTCGAAAAAGTCGTTCATCGGCCATTATCTGGCAGATTCAAAGGCCGACCGGAGCTGGGGCAGCGCCGCCATGGTCGCCGCTTCCATTCTTTCCGGCGCCCACATCGTGCGGATGCATGATGTCGCCGCGACGCGCGACGTGGCAAGGATTACCGATGCGCTAATCAACGAAAGGGCGGGCGCATGAACGTCTTCTCTGAGATCATCGCCGGCTTCCTCCAATTCGCCCCGTTGACCGTGCGCGATGTGATCGACATCGCGATCGTCGCCTACCTCACCTATCGCTTCCTCCTGCTGCTGCGCGGCACGAGGGGCGCCCAGATGACGTTGGGCATCGTCGTCCTGCTGCTGGTCTATGCGCTCACCCGATACTACCGGCTCCACACTCTCGAGTGGCTGTTCACGAACCTGTTTGCCTATGTGGTCTTTACCATCATCGTTCTCTTCCAGAACGAGATCCGGAGGGGGCTGGCCGGGATTGTGAGTTCCTCCTGGTTCGGCCGGAAGCGCGCCGGCGGCGGCAAGGAGGGATTCGAAGAAATACTCCTGGCGGCCACCACCCTGGCATCCAAAAAGATCGGGGCCCTGATTGTGATCGAGCGCAACATCGGGCTTAAGAATTATGCCGAGAGCGGCATCACTCTGGACGCGGTTCCCACCTATGACCTGCTGGTGACCATTTTCAGTCCGAGCACACCGCTCCATGACGGCGCCGTGATCGTGCAGCGCAACCGGATTATCGCCGCCGGCTGCTTCCTGCCGTTGACTCTGGATCCCTACCTCAGCAAAGAACTGGGGACGCGCCATCGCGCCGCCATCGGCATTACCGAAGAGACCGATGCCATTGCCATAATCGTTTCCGAGGAGACGGGGACCATTTCCGCCGCTATGGGAGGAGAAATCAGCCGCAACCTGGACGGCGCCGGCCTGCGCGATTTCCTGCAGGCGGCGATCGAGGGCAGAACCGCCTCTACCGCCAAAGAACCGTTGAAGGAACGGCAGGAAGCCCTATGAAGGCCATTCGCCGCTTCATCCTTGAGTTTCTGCTGAAGAACTGGGGCTTGAAAGCCACATCCCTATTGATCGCCCTGGCTCTCTGGGTCATGGTTCGAGGCAGCCAGGGAGAACACGTAATCACCGTGCCCCTGACCGTTCAGATCCCCCGCAACATGGAGATCGTGAATCAGCGGCCGAGCTTCGTGGAAATTACCGCGCAGGGCTACCTGTCAAATCTGGCCGGCGGCCAGCCGAATCTGAGCTACACCATCGATCTCCAGTCGGCGAGCGAGGGTGAGCAGGTGATAGCGCTGACGCCGGAGGAGGTCCATGTCAGTCCTGCTTCCGGTCTCAGGGTGCTCCGCGTCAATCCGGCCCGCATCACCATCGACCTCGAACGGGTCATTTCCAAGGATGTGCCGGTTCGGGTAATCACCCAGGGAATTCCTGCCGCTGGTTTCGACCTGTACAGGACGACCTGGCAGCCGACCATCGTTACGGTCAGCGGGCCTCGCTCCGCCATCAACCCCGTGAAGGAGATAGCGACCGAGCCGGTATCGATCTCGAAACAGAACCGCTCCTTTCGTGCAACAGTGAATTTTGTCGTGAGTGATGACGATATACATATCAGCCCGGCTGGGCCGGCAGAGGTGGATGTGGAGTTGGGACCGCATCGCGAGGCGCGCACCTTCAGAATTCCGATTACGGTGATCGAGAGCGACGCCTTCACGGTCAGCCCCGGGTACGTCTCGGTGAGCCTACTCGCGCCGGTATCGATGAAGGAACCCCCGACGGCCGAAGATTTAAAAGCCAGCGTGTTCGCAGCAAACATCGATCCCGCGTTGAACCGTCTCACAGCAGTGCCGCAGGTCGAGTTCGTGAAGGAGTTCGAGCCGAGCGTGGTCATCCGGCGGGTCGATCCGGAGCAGGTAACACTGATCCGCAAAGGGAGCAGGAAATAATGGGGCGTTTATTCGGAACTGATGGGATACGCGGCGTAGCCGGCGAGCCGCCGCTGGATCCGAATGATGTCTACCGCATCGGGTATTGCCTGACCCGCTACCTCAAATCGGCGCACCCGCAGCCGCATCTCCTGATCGGCCGGGATACCAGGGTATCCGGCCCCTGGATAGAAGCCATACTCCGGCGCGCGATCGAAGACGCGGGCGGAATCGCTGAGCTGTGCGGGGTCGTATCGACCCCGGCCGTCTCCTTTATCACCCGCCAGATCACCGCGCATGCCGGCATCATGATCAGCGCTTCGCACAACCCGTTCCAGGATAACGGCATCAAAATTTTCTGCTCCCGGGGGGTCAAATTCAACGATGCCGTCGAGGAGGAGCTTGAAAGGGAAATCCTCTCCTGTTCGCTGACCGCACCCAACGGATCCGCGGCCGGCGTCAATGACAGCCGGTTCGACCCGGCGCATTCGCATGAATACCAGGCCCTTTATACATCATTCCTGCTTTCGTGCCTGCCGGCGAATTTCCGGCTTGACGGCCTGCGGCTGGCCGTTGACTGCGCCCACGGCTCGCTGTCGCACATCGCGCCCGGCTTCCTGCAGAGCCTGGGGGCCGAGGTGCATCCGCTTCACTGCGAACCTGACGGGAGCAACATCAATCGCGATGCCGGAGCCCTGCATCTCGGACGGCTTCAGGAGGCGGTCACGCGGCGGCACGCCGATCTCGGGCTCGCGTTCGACGGCGATGCGGACCGGGTTATGTTCGTCGATTCCGCAGGCCGGGTTCGCGACGGGGACGATGTGCTGTATCTTCTGGCACGATGCGGCGATTTCGAAAATGCACCCCGCACCGTCGTCGGCACGGTCATGGCGAACATCGGCCTGGAAGTCGCCCTCGAGGAGATCGGGTTTCACCTGATCCGCACGGCGGTTGGGGATCGATATGTGCTCGAGGAGATGCTGCGCATCGGTGCGGTGATCGGGGGCGAGCAGTCCGGACACATCATTATAACCCGCTTCGCCCACACGGGCGACGGTCTCCTCACGGCCCTGAAGGTTCTGGAAATTCTCGCTCGCGAAAAACGTGACCTGGCGGATCTCTGCGCCCCGGTAAAGCGTTTTCCTCAGGTTCTGCTTAATGTCCGCGTCCGCGAAAAGATCCCCTTCGAAAACATCGCGGGCCTGCAGGACGTGGAAGCGGCATGCAAGGAGAGCCTGGGCGATCACAGCCGCATTTTGCTCCGCTACTCCGGCACCGAGAAACTGGCCCGCGTGATGGTCGAAGGCAAAGACGCGCATTCGGTCAATGAAGCCGCTCGCCGCCTCGCCTCGTTTTTCGGCGATCGGTAACATAATGCGCTTTTCAGGTGCCGCGCCTTCGGCGCTTAATTTTACGCATTCCTCATAACCCGGCCTGACGGCCGGGCCTGGGTACTTCCGGCCCTCCGGGCCTTGCGGCAGATCGATTCACGCCTGGCTCTACCGATGATCCGCGTGCTTCCGTGTGCCTTTCGGAGCCCGGTTATTTCTCGTCCAGTTTCCTGCCGGCATTCAGGTTGTCGAAATTCAGAATGGCGTTGAACACCAGGAAATAAGTGCCATACGTTTCCGCGCGCCAGATGGGATTGTTCGAGAACAGAACGACATGTCCCCGGTCCATCGGGACATCGATGACCGCGGGCCGCTGAGCGATCTCGGCGCCGCCGTCCAGTAGTCCGGAAACCAGAAGGTCACGCGCATCCCCGTAACGGAGCACGACCCGGGGCCGGAATTGCGGCGGGATGACATTGATCCCGTTGCGCAGCTGCTCATCGGTGACCGGCGCCGCCTGCCAGGCTTCCACTTTAGGCTCCGGGGGCGGCTCGGCAAAGCGCCGGTCCTGGGGCGCATCCGGATCGTCCACAGTCCCCCGGCCGGTGGCGCGCGTCGGCTGGTCCGCTGCCGGGCGGGCGCGGCCGCCCAGCAGGCTGCTCACTCCAAAGATCAGCCCGCTGTCGCAATATATGGACAGCGTGTCCCCGTAACCATAGGCAATCGGACTTGCGGGATCGACAAATGTCGATTTCAGGACGCTCCCGACCACCTTGAGCCGCGTCGGCCTCGTGATGCTGACCCCGGGAGCGAGGCCGTAGGTTACGGCCAGATCCGAGGTGTCCATGGAGCCGAGCAGCAGGCCGCCCCGGCGTACGAAGAGTTCCAGGTTTTTCAGCCCCTCGAACCCCAGACCGGGCCGGACATCATCCGTGGAATCGATTTTCCCGATGTTTGGAGTTATCGAAGTCGTCTTCCAGGGGAGCGGGTTCCCCCACATCGGCATCCCGGTGACGATCGACGACGCGCCCCGCCCGACGGGCGCGAAAACGATGGCGTCAAACCTGGAATTCAGGTTGCCGTCCCCGGCGACATCCTGCGTGTTGATGTAAGTGTAGGGAATGCTGCGCTGATCGAAAGCCTGGCGCCACCACCCCTCGTCCTGAGTGCTGAGCCAGGTGTGCACAAGCGCGATGCGCGCCGGTTTGATCCGGTGGGTTTTGACACTCGGTGCTTCAGTCAGTGCGTACACGCGCAATCCGAGTTCCGCGGCCGCCCGATCGAGCTGGTCCCGGGAGACGTTTTTCACCAGGAATGCGCCCCGGTTGAACTTTCTTCCCCCGGCTTCGAACGGTTCCTCGGCGGCTTCCATCGCGGCGTCCCGAAGGCGGTAGCGCAGCGTCATCAGGGCGCTGTCCGCATTGTGGTTCACCGCGAAGATCGCGCCGGTCCCTTCCACGCCTCCGGCTGCGCGGATCTCCCCGGTCACCGTTTGCATGGCGGCATCGAGCACCTTGAGATCCGTGACGCGCACCACCTGTACGTTGGCAAGCTCACCCAGCGTCCAGCCGGTATCATCATAGGGATTCTTTTGCGGGTCATTCGGACTCCAATACTGGTAGTCGAGGAGGGTGTCGGCGATCCGGCTGTAAGGCTGATCCATGCGCACAATGAAGCTTCCGGCCGGGAATTGCCGCGGCTCAGGCGCCGGCGGTTTCTCCTCCTTTTTCGCCGGGGCGGTCTGGGAAGCGGTTTCAGCGGCAACCTCCGGGGTAGCCCGCTTCTTCTTCGGCGGCAGCATGACCGTGAACGGCGCCGTGGCGCGCGAAATTTCGCAACCCTGGCGCTGCAGCACACGCAGCAGATCCGCCTGGTTGCCCGGCCTCGGGTCGTCGGCGGGCAGAACGTAGGCCGCCGGCCCCGCCATCCGGGGCTTTTCGATCGAGCGTTTGCTCTTCAGATAAAAGTTTTTCAGGAACAGCTCCTTGTTGGCGGCAAAATAGGAAAGGGAAACCAGAAGCCCGGTCTGCTGGTAATTGTTGTTGTTGCGCTGAGACCATTTTGCTTTGGGGAGCGGCGGGTTCTGGCGATACCAGGTGCGTTCATACTGAGACGGGGTGAGCGTGCGTTCGACGGTATCGGCGCCGGCGTTGCCGAATGTCTCGTAAAGCCGGCTGATCCCGTTGTGGGACGCAGCCATGAACGTGAGGTAGCCCGGCGACCAGGTGTCAAAGGTGCCGTGCGCAAAGACCCCCGGCATGCCGAACTTGGTCATCTCGGATACATTATTCCAGCCGACGAGCTGCCATTCATCGGCGAGGATCGGGTCGACCCAGGCGTTGTAGGGGCCGTCTCCGATCGTGTTGTCATAGAGATACGGCACCGATTCGTGCAGGTCGTGGATCACCTGCGCCTTCCAGCCCAGGTAGGCATTGAGCACGTTCTGCGACAGCTTGAGCGACAGATTCATGGCGTCGCGATTGTTGTCGTGGGCCACATAATGCCCCCAATAGACCAGAGGCGGCCAGTTATCGTTCGGGTGGGCCAGGTGCCAGTTGTAAACGTCCACTTGCCGGTCCCGGCCATCGGTTTCCACGACCGGGGTGATGAGCGTGATCACCCCGTTCCGGATGGCCTTGTAGGCGGGGCTCTCATCCACGGCCAGGCGGTAGGCCAGTTCCATCAGGGCCGTCGGCGCCCCGGTTTC
Source organism: Terriglobia bacterium (assembly GCA_963824985.1). GTDB lineage: Bacteria > Acidobacteriota > UBA6911 > UBA6911 > UBA6911 > JAFNAG01. Next base: position 305,108 of record CAWGRQ010000031.1, read on the forward strand.
GGGCGCGTGCAGTGAGCCCGTGATGTAATAAACGGGCACTGACGCCGCGACCAGCCGGTCGGCTTCCTGATCGTCCATTTTGATCGTGCGCGGATCCGCGAGCCGGGCCAGCCGGGAACGGTTTGCCTCCAGGCCCGCAATGTTCACCTCCGAGGCAATTGCCACCGCGATCATCTCTCTCCCTTCCTCGGAAGTTCCGATCGAAAAGACTTTGACCCGTGGGCTCGCCTTTTCCAGCATCCTCATGTAGCGATGGACGTCGGCGGAATAGGGAGAGCTTGCCCGGCGCCCCGGCAATGTCGCCGAGCACCGCCTCCGGGGTGGGCACGGTCTTGGAAGCCGGCAGATAGTCCACCAGGGGAGAAAGGAAAAAGGCCTCGGTCGTGTACTCCCGGATCTTTTTCCCGTAGGCCTCGTCCACGGCCTGACCGGGATCGCGCCACGAATTCTGCCCCTGGACGGCCACCGCGGCCGCCGCCATCAGCACAGTCAGTCCCAGGACTTTTTTCAATCGCAGATTTGCTCTCATCGTTCCCTCCTTACAAGATAACGCGCCGCTGAGCTTCCCCAGGTACGATCGAATGCGACCTGTATGTCTCATCCTTACACGGATTCCGATGCCGTAAACCTAAACGATTCGAAAGAAACAATTTTGGACACGGATGAACGCCGGCGGAGTTTTTCCATCCCAATCCGCGTGCATCAGCACTATTCCGCGTCCCAATATTCTTTGCCTGTTCGCCGCTGGCGCCGTACCGCGGGGAGGTGGCTATTCTTCGAACATGCGTATAGGGTTCGGCCATATGCAGCACACCGGCTCGGGTCGTGCCCGGTCATTCAGCGCCTTTTATTTTGACGGGCCGTGTACCAGTCGTTCGACCTGGGCGACGTGGTTCCGGTCGTGATCGACCAGATGGATCACGATCTGGCGCAACGTAAGGGCTCCGTAGTGCGGGTGATTTCCCGCCTTGCCCCAGGCCCTCCTGGGGATCACCTTGAGCAGGGCGATATGCCGGCGGCGCAAGGCGCTCAAACCGTCCAGCGCTTCTTTCAACGGCTGCTCACGGTAGTGCAGGTTTTCCGCCCAGGCATTCTGGTCGAATGGCACCAGGACGGCGTCCGGTTCCGCGAGTATCTTGCGATAGCGGAAACCGTAAACAATCTCGCAATCGGCAAGGTGGCAGACGATCTCCTTCAGCGACCACTTATCGGGGCCGGGCCGTGCAGCGGCCCGTTTGGCGGTAACGCCCCGGGACAGCTGTTCCAGACGCCGGGGAGTGCCGGCCAGGATGGCCAGGGCCTGATCGATGCGATAAGGATGTCGCTTGTTGCACATGGGACAGGACATAGGGGTCTCCTTCACCGGGATTTGGATGTGAACGATAGCACAGGTAAGGCGCCCAGTACACGGTGCCGGGACGCTTCACCGGCAAAGAGCCGCCGGGACACGACCCGGATCCGTGTTCCTCCTCGTTCCTCCGTGTCCTGAGATGGCTTGCGCTCCTTTCGTCGCGAACGGGTCAGGCTAATCCAGTGGTTTGTCAGCTGGGATGAAACCGCAGAACGCGGAGGCCGGCCTCGCCGTCAGCCAGAAAGACAAGAATCGTGCCGTCCGGGTCCGCCTCCGCCTTCACCCCCAGGGAGGTGCCCGAGGTCGGAGATCGCAGGATCAGCCGCGGTTTCCCGGGGTCGCGCACATCGAGCACATCGAGTCCCCGTTTCCAGTCGGCGACAAAAAGATAGGCGCCGCACCAGGCGACCCCATGCGCCCAGCCGCCGGTTTCCGGGTGCGGCGCGTCGGAGGGATTGAGGCCGAGCGGATGGCGGGCCACCAGAGAAGGGCGGCCGGCGTCGTCAAAGGCCACCAGGGAAACACCGGAATGCCCCTCGGCGACCGCGGCCATGGTCCGGCCCATCGATTCACCCAGGGAGATGCATATGGCGGTCGCGGGGGTGGGGAGGACTCCGATCTCGGCCGGGTGCTCCGGGCGGCTGATGTCGACGACGCGCAGGCCGTAGTTCCAATCCGCCAGCAGGGCACGCCCGCCCCACAGTTTGACATCATGAGACCAGCCCGGCGTCGGCAATTCCGCAATGATCTTCAGATCCGTTCCGCCCATCAGGGCAACGACCAGACCATGCTGGCCGTAAGCGGCAAAAGCGAGAATCCTCGCGGCTGACGACAGCGTTGGCGATATCCCCGTTTGAAAAGCGGGCGGCAACCTGGCCCGATTCGGAAACCAGCACCAGGCCTTCGAAGCGCGCGGCCAGGAGGGGCCTGCCGGAATGAGGCGCCAATGAAATCACGTCCTCCACCGGAGCGATCACCCGGGGATTTGACCAGTCCGGGGCCCGGTCAAAGATCAGGTAGCCCCCCTGCCGGTCGGAAACATAGAGCCGGCCCCCTTCCGGAGTCACATCATGGGCCCACCCCTTCGTGTCCCAATGAGCGATCTCCTCTATCCGGGGCTTATCCGCAGTCGAGCACGAGAGCATCAGCCCCAAAAGAAATCCAGCGATTCCGACAGAGAGTGGTTTCATGCAAGCAATGTAAACCAGAAAGGCCGGGCCCAAAAGGGAACATTCGGATTTTCCTCTTTGTCTTGGGTCCTGATTCCGGCCGCGTGGAAGATGGGAATGTCCCCTTTTTTGCCGCCGGCCACGGCCGCCGTTCTATATCTGTATAGCCCTGTCGTCAGAGACCGCAAAAAGCGGCCACGGATTTCACGGATTCCACAGATTTTTTGAAGGCACTACCATTAGGGGAGTGTTACTTGCACCCACTGGGAGGTTGGCAAGGACGACATCATTTGGCGCGCCTCAATATGCGCTTGTCTTATGCATTTAAATCGGTGAAATCCGTGGAATCCGTGGCTGCTCTTAAAAAGACCAAATAATTACTCTTGGTGCCATTCCGAAATGTCCTCTTTGTGTTGCCGGACATCTTCCTGGTCTTCGCGTTTCCACCCGACCGGATTGAATCGCGCATCCCCTGTCGGGCCGGTTTGATTTTGGGCACGGGCTTCTGTTATTCTCCGCCACGTGATCACGGCAGAGAAGGTCAAATCCCTGGATGAAATCGTGAAGCTGCGCGAGCATCTGCGCAGTGAATCGAAGCGCCTGGTCTTTACCAACGGCTGTTTCGACCTCCTGCATGCCGGACATGTGCGCTACCTCAATCAGGCGCGCGCCCTGGGCGACGCGCTCGTCGTCGCCGTCAACAGCGACCGTTCGGTACGCACGCTCAAAGGGGAGGGGCGCCCGATTCTGCCCGAGGAGTGGGCGGGCGGAAGTGCTCGCAGCCCTGGGCTGCGTCGACCTGGTGTTTATCTTTGACGATCCCACACCGCAGCGCATTATTGATGCCATCGTCCCCGACATCCTGGTCAAGGGCGCGGATTGGGGCATTACCGAAATTGTGGGTCGTCAGACGGTGGAGAATGCCGGCGGCACCGTCTGCAACATTCCTCTGGTCGAAGGCACGTCTACTTCCGCCATCATCAACAGGATTTTGAGCCAGTTCGGAAAATCGTGAATCATCTGCAGAAGCTGTTCGAGACCGCGACCCAGAGCGGAGTGTTGCGCGACCTGGGGACGCGTCTTCAACAGGGGACGCGCGAGCTCGCGATTGAAGGAGGGGTGGGCGCGGCCCGGGCGCTGGTCATCGCACAAGCGGCGCTGGCCGAGCGGCGGCCCATGGCGGTGATCACCGCCATGAATGCCGATGCGCGCATTCTGGCGCAGGAACTCGCCTTTTTTGTGGCCTTGCTCTCTCCGTCTCCGCCGCGGGTCGTTCACCTGCCCAGCCTGGAGGTGGACCCGTACCGTGGTTTGTCTCCACATCCTGAAATTGCCGCCGCCCGGGCGGGGGCGATCTGGCAGCTGCTGCAGGATGGCCCGACATTGCTCGTCGCTTCGGCGAGGGCGGCCGCCATGCGCCTGCACCAACCCCAGCGCTTTCTCTCCTACTGCCTGGAGCTCGCCAGGGATCAGAGCTACGAGCCCGAATTGCTGCGGGAGTACCTGCACGAATCGGGTTATGTGGAGGATGATCCGGTGACGGATCCGGGAGAATTCTCCCTGCGCGGTGGGATTCTCGACATTTTCCCCCGCACATGGACAACCCGGTGCGCCTGGAATTCTTCGGCGATCAGATCGAATCTATGCGACTGTTCGACGTCGATTCGCAGCGGTCGATAACTCCGGTCAGCGGATCGAGCTGATTCCGATGCGGGAGTATTGCCTGCAACGCCGCCAGCTCGAACGGTGGGCCGACGAGGTGCCGCGGCGCTGGAGCGAGTCCGGCTCGAAGTTTCTGGAAGAGGAGCTGGCGCTCGCGCGCGCCGGCGAATCGTTCCCGGCATTTGAATTCATGCTCCCCGCGGTGGATCCTCTGGACAGCACCCTATTCGATTACCTGTCGGGCTATCGCCTCGTGCTGTCCGACCGGGGAGTCCTGGAAACGATGCTGGCCAGGTTTCATGCCGAACTCTATGAACGCTTTGTCGACAGGGTCGAGGCCCGCAAGCCGGTGCTGGCGCCGGACGGATTTACCTGACCGCGAACAATTCCGCATCGCCCTGGAACGCTTCCCCCGCCTGCAGGTCGACGAGCTGAGCGTCGAGCACCACGAAGGGCAGCCCGCTCTCTTCCTCTCGTCCCAGCGTACATCGCAAGTACCACGGGAACATCCGGGAGCTGATGACCGACCTTCGCAAATTCGTGGACACCGGCGAGCGGATCGTTTTCATGTCGCACAATCTCGGCCGCGACGAGCGTTTGAGGGACATCCTCACAGAGTACGAATTTCCGCGCACACCTGTGCAGGCCGGAAGATGACGCGGGCACGGTCTTGCCGACGAGGAGTCATTCTGCTCGGAGTCGCTCCCATCCACGAGCGGTTTTCTCCTCCCCGGAGCCAGGCTGCGGTGATTGCCGGCCAGGACGTATTCGACGAGGCCGAGGTCATAGCGGGGCGGCGCTCCCGCAGGTCCGAGCGCAACCTCTTTCTATCGGATTTCCGTGATCTCAAGCCCGGCGATTACGTCGTCCACATCGACCACGGGATCGGACGTTTCGAAGGTCTGAAAAGCATCAACCTGCAGGAAGGCACAAAGGAATTCGTCCTGCTCGGCTACCAGGACGATGCCAGGCTGTACGTTCCCGTGGAGCGCCTGGATCTGATTCAGAAGTACAGCAACGTCGGCGGCGCTCGACCCGACGCTGGACCGCCTGGGCGGCACGAGCTGGGAAAAACCAAGACCCGCATCAGGAAATCCATGCGGGATATGGCGGAAGAGCTGTTGAAACTCTACGCCGAGCGGCGGATGGTCGAGGGATTCTCCTTCTCGCGCCGACAGCGCATGGCAGCAGGAGTTCGAGGATGCCTTCGAATTCGAGCTGACGCCGATCAGGCGGATGCCATCGCCTCGGTCAAGAGCGGACATGGAATACGCACGGCCGATGGACCGCCTGCTGTGCGGAGACGTGGGCTACGGCAAGACTGAAGTAGCGATGCGCGCCGCATTCAAGGCAGTCATGGACGGCAAGCAGGTGGCGATGCTCGCCCCGACGACCGTTCTGGCATTTCAGCACTACAACGACCTTCCGCCAGCGATTTACGGCCTTCCCGGTGCGCATCCAGCCAGTTGTCGAGGTTCCGCAATCCGAGGGAGCAGAAGCAGATCCTCGAGGAACTCGAGCTGGAGCGGGTCGACATCATCATCGGCACTCACCGGCTGCTGTCGAAAGACGTAGCCTTCAAAGACCTCGGACTTGTCGTCGTGGATGAAGAACAGCGTTTCGGGGTCGCTCACAAGGAGCGTCTCAAGGCGCTCAAGACCCGCGTCGACGTGCTCACTCTGACCGCCACCCCGATTCCACGCACCCTGAATATGGCGCTGATGGGGCTGCGCGACATGTCCACAATCGAGACCCCGCCCAAGAACCGGCTGGCGATCCAGACCTCGGTGCTGAAGTACAGCCAGGACGTATTGCGGTCGGCGATCGAACTGGAACTGGCGCGTAACGGGCAGGTCTATTTCGTGCATAACCGGGTGGAATCGATCCACTCGATTGCGGCCATGATCCAGCGACTGGTTCCGGAAGCAAGGATCGGCGTGGCTCACGGCCAGATGGCCGAGCGGGACCTCGAAAAGGTCATGATGCGCTTTGTCCAGGATGAGCTGGACATCCTGGTGTCGACGACCATCATCGAGAACGGGCTCGATATCCCTCGCGTGAATACCATCATCATCGACCGGGCGGATATGTACGGCATGGCACAGCTGTACCAGCTGCGCGGCCGCGTGGGACGCTCGGACCGCCGGGCTTATGCCTACCTCCTCATTCCCTCCGACGAGACCCTGTCCGAGGTGGCGCGCAAGCGACTGGCCGCAATCCGGGAATTCAGCGACCTGGGCACCGGATTCCGCGTCGCCGCGCTCGACCTCGAAATTCGCGGAGGGGGCAACCTGCTCGGCGGAGAACAGCACGGGCATATCGATGCCGTCGGCTTCGACCTGTATTGCCAGCTGCTCGAACAGACGGTCGAGGAGTTGCGAGGACAGAAGCCCGAAGAGGAGATCTCGTCCACCATCAATCTGAATCTCGACATCCGGATCCCCGACGGCTACATTCGGCGAGGAAAGCCAGCGCCTGCGGATGTACAAGCGCATCGCCTCGGCCCGGGATGCGGCCGAACTCGAGTCCCTGCGCCAGGAAATGATCGATCGTTTCGGACACTACCCCGACCCGGTGGATTACCTTTTCCGATATGCCGCGCTTCGCCAGGAGGCGATCGCCTTGCAGATCCAGGCGATCGAACGTAACCGCAACCAGATCTTTTTCCGCTTCGTCGATCAGTCCAGGGTCAGCGCCGAGCAGTTGCTCAACCTGGTAGCGCGGAATAAGCGCGCCTCCTTTTCCCCGCAGGGTCTGCTGACCCTGGAGACCGGGGAATTGACGCCGACCGGCCTTTTTGACGCCCTGCACAAGATCCTCGACCAGATCCGCATATAAGAAGTGAGAGTCGCTCCCGGGGAAATCAAACCAAAAACGCCACGGATTCCAAGGATTCCACAGATTTGATGAAAAATTCTCGATCGCGTACCGGGGCCGCCACGGGACTCCGGCCGGCGCTGCTTCTCAACTTCGGCATCGGGTCGCTCCAATCCGGTCGTAGGATCTGCCAGGCTTTTTGAATCTGTGTAATTCGCGCGTAATCCGTGGCGTTTTTGCTTTTTTGCCCCAATTCACACTAAAAAAGGTGGCGCGCTACTGACCCCCACTTCCGATTGCAGGCTTCAATGAGCGGGGTGTGTACTTTGTCGGTTGCATTCGCTATCATTGTGTGTTTGGGAGTGCAATACCATGCCTGGATCACGAGATGGGACCATCCCAGCCGGAAGGAGCGCGGCGCCGGCACTGATCCTGCTGCCTGCTCTGTTGTACTTCAGTGCTTGTGGACTGGGCAGCCTGACGCAACAGGAGAGTTCCGGTCCGGTAGTGCTGGTAGGGGAAGAGAGCTACAGCAAGGCTGACCTGAATCGCTTCTTCGACAGCCGCCTCAACGAGTTCCGGGATTCGGTCGATGTCGACATCGTCAAGTCCGCTCTGTTGGACTCCTTCGTTGAGGAAAAACTGCTGCTGCGGGAAGCGAACCGGCTGAGCATCGAACCCGATCCGCTGGATCTCAAATCAATGCGCGAAGGGCTGGCTGCCAGCCAGGGGAAAGACCCTCAGAGCAGCACCAAGGCCGATCAGCGGATGGAGCAGAACCTGCAGGAGAATCTCAAAATACAGAGATATCTGCGCGACCATTTGTTTAAGGGGATATCGGCGACACAGGAAGAATGTGAGGCTTACTACAAGGATCATCTGAGCGAATTCATCAGCAACGATGTTGTGAAAGTAGGAGAAATCCTCGTCGAGGACGAGGCCAAGGCTCAGCGGATCCAGGCCTTGCTTAAGGCCGGCCGGAACAAAAATTTCGGCGAGCTGGCGCGAATTCACTCCAAGGCGCCTACCGCCGACGACGGGGGTGATTTGGGGACCTTCCAGCGCGGAGATCTGCCGGAGGAATTTGAAAAGGCGATATTCCCCCTGGCTCCGGGCACGATCAGCAAGATCGTGCGTTCTCAGTACGGCTATCATCTGTTTTACGTGGAAGAAAAGATCCTGGCGCATCAGCAGAAGTTTTACGAGGCAGCAGACCAAATCCAGGAGAAACTGATGCTGGAGCGGCAGCGGGCGGCGCTCGGCAAGGAGCTGGCAGCCTTGGAGAACCAGACCCCGATCCGGGTGGATCGCGAGAAACTGGATTTCCAATATGTCGGCACCCGGCTCGCCTCTCGGGGAGGGAAATCGGAATGAAGAATTTGTGGTGGCTTATCGGCGCGCTGTTCCTGCTGGCTTCGGGCATACAGGCGCAGACCAAGCCGGTCAAGATTGTCGATCGCATCGTCGCCCAGGTTAATGACGACATAATCACGCTGTCGGAAGTCAATCGGGAGCTGGCACAGGTGCGGCAGGAACTGGCAGCCAAATACACCGGCGAGCAGCTCGAACAGGCAGTGCAAAAGGAAGAGAAGAGCGTCCTGGAAGACCTGATCCGGCAGAGGCTGTTCCTGCAGAAGGCAAATGAACTTGGCATGGGTTCCGGATTGGACGTTCAGGTCTCGGCTCAGATAGAAGCGGTACGCAAGCAATACAACCTCAAGGACATGGATGAGTTGGAACGAGCCCTGGAACAGCAGGGGATGAGCCTGAGCAGCTATCGCGAGTATTTAAAGAAGCAGATGATCATCGGCAACCTGATTAATTACTTCGTGGATTCGCGCATTACCCTCCTTTCCGAGGAGGTGGAACGCTACTACAAGGAGCATGCCAGGGATTATTCCACCCCCGAAGAGGTGACCCTGAGCGAAATCGTCGTACTGACAAGCGGCAGCGACGGGCAGGCAAAGGCCCTGGCAGATGAATATCACAGGCGCCTGCTCCAGGGCGAGTCATTCGCAACCATGGCCAGCCAGTATTCGAAAGGACCAACGGCGAGCAAAGGCGGCAGTATCGGATCCTACGTGGTCTCGAAGCTCTCCCCCCAGATCACCGGCGCCATCGCCGGAGTCAAGGTCGGGGACGTTTCCGCCGTAATCCAGATCCCCGAAGGATTCGCCATTCTGCGCGTGGACGATCGCAAGGAGTCCGTGATTCGCCCTCTCGAGGAAGTGCGCGCTGAAATCAAGAATTACCTGTTCCTGCAGAAGCAAAAGCCGGAAATGGATCGATTCGTAGCCCTGTTGAAGGAAGACGCCTACATACAGATTTTTTCTGAGCTTGGTATAGGGAAATGAAGAGATCTCTACATCTGACACCAGGCGAGTTCGAGCTGATGGAAATACTCTGGCCCCTGGGTGTAGCCAGCGTCAAGGAAGTGTGGCAAAAGGTTGACCCGGCCCGAGGCCTCGCCTATACTACCGTGATGACCGTCCTGGATAAGCTTCATCGGAAAGGGGTCCTGAACCAGCGCAAGAAGGGGAAAGCTTATCTTTACTCTCCCATCATTGACCGCGCCCAGGCTCTTCATGAAATCCTGGACTATCTCCGGAACGCGTTTTTCCAGGGGTCGCGGCAGGATCTGATCAAGTTCGTAAACGACCACTACGCTCTGGAGCCGCCGGCAGCTTCGCCTAAAAAAGATGACTTGCCGGCCTGAAAACGGTCCGGAAAATCAAAAAACCTTCAGGACGCTGACTCATCAGGTCCTGAAGGTTTGGGCAATCATTCTACCCGCATTTTTGCCAAGCTCAGCCTCGAACCGCTTCTGCACCCATTCAGAGATCCCTGGCATCGCGGGAAGGGACCGCGAAAGCTCCTCATAGGCACTTCTCGGTTACGAGACCGAGCTTGGATCACGGGAAATTACCACTAACTAACAAGCACTTTGCATGCCAGATCCCCTAGATTTGGCTCAATCCAACTAACATATTCATTTCTCGATATTTATATTATTATTTGTGTAGTTATAAGGCGATCATCTTCCCCATTATAAGACGCCAAGATTCAAGTAATTGAATTTGGGTATGGACTTTTTGAACTTAGGATGCCGCAAAGTGTGTCCGGGAGCCTCTGAATCGAAGGATGACCGACCCGCTTTTCACGCCTGGTCCTGTTGCGAGATATTGCAGAAAGAAGCGTGGAAATAGGGAATGCCACAGGCAGAATTGCAGGCCAATGGTTTTCTGTCGCCCCCGGGGCTCGATGCTCGGCTTCCGGCTGACCTCGGGCTTCGGTCCGCGGCTACTCTCTGGGCGCTCCGGGGCCAGGCCGTATCGGAGCAGGGGTTTCGCGACAGAAACTGATTACAGCCTTTGAGATGGGGTATCGATGCTGGGGAGGATTTCGTCGAGGTGCAGAGCGAGGAGGTGGCGGAGTTCAAACAGGCGGCAGAATCCGTTGCCGAGCTTCAACGGCAGTTTGGGGGTATACCATGTCCTGCATTATTCTCCACAATACGCATGGGGAACAACTGCTATAATATGCTGCCATTTTCCCTACACAAGCGTCGCTCATGTTCAAGATTAGAGACATTGAAATTGATCCTCCGCTGGTGCTTGCGCCGATCGCCGGGCACACCGATTCTCTCTTTCGCCAGGCGGTCAAGGCTCTGGGCGGGTGTGGGCTGGTGGTATCGGAACTGGTCAGCACCGAAGGGATGACCCGCCAACAGGATCGGACGTTGCACTTGACCCGGTTTGCGGATTGTGAACGGCCGATTTCGATTCAGATCTTCGGTTCCGATCCGGCGCGCATGGCAGCATCGGCGGAGATGGTGCAGGCCATGGGGGCGGATATCGTCGACATCAATGTCGGCTGCCCGGTCAAGAAAGTCGTCAGGCAGGGTGGCGGCAGCAATCTGTTGCGGGACCTTCCGTTGCTGGAAAGGATCTTTGCCGCGGTTCGCGGGGCCGTGACCATCCCTGTGACCGCAAAGATCCGCACCGGGTGGGACCGGGATAGCATTAACGCGCTCGAAGTGTTGAGACTCACTGAAGATTGCGGTTTGGAGGCGCTGACGGTTCATGGCCGGGCACGTTGCGACCTGTTCGCCGGGTGCGCAGATTGGTCCGTGATTGCCCGGGTCAAGGAAGCCGCCCGTATTCCGGTCATCGGCAATGGGGATGTTTTCGAGCCGGCGGATGCCGGGCGCATGTTCCGCGAGACCGCGGTCGACGGAGTCATGATCGGTCGCGGCGTTTTAAGCAATCCGTGGCTGATTCGCCAGTGCTTTGACCATCTCTCGGGGCGCCCGGTGTCCGCGATCAGCCTGCGCGAGAGGGGCGACTTCATGCTCGACTTCCTCCGGCGCGCCGCCGCGGAGCTGCCGGCTCCGGTGGCAGCAGGAAAACTGAAGCGGATGGGAGGCTATCTCTCCAAGGGGGTGCCGGGGGGGGCGCGCCTGCGCGCCGCCATCCATGCCGCCGGCAGCTGTGAGGAGATCCTCAGTCAGATTGAGGATTTTTTCGCCGAAGTCCTCAGATAGCTGCAGCTGCGCCGCTCGGCGCGCCGGTTTCGAGATTCGGGCGCGATCAGCCCGCATCTCTCACCGGCGTGCAAGACTGTAGACTTTCGAGGCTGTAGCCACAACCCAAAAGGTAATCCTTACCTACAGCCTACAGCCTAACAGGCTACAGTCTGCGAGAATTGCGGTTTAGAGGGAGGCTTCTCGTTTCTTGCGGCGCCAGCCAAACAGGGCGGCTACTCCGATACTGATGACATAGAGGACGATCATCGGCGCCGACCAAATGAGCAGACTCACCGCGTCCCCAGTGGGAGAAATCACGGCTGCCAGCACGACCATAATGACAATCGCATACTTGAACTTGCGCCAGAGGAACCCGGCCGATACCAGGCCAAAGAGGGAGAGGAAGCCGACGATCACCGGCATTTCGAAAACGACCCCAAACCCAAGCAGCATGACGAGCGTAAGATCGAGATACTCGTCAATTTTGATCGCAGGCGTAAAATCCTCGCCGAATCGCAGCAGAACCGCGTACGCCTGGGGCAGGACAATGTAATAGCAGAAGGCGGTCCCCCCAACGAAGAGGAGAATCGATGAAACCATGAAGGGGATGACGTATCGTTTTTCCTTGCGGTACAACCCCGGGGCGATGAACTTCCAGACCTCGTACAGTGAAAGCGGGATGGTCAGGAAGACCGCTGCCAGCAGGGAGACTTTTATATAAAGAGTGAAGGGATCGGTCAGATTGGTGAAGATCGGCTTGGTGCCGGGGGGGAGCAGGTTCGTAAGCGGCTTGGCGATGAAGTTGTAGATATCCTTGGAGAAATAAAAGCAGACGATCACACCACCGGCGAGGTAGGCCACGATCCTGACCAGACGTCGACGCAATTCGTCGAGATGGTCCAGAAAGGACATCTTGCCTGCTTCTTCTTCCGGCTCCGGCTGGCCGGCCGGCGACTCCGGCTCAGTCGTGATTGCCTTCATTTGTTCTCTTTGACATCGGCGGACAACTCGTGCAGGGCTTCGGAGGAATCCTTCAGCAGACCCTTCATGGACTCCTTCTCTTTCTCCAAATCGACTTCTTCTTCCCAGGCTTTCTTCAGATCATTCGAAGCCTTTTTAAATTCCGAGAGCCCCTTCCCCAAAGACTTGCCGATCTCGGGCAGTTTGCGCGGTCCGAATATGATCAGCGCCAGAACGAAAATGACGATGATCTCCTGCATTCCCAAGGATGGCATAGGCTTACCTGCTTTCTGATGCTCGTCTTCTGAGCGATCCAAGCGTAAGAGTAAGTTTAGTTTAGGGCTGCCATCAAGTCAAGCAACCACGGCGGTGCGAGCGCAATTGAAGGTGAGAGTCGCTCCGCGGGAAAACGAAGAAAAAACGCCACGGATTACACGGATTACACAGATTTGTTGAAAAACTCTCGATCGGGTGCCTGGCAAGATCATACTGGGAATCAAAACCACGACCGCACTGCACAACACCCGTGCTCTGCATTGACTGACCGCCGCGGGGCTCCGGTTGGCGCTGCCTCTTGGCTTCGGCACCAGTTCGCTCGGTTTCGAACGTGTGACTCGCCAGTCTTTTATGAATCCGTGAAATCCGTGGCGTCTTTGTTTTTTCTGCCGATTTGCAATCCAATCCGGGCGGCATCTTCGCCTTGCTTCCCCTGCCCTATGCATGCTATACTCGCTTAGTTCTGTAGACGCTTGACTTGGAGCCATCCCATTATGAAGCATAGATTTGCGGTTCTCGTACTGCTGGTAATTCTGGCATCTTCCCTGGTGGGTGGCTTTCTTGACCGCGATGTGTCGGCAGGGTCCGAAGCGGCGCAGAATTCGCCAAACGAGTTCCTCCGCGAATTCACGGAAGCCGTCGATGTCATTCAGAAAACGCATGTCGACAATGTCGGCGCCGATAAGTTGGTATATAGCGCCATCAAAGGGATGTTGCGGGAACTGGATCCGCACTCCAGCTTCTTCGACCCGAAGGAGTTTGCCCGGCTTCGGGAGGAGCAGCATAGTAAGTATTACGGGCTGGGCATCCGGGTTCGTCCTTTCATGCCCAGAAGCGATCGCGGCCGTGTGGTCATTGTGGAACCGCCATCTATCGGTTCTCCGGCGGAAAAACGCGGCCTGCTGGCGGGTGACGTGATCACGAGAATCAATGGCGAAGCCATCGATGACTGGACGCAGGACCAGGTGGTCGATCATTTGCGCGGCCCGCGCGGAACTACGGTCGAGATTACCGTGGAGCGCCCGGGGATCCGCACGCCGATCCAATTCAAGGTGGAGCGGGACGAAATTCCCATCGTGACGGTCCCATACGCGTTTGAGGTAAAACCGGGGGTAGGTTACATTAAGATTGACCGTTTTTCCGAGTCGACGTCCGACGAACTGAAGCAACAGCTCGATAGATTTGGAGACAATAAGCTCTCCGGCCTGATCCTCGATTTGCGCGACAATCCCGGCGGCCTGCTGAACCAGGCAATCGATGTAGCCGATTTCTTTGTCCGCAGGAATGGATTGATTGTTTCTACCAAGGGCCGGATGCCGAATTCGGAGCACTCGTACCTCGCACCCACCCTGGAGAAGATTCAGGTTCCCCTGGTAGTGCTGATCAACAAGCACAGCGCCAGTGCCTCTGAGATCGTGGCCGGAGCCCTCCAGGATCACGATCGAGCCCTGATCGTGGGCGAAACCAGCTTTGGGAAGGGCCTGGTGCAGTCCGTCTACACCATGAATAACGATGCCGGGATGGCCCTTACGACCGCGAAATATTACACACCGAGCGGGCGCCTGATTCAGCGGGATTACTCGGGTTCAGCTTTCGATTATTACAACCTCCCGGATGCTCCGGGCAGCAACAGCAAGCCGCGCGAAGTGAAGACAACCGACAGCGGCCGGCCGGTTCTTGGCGGTGGCGGCATTACCCCCGATGTAACGGTAGCCCTTCGTGAACTGAACCGGTTCGAGGCTCTGCTTAGTTCGAAATACGTGTTTTTCGACTATGCGCGCCGCCTGGCATCCGGACAGGGTCCTTCAATCAGCGATTTCCGTCTCCCGGTGCGCAGCAAGGAAGTCAAATCGCCCGAACAGCGATTGGAAGCAACTGCGACTGCCAAGTTCGAGGTCACCGACGCCATTCTGAATGACTTCCGCGAATTCCTGCGCAATCAAAAAGTGGAATTCACGGAGCAGGACATCAAGGATAATCTAGAATTCATCAAAAGGCGTATCAAGCAGGAGGTTTTTAACACAGCCTTCGGACTCCAGGAAGGCTGGCGGGTAGCAATTCAGGGTGACACCCAGGTGCAGAAGGCGCTGGAAGTGTTGCCCGAAGCGAAGACGCTGATGTCGACTGGGCGCATGTCTCCGGTTGCCCAGAATCCGGAAATCAAGAAGTAGCTGATCCTACTGATGATCTTAAAGCGGCTGTGGCCTACTCTTGCCCTTGGAGGACTGTGCGCATTTTGTGCGCCTTGGGCAGCGCTCTGCCAGACCCAGTCCGGAGTCCCCACCGCAACTTCACTGAGCTTGGAACAACAGTCAGGTGGCAGCGTTGTCGCCGGCATTTCCGACAATCCGAACTTGCCTCCCCGGATGCTGGACGCCATGCGCGCCAGCCAGGCGCGCTACCTTGAAGGGGCAGCGCTGATCCAGGCGGGAGAATCGGCCAAGGCCCGCGTTGAATTCGACCGGGCAGTCGACCTCATCCTCCTTTCAGAATGGGAAATGTCCACAACCCCGGCACTCCAGGGTTTTTTCCAGGACCTGATACGTTGTATCCAGCGCGATGAATCGCGCTACCTGCGCCCGGATGAGGGCCCGGATGTGGAATCGGAGACCGCGGTCGTCGACGAACTCGAAAACCTGGACCTGATCCCCATTCAGGTGGAAGCCTCGCTCAAGGACGCGGTGGATGCCGATATTTTGAACTCGAAATACGACATTCCAGTAATCGTCAATGAAAGCGTTTATAAATCAATGAATTACTGGCTAAGCAAGGGCCGCCGGTATTTCATCGACGGGTTGTCACGCTCTGGCCGGTACCAGGAAACTATTGAACGGATCTTCCGGGAGGAGGCGGTCCCTCGCGACCTGATGTACCTCGCGCAAGTTGAGAGCCTGTTTAAGACCAACGCTCTCTCCCGCGCGCTGGCGATGGGAATGTGGCAATTTACCAAAGGGACGGCAATCCGCTACGGGTTAAAGGTAAACCGTTATATCGATGAACGTTCGGATCCGGAAAAGTCGACTCGGGCCGCGGCGCGCTACCTCAATGACCTCTATGCCATGTTCAACGACTGGAACCTCGTGCTGGCCGCATACAACTGGGGAGAGGGGAAAGTCCAGAGCCTGATCAACAGAAGCGGGGTAACCGATTTCTGGCGTCTGGCGGAGTTGAAACGCAAGATGCCGGCCGAGACCAAGAACCATGTGCCGTTGATCATGGCCAGCATCATCCTGGGACGGAATCCTGATAAGTATGGACTTCCAGTTGAGTTAGAGGATTCAATGCGGTATGAGCGGGTGGCCATTCCGAAGCGGGTGAGTCTGAAGGCGGCGGCTGCAGCCCTCGAAATGCCGCTCGATGAACTGAAGAGACTCAACCCGGCTCTAAAATCCTCCTATACCCCGCCCAACTATCCCGAATTCGAGCTGAATGTGCCTCAGGGGAGAGGCGCGGATTTCGCGGATAAGCTGGCCTCGCTTTCGCCTGCCGATCTTAAGGCCGACCCGGACTTCAACGGGCGGTACAAGGTTCGTCCAGGAGACACGCTTTCCATGCTGGCCGCTCGTTACCGGATTTCGGTCGAAGAACTTCTGGCGGCCGTGGATGCGATTATCGTCGCCGGCGGCGACAATGGTTTCAATCATCTGTTCGTGCAGCCCGGCGTCGAGCGCCTCGCCGATCTGCGCGGCCGTACGCTGGTCGCCGACGTCGCCAATACCGGCTGGTCGTTCGTACTATATGAGATCCTCCGGCGGCATGGCCTCGAGCCTGGCGACTATGCGGTGCACGAGGCCGGTGCGCCATTCCGCCGCTTTGCGGCGATGCGCGACAATCCGGCCATGGCGGCGGCGATCCTCAATCCGCCGTTTGCGATTCATGCGCGGCGCGCCGGGCTGAAGGACATGGGCGCCGTGGTCGATACCATCGGTCCTTATCTCGGCACCGTGCCCTACGTGCTGCGCTCATGGGCCGCTGCAAATGTCGAAACGCTCGTTGCCTATCTGCAGGCTTCAATCGAGGGCCTGCGCTGGTCGCTCGATCCGGCGAACAAGGCCACAGCCGTGCGCTGTTCGCCGCACGCCTGAATCGCCGGAGGATATCGCCGCGGAACTCTATACGATCGCGGCTGATCCAGGGAGTGGCCTTGCACGGGATGCCGCCCTCGACGTTGCGGGTCTCGACACCGTGCTGCGGCTGCGTGCCGAATTTGAAGGGCGCCAGCCGAGCCCGCCCGGACAACTACATCATGGGTGTATGCCGTCGGACCTCGGTGCCGGCACAAGTGCCGAGCTCGAGGAAGAACGTCGGCTGCTCTACGTGGCAATGACGCGGGCAAAAGACGATCTGCACTTGCTGGTGCCGCAGCGTTTTTTTGTCCATGGGGCAAGCGTCGATGCCATCGCCGACTCCGGATGCGTTCGTGCATGGTCGATCACTCACGGGCGATCGTTAACTTTGAAAGGACCGCATGGCCGGTCGTGACGGCCACTCGGTCTTCCCATACCGGTCAGGCGCCTCAATTGATATTCAGGCGTATATGCGGCGCATGTGGCGCTAGGGGCCTGGCCGGCTATATGCCCCGCCGTTCGCGTATTAGGCGTTCTGGAACGATGATGTCTGCTATGACTTTCGGATTGGTGGCAGGGAAATTTGAGGGGGTCATCGCGTCAACTAATCGACGCGCGTGAAATCGAAGCTGCAGCTTTGTTCTGTCATCAACATGCGCGTGATCAACCAGTTCGTGGTGTTGTGTCGAGGCCCCTGGAGTACGATTGTTCGAGCAGGTCGTAGAAGGGCGTCTCTTGCCAGGTGTCATCCTCGAAGCGCCTATCGCCGCGTGCCGGCTGAACCACCGCGCGCTTCCCGCCGGTGATTGCCGCGATGAAGGCCGCGTTCCAGAACCGCCAGAATCGCGATGCGTAGCCGCGCTGCATATCCATCGCGAACGCAAATGGTGAGAAGACTCAGCCCGTTGGTGCCGCATTATTGCGGCGCACTCGGCATGGTGGCCGCAAGCGCATCGCCGAATCGCTTGATCGATTGCTGACCCGCGTGCATCAGGTTTTCGGTAACACCGAGTTGGTTCGTTGGGCGATGGGGACCTGTCCACACGAACCTCCACGATCAGCAAGCAATGCTGTCATAACCACATTCTATCTTGATATGCGTCTGTGATCTCTATAACCCAAATCATCGAGTTCCGGGACCTCTATTCGGCCTGGCGCTGCAGCGAACTCTCCCAAGGTTTTTCATAGCTCTCTGCTTGCATCGGCCGGCACGAAAGAACGGAGGACACTGCTGGCGGCTGATGCGACGGCCTCGCCTAACGGGTCACCGGCGCATCTAGGACCGCCCTCTCGACAGCCCGCCGCTCTCGCCGCCAGCTTCCTGGGATCCCAACGTTAGCGACCGGCTCTGCACTTCAAACGCAGGTTCAATTTATTCCCTTGCGGCCTCCAGAGTTATTGCACATAAGACTACAAAGCAGGAGGCACTCGTCTTCCGCTTGTTTTTTGCGGTTGGCGATTCTGATGAGCCTTCGGAAAGAGCGACCAGAGAGGGAGGAGCGCCATGCGTCAGTGTATGATAGCTGCTGCCTTGCTGCCGGTGCTCGGCGGCACAGCCCTTGCGCAAGAAACGGTCAAAATCGGCTACATCGATCCGCTCTCGGGCGGCGGTGCCAGCATCGGCGAAAGGCCGCCTTAAGACCTTCCAGTTCTGGCCGAGGAAGTTGAATGCCAAGGGCGGCATTCTCTGGCAAGAAGGTCGAGATCGTTCCATTCGACAACAAGACCAATCCTCAGGAAAGCTTGATTTAGGCGCAGAAGGCAATCGACAGCGGGGTGCGCTACATCACCCAAGGCAACGGATCTTCAGTTGCCGGTGCGCTGACGGATTTCGTGACAAAGTACAACGAACGCAATCCCGGCAAGGAAATCCTCTATTTCAATTTGACGCTGCGGTGGATCGGGTCTACTCGATGAAAGCGCAGCTTCTGGCATTTCCGTTGGGATGCAAATTCCGACATCAAGATGGAAGCGCTCACGAACTACATGAAGAGCGCCGCGAATATCAAGAAGCTATATCTGATCAACCAGGATTATTCGTTCGTGTAGTTGGTCCGCTCAGCCGCAAAATCCATGCTGAAGGCGAAGCGACCGGACATTCAGATCGTCGGCGACGAACTGCATCCGTTGCTGAAGATCACCGACTTCGCACCGTACGTTGCGAAGATCAAGGCGTCCGGCGCTGACAGCGTCATCACCGGCAATTGGGGCAACGATTTGCGTTGCTCCAGAGCCAGTGCCGACGACGAAGGTGAACTGGTACACCTACTATGCGGGCGGCACCGGCGGCCCCACCGCGATCAAGCAGGCGAACCTCAATCATCAAGAAGTGTTCCAGATCGCCTGAAGGGATTCGACTTCTCGGCATTCCGTCGGCGGACGCTTTCGAGAAGGCGCTGCGCGCGAAGTATGACTTCAGCCTTTTCTATCCACGCGCCGTGACCAGATGCGGATGTTTGCGGCCGCGGCGGACAAAAAGGCCAAGACGCTAGATCCGGTCAAGGTCGTGGCAGTGCTCGAAAAGGCAGCGGCCGAACTCCGACGTCGATGACGGTGGCAAGGGCATGATGCGGAAGGACGATCACCAGTTCTTCCAGCCCATGCAGATCGCCTTGTTTGGCGATCGCACCAGAAGGAGTTCGACGAGGAAAAGACCGGTTGGGGCTGGCGGCAAGCTGCGAAGATCGAGCCGGCGCAGACCATGCTCCCCACCACCTGCAAATGGACGCCGAAATCAACCGGGCGTCACCGCGCGAACTTCCTGCGCTCCGGCATTCGCCGGAGCGAGGTCGGCTCATCTCTCGGAGGTGGAGTGTCGTGCTCTCGGTCTTATCGTCATATCCACGCTGAACGGCGTTCTGTACGGAACGCCGCTGGTTTTGATGGCAAGCGGCCTGACCGTCATCTTCAGCATGCTCGGCGTTCTCAATGTCTCCGCGGATGGCACATGAGCTTCTACATGCTGCGGGTTTCTTCGGCGTCCAGATCAGCCGATGGGTGGGTTTCTGGCCCGCGCTCTTCATTGCTCCGTTGCTGGCAGGGTGCTCGGTGCGGGCAGTCGGCGCCATTCCCTGGCCTGCGACAGGTTCACCGTAACGGTCATGTCGCGCAGTTCCTGGTTGACGTTCGGATTAGCCTTTGTGATCGAAGAGATCGTTCAGATAGTCTGGGGCAAGAGCCCGGTCGATTTCCGCATTCCGGCGTCGCTGGATTTTCCAGCCTTCAGATCTTGAAGGCGCCATGATCCGGCCTACAAGATGTTCATGCTGCTGGTTTCGATCGCGATCTTCGTTGGCCTGCTCGTGGTCCTCAAGAAAGTCGCGCGTCGGCTTGATGCTCCGTCCTCCAGGTAGCCCTCACCCATCCGCAGATGGTCGGGCATCTCGGCCACAATGTCGGGCGCATCTTCATGCTGGTGTTCGGCGTCGGTACGGCGCTCGCCGCCGTCGCCGTGCTTACCGCAGGCCCCGCCCTGGGACGATGCAGGCGAACATGGCGGCGCTGCTTGGACCAATCCTGTTCGTCGTCGTGGTCGTTGGAGGCCTCGGTTCGCTACCGGGCGCCTTCGTTGCGTCGCTGCTGATCGGCCTCGTTCAGACCTTCGCGGTCTCGATGATCTGCTGGCGGCCGGGCGCATTCGGCCCGCTTAGTCCGGACTATGCGCAAACCTGGCTATCGGCACATCGGCGACCGGCCGCCCAGATCGCGCCGATCATGCCGTATGTGCTGCTGGTACTCATTCTGGTCTTTCGTCCAATG
The DNA here is from genome assembly GCA_963824985.1 of Terriglobia bacterium. Lineage (GTDB taxonomy): Bacteria > Acidobacteriota > UBA6911 > UBA6911 > UBA6911 > JAFNAG01. The sequence goes on from CAWGRQ010000031.1 coordinate 325,694, forward strand.
GGTCTGCTGTACATGTGAAACATGACCGAAT
>CAWGRQ010000032.1:0-13938 GCA_963824985.1 Terriglobia bacterium
TGGGTTTCCGAGAACGTGGAAAAACGTGGACACCCATTTTTTGTGATTTTTTTCTTGGCACTTTCCATGAGTCACCAGTTAGTAATGTCAAGAGAGGTGAACCATGGGTCTGCCGCGCAGCAAATACGTCCGCGAGGGACAAGAAGGGGTGTATCACTGCTTCAGCCGGTGCGTCCGCCGGGCATTTCTGTATGGATTCGACCCCATCACAGGCCGGGACTTCTCCCACCGCAAGGCATGGCTGGTAGATAGGTTGCGGTTTCTTGCGGCCATCTTCGCCATCGAAGTCTGCGCCTATGCTGTCATGGAAAATCACTATCACAACATTCTGCGTACGCGCCCCGACATCGTCGCCAGTTGGTCGGATCGGGAGGTGGCGACCCGCTGGCTGACACTCTTCCCGCGGCATCGCAACCTGGAAGGCATCCCAATTCCACCTGTTGAGAAAGACATCTGCGCCCTGGCGGATTGTCCGGAACGTATCGCCGAGCTGCGCCGACGGCTTTGCAGCCTGAGCTGGTTCATGGGCCGGCTCAACGAATTCATCGCACGTGCTGCAAACAAAGAGGATAGGGTTAAGGGCCGGTTCTGGGAATCACGGTTCAAATGCCAGGCGCTGCTCGATGAAGCGGCCATTGCCGCATGCATGGTGTATGTAGACCTGAATCCGATCCGGGCCGGACTGGCAGAAACTCCGGAAGAAAGCGACTTCACCAGCATCCAGGAACGGATCCGTGCCTGGCAGAAAGAGACGATGACGACAGCCTCTGCTCCCGGGGAGGCGGCCCAAGACATGCAGTCTGGCTCTTTCGGCAGGGACATCGTAATGCCGGAAAATGACGGCGAGATTTCGAACGCTATTCCCGAACGCATTTCTGGAATGAGGAATTCCTTTGATGCTGCAGCCCTTTCCGCCGGTTGGTTATGTCCCATTCAATCAGATTCCGACCGGAGGGGGATCCTGCAGATGACTGCGGCCGAATATTTCGATCTGGTGGACAAGTCGGGACGCATGATGCGGAGCGGATAAACGGGGAGCCATCGATGCCGATCTGGCGCCGATCCTGCTACGGATTGGCGCCAATCCGGAAGCATGGCTTGATACCGTCTCCCGGTTCGGATCCAGATTCCATCTCGCCGCCGGGTTGCTTTCCAGTCTGCGCAATTTTGCAGATCAGCTCGGCAAGCGGTGGCTCAAGGGCGTGGCCACGGCTCGCGCCGCCTTCGCATCATCACCGCCGCAATTGGCCTGATCCCTTACGCGCCCAACGGCCAATCCTCTACAAATCTAGTGATATCTTCTAACCGCATCGCCCGCTTCCGGCATCATTTGGTTTTATCCATGCCGGCGACCGCCCTATTGCCCTGATCCCTGCCGAATTGTTTCACCCGATGGTCACATTCCTTCCCTAATTCCAAAATCGCCACTCCCCCCAATATAGGCTCAGAGATGGATTGGGCATAATGACGAAGAATGATGATTGATGGGTGTCCAGGCTTTTTTGACGAAGAATGATGATTAATGGGTGTCCAGGTTTTTTTTGGTTTATAAATGTAGACTGTGCGATCCCGGTTCGCTCATGGAAGGAAACCTCGAGGGGGAATCATGAAGAAGATTGTTGTCATGTTGGGTGCGTTGGTGATGCTGGCGGCGTCCGCACGCCGCGCGCCATTGACGAGCGAAGTACGGATGGTGGAGGGAAAGCCTGCGCTGTTCGTGAACGGCGAGCAGAAAAGCATGATCCTGGCGGCGCCGTACCGGCAGGGGCCGCAGGATTTCAATACTTTTCGCGCCGGCGGGATCGAAATTTTCAATTTTTATGTGCGTTTCCCGTGGACGGCGACCTGACCAGTGGGACTTTGCCGCAGCGGACCAGAAGCTGGACGAGTACAAGTCCATCGACCCGAACGCGCTCTTTCTGCCGCGCATCCTGCTGACGCCGGGGGATTGGTTCGGCGAGCTGTATCCGGATGAGATCACGAGGCGCGACGACGGCAGCCCGGCGGGGATGTTCGGGCGCGGCACGCATCCCTCGTTCGCGTCGGAGAAGTATCGCGAGCTTTCGCACAAGCTCATGATCGCTTTCATCTCGCACCTGGAAGAGAAATACGGCGACAGAATCGTCGGCTACCAGGTGGGCAACGGGTTCGGCGGGGAGTGGCTACCGTTTAATTCATTCTGGGAAACGCGGGGTGACGCGCCGCACCCGACCAGGTTCGGTGTGGAAGATTACAGCCCGGCCTCGATCAAGGCATTCAGAACATGGCTGCGCAGGAAATACGGCAACGACGTGACGGCCCTGCGCAAGGCGTGGGGCGGAGCCAACGTCACATTCGACACCGCCGAAGCCCCGGGGGAAGTCAGCGCGGTACTCCACGACGAAGGGAATCTTCTTCGATCCGGCGCAAAGCAGCCAGGTGCCCGACTTCCTGATGTATTTCAACGACTCGGTCGCCGACATGCTCCTGGAAAACGCGCGGTGGATCAAGGAGATCACCGAGCGACAGGAAGATCGTAGGGCAGCTTCTACGGGGCGATCTGGCTGAATTTCCCCAACCTGAGTTCGAATAAGGCCGGGCAGCTCGCGCTGACGCGGATCCTGTCATCGGAGGATATCGATTTCATCTGCAGCCCATATACGTATGACAACAAATATGTGGGCGGGCCGCACAATGCGCAGAGCCTGCCGGAGGCCGCGAATCTGCACGGCAAACTCTACTGGAGCGAGACGGACACGGAGACGCACCTGACCAGGCGGCAGTGGCGCTGGGGAAACTCACTCCGCAACCCGGAAACCTGGGAGGAAACCAAGGGACTGCTAGTCCGGGATTTCGGATACGCATTTACCAAAGGGGTCGGGATGTGGTGGACCGACCTGTTCGGCGGCACCTTTGAAGACAAACAGGTTACCGCCCTGATGGCGCAGCTCAAGCGGATTGACGTGGAGAATCTCAAGGCGGATAAGCGAGCTCGACCGCCGAGGTCGCGGTGATCCTGGACGAGCCGTCGTTCACTTATTGCGGGGACGGGGAGCCGATTTTCAACGCGTGGCTTGACGGCCCAGAAGCAGTGGGAACTGGGATTCATGGGAATGCCCTGGGAGCCGCACCTGTTGAGCGACATGGACAACCCGAAGTTGCCGGACTTCAAGCTGTATATTTTTCTGAATACCGTCAAAGTCTCTCCGCAGCAACGGGCGGCGATTCACGCGCGGCTGCAGCGTAATAAGGCGACGGCAGTCTGGGTTTACGCCACGGGGTACATCGACACCCGGTGCGACGTTGCCAACATGTCGGCTCTGACCGGGATCCGATTGGCCGAGGACAACAGCGCAGGAGAGCTGCATGTCGACGTCACGAACCGCAGTCATCCGATTACGCGGGGACTGCGCGCGGGGCTGGCGTACGGAACAGATGAGCGCGTGAAGGAGATTATTCGCTACTACGACCATCAGATCTACCTGAAGGACCCGCGCGACCCGGGCCTGAACCGCGATCTGCCGGGATTCCGGGTCAGCCCCCGCTTTTATGCGCAGGATCCGCAGGCGACGATACTCGGGACGTTGGGCGCGGGCCTCAACAAACCGGGATTGGTGGTCAAGCAGGTGAGCGGTTGGCGGTCGATCTTTTCGGGCGCGCCGATCCTGCCGTCGTCGCTTCTGCGCGGGATTGCGAGGGAAGCGGGTGTCCACGTCTATAGCGACGCCGACGATGTTGTGACCGCGAATCGGAATTTCCTCTGCCTGTATGCTCCCAAGGGAGGAAAACGGACGGTGCGGCTGCCGCAGCGGGCAACGGTCATCGACCTGATCGACGGGCGGACGATTGCGCGCAATGTGACTGAATTCGAGCTGGCCTTGGCGGCAAACACGAGCGTATTACTGAAGCTTGAGAAATGAGGGCATACGTTTAGTTTCGGGATCAGAACAAAGGCCGCGTGAATTAAGGAAAAGAGACTGTCACGAATTCGGACCCGACGGCATCATCGCCGGGGCAGCCACTCCACGGAGACGAGACCATCGGTGGCCACGGATTGGAACTCGGGATCGCCGGTGAGGAGCACGCAGCGGTGATCTTGTGCGGTGACCACCGCGAAGGCGTCGGCATAGGAAATCGGGTAACGCGCCTTGATGTGGGCTGCCTCCAGCACGGCAGCGCGTGAGACCGGCACGATCTGCAACGGCAACTGGTCGATGGCTGCCAATACGCGCTGCGCCTGGACCAGGCTCTGCTCGCGCTCTGTTATATACAGGACTTCGCCGAGATTGATGAGCGAGAGATAGAGCGAGCATAACCCGGATTGCGCTCTATGCATCAGTTCCTTTACCGGTTGTCCGCCCGTCTCCCCCTCCAGGTAAGCCAATACGGCAAAGCTGTCCAGCACATATGCAGAAGGTCTAGCGGCCACGGGCTTTCTCTCTTTGCCGCTCAGCACGGTGCTCTGCCAGCAGAGCGCGGCGGAGTGAGGTTCGCCCCTTGATCATCCCGGCGGCCTGCCGGACCGGATCGCGCATCGTCGGTACCAAGGCCAGTACTCCGCCATAATCCACAACCTGCACTTCGTCTCCGGGTCGGAGGTTATGCTTACGACGCAGTTCGGCTGGAATAACGACCCAGCCCTTTTCAGAAACGGTAACCGTCATTCTGTGACTCCTCGAAAGTTATACTTTTATGAATAAAAGTATAACAAATCAGCCCGTGGCCTCCAATCGCCAAAAGCGGGATCTATCCGTTCAGGGAAAGAAAAAGTAGAATAAACAGCCAAACAAGAGCATAAGGATCATAACCGGAGGCCGTATCGATGAAAAAGGACATTTCGCTTTATCTGCATGAGGGAATCATGCTCCTGGCCCTGCGGGACAAAGAAGGGACCATCTCTTCGGGGACGATGTACAACTTCGCGATCGGGGGAGCTGACCGGTAAGGCCACCAACGAGGCCATCCAGGCCATGCAGGCGGCCGTCATGGTGGCCTGCATCATGCCCGCGATCATGGCCTCCACGATCGCCGTCCACTGATGAAATTGGTGAATGGCGCCCCTGTCAGGGAATTACCGTGCCGGGAGTTTCATGAGACTCCAGCCGCTGGTGTTGTGAAAGTCGGCTACGGCGCTGCCGGGCGGGACAATGTCATCCAGGGCCACAGCCTGTTCATGCGTAAGCTTCATACCCATAACGGGAAGGGCATCGTTGAGGTGGTCCTCGGTGCGTGGGCCGATGATTGGCGCCACCACCGCGGGCTGGTCCTTCACCCATAGTAGCGCCAGCTGGGATGGCGTCAGGCCATGGCGGCGTGCGAGCGTTGCCACCTGGCCGGCAGCCGCGATGCCGCGGTCGGTTACCCGCTCTGCCAGCCAGGCGCCCAGGCGCGCGGCGCGCGAGTCGTCGGGGACCCGGTCGGTGCGCTCGTATCGGCCGGCAAGCACCCCGGTCGCCAACGGTGACCACGGCAGAAGAGCGAGGTCGTAGCGCAACGCGAGGGGCACAAGCTCGTTTTCGATGCGGCGGTCCAGAAGATTGTACGGGGGCTGTTCCGTGACGTATCGCGCCAGGCGGTAGCGTTCGCTGATCGCCAGGGCTTCCATCACCATCCAGGCCGGGAACGTCGAACAGCCGATGTAACGCACCTTCCCGCTCCGCACCAGGTCGTCGAGCGCGCGCAGCGTCTCATCCTGGGGAACTTCCAATACCGGCCGGTGAATCTGGTACAGGTCGATCCAATCGGTCTGCAGGCGCCGGAGCGAACCTTCGACGGCGCTGAGAATGTGCCGCCGGGAGTTGCCCTGGTCATTCGGGTCCTGCGAGAGGGGAAAATGAACCTTGGTGGCGAGGATGACCTTCTGCCGGCGTCCCCCGGCGAGGGCGCTGCCGACGATGCGTTCGCTCTCACCGCCGACATATTCGTCGGCGGTGTCGATGAGGTTTATGCCGCTGTCGAGCGCCCGGTGGATGATGCGCGAAGCTTCCGCAGCCGGCGTGGGTTCACCGAAATTCCATGTGCCCAGGCCAAGAGGGCCGATCCGCACGCCGGTGCGGCCAAGCAGACGGTATTCCATAGCAGCCTCCTGTTTCGAAAATGACATTCCCGGGACCCCGCGCCGGAGGCGCTTTGGAGTGCGGCGCCACGGCGCCGCCTTCAACATACGTGATGGCAAAAGCGTCGGCGTGCCGCCGCAGTCCAAGGCGCTGCGCGCGACAATTGCTATTTTCATGCGCTGCCGGGTACGCCCTCGGGCCCGGGACTGTTCGGAGTCGTTTCGATGGTCCCTGCCTCCGGGATGGTTCCGACAGGCTTCAATAGTCGCGCAGCGCGGTCATCGGGTCAACCGTGGTCGCGCGCCGCGCCGGCACATACACGGCCAGGAGCGCGACAGTTGCCAGGATGCCCACGGCGGCGGCGTACGAAATCGGATCGGCCGGGCTGACCCCGTACAGCAGCCCTTTCATGAGTTGTGCCAGGACGATCCCGATTCCCAGGCCGATCGCCAGGCCCAACGCGGTCAATGTCATGCCGCCGCGGATGACCAGCCGGAGCACATCCGTGGCCCGGGCTCCCAGGGCCATGCGGATGCCGATGTCGCGGGAACTCTGGCTGACCGAGTAAGCGATCACGCCGTACAGGCCGACAGCGGCAAGGAACAGCGCAAGCAGCGCGAACGCGGATACCACCCCGGCCGCCAGGCGCGCCGGCAGCAGCGCAAATCCCATGGCCCCATTCATGGTCTGCAGATCGGACACCGGAAGCTTGTCGTCGAGGCTGCGCACCTCCCGGCGCACGGTCTCGAGGAAACCACCGGGGTCCACAGCGGTACGCATGTGCAGGTGAAAGCTCGCGCGGTAGATCTGTTCCAGCGGGAGATACAGGAAGGACTTCGGTTCTTCCCCCAGGCTGAAGTATTTACCATTGCGGGCGACGCCGATCACCAGGCAGTCGAGCTTTCCCCTGCGCACATGCTTCCCGATCGGATCCTGGCCGGGCCAGAAGCGCTGGGCGAAGGTCTCGTTGACGATCATCACGGGGGGCGCCGAGACGTTGTCGCTTTCGCGGAATCCACGGCCGCGCAGGATCCTGACTCCCATGGCGTCGAAATAGCCGCTGTCCACCGTGCAGTAATCGATGTATGGATTGATCGAACCGGCCGGCGGCGTATAGCCTTCCGGCTGGACGCCGATCTGGCTGCTGGACAGATTGAGGGGGATCTGGCTGGAAAAGCCGACGGCCTGTACGCCGGGTACGCTCCCCAGCCGCTCCCGCAGCGCGCGCATGAACTGTCGACCCCTGGCCTCGTCGTACTGCTGCATGCCGAGTTCCAGCGAGGCCACCACCTGGTTGTCCGGGTCAAATCCGGGATCGAGGTGGCGCGCGTTTTGAAGACTGCGCACGACCAGGACGGCGCCAATCAGGAGCGCCAGCGAAAGCGCCACCTGGGCGACCACCAGAGTCCGGCGCAATCGTGAGGCGCCGGCGAGCTGCACCGGGCTGCTCTCCTTGAGAACCGAAACCAGGTCGGTGCGCGTCGCGGCCAGGGCTGGAGTGAGACCAAACAGCACTCCGGTAACGACGGTGACGGCGAACGTGAAGGCCAGCACCGGCCAGTTCAGGGACACCTCGATGTGCAAGGGAAGCTCGCTCGGCGGGCGGAACGACTGGATTAATCCGGTCAGCCATACGTTGAGCAGCAGGCCGGCCGCGCCGGCCAACAGGGAAAGCAGCAGGCTCTCGGCGAGCAGCTGGCGCATCAGGCGCCCGCGGTTGGCTCCCAGGGCCATTCGGAGTCCGATCTCCTTGCGGCGTGCCGAGGATCGTGCCAGCAGGAGGCCGGCGACATTGGCGCAGGCGAGCAACAGGATGAATCCCATGACACCGAACATGAGTTGCAGGAACATGACGAAACCGCCGCGCACCATCGGGTTCAGGCTGGTCTCGGCTTCAGAGGCCATCATGACGCTCTTGCCCTTGTTGCTGGAGGGGTATTCTTCGGCCAGATGGGCCATGAGCGCATTCACCGAAGTGCGCGCCTGCGCAATCGATACCCCGGGCTTCAGCCTGCCCAGGGTGGATGTGATAAAGTGATTGCCGCGTGCGTCCAGCGTGCCTCTCTCATCACCCATCCGGGGCGTCATCATGATGGGGATCCACAGATCCATCGCGAGGCCCGCCTCCATCCCCTCAAAGCCTTCGGGGGCGATCCCGACGATCGTGAACTGGACCCGGTTCAGCAGCAGCGTCCTGCCTATGATGCCGGGATCGCTGCCGAAACGGCGCTGCCAGAAGCCATTGCTCAATACGGCTACCGGATGGGTCCCCTCGGTACGATCCTCCTCGGGCTCGAAGAAACGGCCTCCGGCCGGCTTCAGTCCCAGCACCGAAAAGTAATTCCCGGAGACTACCGCGCCCCACACCCGCTCGTTCCGATCGCCTGCGCTCAGGTGGCAAGGCATGATTCTGCTTGCCGCCAGGCCGGTGAACACGTCGTTCCGGTCGCGCACATCCACGTAATCAGGGTAGGAAAAAGATCCGTATTTCAGGCCGTTCGACCAGTTTGCATACAGCCGGACCAGGCGGTCGGGCTCGCTGGCCATCGTTTTCCGCCACAGGAAGGCATTGGCGAAGCTGAAGGTCGCGGCGTTCGCGCCGATGCCGAGGGCGATGCACAGAACCGCAGCCACGGTAAAGCCGGGGCTCTTCCAGAGCTGCCGGACGCCAAAGCGAAGGTCCTGAACCAAGTGATCCATTACGGCTCCTGTAGGATAGGCAAGTCGATTACGCGCCATTATGCCTGATCAGCTTTGATAGTCCAGGATACGAAAACCCGGGAAGCGAAGTTCAGTACCAACGACCGGATTTTATCCCGTCTTGCCCCGCAGGCGCTCCCGCATTCCCGTCGCCCTGGCTAGAGCGGCCAGGAGCGCGGGCTTTCAGCGGCCTGGGAGGGGAGACGGTTCCAGGCGCGCGCATTGGGATAGCAGAGGACGGAGCGCAGCACCAAGGCACGGACTTCGCCGCGGCTGATCTTGATCCGGTGCCGCTCGTCGAGGACATTGCCGGCGCGCAGACGCGCCAGGGTTCTCATCCCGATCAGGATTGGCCAGGCACAGGCCAGGCGCACGCGCATCTCGTTGTGGGGTAAGGCGTTGGTATAGGCCCAGCCCGCTCCGAGGAGGTCTTCCGCCTGTTTGAGATAGGATGAGTATAGCGGACGGAAGCGGCCCATGGTTGAGGCGCTCAACAGCTCCGGTGGTTCCAGGCCGATCTCCAGCAGTCGGGTGCGTGGCAGGTAACAGCGCCCCTGGCGCAGGTCTCCCGGCAGATCGCGCAGGATGTTAACCAGCTGGAGTCCCTTGCCGAAACGGATGCCGTCGGCCAGAAGGGGCATGTCATCGAGTTCCACCTTTGGGAACAGGTGGGCGCGGCACATCCTTGTCCAGAATTCGCCGACACAGCCGGCGACGCAATAGGTGTATTCCTCCAGCTCGTGGTCGGCATCCAGGGCGGCGATGCCTTCCGCGCAGGCCGAGCCGAAACGGTCCAGATCGGTTTCCTGGCCGCGGGTGATGGTCTCGAGCAGGTCGCGAATGCGCTGCCGGTCCGCGGGTCCGAGTGCGCCCAGTTGCTCGAACAGGACTGCGATATGTTTCAGCAGTGTCCGTTCCGCCGGTGAACCGCGCCCCGGAGTTGATTCCTGTGCCGCGGCCAGTTCGCCGAAATCGGGCGGCTCTGCCCGGCCGGTTTCGGCCGTGTCGCAGATGGCGCGGCGCATCTCGCGCAGGGCCTGGCGCCGCAGCTCCAGGGAGATCAGGCGCGTGTCGGCGATCGTGTCCGTGGCGCGCGCCAGGAGGTAAGCAACGCTGATCTGGGGCCGTATCGCTCCCGGCAGGACGCGCAGCGTGAGGAAGAAAGAACGCGAAACGTGCCTGAGCAGATCGGATCCGTGCAATTCCATGGGTGCATTGAAGCACACAATGCCCATCGAGGGAAGTTGGGAATCGGCAGGCCGCACCCCTAAGCACGATTTAAGAAAATAAGGCCACGGATTGCCTCGACATCACCGGGACTGGAGTGGTGCGTCGATCCGAGCGCCAAAGTTTGGGCAAAAATCGTGTTGTCCGCCGGCATGGAGTTCCATGCATGGTGCAGGTCGCGAGGCTGTCCGTTTCGCTTGCGCCGGTAATGCGAAATAACCTATAAATTGATGGCGCCTGCGGGTTTCGACCTGTCGAGACGCATCATATGCAATCATATAGCCGGGTCCGGGGCTCAACCTGTCCTTAGGCCCGGGTGAGAGGTTATCATGTCTGAGATGGTTCTGTTGGGGGACGAGGCCGTGGCGATGGGGGCCATTCATGCCGGGTTGACGGCCGCCTACGCCTACCCCGGGACGCCGGCCACCGAGATCCTGGAATTCCTGATCCGGTATCGGATGAAGAACGGAAGTCCGCACGCCGCCTGGTGCGCCAACGAAAAGACCGCCTACGAGAGTGCCTTGGGGGTGTCCTTTGCCGGCCGCAGAACCATGGTGTCGATGAAGCACGTCGGGCTCAACGTGGCGGCGGATCCGTTCGTCAATTCCGCGCTGGTGGCCATCCACGGAGGCCTGGTGGTCGCCGTCGCCGACGACCCCGGGATGCACAGTTCGCAGAACGAACAGGACAGCCGCTTTTATGCCGACTTTGCCCGGGTGCCGTGCCTGGAACCGGCCAACCAGCAGGAAGCCTACGAAATGACTCGGGAGGCATTCGAACTTTCCGAGCGGTTCGAACTCCCGGTGATGATCCGCCTGGTTACCCGGCTGGCGCACAGCCGGACCGTCGTGCGCGTGGGGGAACCACGGCCGGAGAACCCGCCGGACAAGATCCGCGACGGTGCAGCATCGTGGATACTGATGCCCCACGTCGCCCGCCGCCGCTGGCATGAGCTTCTGAAGCGCCAGTCTGGGATGCTTGCGTACACGGAGGCTTCGCCACACAACACGCTGTGTCTGAACGAGGAACAATCCGCGATCGGCATAATCACAACCGGGATTGCGCGCAATTATTATTTCGAAAACCTCGAAGCACTCGGCTGGGAACCGTCGCACCTGCACGTGGGCGCTTACCCGATCCCGGTGGACAAGGTTCGCCGGCTGGCAGTCCATGTGAAACGCCTGGTGATCTTTGAAGAAGGTTACCCTTATCTCGAGCGGCTGCTGCGCGGTCTGCTGCCGCCAGCTATCGAGATCCAGGGGAAGGAATCGGGGCATGTTCCCGCCGAAGGGGAACTCAATCCTGATATCGTTCGCCGGGCGCTTGGCCTGAAGGTGGGACGTGGTCTGACAATTCCGGAACTGTCGCTTGCCGGCCGGCCGCCCCAATTCTGCGCCGGATGTCCGCACGGCGACACGCTGAAGGTGCTCCGGGTCGCGCTCTCGGGTTACCGGGAATCGGTGGTAACCTCGGACATCGGCTGCTATACGCTTGGTGCCTTGCCGCCCTATTCGGCGGTTGAAACCTGCGTCTGCATGGGGGCCTCCATAGGGATGGCCAAAGGGGTCGCGGAGGCCGGCCTTCACCCGGTTGTTGCCGTAATCGGCGACAGCACCTTCCTTCATTCCGGGGTGCCTCCGCTTATGGATGTGGTGGCGGCGAATGCCAACGTGACCGTGATCATTGCCGATAATGCCACTGTAGCCATGACCGGCGCCCAGCCGACGATCCTGTCGCAGCCTCGGCTCGAGCAGGTCGTCCTGGGAATCGGTATTGACCCCGAACACTTCCACGTGGTGGAGGCGCACCCGAAATATGAGGCGGAGAATGCCGAACTGCTCAAAAGAGAGATCGAGCATCGCGGCCCCTCGGTTATCATTGCCCGGCGCGAATGCCTGGAGGCGGTCAAGGAAACCAAAAGAGGGGGTGTGGCGTGAAGTGCGACATTTTGCTTGCCGGCGTGGGCGGGCAGGGAGTGCTGTCTCTGGCGGCTGCAATCGCCTCTGCTGCCATGGAGGAACGGCTGCATGTGAAGCAGGCCGAAGTACACGGCATGGCTCAGCGCGGCGGGGCGGTCATGGCGACCTTGCGCCTCGCCGATCATGAGATTGCCAGCGACCTGATTCCGTCCGGCACCGGCTCGATGATTCTGAGTATGGAGCCGTTGGAGAGCCTGCGGTACCTCTCCTATCTTTCACCGGCGGGGACGTTGATAACCTCCGCGAATCCGGTGCGCAATATTCCCGACTATCCCGACCTGCAGATCCTGCTTGGCCGGATTGCGGCACTGCCGCGCACGATCATCGTGGACGCGGAAAAGCTGGCGCGCCGGGCCGGCTCTGCCCGGGCGGCGAACATGGTGATCGTCGGCGCGGCCATCCATCTGCTTCCCATACGTGCGGAGACGGTGGAAACGGCCGTGCGGGCGAATTTTGCGCGCAAGGGGGAAGAGGCCGTAGCGATCAACCTGCGCGCCCTCCACGCCGGCCGGGAGGCTGCGGCCGGCCGCTAGCCCCCAATACCGCTCACTAAAGGCAGACGCGCTGCGTGTCAGCACAAAAAAGCCTGCCACGGATTGCACCCCCAAGAAGGGTCGATCCAAAGAGATAAGTCTCAGTGAAATCTGTGCAGTTCGCCGCCCGATTTTTGAACCGCGCTTAAGTGAACGGTATTGGGGCTAAAACGGGCAGTCGGTTACAGCCGGGACGCGAAATGGGACCGGCGCAAACGCATACCGCGATGAGAAGGGAAATGGTTACGCAACATGCCTGAAGAAGAGAAGCCTTCAGAAGAAACACTCCACAAACTGCTCCGCCTGACTGAAGAGATCGAGAACTTCCAGCGGATCGCTCTGCGCCTGAAACCAGAGCCGGGCGAGATTCCCCGGCTGCCCGGCATTGATGTTTTCGGCATCAACATTCCGTTGGCCGGGGCGATCGGCGGCGATCACATCATTTACATCGATTTCAAGCATAGGTATGACCTGGACGCGCGCATCGAGCAGGCGCAGAAAAAGGGCCTGCCTCAGATCGCCGCCAAACTGGAGGAAATGAAGCAGACCGCGGGGGTCCTGCTCGCCGATGTCGCCGGTCATCAGATCACCGATGCGGTGCTTGCGGCCATGCTTCACCAGTCATTTTTGCTGGGCGCGCTGTACGAACTCGATATTTTCGGCATGATCACGACGCGGCTTTTTGAGAATATCAACAACCGTTTCTTCCGCTCGTCGAGTGTCCGCAAGTTTCTGACTATGATCTACGGCGAGATTAATGTCAGCGGAAGGTTCCGCTTCATTTCCGCCGGGCATCATCCGCCGCTGGTGTTTTCGAACGAGTTTGACCACTTCATGGATATCGACCCCGAACTCATGATCAGTTATCCGCCGATCGGCACGATGCCTTCGAAGACCGATCCCGACCTGTCCCGCAGACCCTCGATCCTGGGTTACAAGGACAAATACGTCGTGAATGAAATAAAGCTGATGGGACCGGGCGATATTCTGGTGCTGTACACCGATGGCCTCAAAGAGCACGAGAAAGATCGGGAGAATTATTTTCCCGGAAGGCTGGAGGAGAAGATCCGGCAATTCAAGAGCGAATCCGTGCGACTCATCCTTGAGGAAATCAGCCGCGATCTGCGGGAGTTTGGCCCGCCGGCGGATGATGTCAGCTGCGTCCTGATCAAGAAAAACTGAGGGCGGGAATCCGATCCCGGCCTGTCCCTCATTCCTCCCCCGGCTTCCGGGATTGCTGAAGGCAGAGGACGGATTGATCCCGGCTCCGGCTTTTTCAGGGCAGGCATACGGCTCGTCCGGATTTTGCACGTGGGGGAATCCGGCGTCCGAGGACGGAATTGCGCAATTGGGTTGCAAAAAAGTCACTATTGTTGCTATCCTCCGCCGCCGAAAGGATGATACAGAATTCGGGAGGATTCGGATGCGCGGGCCGATGCGGATCGTGGTATCGATTTTTGCGCT